>CAVXNN010000004.1:0-417924 GCA_963763265.1 uncultured Actinomycetes bacterium | reverse complement strand
CGCGCCACCCTCGGTCCTTTCAAACTCTCGGAGATTGACTTTGATGCCCGCGGCGTCCCCGGTCATGTCCAGAGAGCGCTGATCGGAACCGCCCAGAGGCGATCGCCGAGCGGGACGGTCTGGGCGCCGGCGTGAATCAGGAACCCGGCGCGGAAGTCCTCGCTGCGAGCATCGCGGATCTTCGCCATCGGCCTCCAGTCTCGTTCGCGGACCGTCGCCGCCGCCTTGATCTCAAGACAGGCGATCGCTCCGGAGCGATCCTCGAGGACGAGGTCGATCTCGTCGTTGCCGGTTCGGTAGTGGAAGAGCCTTGCGTCGGTGCTCGCCCATTCGAGGTGCTTCATCACCTCCATCGCGACGAAGTTCTCGAGCGCCATTCCGGTGACTCGCTCGTCCTCGCCGAGGCGTTTCGGGTCGGCTCCGAGCAAATGGGCAAGGAGGCCGCTGTCGACGATGTAGACCTTGCGCGTCGTCGACTCGCGAGCTCCGATCGACGGCCTCCAGGCGGGGAGGGTCTTGACCAGGAAGACGGTCTCCAAGAGGGTCGTGTAGCTGCGGACGGTCTTGTGCTCCAGCTGCAGTCGCTTGCCCACCTCCGAGGAGTTCAGGAGGCTCGCTGCGCGACCCGCCAGCAGCTTCAGCAGCCGCGGCATCTCGCCCAATTTCTGCGCATCGCTGATGTCGCGCAGGTCGCGGTCGAGCGTCGTCTTGAGATAGTTCTCGAACCAGTTGGCCCGGCGTGAGCCGTTGCGCTTCAGCGCCTCGGGGTATCCACCGGCCGCGATTCGATCGGCGAAGGCCCCGCGGCCGACCGGGGCATCGCTGATCTGAGGCGGCGCCGCGGAGAAGAGGGAGTCGACGATATTGCCGGCCGATCCCTCGATCTCGCTCTGGGACAGCGGCCACAGGGTGATGATCTCGATCCGTCCGGTGAGCGCGTCCTGGACTTTGCGGTTGGTGAAGACGTTGGCCGAGCCCGTCAGCAGAAACTGGCCCGGCGTCTGGTCGGCGTCGACGGCCCCCTTGATCGCGAGCAGCAGATCGGGGCCGGCCCGCTGGACCTCGTCGAGCAGGACCGGGCGCGAGAGGCCGGCCACGAATCCCTCGGGGTCGCTGCTCGCCGCATCCCTCGCCGCTCGGTTGTCAAGGCTGAGCACGTCAGCGAGGTGCTCGCTCGTCGCGATCTCTCCCGTCAGGGTGCTCTTGCCCACCTGCCTGGCGCCCATCACGTAGACGACGCGGGTATCGGCCAGTGCTTCCACGATCGGCGTGCGACTGTGCCTGATGAAGTTGGATGGCATCGTTATGAGGATAATGCAAATTGGGAAAGCTGGCTATGTAATTTGGGAGACTATGCTGGGGAATATGGGAAGGGGAGAGGAGATAAATGGGAAAGCAAAGAAGATGCCAGTGCCGCTGTGGCGATACCGGCCGTTGTCCGGGACACATCCCCACCGCAAACCTGCTCCCCAAGTCAACGCCCTTCGTCCCTTCTGGCCGAAGGTCGCCGGTTCGCCTCCCGTCGGCGCCGTCCATCAACGGGACGAGTTCTGCGGTGGCTGGTCTGCGGTCGCTGGCCGTTCAGTCGAGGTGGCGTCGCAGGAGCGCGGCCAGGTCCGGGCCGCTGGCAGGATCCAGGACGTTGAGCGCGGGGATCGAGGCCAGTTTTTCGACCAGGGCGATGCCGGCGGAGGTGCTCGTTGCGCGGCCGGCGATCAGGTCGGGCTCCTTGTTGAAGGCTGTGATCACACCGACCACCGCATAGGGGTCGGAGGCGCAGAGGACGGTCATCCGGACGTTGTCGGCGAGCAGGCGCACGGCGGCATCGCCGTTGTATGGCTCGAGGGGCGAAGCTCCCGCCTCGGCGACGACGACGTCCGGTTCCTGGGCGGCGAGGCTGGAGCGGATGTGGAGAAGGGCGAGTTCGTACTCGTCGACGGGGGCGATGGTCGAGGGCAGGCCCGCCTCGACGAAGTCGGTGATGTAGAAGGCGCCCGCCCGCCGCATCGCGAGGACGTCCCGGTAGCGGCCGACCCCGGTGAGCTTCGCCCCGGCGACGCGTAGTCCCATGCCGGTCAGCTCGCGCACGATCGCGACCGCCGAGACCGTCTTGCCCGCGTCCATCGAGGTGCCGATGATCAGCACCACCGGCGCCTCGAGCGCCCGCTGGGGGATCGGTGCGACCGCGCCGTGCATCGTGCACGGCTCGCCGTTGCGGGCGGCGTGACCCAGGTAGCGGAGCTTGGCCATCGGCGGGGGAGGGAGGGAGGCCGAGGTGCAGCGACCGAGGACCGCGGCCGGGGTCAGCGTGTCGAGCAACAGGTCGTCCTCCACCGCGCTCCAGGTGCCGACGGCCTGCAGCGTCGCGGCGCGGGTGCCGAGCGCCCCGATCAGGTGGTCCCCGCGGCTGATCGAGTCGTTCTCGCCGCTCGGGATCTCGATCCGGAAGGGGCCCTCGTCGAGCATCTCGCAGACGACGAAGTCGCCGTTGGCCCACCGCGCCCGGTCGCGGGGCACGATCTCCGGCGGGCAGCCGTCGAAGTCGGCCAGGCGGGCGACGCTGCCGATCACCATGCGCGCCGCGGTCACGCCGCCGCGCCTTCTGGTGAGGCCGTCAGCAGCAGCGTCACCAGTGCCGCCCGCTCGGGCATCCGCGCGACGACGACGTGCTCGTGCTCGGCGTGCGCTCCGTCGCCGACCGCGCCGAGGCCGTCGAGGGTGGGGGCGAAGGCGCTGGTGACATTGCCGTCCGAGGCGCCGCCGACCAGCGCCTCGTCGATCTCGATCCCGAGCTCGGCGGCGGCGTCGCGGGCGAGTTGCCAGAGCGCGCGGTTGCGGGGCGTCCGCTCCAGCGGCGGGCGGCCGAAGCCGCCTTCGACCCGCAGCGAGATGCCCTCCGCGACCGCCTTCAGGCCGCGGATCCGCTCCTCGACCCAGGCGGCGTCCTCGGAGTCGACCACCCGCGCCTCGATCCGCGCCGCGGCTTCGGGCGCGATCACGTTGGCGCGTAGGCCGCCGTCGATCGTGCCGACGTTGACCGTGATCCCCCGACCGGGGTCGTTGAGCGCAAACAGGCGCTGAACCTGGTGGGAGAGCTCGAGGATCGCGCTGACGCCGGCTTCGGGGTCGAGCCCGGCGTGGCTGGCGACGCCCCGCACCGTCAAGGTGAAGCGCCCGACTCCCTTGCGCGCCGTCTTCAGCTTTCCGGCGTGGCCGAAGGCCGGCTCCAGCACCAGCACCCGGGCCGCGTTGCGGGCGAGCCGTTCGACGTGGGGGCGGGAGTCGCGGCTGCCGATCTCCTCGTCGGCGTTGATCAGGATCACCGGCCGGTAGGCCGGCGCCATGCCCTGCTCGGCGAGGGCGCGGAGGGCGAAGATCATCTGGACCAGGCCACCCTTCATGTCGAAGACCCCCGGCCCGTGGAGGAGCCCGTCGTCGAGCCGCACCGGCATCTTCTCCAGGGTGCCCAGTGGCCAGACCGTGTCGAGATGCCCGAGTAGCAGCTGCACCGGCTCGTCGTCGCGCCCGCCCGGCGCCCTCGCCAGCAGGTGACTGCCGGCTTCCTCGCCGAGCAGGACCTCGACCTCGAGGTCGAGGTCGGCCAGCTCGGCCGCGAGCATCTCCCGCACCTCGCGCTGGGACTTCGGTTCGAGCGACGGGGACTCGGCGCCGGCCAGCCGGGTGAGCAGGTCGGTCATCTCGCCCGTGCGGCCCCGCAGCCACCCGAGCAGGTCGTCGTGTTGGGTCATTCAGAGCTTGAAGTCGAGGTGGTACGGGAACGAATAGCTCTCCGCGACGCTGGCGAAGCGCCCCGGGCTGAGGTAGGCGAGCAGCGGCTGGTCGGCGATCAGGTCGGCGTCGTCGCGCTCGGCTTCGCGCAGCGAGCGGTTGTCCGCCGCGGCGGCGACCACCCGGCCGACGATCAGCGTGTTGGCGCCGAAGCCGTCGATCACCCGATCCAACTCGCACTCGAGCCATAGGTAGGCGTCGCGGACCAGAACCCCGCCGACCGTGCTCGCCGGCACGGTCGGGATGGCGCCGAGGCTGGGCTTGGAGTCGTCCGCCTCGCGCGGCCCGGCGGCGAGGCTGGCCTCGATGACCTGGTCGGGGTGGGGGAAGCTGACCGTGAACTCGCCGGTCCGCTGCGCGTTGACCTGGGTCGAGTGCCGGGGGCTGCAGACGAAGCAGAAGTAGTTGTCCCAGCCCAGCGGCATCGCCATGTGCTTGGGGGCCAGGTCGTAGCCCTCGCCTTCCTTGGTGCCGACGATGACCAGGGGCGCCACCGTGAAGAACCGACTCCAAATCGGCGTCTCGGTCGAGAGCGGTATCGGCTGAGGTGCGGCGTTCTCCATTCGCGGTCCCCTTCCCCTTTCCGCCATGGAGTATCTCAGGGGCGGCCGGGTGCGGAGGTGGCTCGTCCCCCGACAATGAACGCGCCGCCGGGGGTCCGCGGCATCCGCCGGAACCCGCCCTCCCCACCACCCCTGCGTCCAGCCGAACCAGATCGCCCCGGGGATCGTCGCGAGCCGGTCACGAAGAGAGCGAAGAGCCCGGCTGGGCGAGCCCGACTGGACCCTCGCCTCCCTTCCCCGGAACGGGAGGCGCGAGGCTCGTGGATGGATCCCCCACACGGCAGACCCCAGGCGGGGCACGCGGAGCGGGGTGAAGGACTCTCCCTCTAGGCCCGCGCGCCGATCTCCCAGAGGGCGGCGGAGAAGTGGACCTTGCCGCCTTCGACGTAGGGGTCGAAGGCGGCGCGGACCTTGGGGATCACCTGGGCGCGGGTGGGCTCGTCGGCGTCTTGGAGGGCGCGGCCGACGGGGCCGAGTTGGCTGAAGAACCGGACCAGTTGGGACTCGGGCAGGGTGCAGGGGATGTGGTGGGGCTGGATGTCGATCGCGCTCCAGCCGCTGTCGGCGAGGATCCTGGCGGTGCGGTCTGGGTCGGCGAGGGCGAACTGACCGGGTGCGTTGGGCGGTCGTGGGGGAAGGACGGGGAGGAGTGATCCGGCGGCTCGCTCGGCGGTGGTCATGAACGGGTTCTCGGCGGGGCCGCGCCAGACCAGGAAGCGGAGCTCGGCCTCGTCCGCGGCAGCCCGGCGAAGGTTCGCGAAGGCGGCAATCGGGTCGGCGAAGAACATCACGCCGAAGCGCGAGATGAAGAGGTCGAAGGCGGCCGGCTCGAAGGGGTGGGTTTCGGCGTCCGCACGGATGAAGCGCGCCGCCACTCCCTCTCGCTCGGCCCGCTCCCGGGCGACGGCGAGCATCGGCGCGGAGACGTCGATGCCGCTGCAACTGCCCTGCGCGCCGGTGCGTCTCGCCGCGGCGAGGGTGGTCGCCCCCGTTCCGCAGCCGATATCGAGGACTCGGGCGGATGGCCGCCGGCCGGCCGCCTCCGCCAGCCGGTCCTCGAGGGGCCGCCAGAGCGGGTCGAGCATCTCCTGGGCCTCCACCCAGGCCTGGCCGTAACGGCCATTCCACAGCTCCGCCTGGCTCGGCTGGGCATCCGGCGCGTCGTCCACGGTCCGATCATCGCGCACCGCGACGCTCCCCCGGCCCGCCGGTCGACCGATCCGGCGCACCCGTGGGCCCACGGGTCTCCAGGCCGATGCCACGGCTCACCCGATGGGTGAGCCGTGCGCTGTCGTGGAATGAACCAGCTACGGGTAGACCGACGCGCCGGAGTCCTCGTCGATCACGGTGATCGCGGCGGCGGGGCAGGCTTCGGCTGCCTTCACCATCAGGTCGCGGGGGCCGGTGTCGATCACCGAGGCGACGTCGCCGAGGATGAAGACGTCGGGGGCGACGTCGACGCAGTCGCCATGGCCCGCGCAGGCGGCCTCGTCCACGACGGGTAGGAAATTCATCGAACTGGTTCCTTTCTGTCGGAGGCGAGCGGCTCGCCCGCCTCGATGAGCTTGCGAAGGGAGGGGATCGCGCGGGGTCGGCCGACGGCGAGGCCGGCGACCGGGAGCCCGGCGCGGGTGAGGAGGACCTCGAAGTCACGGTCGGTGGGGGCACCGTCGAAATGCGCCGAATCGGCGAGGTGGGGGTGGCCGACGCACTGGATGCGGACGCCGTACTGGTCGCTCCAGAAGCTCGGCAGCGGCGGCGGGCCGGCCTCCTCTCCCAGCATCGCCTTCGCCGCCGCGGCGCCCTGCCAGGCGGCGGCGCCCCAGTGCTCGGTGCGGGAGTGCGCCTGGTGGCGCGGATCGAACGGCGCGCAGACGTCGCCCGCCGCATAGACGTCGGGCATTTCGGTCCTGAAGTACGCGTCGACGGTCAGGGCGCCACCGTCGAGGCCGGTCTCGGCGAGCCACGCGGTCGCCGGCTCGGTGCCGATCCCGACCACGACGACGTCGCACCGCAGGCGCCGGCCGTCCCGGAGGATCAGCTCCTGGACCCGGTCGCCGCCGCGGGCGCCGATCAGGCCGTTGCCGGTGAGCACCGTGACCCCCTCCTCGGCGTGCAGGTCGGCGAACCAGCTCCCGAGGCGCTCCCCGAGGATCCGTTCGAGCGGCGTGTCGAGGGCCTCGACGATCGCCACCTCGACCCCGAGCCGGCGGGCGGTCGCCGCCACCTCCTGGCCGATGAAGCCGGCGCCGACGATCGCCAGTCGGGCCCCGGGGCGCAGTTCGGTGCGCAGCCGCCGCGTGTCCTCGAGCGTGCGCAGGGTGTGGACGTTCTCGTGCTCGAGGAACCGCACCGGGCGGGCGGCGCCGCCGGTCGCGATCAGCAGGGAGTCGTAGTCGAGCTCCTCGCCGGACTCGAGCCGCACCCGGTGCGCCCGCGGGTCGAGGCCGACGGCCCGCGCGTCGAGCAGCAGCTCGACGTCATTGTCCCGGTACCACTCGGCCGGCCGGAAGGCGACCGTGTCGTCGGCCGCCGCCCCCGCGAGGACCTCCTTGGAGAGTGGCGGGCGATCGTAGGGCCGGTCGGACTCGGCGCAGACGATCCGCACCCGTCCGTCGTAGCCGCGGCGGCGGAGGGTCTCGGCGGCCCGCTGGGTGGCCAGGCCGCCGCCGACCATCACCACGCCCCGGTTCTGGGAAGTTCTCTTCGAGGTTCGATTCATCGTGCGGGCATGCTTCCCCGGCGCGATGAGGTGACCGTGAAGGGTTGGTAATTGTCTGCTCTCTATTTGCGAAGAGAGCTCTCACTTTTCACCTGTGGAGTGGGGGGAGGAATCGGGCGGGGGAGGGCGACGGCCGCGGGCACCAGCAGCCAGAGGCCAAAGACGATCTGGTCGACGCGCTGGAAGGCGCCCTTCAGCTCGCCGACGCTGTGATTCAGGTAGTTGATGCCGAGCACGATCATCAGCGCGAGCCAGAGGGCGCCGAGGGCGAAGGTGAGGAGGGCGGCGGGCCGCCGCCGGATCCCCATGAGGCCCTGCCCGATCAGGGCGAAGGCGAAGACGGTGGCGACGATTTCGCCACCGGTGCCGATCGCGTGGATCGTGTCCCAGAGGTCGCCGCGGGCGGTGCAGGTGTGGTTGAGGGCCCGGGCGCAGCTGAGCGGCGCCGCGGCGGCGACCACGGTGGCGATCGCGGCGATCAGCAGCGCGACGGTGCCCTGGCGCAGCAGGGAGGAGCGCCGGCCGAGCGTCTCCATCAGGAGCACGGCGTAGGCGACCAGCGCCAGCCCCGCCACCACGCCGATCACGATGAAGGTCGAGCCCGCGGGCTCCGAGCGGGCCGAGAGGTCGCTGATCCACGACCGGCCGAAGTCGTAGTGGGTGGTGAGGAGCCCTTCCAGCACCCAGTAGTTGGCGAGCAGCGCGGCGACGACGGCGGCAGCGATGAGGAGCGGTCGGGAGCGCGGCACCGCCAGGAGCCTAGTCCCGGGCGATCGTGCGCCGGCCACCCGGCGCCGGCGGGCGACTCCCTCGGGCCGGCGTCACTCGACGCCGGCGGCCTCCCCCTCGCGCTCGGCGGCGCCCTCGCCCTCGGCGTCGCCCTCCGGCTCGGAGTCGACCCGCTGGCGGATCGGCGGTTCGAGCACGCGGCTCAGCACCGGCACCTCGAGGAAGCCCTCCACCCCGGCGTACAGCATCGCGATCCGCGGCAGGTCGGAGACGTCGTCGATGACCACCGAGCGCGGCACCCATTCGGGGCCGAACTTCTGGTTGAAGTCCCGCAGGCTCTGGATCTGGAAGAAGGGGTTGAGGCCCTTCGCCATCAGCCGCTGCAGGCGGCCGGAGAGGCCCGCGTTCTCGGCCGAGTCGAGCAGCCGCCCCCAGGCGGCGAAGTTGAGCGAGAGGCGTTTGAAGCCGCGCGCCCCCAGCGCCTGCGCGGCGCGGGCGATCAGGAACTCGGTCATCCCGTTGGTGGCGTCCGGCCGGCGCCGCATGAGGTCGAGCGAGTAGCCCGGCTCGTCGCCGTAGATCGGGACGAAGCGCAGGAAGCCCTCCGCCCGGCCGGACTCGCGGTCGCGGGCGATGGCGAGGACGAAGTCCCGGCTGGACCCGCCGACGTCCTCGCCGAGCTCCATCGTGAAGCCGCGCTCCGGCGCTCCCTTGCGCCATTCCTCGGAGATGCCGTTCAACTCGGCGACCAGCGCCGGGGAGGCCTCATCGTCGGCGATCAGCTCGAAGGTGTGCTCGCGTTCGACTCGCTTGACCGCGGCGCGCACGGCCTTGCGCGCGGGCCCGTCGAGGCTGAAGTGGTCGAGCCGCAGGATCGCCTCGTCGCCGAGGTAGATGACGTGCATGCCGCGCTCGCGGTAGAGCTCGGCGTCGGCCTCGCGCACCGCGAAGAAGGCGACGCGCCAGCCGCGCTCGAGGCAGAAGGCGAGGAATTCGTCGAGCGTCTGGCCGGTGTTGGCGGGCGGGCCGATCGGGTCGGCGGCGACCATCGCCGTCCCGCGCACGTACAGGTAGGCGATCAGCGACTGCCCGTCGGCGGAGAAGAAGTAGTTCTTGTCGCGGCGCAGGGCGAAGTAGTCGAGCGTGTCGTCGCCCCGGCGGCGGACGATCTCCTCCGCCATCCGGCGGCGCTCCGGGGTCGGCGGCTCGGCCTGCACGAAGGTGCGGAAGACGAGGTAGAGCAGCGTCAGCAGGCCGATGATCCCGAGCACCACCAGGGCGGTTTCGAAGAAGTCGTGGAAGAGCTCCCGGTGGTAGGTGTAGGGGCCGGGCAGGCCGACCAGGCCGAGGAAGGTGGTTTCGACGTTGCCGATGAAGGTCAGCCCCGGGGTGACCTGCTCGCGCTCGGCGAACAGCGTGATGCTGGTGAAGACGAAGACGAGGATCAGGTAGGCCGGGACGAAGACGAAGGCCTGCTGCAGCGAGCCCGGGTCGCTGCGGGCGCGGAAGTCGTCCCGGAACCAGATCAGCGCGATCAGCATCGCCCCGGAGAGGACGACGGCGACCGGGTCGGGGCCGCGCAACAGGTGGATCAGCGCGGCGAGCGCGAAGAGGACAACGCCGACCGTCCAGGCGCGGCGCTTGCCGCGGCTGAGGCCGCGGGCGATGGCGAGGATGCCGAGCCCGATCGCCACCGAGACGATCAGGCTCGCGATGCGGTCCTGGCCGCGGACGAAGGAGAAGTGGCCGAGGGAGAAGCGGATCGAGGTCGCGGTCGGCAGCAGCGAGAAGATCGCGGCGACGACGCTCGCCCAGGCGAGCCGGCGCAGGTGGGCGGGCCGGCGGGAGGCGGCGGTGTCGAGCGACCGCCTCGCCATCCTCGACGACGAGCGGGCCGGGGCCGGGGTGGTGGTCGTCGGGCTCGGGGGCGGCGAGGTCGGCGGCGGAGGGCGCCCCGGCGGAGGAGACCGCGGCCGATCCGTCCGCCCCCTCGTGGCCCTCCGGGCGCAGGGTCGGGAAGAGGATCACGTCGCGGATCGCCTCGGCGCCGGAGATCAGCATCACCAGTCGGTCGAGCCCGATGCCGAGGCCGCCGGTCGGCGGCAGCCCGTACTCGAGCGCCTCGACGTAGTCGTCGTCGACCGGTTCGCCCTCTTCGTCGCCGCCCGCCTGCAGGTCGGCCTCGGTCTGGAAGCGGGCGGCCTGGTCGACCGGGTCGTTCAGCTCCGAGTAGGCGTTGGCGAGCTCGCGGCCGGCGACGACCAGCTCGAAGCGCTCGGTCAGCGTCCGGGTCGTCGCGGTGGGCGCGAGCCAGGGGCGAGACTTCCCGCGGGTGGTCGATGACGAAGGTCGGCTCGAGGAGGCGGTGCTCGGCGGTCGCGTCGTAGACCTCGGCCATGATCTTCCCCGCGCCCCACACGTCGAGGTAGCCGATGCCGCGCTCGTCGGCGATCGCCCGCGCCGCGGCGACCGGCATCGTGGGATGCATCCGGACGCCGGCGCTCTCCTCGATCAGCGCGGCCATCGTCGCCCGTCGCCAGGGCGGCGCGAGGTCGACTTCGTGCCCGTCGATCCGCACCTTCGTCGTCCCGATCGCCTCGACGCAGGCGGCCGCGACGATCGCCTCGGTCAGGTCCATCATGTCGTGGTAGTCGCCGAAGGCCTGGTAGGCCTCGAGCAGCGTGAACTCGGGGTTGTGGCGGGTGTCGAGGCCCTCGTTGCGAAAGACCCGGCCGATCTCGAAGACCCGGTCCATGCCGCCGACGATCAGCCGCTTCAGGTTCAGCTCGTGGGCGATCCGCAGCGTCATGTCGATGTCGAGAGCGTTGTGGTGGGTGACGAACGGCCTCGCCGCGGCGCCGCCGGCCTGGGAGAGCAGGACCGGCGTCTCGACCTCCTGGAAGCCGCGCTCGATCAGGGTCCGTCGGGTCGCCGCGATCACCGCCGAGCGGATGCGGAAGACCCGCCGCGAGTCCTCTTCCAGGAGCAGGTCGAGGTAGCGGCGCCGGTAGCGGGCCTCGGGGTCGGCGAGGCCGTGGCGGATGTCGGGCATCGCCCGCAGGCTCTTGGCCAGCAGCCGGCAGTTGGTCGACCCGCACCGACAGCTCGCCCTTGTCGGAGGCGATCACCGTCCCCTCGACGCCGACCCAGTCGCCGAGGTCGAGGTCGGCGAAGTCGCGCATCGCCTGCTCGCCGACCCGGTCGCGGCTCACCAGCAGCTGGATCCGGCCGGTCTCGTCCTCGAGGTCGGCGAAGCCGAGGCCGCCGTGGCTGGCGCCGGCCCATCAGCCGTCCGGCGAGGCGGACGACGCGGCCGGTGTCGGTGCCGGGCGCGATCCGGCCGAGCTCCTCGCGGATCGCGCCCGCGGTCGCGTCGCGGTCGAAGCGGACCGGGTAGGGGTCGACCCCGCGCGCGCGGAGCGCCTCGAGCTTGGCGAGGCGCCGCGCCCGCGTCGCCTCCTGGAACTCGGGGCGGTCGATGTTCGGCTGGTCTCCTGGCGGCATCGGGGTAGCGGTTGCTAGCTCAATTCTCGGCTCGGGCGGACGCGGTGGCGCAAGCTGCGCCTGCTCCTGGGCGAGGGTGGCCATGCCGGTGCCGGCGGCGAGCAGCGCGAAGACGGTGGCGGCGATCTCGCCGGGACCGGCGCTGAGCGCCTCGTGGAGCAGGGCGACGCCGAGGACGACGCTCGCGATCGGGTCGAAGGCCATGCTGGTGGCGATCGCGGGGGCGAGGGCGCCGGTGTCGAGGGACAGCTGGTTCAACGTCATCGACGCGTACCCGATCGCGGCGAGCCCGTAGAGGTGCCAGGTCGTGAAGACGGTGAGGACGCCGGCACCGAGCTCGTCGACGACGGCCTTGGTGAGGGCGGCGGAGAGCGCGAAGAGGATTCCGGTCGCGGTCCCGAGCAGCGCCGCGCGGCGCGGTGCCACACCGCTGCCGCCCGGCGAGGACGAGCGGCACGCAGATCGCCAGGCAGGCCCCGATCGCGATCAGCCAGTCGCCGAGCGGCGGGTTGGCGGTGCCGCCGGAGGGGTTGGCGAAGGTGAGGAAGACGACCAGCGCCGCCACCACCAGGAACGCCGCCCCGACGTCGATCCGCCGCACCCGCTGGCCGGTGAGGCGGACCCCGAGCGGCAGCGCGAAGACGACGCTCGTGACGAGCAGCGGCTGGACGACGGCGAGCCGGCCGAAGCCGAGCGCCGCCGCCTGGCAGAGGAAGCCGAGCGCGTCGGCGGCGATCCCCGCGAGCCAGACCGGCCGGCGGGCCATCCGCAGGAGCAGCCCGGAGCTGGAGCCGCCGGCGGGCGCTTCGAGCCCGGCGCGCTGCTGCAGGACGGAGCCGAGCGCGAAGAAGAGCGCCGCGGCGAGGGCGAGGACGATGGCCACCGCCGCGAGTCTAGGCGGGGCCGGCTGCGCATTGGCGGTGGTCTTGGTCGATCGGCGGGACACGCGAGGGGAGCCGGCAACCGCTTGCGGGCTCCCTGATTGCCGCATAGTCTCCTGAACCTCGTCGGGAAACACACACGGGGGGACGATCAAGATGCATGCTGGGGAGCAGGCCGACCCGCGGGAAGGCTGGACGCCCGCGCGACTCATTCCGGCCGGAAAGATGCGCCAGGAGGAGCAGGAGACTCGGGCCACCTCGACGCTCCTCGCCGTGATGCCGGTCGTGCCGGAGTTCGGACACGGCCTCCTGGCCGAGGTGAAAGCGCCACGGGGCCAGATCTCGACGTTCACCGAGGTTCGGCTGAAAGACGGGAACGGGAAGACCCACATCCCAGACGGGGCGATCTGCATCGACCGCGGAAAGACCAGGTGGAGGTGCCTGGTGGAGGTCAAGACCGGGCGGGCGAACATCGACGCGGGTCAGGTGGAGCGTTACATCGACATGGCGCGCGAACACGGCTTCGACGCGGTGCTGACGATCAGCAACCAGATTCGCAGCGATGCCACCAACCTTCCGTACGAAGTCGACAAGCGCAAGGTGGGCAAGCTTCCCGTCCGCCACATCTCCTGGTGGCGAATCCTGACCGAGGCCATCGTCCAGCATCGGTTCCGGGGGATCTCGGATCCCGAGCAGGCCTGGATACTCAATGAGTTGATCCGCTATCTCGATGATCCCCGCTCCGGCGCCAGCGGCTTTGAGGGAATGGGTGATCGATGGGTGAACGTACGGGACGCCGCACGTCACGGAACCCTCCGGGCAAGTGACGACGGGGCACGAGCCGTCGCCGCCCGGTGGGAGCAGTTCATCGAGTACCTCTGCCTCCACCTCAGCCAGGAACTCGGTGTCGACGTGAAGCACCTGAAGCCGCGCAAGAAAAGCGCTGCCGACCGGGTGGCGGACGCGACCAGGGAACTCGCCGACGCCGGCCTGCTGACCCGCTCGATAAGAGTCCCCGAGGCTGTCGGCCCGATGACGATTTCCGCCGACCTCCGGGCGAGGCTGGTCACCACCTCGGTGGAGATCCCGGCCCCGAAGGATCGCAAGCGGCCGAAGGCGAAACTCAATTGGATCCTCCGCCAGATCAGGGACGCCCCCGACGACCTGCGCATCGAGGTTCGTTTCGCCTCGACCCGCCAGACCTCATCGGAGCTCCTCGGGGACTGTCGGGACACTCCCGAGCGATTGCTGCTGTCCGAGGCCCCCGGGCGTGAGCCGCGCGCTTTCATCCTCGCCCGCTCGCTCCCGATGGGTAGGAAGGCCGGGCTCGATCGCGGCAGCTTCGCGGCAGACATCCGCAAGCAGGCGACCGACTTCTACCGCGAGCTTGTACAGGACCTACGGCCGCCACCCCAGGAAGCCCCCAAGCTGCCGGACAGGCAGGAGTCCCAGCAGCCTCCCGAGGAGGAGGCCAAACCGTCGGCGTCGATCACCAAGAGCCGACGGGAGCAGGGCGTTGGCCTCGGCGACCTTGCCGAGTTGGATGCGGCGGGATACCTCGAGCAGGGCGAAGCCGACGGGGCGCCGGGCGCGCCTTGAGCGCGCCTTGTTAGGCGAGGGGGCAGGTCACCCGGGGTCGGGTTGCGGCCCCGTCCGCTATTTGACGATCTTGCCCGACGGGCTCATCACGTACCAGTAACCGCCATTGAGGTTCACCGCCTGTCCGGTCGCCTCGCCGGGCTTGGCGTCGGCGACGTAGGTGTAGAGCGGCCAGCCGGCGTAGGTGACGACTTCGCCGCCTTCGGGGTCCGGAAGGGTGCCCAGCAGGCTCGCCTTCACTTCTCCCGACGCTTCGGGCTCTTCGCCGGCTTCCACTTTCAGCGGCGGCCAGACGGCGGCGCACGTTTCGGTACAGGTGACTTCGCTTTCCTTGTCCGGGGCGAACATGTAGAGGGTCCTGCCTTCCGCGTCGACCAGGACGGTGCCGACCCCGGACACCGACTTGGCCGCGACCGTCGGCCCACCGCCCGACGACGAGCCGGTTTCCGAACTGGATGATTCGGAGGGTTCGGACGCGCCTTCGGAGGTTCCGGCGGATTCGGAGCCGGATTCCGCATTCGAGGTCGCGGCCGAGCTGCTGGTCGATTCGTTGGTGCTGGATCCGCACGCGGTCACGGTGACGGTTGCCGCGGCGAGGACGAGTACCACTGCAAGTGCCTTCATGAGAGGCCTCCTGAGCTTGGTGACTCGATTGCTTGCCGGTTCAGTCTAGGAGTCGCGCCTCGCGCGCGAGGGTCAGCACGCGGACCGCGGCCGGTGCCCGCGCCCGGCGCATGAGACGCTGTGACGGTGGCGGCGGCGGTTACCCGGAAGGAGCATGCCCTGGCGATGTTTGGGGAGCTGCCCGGCAGCTACGACGAGGTCGCCGCGGCATTCAGCTTCTTCCAGGACGGGCGCTGGCGAAGGGCGGCGGTCGAGGCGCTCGCGGCGCGGCCGCGGGAGAAGGTCCTCGACGTCGCCTGCGGCACCGGCCTGGTGAGCGCCGCGCTGGTCGAGCGGTGGGGCTGTGACGTCGTCGGGCTGGACCAGAGCGCGGCGATGCTGGACCGGGCCAGGAGGCGGGCGGCGGCGGATCCGCGGCTGGCCGGGCGCGTCGAGTTCGTCGAGGGCGAGGCGGAGGCCCTGCCGTTCGCCGATCGTGAGTTCGACCACCTCACCTTCACCTACCTGCTGCGCTACGTCGATGACCCGGCGGCGACGCTGCGCGAGCTGGCGCGGGTCGTCAGGCCCGGCGGCCGCGTCTCGAGCCTCGAGTTCTGCGTGCCGGGCGGAATGTGGCTGTGGCCCTGGCGCCTCTACACCCGGGTCGGCCTGCCGACGCTCGGGCGCCTCGTCTCGCGCGGCTGGTACGAGGCGGGGCGCTTCCTCGGCCCCAGCATCGAGGGCCTCTACCGTGCCCACCCGCTCGCCGAGCAGGTCGCGCTCTGGGAGGCGGCCGGGATCGAGGAGATCAACGTGAGGCGGATGAGCCTCGGCGGCGGCGTCGTCATCTGGGGCACGGTCGGTGGCCGCTAGCCGGCCGCGGCCAGCCTTCTACGCGATGGCCGCCGACGGCGGCTGGCGCGACGTGGTCACCGTGCTCCACCCGCCCTACACGCTGTGGCACGTCAGCAACGTGGCGATCGGCGCGGCGATGGCGCCCCACATCTACGCGGGCCGGCTGCTGGCGGCGCTGGCGGCGTTCTTCCTCGCGGTCGGCATCGGCGCGCACGCGCTGGACGAGCTGCACGGCCGCCCGCTCGGCACGCGGCTGTCGCGGCGGGCGCTCATCGCCCTGTCCGCCGGGGGGCTCGGCGGCGCCCTCGCGATCGGCGTGGCCGGGGTGTTCGTCGTCTCGCCGACCCTGATCCCGCTGATCCTGGCGGGCGGCTTCATCGCCCCCGCCTACAACCTCGAGTGGTTCGGGGGACGCTTCCACACCGACCTCTGGCTCGCCCTCTCCTGGGCCGGCTTCTCCTGCTTCACCGGCTGGTGGGTGAACGCGCTCGGCGTCCACTCGGCCAGGGAAGCGATCGCCGTCGCCGCGGCGGTCACCGCCTGCAGCTTCCTGGTCACCGCCCAGCGGCGCCTCTCGACCCCGGTCCGCGAGCTGCGCCGGCGCACCGTCGCGCTGGAGGGGGAGCAGCGCCTCGCCGACGGAACCGTGAAGGAGCTGAGCCGGGACTCCCTCACCGCGCCGCTGGACGGCGCCCTCAAGGCGCTCTCGGTCGCGGTGCCGCTGCTGGCCATCGCGCTGCTGGCGATCCGCGCGTAGGTCGCCCGGCGGCCACGGTCAGGCCGCCTTGGGCTCCGGCGCGTCCACGGCGACCCTGAAGAGCTCCCAGCTCCCGGGCACGCCCTTCAGCTCGTGGCTGCCTTCGGCGGTGAGATCGAGCCCTGAGCCGATCGTCAGGTCGCGGACGGTGCGGGAGGCGAGGATGGTCGCGCCGCCCGCCATGCCGCAGATGCGGGCGGCGACGTGGACGGCGATCCCACCCACGTCGCCCCCGGCCATCAGCTCGAGCTCGCCGGTGTGGATGCCCGCCCGGATCTCGACCCCCAGCTCCGGCGAGGCGACACTCACCGATCGCGCGAATTCGACCGCCCGCGTCGGCCCAGTGAAGGTCGCGAGGAAGCCGTCGCCGGTCGTCTTGACCTCGTGACCCTCGAAGCGCTCCAGGTGCTCGCGCACGAGGCGCTGGTGCTCCTCGAGCAGCCGACGCCAGTGGCGGTCCCCGAGCGAGGCGGCACGGCCGGTCGAGTCGACGATGTCGGTGAAGACGACGGTCGCGAGCACGCGCTCCGGGCTGGGCCGGGGCCGCACGCCGGTGAGGAACTCCTCGATCGCCGCGAGCGGCGGCTCGCTGTCGCCGACCCACGGGAAGTGGTCCTGGCCCTCGAACTCGAGGAGGCGGCTGCCCTCGATCTGCTCCGCCAGCCACCGTGCCGCCCGCACGTTGACCGCGCGATCGTGGGTGCGATGCATGACCAGGGTCGGGGCCTGGATCAGCGGCAGCGCATCGCGGACATCGGTGTCGAGGAAGAGCTGCGATAGCTCCCATACGCGCATCGGGGTGGCGGCTCCGCGCTCCAGCCGCGCCTGGAAGTCACGGGCGCGGGGGTCGTCGGCGAGCGAGGGGGAGAAGATCTCGATCGTCGCGCCCTGCCCCCAGAGCGGCGCGATCAGCTCCTGGTTGGCCTCGACGAAAGACTCCCTCGGCGCGGCGAAGGGATAGTCGGGCGCCGCGGTCGAGCGCGCCATCGCCCCCCAGAGCAGCAGCGCCGAGGTCCTGTTCGGGCAGGAGGCCGCGAACAGCATGCACATCGTCGCCCCCTCGGACATGCCGAGGAGGGAGGCGCGCTCGGACCCGGCGGCGTCCATCACCGCGCGGACGTCGTCCATCCGCTCCTCCAGGGTCGGCGCGCCGGAGACCGGATCGGACAGCCCCACGCCGCGGCGGTCGAACGCGAGCACCCTCGCGAACCCCGCCAGGCGGCGGATGAACCCGGCGATCGCGGGGCTGTCCCAGAGCAGGTCGAGGTGGGAGACGAAGGGGAAGGCAAGGACCAGGTCCAGGGCTCCCTCGCCGATTTCCTGGTAGGCGATGCCGACCCCGCCGCTGGCGGCGTAGCGGGTCTGCGGGCGCGAGGCCACCTTCCCAGGCTAGCGCTACACAGACCGCTTGGGAATGGGCTGGGCCTGCCGAATCCACGGCCATCGCGCGGCGCGGCCGGGGCCGCGTCTGCGGCGGGCTCGCCGGGCGGTCGGGAAACCGTCCTGGACCTGGTCGAGACTGCCGGGCGCGTGGCCGAGGGTGCACCGAGATGACGACCGCCGGGCCCACCGCCGGCCCCGCCGACGCCGCGCGCGGGCGCGCCGCGACGCTGATCGCCACCGTCGGCGCCGCCGGCATCGTGCAGCTGCCGACCGCGGCGATCGTCGTCGCGCTGCCGACGATCCACGGTGAGTTCGGCACCTCGATCGGCGAGCTGCAGTGGACCGTCACCGCCTTCTACATCCCCTTCGCGGCGCTGCTGATCGCGGCCGGCAGGCTGGCCGACATCTTCGGCCGGCGCCTGCTGCTGGTGGGCGGGGCGGGGCTCTTCGGGCTCGGCTCGGCGCTCGCCGCGCTCGCGCCCGACGTCCAGGTCCTGATCGCGGCGATCGCGATCTGCGGGATCGGCGGCTCGCTGCTGATGCCTCCGCGATCGCCTGCCGGCGGGCCGTAGTAGTTCGGTATGGACGGTTGCGCGCGGTCGCAACGGTGAGACAGTGGACCTGGGACGGGCCGACCGAGGAGGTGGAAGATGAAGTACTACGTCCAGGCGACCCCGGGCCCGATGCCGCCGAGCCCGGAGCAGTTGGACGCCGCGCTCGATTGGATCCAGGCCAAGCTCGAAGACGGCACGTTCGAGTGCGTCTACGGATTCCTCGAGGGCGGCGGCTTCAGCGTCTCCAACGCTGAGTCGCACGGCGCCGCGCTCGACCTGATGGCCGACTACCCGCTGTACGGAATGGTGACCTGGGAGGTTCACCCGCTGCTCGAGTTCCGTGAGGGGTCCGACACGATCCGCGCCAAATTGGCCGAGGCCCAGGCGGCGATGGGGGTCGGCTGAGAGGAGGAGGGCACACCGCGCCGCCGTGCGTCTTGGCGCCGACGGCGGCGCGGTCACCGCTCGCGCCCGGGCGGCGCTCCGGCCCGCTCGCCCCGACACGCCCGCAGCGGCGGTCGGTCCGGCCCGAGGTGTAAAAATCCTGTCCGGTCTTGTCCGTCCTTGCCGCAAAGACCCTCGCCGTGAAGACGCGCCTGCTGGTCGCGTTCCTTCTCGGCCTCTGCCTGCTGGTCGCCGCCCTGCTCGCCGGGCCGCCGGCCGGCCCCGTCGCTGCCGCCGCCGCGACTTCCGGCCGCGCCGGCGGTCCCAAGGTCTCCGCCGCGGAGCGCGCCTGGATCCACCGCACGCTGGCGCGGATGACGCTCGACGAAAGGGTCGGGCAACTGTTCGTGATCAACGGGTTCGGGACCGGGATCCGCGACAAGGACCCGCAGATGGTGAAGCTCAACCGCCGGTTCTACGGCGTCTCGAACATGGCGCAGCTGATCCGCAAGTTCAAACCGGGCGGGATCATCTACTTCGACTGGGCCAACAAGCTGGAGGACCCGCGGAAGATCGCGGCGCTGTCGAACGGCATCCAGCGGGTGGCGCGCCGGCAGGGCGCCGGGGTGCCGATGCTGATCAGCACCGACCAGGAGGAGGGCGAGGTGACGCGGATCGGCGCCCCCGCGACCGTCTTCCCCGGCAACATGGCGCTCGGCGCGACGCGGGGCATCGGGCTCACGCAGCGGGCGGCGCGGATCACCGGCGAAGAGCTGCGGGCGATGGGCATCAACGTCGACAACGCCCCGGTCGTCGACACCAACCTCGACCCCCTGAACGAAGCCGACGGGATCCGCTCCTTCGGCGACCGCCCCCGCTTCGTCGCCCGCTACGGCGTCGCGGCGGTGCGCGGCTACCAGACGCGGGCCTCGGCGACCGGCGTCGCGGCGACCGCCAAGCACTTCCCCGGCCTCGGCGACGTCGCGATCAATCCCGACGACGGCGCCGTCTCCTCGCCGCAGACGCTCACCGAAGTACACAAGGAGAACTTCCCAACCCTGGTGGCGGCGATCCACGCGGGGGTGGACCAGGTGATGGTCACCCACATCCTCTTCCCGAAGATCACCGGCTCCAGGTACCCGTCGAGCCTCTCGCCGTTCTGGGTCAGGGGCCAGCTGCGGCGGTACCTCGGCTACCGCGGGCTGATCGTCACCGACGCCCTCGACGCCGCCGCGGTCAGCTCCTTCCCGCCCGCCGAGGTGGCGCTGCGCGCCTTCCGGGCGGGCAACGACCAGCTGCTGGAGATCGCCCAGCCGGAAGCGCTCGAAGGCTCCGACAAGCCGCCCGCCAACCTGCTCGCCGCCCGCCGCGCGATCCTCGCCGCAGTGAAGCGCAGCCCCGCCCGCAGGCACGCGCTGCGGGCCTCGGTGGTGCGGGCGCTGCGGCTGAAGTGGCAGCTGGGGCTGGTCGCCGAACCGTTCGTCAAGCCGGGGCGGGTGAAGCGCGTGGTCGGCACGCGGGCCCACCTGGCGGTGGCGAAGGGGGCGGCACAGCGTTCGATCACGATGCTGCGCAACAACGCCGGGCTCCTGCCGCTGGCCCGCGACACCGGGCAGAAGGTCCTCGTCACCGGCTTCGGGGAAGTGACGACGGCGGCGCTCGACAAGGCGATCGGCGCCCACGGCCTCACCCCGCAGGTGCTCGACACCGGCTTCAGCCCGAGTCCCGAACAGATCGAAGAAGCGCTCGCCGCGGCGCGCTCCAGCGACCTGGTCGTCGTCTCCACCTTCAACGCCTGGACGCCGGGAACCTCGCAGATCGAACTGGTGAACGGCCTGCTCGCCACCGGCAAGCCGGTGGTGGTCGCGGCGGTCGGCACCCCCTACGACGTCGCCTACCTGCCCGCCGCGCCGACCTTCATCACCAGCCTCGACTACCAGCCGCCCTCGCTGGAAGCGCTGGTCGAAGCGATGTTCGGCGAAATCGACCCGCAGGGCAAGCTGCCGGCGACGATCGCCGCGCCGTCGGGCTCGAAGGTGCTCTACCCGTTCGGCGCCGGGATCGGCTTCTCCTCGGAAGGCTGAGGGCGCGCGCCTGACGGGCGGCGCCCCGCGCCGCCGCCCGCGCCGCGCCGGCTCAGTGGAAGGCGTAGGGTCCGGTGAGCTCGTCGGGCTCGGCGCCGAGCAGGGCCGCGAGCCGCGCCCGCACGTCCTCCGGCTCGCCGGGGCTCGCCTCGATCATCGTCCAGGCGGCGCGCCGCAGAACGCCGTCTTCGGCGCCGCGCACCATCGGGATGGCGCGGGCGCCGATCTCGGCGAGGCGGGCGAGCTGCTCGGCGGCGAGGTCACCGCGGATCCAGAACTGAAGCGCTGCCATTGCCGCAGGGTAGAAATGCCGCCGCGGATCGGCTCCGCGGCGGCCCCGCGTGAATGCGGCCATTCAACGGCCGCGCCGCTCCCGTCTACTGAACCGCCTTCTTCAGCTCGGCGCCGGCGCTGAAGCGCGGCACCGATTTCGCGGCGATCTGCATCGACTCGCCGGTCTGCGGGTTGCGCCCGGTCCGCGCCTCGCGGTGGGAGACCGAGAATTTGCCGAACCCGGTCAGCCTCACCTCGTTGCCCGCGCCCATCTGCTCCTCGATCACCTTCAGCGTCGCCTCGAGGGCGCGCTTCGCCTCGCCGACGCCGAGCCCGGTTCTCGCGGCGACGTCGCGGGCCAGCTCATCCTTTCCTACGAGTGCCATCGTTCATCCTCCGAACGTGTGTCGGTCTCCGCTCCCACGCGGACTTGCACCGACGACGGTAGCCGCGCCGTAGGTCGTTCCCGCGCCTCGCCGCCGTTCTCGCCCCGGCGTCGTCCCCGGCGCCTATCCTCGGCGGGGTGCTGCGCAAGCTCCTCATCCGCTGGATCTCCAACGTCGTGGCGCTCTTCGTCGCCGCCTGGATCCTCTCCGGCATCAGCTACGGCGACCAGTGGTGGACCCTGTTCATCGCGGCCGCGGTCTTCACCCTGGTCAACGCCTGGGTCAAGCCGGTGCTGGCGGTCCTCTCGATCCCGTTCATCGTCATCACCCTCGGCTTCTTCTACTTCCTGATCAACGTCCTGATGCTCTACCTGACCGACTGGCTCGTGCCGCACTTCGCGATCCGCACCTTCTGGTGGGGCGTGCTCGCGGCGATCATCGTCAGTTTCGTCAACTGGGCGCTGAGCTTGGTGCTCCCCGACGAGCGCCCGCCGCGGGTCGAATACGAACGCCGGTAGGGCCGGGCGGAACGCGCGCGTCGCCGCCGGAATTCGAGGACGGTGCGGTCAAATACCCGTCCGCGATCCGCGCTCGCCGGTTAGGCTTGACGCGATCCACCACTCGTCCCAGGGGGAGAAAATGACTTCATTCAGGAAGGTGGCCGCGGCGTTCGCGCTGGCCGCCATGCTCGTCGCGGCAGCGGTGCCCGCGGGCACCGCGAGCGCCGCGCCCGTCGCGACCGGCTCGGCGGGTTGCGCGCCCGTCACCAACGTCGAGGCGATCATCGACGACTCGGGCTCGATGGAATACACCGATCCCAACCGGCTTCGGGTCCAGGCGATGGACCTGCTGATCCAGACGCTGCCCCGGTCGACCACCCTCGGCGCGGTCGAATTCGGCTCCGGCTTCGAAGGGATCCCGGGGATCCTGGAAGGCACCCCGGCGGCCTCGACCCTGTTCCCGCCCGAGCCGATCGGGCCCAACGTGAGCGCCATGGAAGCGTCGCTGAGCACGAACCTCAACGCCGACAACGGCGCCACCGACTACAACGGGGCGTTCGCCAAGGCCGACGCCGACAATCCCCAGTCGCAGGCGCGGATCTTCATCACCGACGGCGGCCACGACGTCGGCACCTACGAAGAAGCCCACCTCGCCCACAATGTCCCGACGTACGTGATCGGCACCGAGATCTCCGACGGGACCGACAAGGCGCGGCTGAAAAAGATCGCCTCCGACACCGGCGGCCAGGTCTACGAGGTCACCGAAGCGGGTGAAGTGCAGGCCGTGGTCAACGAGATCGGCGCCGCGCTGACCTGCAAGACGCCGCCCCGGACGTTCACCGACGAACTCGCCCAGGGCCAGCGCACGCCCCACACGCTCGGGGTCGGCGCGAAGACCCGCGTCCTGCACGTGGCCCTCACCTGGACCGAACCCGGCAACAACTTCAAGCTGGTCGGGCTGCGGATCAAGTCCCACGGCAGGCTGGTCGCCGCCGTGCGGCCCCACACCATTCGGCACGGCCACAAGACGTGGAAGCCGAAGAAGCTGAAGGTGAAGACGATCGCCAAGAGCAGCACCTTCAGGGTGCTGCGGATCGCCCACCTGCGCCGCGGGGTCCTCCACTTCGCGGTGAAGGCGGCGAAGGCCTCGGGCGGCACCGTGAAGGTGACGACCCAGGTCGGCCGCGAACGGAAGTAGCGCCAGGGCGTCCCGGCCGCGCCGCCCGCCGGCCGGGACGCCCGCCCGCCGCTCCTACTTCCTCGCCGGCTTGTGCCGGGTGTGCCGGTTGCGCACGTGGACGTGGCGCGGCCGGGCGCGAATGACGTTGAAGTGGTAGACGGGCGTCGTCGTGGCGCCGCCGCCGGGGCCGAAGGCGCGGACCCGGAAGGCGTGCCGGCCGACCCCGACCCGGACGCGGGCCGGGTTCGAGCACACGTAGCTCGGCCGGGAGTCGATCTTGCAGCGGAACCAGAACGGGCCGACGCCTTCGCCGCGGAAGGTGAAGGCGACGGTCGGTGCCGGGGTGTGGACGCCGAGGCGGAGCAGCACGGGCGGGGTGTGGCGGATGATCGTGTTCGGCGGGGGAGGGGGCGCCGGCGGTTCCGGTTGGCCGGTCGCGGCCGGTTCGGTCGAGGTGACGATCTGTCCGAACTTGCCCGCCGCGACGCAGAGGGCTTCGGTCGGGCAGGAGAGGCCGAAGAGGGCGTTGGTGACGCCCCTGATCAGGTGTTCGGTGAGCCACGTCTGCGAGCCGCCGGTGGGGTCCGTCGACACGGTCACTTCGCCGTTGTTGCTGCTCAGCGCGCAGAGGTTCGACGTCGGGCAGGAGGCGTCGACGATCTGGAAGCGGCGCGGCAGCGGCGCGAAGGGCCAGGCGCCGGCGCCCGCCGTCGGGTCGGTGGAGACGAAGACCGACCCCTCGCCGCCCGCCACGCAGAGGGATTCGCTCTGGCAGGTGAGGCCGATCAGCGGCTGTTCGCCCGCCGGGCTGACGATCGGGGTCCAGGCGGCGCCGCCGCCGAGCGGGTCGTGGGTCACCCAGAGCTCGCCGTTGTAGGCGCTCGCGACGCAGAGCGTCAGCGCGCAGCTGACCGAGCGCAGCAGCGGTTCGCCGGGCAGCGTCGTCTTGGTCCAGGCGGCGCCGCCGCCGGTCGGGTCGGCCGAGGTGGCGACGACGCCGCGCCGGCCGACCGCCACGCAGGCTTCCGTCGGCCCGCAGGCGACGTCGAAGAGCGCCTTCGTCTTCGGGATGTCGGTCGGCGTCCAGGCGGCGGCCCCGAGCGACGGGTTGCGGGTCCACCAGATCCCGCCGCTGTAGTCGGCGGCGACGCAGAGGTGCGGCGACGGGCAGGAGATGCCGCGCAGGTTGCCGCGCAGGTGTTCGGGCAGGGTGACGTGGCTGACGTTCCAGGCCGAGGCGCCCGCGGTCGGCGACCCGGACTGGATCACGACGCCTTCCTGGCCGACCCCGACGCAGGAGCCGTTGGGTTCGCAGTGCAGGCCGAAGATCGTTTCCCGGTCGCCGAGGTGCAGTTCGGTGACCGACCAGGGCGAGGCCTGGGCGGCGGTGGCCGCGGCCGCCCCGAACAGGGCGAGCAGGCTGAGGAGCAGGGCGAGGCGGCGCACGGCCGCGGTTCTTATCGAGATCGGGGAAGGATTTCGCATTTGGGCGTCGACGTGCAAAATTTCACGCACCTCGGAGGCGTGTCGATCACGCCAGCGTGGACCTTGCAAGGCGCTCGCATGAACTCCCCCAAACCCGCCTGGCGGCTCTGGGTTTCGCCATTGTCTGCACGCTGACGGTGGCGCTGCTCGCGCTCGCCCCCGCGGCGCGCGCCGACTCGGGCGGCCTCTCCTCCTCCTACTCGGGGGAAACGGTCGAAACCCCCTCGATCCCCGCCTCCGACGCGGAAGCCGAAGTGCCGGGGGTCGAAGCGCCGAGCGGTGTCCGGACCCCTGCGCCGGCCCCCGAACCTGCGCCGGACCCCGGCTCGTCGCCGGCCCCGGCGCCGGCCCCGACGCCGGCCCCGACGGTCCCGGGCGCCCTGGCGACGCTGCGCGGCGAACGCGCGATCGCCCCGCGCGCGGCGCCGCGGGCGGTCAAGCGGGTGATCGCGGCCGCCAACCACATCCGCCGCACCCCGTACATATGGGGAGGCGGCCACGCCCGCTGGCGCGACAAGGGCTACGACTGCTCGGGCTCCGTCTCCTACGTGCTGCATGGCGGCCGGCTGCTCGAATCGCCGCTCGTCTCCGGCTCCTTCATGCGCTGGGGCGAACCCGGCCCCGGCAGGTGGATCACGATCTACGCCAACAAGGGGCACGTCTACATGGTCGTGGCGGGCCTGCGCTGGGACACGGGCGGCGACCCGGAAGGCGTCACCGGCCCCCGCTGGCACGAAGAAGCCTTCCAGGCCAAGGGCTTCGCCGTCCGCCACCCGGTCGGGTACTGAGCGGCGCCCGGAACAGGGCGCCGGTGGACGCCGGTCGGGACGGGGAGCGCGCGATAGGCGTGAGCGCCCCGCGGGTATCCGGCCCGCGGAACGACCGCGACAAAGGAGACCCATGCGCTATCGCAAGCTCGGCAGCTCGGACCTCGAGGTATCGGAGATCGCCCTCGGCTCCTGGCTGACCTACGCGGGCGGCATCGAGGCCGAGCAGACCCGCGCCTGCACCGAAGCCGCCTTCGAGGCCGGAATCAACTTCTTCGACACCGCCAACGTCTACGGGCGCGGCGCCGCGGAGAGCGCCTGGGGGGAGATTCTCTCCAGGCGTCCCCGCGACAGCTACGTCCTGGCCACCAAGGTCTGGGGCCAGATGTCCGACGACCCCGAGGACAGGGGCCTCTCGGCGGCGCAGATCGCCAAGCAGATCGACGCCTCGCTGCGCCGGTTGCGGACCGACCACGTCGACCTCTACCAGGCGCACCGCTTCGATCCCGACGTGCCGATCGAGGAGACGATCGAGGCGCTGCGGCAGGTGGTCGCCGCAGGCAAGGCGCGCTACCTCGGCTTCAGCGAGTGGACGCCGGAGCAGATCGAGGCGGCGCTGGAGATCGGCGGGCCGGACCTCTTCGTCTCCTCCCAGCCGCAGTACTCGATGCTCTGGCAGGCGCCGGAGGCCGAGGTCTTCCCGCTGAGCGCGGCGAACGGGATCTCGCAGATCGTCTGGTCGCCGCTCGCCCAGGGCGTGCTGACCGGCAAGTACCGGCCGGGCGAGGAGCCGCCCGCCGACTCGCGCGCCGCCAGCGAGGAGATGAACATGTCGATGGAACTGGTGCTGAGCGACGCGAACCTGGAGGCGGTCGAGCGGCTGCGCCCGATCGCCGACGGGGAGGGGCTCAGCCTGGTCGAGCTGGCGCTCGCCTGGGTGCTGCGGCGCGAGGAGGTCGCCGCGGCGATCGTCGGCGCCTCCCGCCCCGAGCAGGTGCACGCCAACGCGGCCGCCGCGGAGGTGGAGCTGTCGGCCGACGTGCTGGGGGCGGTCGACGAGGCGCTCGGCGACGCGCCGGTGAAGGGACAGCGGCTGGCGCCGCTGGCGAAGGCCGGGGTCAAGCACCGCTAGCGGCCGATTCCGCGGCGCGGCGCCCCCCGGCTCCGGGCACGGTGGGGGCGCCGGCGGGATGGAGGGCTTGAAAAGAACCCTTTCGAAAGCTATCTTTCGAAAGGTATGGCCGAGGGGGTAGTCCAGCTCACCGACCCGCGGGCGCTGCGCGCCGTCGCCCACCCGACCCGGCTGAAGCTGATCGGCCTGCTGCGGCGCGCCGGCCCGCTGACCGCGACGCAGGCGGGCGAGCGGATCGACGAAAGCCCGGCCGGCTGCTCCTTTCACCTGCGCCAGCTCGCCAAGTGGGGGTTGGTCGAGGAAGCGGGCGGGGGACGCGGCCGCGAGCGGCCCTGGCAGGCGACCGCGAGCGACACCGAATGGGCGGCGCGCGGCCCCAGCGAGGAGGTCGACGAGGCCGGCGACCTGCTCACCAGGGTCGTCGTCGAGCGCTGGCTGGAGGAGGCGCTGGGCTGGGTCGACCAGCGCCGCGAGGAGAGCCCGGACTGGTCGGAGGCGGCGGTGCTCGGCGACCGGCTCCTCTCGGTCACGCCGGCCGAGCTCGAGGAGCTGAACCGGCGCATCGGCGAGCTCCTCGAGCCCTACGTGAAGCGCCTCGCCGACCGTCGGGAGCAGCCGCCGGGCGCCCGTCCCGTCACCTTCATCCAGCTCGGCTTCCCGATCGCCGAGGAGCCGGAGCCGCGCTGATGCGCCGCCACCTGCCCCAGCTGCTGCGGATCAACCGTCCGTTCCGCGACTACTGGACCGGCCAGACCATCTCGCTCTTCGGCGACCAGATCTCGCTGCTCGCGATCCCGCTGCTCGCCGTCCTCACGCTCGAAGCCGACGCCCGGCAGATGGGCTTCCTGGCGGCGGTCGAGCTGGCCCCGAGCCTCCTGTTCGCCGTCCACCTCGGAGCCTGGGCCGACCGCCGCAGCAGCCGCCGCACACTGCTGGTCGGCGCGGACCTCGGCCGCGCCGCGCTGCTGCTCGGGCTGCCGGCCGCCGCCGCCCTCGGCGTCCTCACGCTGCCGATCCTCTACGTCGTCGCCTTCCTCACCGGGACGCTCGGCATCCTCTTCATGGTCGCCGAGCAGACCGTCTTCACCTCGCTGGTGCGGCCGCGCGACTACGTCGAGGCCAACTCGCTGCTGATCGGCAGTCGCTCGGTCGCGGTGGTCGGCGGCAAGACTCTCGGCGGCGTCCTGGTCGCGGCCCTGACCGCGCCGGTGGCGATCGCCGTCGATGGCGTGAGCTTCGTCATCTCGGCCTTCTTCGTGCGGCGCGCCGAGGTCCCCGAGCCGCCCGCGGCGTCTCCCGATTCGGGCGGGCTGGCCGCCGGCGCGCGCTTCATCCGCCGTAGCCCGCTGCTGCTGGTGACGCTGCTCGGCACCGCCACGTTCAACGTCTTCAACACCGCCTTCTGGGCGCTGCTGGTCCTCTTCGCGACCCGCGAGATGGGCCTCGGCTCGGGCGCGATCGGCCTTGCGCTGGGGGTCGGCGCGCTGGGCAGCGTGCTCGGCTCGGCGATCGCCCGCCGCCTCAACGAGCGGTTCGGCCTCGGCAACGTGCTGGTCGGCGCTTTCGTCCTGGCGCCCCTGCCGCTCGTGCTCGTGCCCCTGACGACGGGGCCGCCCGCCCTCTCGATGGCGCTGCTGACGGCCGCCGAGTTCTGCTCGGGGATCGGCGTGATGGTGCTCGACGTCGGCCTCGGCTCGGTGCAGGCGGCGGTCATCCCGGACCAGCTCCGCTCCCGCGTCTGGGGGGCGATCGTCTTCGTCAACTGGGGCGTGCGGCCGATCGGCGCGCTGGCGGGCGGGCTGCTCGCGGGCGCGATCGGGCTGCGGCCGACGATGTGGCTCGCGGCGGTCGGCGGCCTCGCCGGCGTCCTCTGGCTCCTGCCCTCCCAGATCTCCGAGGTGCGCGGCGTCTCCGACGACGGCATCTCGGTCACCGCTCCTTAGTGGTCGCCGTGGCGCTCCGTCCCCGGGCCGGCCGTGGAGCCTTTGTCGCGCATGGAGCAACGACGGCTCCACGGCACCCTGCCTGCATGCGATTTCCCGACCCTTGCGGGGGCTTAACGTCGAAATCGCGCAGACACTGCAAAATTGTCACGTGGGTGTAATCGGCGACACCCTGTCCGAGGCACGGACCAGGCGGGCGGTCGACCTCGAGCAGGTCGAAGCGGCGACCGGTGTCCGCGTGCGCTACCTGCGGGCGATCGAGGACGAAGACTGGGAGGCCCTCCCGGAGGACTTCTACGCGCGCTCCTTCATCCGCAAGTACGCGCAGTACCTGGACGTGGACGGCGAGCCGCTGGTCGAGGAGTACCGTCGTCAGAGCGGGGCGGCGGGGCGCGGCGGGGCGCCGACCTCGCCCTTCGCGCGGACCACCTCGCGGCGCGCCGAGGCGCTCCGCCGGCGGAGGCGGCGGCAGGAGGTCTACACCTGGGTGGGCGCCGCGGCGGTGCTGGTGGCGATCGTCGTCGCGGTCGTGCTGCTGGCCTCGAGCGGCGGGACTAGCTCCGGGGAACCGGCCGGCGCCGGCGGGCCGGCCGGCGCCGCTGGGGAACGGAGCGCGAAGGCGGGCGCGGAAGGCGCGGGCGAAGGCGCCGCGGCCAAGGGCGGCGGCGCCGGGACGACGACCGGGAAGCCGAAGGCGCCGCGCCCCGTGGCGCTGACGATCGAACCCACCGGAGAAGTCTGGAGCTGCGTCCTCGACGGCAAGGGCAAGCGGCTGGTGAACGGCGTCATCCTCACCGCGGGGGAAACCCGGGGCCCGTTCCACTCGCACTCCTACAGCGCCGCCTTCGGCAACGGCTCGGTCACCGTCACCGTCGACGGCAGGCCCGCCCACACGCCGAAGACGCCGAGCCCGATGGGCTTCTCCGTCGACCGTCACGGCAAGCTCCACCAGCTCCCGGAAGGCAAGCGCCCGAGCTGCGAATAGCGCAACTGTTGCTGATTTCCGCACAGTCTGGTGCTACTGTGTCAGTCAAATGGCACAGTTGGCGACGAGCCCGAATCCCTTCGCGGTCGACCCGAGCGATGAGCTTCCGGTCGGGCTGCAGCTGACACTGCGCCTCCGCGCGCTGATCGCCACCGGCCGCCTTCCGGCCGGCGAGAAGCTGCCCAGCGTGCGTCGCCTGGCCGAGTGGGCGGGCGTCAACCTGAACACGGTGCGCGGCGTCTACGCGGCCCTCGAAGCGGAGGGGATGGTGGCGAGCGAGCACGGCCGCGGCACCTTCGTCGCCGCCGGGATCCGCGCCGCGCCGCAGCTGGAGGAGATCGCCGACGAGGCGATCCGCGCCGCGCGCGCCGCCGGCCTCGACCCGCGGGCGCTCGCCGAGGTCGCGCTGGCCTGCGCGGCCATCCCCGGCGAGGAGCTGGGCGGCAACGCGCCCTCGCCGGGCGCGGTCGACGCCGCCGAGGCCGAAGCGATCGGCGTGCGGCGGGAGCTGCGCCGCCAGATCGGCGTGCTCGAGGCCGAGCTCGCCGAGTTCGCCCGCTTCGTCCCCACCGACCTGCCGACCGCGCCGCGGGTGACCAGCGCCCACGTGGCGGGGGTCGAGGAGCTCGAGCAGACCCGCGACACGCTCGTCGCCCAGCTCTCGGAGGCGCGCCGCGCCGCCGAGCGCCACGCGGGCGAGGAGGCCCGCCGCAGGCTTGGCGAGGTCGGCGGCGACGCGGCGGAGGCCGGGGCGGCGGGGGAGGCCGGGCCGCTGGCCCGGGCGATGGGCTGGTGGCGGCAGAGGCGCTAGCCCGACTGGGCCGGATCGTCCCGGTCTTCGAGCAGGTGGGGAGCCTGGTGGTCCTCACCGGCCGGACGCTGCGCTCGGCGCTGCGCGCCCCGCGGCCATACGGCGACGAGCTGGTCGAGCAGGTCAACTTCACCATCCGCCTCTGTTGGCTGCCGCTGCTCGCCTCCACGTTCGCGCTCAACCTCGGCGCGCCGGGGCTGCAGGCGGCGGGACCGCTGCAGATGCTCGGCTCGCTCGACCGGCTCGGCGGCTTCTTCGTGCTCACCGCGATCCGCTGGATCGGCCCGCTGGTCACCGCCGTGGTCGTCGCCGGCGTCGCCGGCACCGCGATCACCGCCGACCTCGGCGCGCGCAAGATCCGCGAGGAGCTCGACGCCCTGCAGGTGCTCGGCGTCGACCCGATCAAGAACCTGGTCGTGCCGCGCTTCCTCGCGCTGGTCCTGGTGACGGCGCTGTTCGACGCCTTCGCGATCCTCTTCGGCCTCGCCGCCGGGATCGCCGTCGAGCTGATCTACCACCAGAGCCTCGGCGGCTTCTTCGCGACGCTCTTCTCCAACGCCACCGCGACCGACGTCTGGGGGTCGGTGCTGATGTGCTCGATGTTCGGGGCGATCATCGCCGTCGTGTGCTGCTTCAAGGGAATGACGGCCTCCGGCGGCGCCGCCGGCGTCGGTCGCGCCGTCAACCAGGCCGTCGTGATCTCGCTGGTCGCCGTCGCCGCCTTCAACTACGTGTTCACCGCCGTGCTCCTCGCCACCCACCCGGAACTGCAGACGATCCGGTGAGGGACGGCGAGACCCCGCTGTCGCCTGTCGGCTACCTCGACTCGTTCGGGGAGATCGCCCGCTTCGGCAGCAGGGTGGGCGCGCTGGTCTGGTCGGGGCGCGCGCTGCGGTTCTTCGGCGAGGCGCTGCGCCAGGCGGGGATCCTGATCCTCGGTTCGGGGCTGGTGATCTGGGGCCTCGTCTTCCTCTTCGGCCTGCAGTGCGGGCTGCAGGGCGCCTACTTCTTCCGCGCCCAAGGGGTGCCGGCGTACGCCGGCCTGTTCGCCGCCTTCTGCGACCTCCGCGAGGCGCTCCCGTACGCCTTCGGCTACATCCTCGCGGCGAAGGTGGGGACCGGGATCGTCGCCGAGCTCGGCGCGATGCGGATCAACGAGGAGATCGACGCGCTCGAAGTGATGGGGGTGCCGCCGGTCACCTTCCTCTGCGGCTCGCGGCTGCTCGGCGCCTGGATCGCGCTGCCGTTCATCTACGTGGTAGGGATCGGCGTCATGTACCTGGCCAGCTACATCGCCGTGGTGAAGCAGGTCGGCGACGTCTCCACCGGCGGCTACTCGCTGGTCTTCTGGATGTTCCAGGACCCCACCGACCTGCTCTTCAGCCTGATCAAGGGGATGGCGATGGCGACCGTGATCGTGCTGGTCGGCTGCTACTACGGCTACACGGCCTCCGGCGGCCCGGTCGGCGTCGGCACCGCGACGGCGAAGTCGATGGCCTTCAACATCGTCGCCGTGCACATCATCGGCATGGTCGGCACGCTCGTCTTCTGGGGCGCCAACCCGCGCCTGCCGATCGGCGGCTGATCCCTGCCCGGCGTCAGGTTCGCCTGGCCTTCTCGTGGCGCATTGCCTCTTCCTTCGCCTGCTTCCTGGCATCGAGTGCCCGCGCTTCCGCCTCGGCCAGCACCTTGGCGCGGCCGATCGCCTTGCTCAGCGCGGCGATGTCGTAGACGCCCTGGTGGCGCCGGCCGTTGACGAAGAAGGTCGGCGTTCCGGAGACGCCGGAGGCGTCGGCGCTCGACACGTCCTCGGAGACCCGCTCCAGGTGGACCCGCCGGCGCACCTCGTCTTCGAGCCGGTCGGCGTCGAGGTCCAGCTCCTCCGCGTAGCGGCGGACGTCGTCGAGGTCGAGTTCCCCCTGGTGGCCCATCAGCGTGTCGTGCATCGGCCAGAAGGCGCCCTGCGCGGCGGCCGCCTCGCTCGCCTCGGCGGCGAGCTGGGCGTGTGGGTGGACGTCCTGCAGCGGCAGGTGGCGGAAGACGTAGCGCAGGCCGCCGCCATGGTGCATCTCCAGCAGCTCGCGGATCGTCGGCTCGGCGCGGCCGCAGTAGGGGCACTCGAAGTCGGCGTACTCGACCAGGGTCACGTCGGCCTCGGAATCGCCGCGGATGTGGTCGCGGTCCGGGTCGACGTCGTCGGAGAGGTCGATGATCGAGTCCGCGGTGCGGCGCAGCTGCTCGAGCCGGCGGGAACGCGGGATCAGCGTCCGGGCGCCGCGGAATACCGCCAGGGCGACGAGCGGCGAGATCAGCGCCCCGGCCAGCACGCCGACCTTCGCTTCGTCGAGCGCCGGGCCGGTGAACGCGAGGCTGGCGATCAGGAAGGACACCGTGAAGCCGACGCCGGCCGCGGTGCCGGTGCCGAGCAGCCCGGGGAAGGTGATCGTCAGCTTGCCGTCGCCGACCATCCGCCGCAGCGGCGCCCGCGTCGCCAGCCAGGGCACCAGGAAGACGCCGAGCGGCTTGCCGACCACGTAGCCGGCGACGATCCCGATCGTGATCGGCGAGCTGACCGCGTCCGACAGCAGGCCGCCGGTGAGGTGGACGCCCGCGTTGGCGAGCGCGAAGAGCGGCACGATCACGTAGCTCGTCCACGGGTGCAGCGCGTACTGGACGCGCTCGTTGGGGGAGATCGCCTCGACCAGGCTGCGCCGCGCCGTGTAGGCGAGGCCGACCGTCGGCTGCTCGCGGAACTCGCGGGTGAGGTCGGTGGCGCGCTCCAGCTCCTGCCGCGACGGCGGGTAGGCGCTGGTCACCAGGCCGATCGCGAGGCCGGCGATCACCGGGTCGATCCCCGACTCGTACAGCGCCACCCAGATCCCGATCCCGACCAGGACCGCGACCGGGCCGCGCATCGTCGGCAGGAAGCGCAGCAGTCCCAGCAGCGCGAAGAGGCCGACCGCGACGCCGAGCGCCACCGCGTCGATCGCGCCGGTGTAGGCGATCACGATGATCAGCAGGGCGGAGAGGTCGTCGAAGATCGCCAGGGTGAGCATGAAGACGCGCAGCCGGGTCGAGCCGGTCGGCGTGACCAGGGCGAGGACGCCGAGCGCCAGCGCCGTGTCGGTCGACATCGCGACCCCCCAGCCACCGCCGCCCGCGCCGCCCGCGTTGAAGATCAGGTAGATGCCGACCGCGCCGGCGATGCCGCCGAACGCCGCCAGCGCCGGGTACCAGAGCCGGTTGTGCTCGCGCAGCTCGCCGAGGTCGATCTCCCGCTTGGCCTCGAGCCCGACGACGAGGAAGAAGAGCGTCATCAGCCCCTCGTTCACCCAGTCGCGCAGCTCGTTGTTGATCCCGTGCGAGCCGACCTGGATCGAGAGGTGCGTCGACCACAGCTTCGAGTAGCTGCCGAAGTCGACGTTGGCCCAGAGCAGGGCGACGACGACGGCGCCGACCAGCACCAGCGCCGAGCCGGTCTCGGTGCCGAGGAAGTCGCGCAGCGGCGTCGCCAGGTTGCGCGCCCAGGCGGTGCGCCCGCCGTCGCTCTGGGTGGGGTCCGGGTCGGACATCGCGGGTCGGAGTATGTTCGCCGGGTGAAGGTGACGGTCTCCGCCCGGCCGTTTCGCGCCGGGGAGCGCGGTGGGCGGCGACGCGACGATCGTCGCGTCCGGCGCGGTGACGTCCCGGTTCCGTGTAGGCGGCCTGGTCCGCTCAACCGCCTCCTGCGCGTCGTGGAGAGTGGCTCACTCGACGTAGTCGGGCCAGGGAAGCGGAAAGAGGCCGCGGAAGGGCCGGGCCTCATCGATGACCTGGGCCACCGACCGGCGGGCCGTGAGGCGCTCGTAGTAGCGACCGAGGCCGACCAACTCCTCGTCCCAGCGTCGGACGGCGCGCGCGTAAAAGAGCGCCGGGGCGGCGGCCGCATCAGCGACCGTAAACGCCTGACCGGCGAGCCACTCGCCGCCCGAGAGGTGCTCGTCGATCACCGGGTAGATGCGATCGAGGGCGACTCGTGCCTCCTCCACCCCGTGCGGGTCGCGGGATCCCTCCGGTCGCAGTCCGTCGAGGACGATCTTCTGCATCGGCGTCTGGACGCGGAGGTCCATGATGCGATCCCAGAGCCGCGCCTGCAGCGCCGTCTCCGGCTCGGCGGGGATCAGGCGTGGAGCAGCGCCGAAGCCGTCGAGGTATTCGACGACGACGGTTGATTCGGGCAGCGTGATCCCGGCCGCGTCATCGACGAGGGTCGGGATGCTCGCCATCGGCCAAAGCTCCGCCAGGTGGTCACGGTCGGCTTCGTCATCGACCTGCCGATGCTCGAAGGAGACGCCCCGCTCATAGAGGGCGATCAGCGGCTTCCAGCAGTAGGTGGCGAATGGGTGCTCATAGAGGATCAGGGTCATCGGGCCGGCTCCGCGGCGAGAAGCTCACCGAGCGAGTCGAGCAGCTTCCCGGTGCCGTGCTCTCGCTCGGCCGGGTCATCGAGTCCGTCGAAGAAGGCACCCTGCTCGGTGAACAGGAGACGGGTTCCCGCTTCGGAGGGGAAGAGCTCGACGGTCGTGAGCGATACCGACATCAGGCGCTCGTCGGCCAACAGGTCGTAGACGAAGACGATCCGCTCGTTGGGGACTATCTCGTGGTAGCGGCTCTTGAAGGTGAACACCGGGCTCCCGGGCGGTCCGCCGCGGTTGACCTCGCCGCCGCCCACCCGGAAGTCGAGCTTCCAGACCCGGTTCTCCCAGGTCTCCGGTACGGCGAACCACCGGCCCTTCAGCTCGGGATCCGAGAAGGCGCTGAAAGTCTGTGACGGGGTGCAGTCGTACTGGCGCTCGATCGTGAAATCGGCATGGATGGTGCTCAAGGGGTCCCTCCATAGGTCGAATTGAGGACGTCGCCGAGCCGGTCGAGGCGGCCCTCCCATACTTCGCGGTGCCGGGCGATCCAGCGCTCGATCTCGCGCATCGGTGCCGCTTCCAGCCGGCACGTCCGCACACGTCCGACCTTCTCGGACCGCACGATGCCGCTCTCCTGCAGCACTTCGAGGTGCTGCATCACCGCTGACAGCGATATGTCCAGCGGCTCCGCCAGCGCGCTTACGGAGGCCGGCCCTTCGCTCAGTCGGACGACGATCGAGCGGCGGCTGGAGTCGGCAAGTGCGTGGAAGGTGCGGTCGAGGACGTTGGCGTCGGCCGGCATGGTCGGGGTTTATAGCAGACACTTAAGTGCTCACTGAAGTATCTTCGCGACGGTGTAACCGCACGCCGGGTTGGGCCGGCTAACCTCGACCGCGTGATCGCGGTCTTCGACGGGCATAACGACGCGCTGACCCGCGAGGACCACGCGCGGCTGGCGGGCGGCCGGGACGGCGGCCACCTCGACCTGCCGCGGATGCGGGCAGGCGGCATGCGCGGCGGGATCTTCGCCCTCTTCACGGCCTCGCCCGGGGACGACTCCGATGAACGGTCCTTCGGCGGCGGCGGCACATTCGCCGAGCCATTGGCGGCGCCGGTCGCCCACGAGGTCGCGGCCGCCGACGCGACCGCCGCGGCGGGGCGGCTGTTCGCGCTGGAGCGGGCCGGCGAGCTGAGCGTGGCGCGGCGGATCGCCGACGTCGACGCGGCGCTCGCCGCGGGCGCGCCGCCGGTCGCGGTGCTGCACATCGAGGGCGCCGAGGCGATCGACCCCGGCCTCGAAGCGCTCCCCGCCTGGCACGCGATGGGGCTGCGCTCACTCGGCCCCGTCTGGAGCCGCGCCAACGCCTTCGCGACCGGCGTCCAGTTCGTCTTCCCCTCCTCGCCGGACCTCGGCCCCGGGCTGACCGACGCGGGCATCGCCCTGGTCGAGGCCTGCGCCGAGCTCGGCATCCTGGTCGACCTCAGTCACCTCAACGAGGCCGGCTTCTGGGACGTGGCGCGGCTCGAGGCCGGGCCGCTGGTCGCCAGCCACTCGGGCGCCCACGCCGTCGCCGCGGCCTCCCGCAACCTCACCGACGCCCAGCTCGACGCGATCGGCGAGAGCGGCGGCCTGGTCGGGATCGTCTACGCGACCTCCTTCGTCCGTCCCGACTTCGCCGATGACCCCGACACGCCGCTGGCGGCGATCGCCGCCCACGCCCGCTACGTCGCCGACCGGATCGGCGTCGAGCACGTCGCCCTCGGCTCGGACTTCGACGGCGCCACGATCCCGGCGCCGCTCGGCGACGTCGCCGGCCTGCCGAAGCTGCTCGACGCCCTGCGCGCCGCCGGCTTCGACGAGTCCGAGCTGGCGGCGATCGCCTGGCACAACTGGCGCCGCGTCCTCGCCGCCTGGTGGCGTTAGCCCCGCCGCCCGCGCGGCTCGGGCGGCGGGGTCGGGGAGAAAGTCGAGCGGCAGCCGCTCGACCTCGGCGGGCGCGTCGGCGCACGGCCAGTGCCCGCTCTGCGGCAGGACGTTGACCGCGGCGGCGGGGAGCGCGTCGCGCCTCCGTCAGGCGACCCGTCCGGGCCCGACGCGGGGAGGGGTCGGGTCGCGCTCGTCGCGCCGCAGGGCGTGGCGCGCGTTCACGGCCAACGCGGCCGGCACGCACGTCGCGAGCATTCGCGCCGGGCCGATCTGCCATGCCCCGAAGGCTTCGAACGCCGCCGCCACCCGCCGGTCGCGCGTCGCAGCGGAGAAGATCAGCCGCTCCGGCGCGGAGAGCCTGCGCCCGGTCGCGTAGTCGTTGATCATGAAGGCGTGGCCGCGCAGCCGGCGGGCGTGCCGACGGCGGTAGCGGCGCAGCCCCGCCTCCAGGCTCCCTTCGCCCCGCAGCGCCGGCGCCACCGCGTCGGCGAGCCACTCGGTCGATTGGACGGCCCAGCCGCAGCCGATCCCGAAGAGCGGGTCGCCGGCGAGCGCCGCGTCGCCGATCCGGTCGTGGCGCCGCCGCAGCGGAGCGACGAGCTGCTGCTGAACCTCTTCGCCGGCGCCGACCCGGAGCCGCTGGTCCCCGCGCGGGTCGCCTGGTACCGGCGCAAGCTCGAGGAGCTGGAGGCCTACCTCGCGGCGGTCAAGCAGGCCCGGGCTGGACCGGCCCGCAGCGGGGGCTGCGCGCCGGCGTCGCCTACATCCGCCACATGATCGAGCTGATCGAGGAGCTCCGCGCGGGCGAGGATCAGGGGGCGCTCTCCCTTGCGGTGTTCCTTACTTCGGATATACGCAAGTAAGGAACACCGCGGGCACCGCACTCGGGCCGCGGGCAACGGGCGGCGGGCGTCAGGCCGCGGGTGGCGGGCGGCGGGCGGCGGCGCGCGCTCAGGCCGCGGGGAGCGGTCGCCGGCGCGGCAGGCGGGCGCACCAGACGGCGAAGAGGACGATCGCGATCACCTCGCCGACCGTGTGGATGCCGATCAGCACGCAGATCGCGCTCGGGATGCCGGCGAGGAGGGCGCCGAGCAGCGTGCTCCCGGGCGGCAGGTCGAGCACCCGGGCGGTCAGCGCCGCGCAGGCCATCCAGGCCAGCGGCCCGGTGATCCAGCCCCAGCTCTCGAAGAAGCTATGGGGGAGAAGGATCGCGAGGATGATCGAGAGCACCGCGACGCCGACGAGCTGGACGAGCGCCGAGCGCCACAGGAGGGAGGTGTCCATCAGCCTTGAGGGTACCGGCCGGCGCCCGCCGGCCTCAGCAGATCAGGCTGCCTTCGCCGCAGAGTTGCTTGGCGATCCCGGCGAAGCCTTCGAGTTCTTCTTCCAGCCCTTCGATCCGTTCTTCCAGTTCGCCGACTTCGGGCGATTCGCCCGCTTCGCCCTGTTCCTGCACCGCGGCGCGCAGTTCTTCCACTTCGGCTTCCAGTTCGCCCAGTTCTTCGCCCGCCGATTCGCCGGCCGGCCCCCGCGGCCCCGGCTTGCCGGCCGGGCCGCGCTTGCCCTGCTTGCCCGCCGGCCCCTGCGGCCCGGTCTGCGCCAGCAGCGCCAGCCCCGACCCGATCGCCGCGCTCAGCACGCAGACGCCGATCACCAAGACGATGAACTGGTTGCGCGGCAGGCTGACCGTCGGTTTGGGCTCGGGCGGCACGTGGGACCGGGACTTTCGCAGAAGCCGCGCGCCGCGCGCGGCGGGGCATCGCGCCATCCGGGCGCCGACCGCGCCCCGAGGCGCCCGGCCGGGGCTACGATTGGTGGCGGCGCGCGGCGCCCGCGGGCGGTTAGCTCAGTTGGGAGAGCACCTCCCTTACAAGGAGGGGGTCACTGGTTCGAGCCCAGTACCGCCCATGGCGGGAGCAAAGAAAGGTGCTGCGCGGGCGGCTCGGGTGGGATAGCTTCGCCTCACATCCCGGCGGGGTGACAAGGAGAAGCGAGCATGGATCCCAGGGCGATCGATCCGGCCGATTTCCGCGCCGCGCAGCACCGGCAGTGGAACGCCGCGGCGGCGGGCTGGAAGCAGTGGAGCGAGTTCACCGACCGCGCCTGTCGGCACATCTGCGAGCGGCTGGTGGACCTCGCCGGGGTGCGGCCGGGGAGCCGGGTCCTCGACGTCGCCGCCGGCTACGGCGAGCCGGCGCTGACCGCAGCGCGCCGCGCCGGACCGGAGGGCCGCGTCGTGGCGACGGACATCGCCGCCGAGATGCTCGCCTTCGGACGTGAGCGGGCGGCGGCGGCCGGCCTCGCCAACCTCGAGTTCGTCGAGTCCGACGCCGCCGGCCTCGACTTCGCGCCCGCGAGCTTCGACGCCGCCGTCTCGCGCTGGGGAATCATCTTCGAGCCGGACGCGGAGACCGCCGCGGGGCGCATCCGCGGCTTGCTCGGGCCGGGTGGGCGGATCGCGATCGCCTCCTGGGGCGAACCCGATCAGGTGCCCTTCCTCGCGCTGCCGATGCGGACCGCGATGGAGCGGCTGAACGTGGCTCCGCCGCCGGCGGGAACGCCCGGGCCGCTTTCCCGACCCACGCCCGCGGCGATCGCCGGCCTGCTGGAGGGCGGCGGGTTCTCCCAGGTCGCCGTGGAGCGCGACGAGGTCACCTTCGAGTTCGACTCCCCGGCGCACTTCACCACCTACACGAGGGCGATCGCCGCCCCGATCCGGACGATGATCGAGCAGCACGCGGGCGGGGCCGAAGAGGAGGTCTGGGACGCGATCGCGCAGGCCGCGGCCGACGCCTGGGGCGACGCGGGGCCGCTGCGTGTCTCCAACGCGGTGCTGCTCGCCTCGGCGGCCGCCTGAGGCAGGTGTCCCCCGGCCCACGGGAACCGTCGCGGGACGTCGTCAGCGATGGTCTCCCCGCTCGGGCCGGCGGTGCACGGCGAAGAAGATGCTGAGGGCGGAGAGCGCCGCGAATCCGGCGGCGAGCACGAAGGCGCCCTCGTAGCTGGTCAGCGCCGCGGCCAGCCCGGCCAGCGGGGCGCCCACGCCGACGCCGGCGTCGAAGAAGGCGGTGAAGGTGCCGAGCGCGGCGCCGCGCGCGCCGACGTGGACGCGGTCGACCACGATCAGCATCAGCGAGGGGTTGAGCAGCGAGAAGCCCGCCCCCATCGCGAGCGCGCCGAGCAGCGCCACCGGCAGCGCCGGGGCGACCGCGATCGTCGCCAGTCCGACCGCCTCGGCGAGGGTCGCGCCGATCGCGACCGGCGCCGGCCCGAGGCGGTCGGGCAGGCCGCCCGCGACGAGGCGGGCGAGGACGATCGACCCGGCGAAGGCGGCGAAGACCGAGGCGCCGCCGCTCACCCCGCGCCCTTCCAGCAGCAGGACGACGAAGGCGGCGACCGTCGCGTAGCCCATCGCGGCGAGCGCCACGGCGAGGCCCGGCCGCACCGCCTCGGGGGCGATCAGCGGGTGCGGCTCGGCGTGCGCCAGGGGGCGGAAGGGGTCGGTCACGAAGATCGCCGTCACCACGCCGGCCAGCGGCAGCAGCGCCGCGAACAGCCAGACCTCCGTGTAGCCGAAGAGGGAGTGGATCAGGGCGCCGAGCAGCGGCCCGACGCTGAGCCCGCCCCACACCGCGAGCCCGTAGAGGCCGAGGATCCGGCCGCGCCGCGCCGGCGGCGCCAGGTCGACGATCCAGGCCGAGCCGCCGGTGTAGGTGGCCCCCTCGCCGAGCCCGAGGACGAGCCGGGCGGCGATCAGCCCGGCCAGCCCGAGGTGGGGGAGGTAGAGGAAGCCGCCCGCGCTGAGCAGCAGGCCGCCCGCCAGCGCGGTCGGCTTGCGGCCGCGGCGGTCGGCGAGGCGGCCGGCGACCGGGCGCAGCAGCAGGCCGGAGATCGCGTAGCAGCCGATCACCACCCCGACCGCGAAGTCGCCGTCGCCGAGCGGCCCCTTGATGTAGAGGGGCAGGACCGGCAGCACCGCGCCGACCGCGGCGAGGCCGCAGAAGGTGAGCGCGAAGATCCCGGCGAACGCCCACCCGGTCCGCCCGACCCGCGGCCGGCTCACCCGCACCGGGTCGCCGACCCCGCTCGCCCGAGCATGAGGAGCGCTTCGAATCGATCGGCGGGCGGCATCGGCGGCAGGCTACCCGTCGGTCCGCGCGACCGGCTAGCTTCCCGCGCACGAGTGAGGTCGGCTGCGGTGTCAACCGGATGAGCCCCCCGCGCGTCCTCGTCGCCCCGGACTCCTTCAAGGGCTCGCTCGACCAGGGCGAGGCCGCCGCGGCGATCGCCGCGGGGGTGAGGCGCGTCGTGCCGGAGGCGGTGGTGACCGAGCTGCCGCTGTCCGACGGCGGCGAGGGATGGCTGGCGACCCTGGTCGGTGCCGACCCGGCGGGCGGGGTCGAGACGGTCGCCGCCACCGGGCCGCTGGGCGAACCGGTCGAGGGGCGCCTGGGCTTGATCGAGGGCGGCCGGACCGCGGTCGTCGAGGTGGCGAGCGCCTCCGGCCTGCACCTCGTCGAGCCGTCGCCGCGGACGTTTCGCGCGGCGAGCAGCGGGGGGACCGGGGAGCTCCTCGCCGCGGCGCTCGACGCCGGGGCGCGGCGGGTGCTGGTCGGCCTCGGCGGTAGCGCCACCACCGACGGGGGAGCCGGGCTCGGAGTGGCGCTCGGGGCGCGGCTGCTCGACTCGGCGGGCGCCGCGGTCGGCCCCGGCGGCGCGGCGCTCGCGCGGCTCGCGAGCGTCGACCTCTCCGGCCTCGACCCGCGCCTCGCCGCCGCCGAGGTGCTCGCCGCGACCGACGTCGACAACCCGCTGCTCGGGTCGCGCGGCGCGGCCGCCGTCTACGGGCCGCAGAAGGGCGCCGGCCCGGAGGACGTCGCGCCGGTCGAGGCGGCGCTCGCGGCATTCGCCGACCTGGTCGAGGCGGCGGTCGGCCGGCGGCTGCGCGAGGAGCCCGGCGCGGGCGCCGCGGGCGGGCTCGGCTTCGGCCTGCTCGCCTTCTGCGGGGCGCGATTGGCACGCGGGGTCGACGTGGCGCTCGACGCCGTCGGCTTCGACGCGGCGCTCGCCGGCGTCGACCTGGTGATCACCGGCGAGGGCCGGATCGACCGCCAGACCCTGCGGGGCAAGGTCCCGGCCGGGGTCGGGCGACGCGCCCGCGCCGCCGGCGTCGCCTGCGTCGCGATCGGCGGCTCGGTCGCCCCCGAGGTGCGCGAGGAGCCGAAGGACTTCGAGGCGGCGGGCCTCGTGGCGGTCGAGTCGACGCTCGAGCGCCCGCTGGCTCCCGCCGCGCCGCTCGACCCGGCGGGCGCCCGGGCGCGCCTCACCGCCACCGCCGAACGCGTGGCGCGGGTAGCGTTGGAGCGGTGAGCACCGAGGCGGGCAGCGACCGTGAGGCCCAGCACGCGCGGCTGATGGAGGGCCTCGCGGCCTCGATCCGCGAGAAAGGGCTGGCCGGGACCCAGGTTGCCGACATCGTCCGCCACGCGCACGCCTCGCGGCGCACCTTCTACAACCACTTCGCCGACAAGGAAGCGTGCTTCGTCGAGCTGATGAACACGCTGTCGGACGCGTTCCTCGCCGAGGTCGACCGGGCGATCGACCGGGGGGCGCCGATCGCGACGCAGGTCGAGCAGGCGATCGACACCTACCTCGGCCTGGTGACCGGCGACCCGGCGCTGATGAGCACCTTCGCCGGCCCGGCGCTCGGCGAGCGCACCGTGCTTGCCCAGCGGGAAGGGTTCGAGCGCTACGCGGAGCTGATCGTCTCGGTGGTGGAGGGGGACTCGGCGCGCGACCCGGCGGTCGCGCCGATCTCGATCGAGCGCGCCTACATGCTGGTCAGCGGCCTGCACCAGACGCTGGTCCGGGCGCTGGTCCGCGGCGAAGACCTGGACCGCGTCTCCTACGAGTTCAAGGCGGTGATCAGCTCGGTGCTCGCGGGCGGCGCGGCCGCCTGATCGCCCTCTCCGGCGGCGGCGTGCCCGAGGGCGCGGCGGCGGACCACGGCGACGCCGCCCGCGGCCGGCGCGAAGGCGACGCCGCGGAAGCTTTCGCGCTCGCCCGGCGCGTCGGTCGTCTGCAGTTCGAAGTTGCGCAGCAGGGTGCGCAGGACGACGTCGATCTCGAACTGGGCGAAGGCGGCCCCGAGGCAGCGCCGCATGCCGCCGCCGAACGGGATCCAGGCGTAGGTGTCCGGTTTGCGGCCGACGAAACGGTCCGGTTCGAAGCGCCCGGCGCGCTCGTGGAAGCGGTCGTCGTGGTGCAGGGGGGCGATCCCGGTGACGACCCGCGAGCCGGGCGGCAGCCGCCACCCGCCGATCTCGAAGGGCTTCATCACCAGGCGGGCGGTGGCGTTGATCACCGGCCGCACCCGCAGCACCTCCTCGGCGGTCGCCAGGCGCAGCGCGTTGCCGTCGCCGCGCGCCTCCGTCTCCAGCCGTCCCAGCACCTCCGGGTGGCGGCGCAGCCGCTCGACGCTCCAGGCGAGGGTCGAGGCGGTCGTCTCGTGACCGGCGACCAGCAGGGTCAGCAGCTCGTCGGCGATCTCGCCGTGGTCGACCGCGTCGCCCTCGGCGAGGTGGGCGCGCAGCATCAGCGCCAGGATGTCGATCCGCTCTTCGAGCCCCGGGTCGGCGAGGTGGTCGTCGATCAGCTTGCGGGCGATCGACAGGTAGCGGGCGTGCATCCGCCTCCAGCGGCCGCCGGGGCTGCGGCGGCCCCATTCGCGCCGCAGGATCGGCACGGTCACGAGGCGCTGGCCGAGCGTCGTCATCGGCGGCAGCAGCACTTCGAGGTCGCGCAGCTCCTGCCCCTCGGCGCCGAAGACGGTCCGCAGGATGATCCGCAGGGTGATCGTCTGGAAGGACTCGATCGAGGCGAACTCGACGCCTTCCGGCCAGGCGGCCATCTCGCGCTCGGCCTCCTCCTCGATGATCGCCTCATAGGAGCGCATCCGCTCACCGTGAAAGGGGGGCAGCAGCATGCGGCGCTCGCGCAGGTGGCGCTCTTCGTCCATCGAGAAGAGCGAGCCGGGGCCGAGCACTTCGCCGAGCGGGTTCTTGCCGCCGTGCAGCACGTCTGGCTTCGCCGTGTAGACCTGTTTGACGAGGTCGGGCCGGGTGACCAGGATCATCGTCCCGAAGCCCGGCATCTGCATCGTCAGCGCGTCGCCGTAGCGCCGCTGCAGCCGGCGCACCATCGCGTTGCGGGCGAGCAGGAAGACGATGCCGTTCAGCAGCTTCGGCGTCTTCGGGCCGGGCGGCAGCCGGTATTCCTCGGTCGCGACGGTTGTCACGGCGCTGATGGTACTGACGAGTACCGGTGTGTCAAGGAGAAATCGACGGCAGGCAGGCGGCGGGGCTCCGGCCGTCGTTTGTCGCGCATGGCGGTACGAGCGACGACCGGAGAGATGGCGGCCGTGGCGGGAGGCGCCTGGGTCGACTCGGCTATGGGGCATCGGCGAAGCGGCGACGGCGCTCGGCCCGGCGACCTTCTCGCCGGCCGAGCGGGGATCTCCGCGAGATCTCGAGGCGCTCCGGCAGCCACCCGCGAGGACGGCGGGGCGGCCCCCCAGATGTCCAGTGCCTGGTTGTCCGCACCCCGCATCGTGGGTACGCCGCTCGTATGAAAATCACTACGAAGCGCAATGGACGAGGACGCGGCCTGCTGCTTGCGGCGGCGGTCGCGGTGATGGCGACGACGGCGATCCTGGCGGCGGGGCCCGCCGTGGCGGCCGGAAGGAACGGCGGCCACCGGGCCTGGGCCGGCAGCCGGGTCGTCTACGCGAAGCAGCTGACCAGGGTCGTGCCGCGGGGCAAGGAACCGGTGCTGCTCGAGGGCGGCGCCTTCGGGCCCGACGGGAACTTCTACTTCGCCGACGTCCTCGCCAGGCCGGGTCGGCCGAAAATCCTCGTGCTGAACCCGAGGACGAAGAGGTCCCACGGCATCTACACCGACAAGACCGGCGCCTACACCTCGACCCAGTTCGACGCCCATGGCAAGCTCTGGGTCACCGACTTCACCGGCGGCAAGATCGACGAGATGAACCGCAACGGCACCGGCTTCAGGACGACCTTCTCCGGCAAGCTCGAAGGTCGCACGATGCATCCGGACGACATCTCCTTCGACCCCCAGGGGAACATGTTCGTCTCCGATACGAGCGGCACGCCCTGGCAGCCGATCGGGCGCGTCGTGCGCCTCGACGCCGAGGGCAGGAAGCCGAAGACGGTGATGGACGGCCTCGCCTCCCCCAACGGGGTCAGCTTCGCGCCCGAATACGGCCGGATGTGGGTCAGTGAATACACGGGCCAGCGCGAGGACCTGCTCACCCTCAACCAGAAGCGGACCGCGGTCGCCGAAGCTCAGGTCGGCATGCACGCGAGCCCCGGGGTCGGCCACCTCGACTCGAACATGGTCGACGCGGCGGGCAACATCTACCAATGCGTGAACGAAGACGGCGAGATCCTCGTCTGGAGCGAACACGGCAGGCTGTTGGAGACGATCAAGATCAGGCAGGACCTCGGCGCGCCGGAGATGTCGGCGACGAACCTGGCGATCAGGCCCGGCACCCGGACCGCCTACGTCGTGGTCGGCGGCAAGGCGGGCGGCTTCGTCTACACGTTCCGGACGCTCGCCAAGGGCTACGCGGGGTCGAACGGCGGCTCGGCCTGACGGTCGGCCGGACCGCGGCCGTCGGGCGGCGGCCGCGGTAGCTTCCGGTCCGCCGCATGCCGGATTGGGACGACACCGACTACTCGACCCTCGCCGTCGACTACGCGAACGTGAGGCGCCCCGACCCGCGGGTCGGGGCGCAGCTCGCGGCGGCGCTCGGCGACGCCCGCACGGTGCTGAACGTCGGCGCCGGGACCGGTTCCTACGAGCCCGCCGACCGCCACGTCGTCGCGGTCGAGCCGGCGGCCGAGATGCGGGCGCGCCGCGGTCCGGAGCTGCCCCCCGCGATCGCCGCCACCGCCGCGGCGCTGCCCTTCGACGACGACGCCTTCGACGCCGCGCTCGCCGTCTTCACCGTCCACCACTGGCCCGACCTCGACGCCGCGCTCGCCGAGGTGCGCCGCGTCGTCCGCGGGCCGGTGGTGATCATGACCGCCGACCCCGAGGCGCTCGCCGACCTCTGGCTCAGCGAGTACTCGCCCGAGTTCCACGCCACCGAGCGCCGCCGCTACCCGTCGCTCGAGCGCCTCGCCGCCGGGCTCGGCGGCGAGCTCGAGGCCCGGCCGCTGCGGATCCCGCTGGACTGCCGCGACGGCTTCGCCGACGCCTTCTACGGACGGCCCGAGGCGCTGCTCGAGCCCGCCGTCCGCCGCGCCCAGTCGGCCTGGAGCTTCGTCGACTCCGACGCCCAGGCGCGCTTCGCCGCGCGGCTCGCCGCCGATCTGGAGTCCGGCGCCTGGGACGAGCGCCACGGCCACCTGCGCACTCAGCCCGAGTTCGTCGGCTCGATCCGCGTTCTCCTCGCCTGACCGCCACCGGCGTTCGCAGTTCCCCGGAACATGTACGGGGAAGTGCGAACGCGGTCGGGGGACGGTCCGATGCGTTCGCAGCTCTCCGTGCTATCCACGGATTACCGCGAACTCACCGCGAGGGGGCGGCGAGGACGCTCTGGCGCATCTGCCAGGTGATCGGGCCGGCCTCCTCGGGGGCGGTGGCGACGCGGCCGAGGCCGGCGGCGACGGCGTCGAGCTCGGCGCGGTCGTGGGCGGCGGTGACCTCGGGTCGCTCGCGCCAGGTGCGGAAGTTCATCCCGAACATCCGCGCCGAAACCCCCGCCCCGGGCGAGAAGGTAGCGACCTCGCTGCTGCGCAGCGCCGGGTGGTCGCGCAGGCCCGCGTCGAGCTCCGGCCCGATCTCGAGCTTCTGGTCGTTGGCGGTGAGCATCTCCCGCTGCAGGTCGAGGTAGCGGACCAACGGCCGCTCCTCGGTGACGATCGACTCGACCTCCTCCAGCAGCAGCACCCCGCCGGGCGCGAGGCGCTCCAGCCACGGGTCGATCGCGCCGAGCGGGTCGCGGAGGTGGGTCAGCAGCATCCGCACGAAGATCACCGCGACGCCCGTGACCCGCTCCGGCAGGTCCAGCACGTCGGCCTCGATCACCTCGACGCCCTCGCCACCCGCCCGCGCCTCCGTCTGGGCGACGTAGGCGGGGGAGAAGTCGATCGCCAGCGTCCGCGCCGGGCGCAGCGTCTCGCGGACCAGCACCGTGGAGTGGCCGGGCCCGCAGCCGAGGTCGACCGCCAGGGCCGGCTCGGCGGGCGCCGCCGCGGCGAGGAAGCCACGGGTCGTCTCCTGGAAGGTGGCGCCGACCAGCTCCAGCCGACGCGCCGCCAGCTCGGAGTCGCCGAAGGCGTACTCACCGGTGGGCGTCATCGACCGCCCTCCGCAGCGCCTCGGCCAGATCGCCTTTGCGCCCCACCTCGACTTCGCCAAGTCCCAGCCATCCGGAGACCAACCGTAGTTCCTCGGCCAGCTCTCGTGCGATCTCGTCCGCCGCGACCCCCGGCTCGGCGAACGCCGCGACCGCCCGCAGCACGCCCGCCCGCCGGTCGCTCTTCAGGTCGACCCGGGCCACCAGCCGGTCGCCGAGCAGGAAGGGGAGGACGTAGTAGCCGTGGACCCGCTTCGCGGCCGGGGTGTAGATCTCGATCCGGTAGCGGAAGCCGAAGAGCCGCTCGGTGCGCTCGCGCGCCCAGACCATCGAGTCGAACGGGGTGAGCAGGGAGCGCGCCCGCACCCGGCGCGGGACCCTGAGGTCGTGCGGGGCAAAGGCGGGCGGGTCCCAGCCCTCCACCGCGACCCGCCGCAGCGCGCCCGCCTCCAGCAGCTCCGCCAGGCGCGCCTTCGAGTCGCGGCGCGGCAGCCGGAAGTAGTCGCCCAGATCGGGCTCGGTCGCGACGCCGAGCCGGCGCGCCGCGAAGAGCAGCAGCTCGCGCTGCGCCTCATCCTCGGGCGGCGTCGGCATCTCCAGCACCGCCGCCGGGAGGACCCGCTCCGGCAGGTCGTAGAGCCGCTCGAAGTTGACCCGGCGCTCGGCCACCACCTGCCCGGCGAAGAAGAGGTACTCGAGCGCCGTCTTGCCGGCGTCCCAGTTCCACATCTCGCCCGCCCCGCGCGCCCGCCGCGGGCCGCGCACCTCGGCGGCGCGGATCGGCCCCCGCTCGCCGACCAGCTCGAGCACCCGCCGCACCAGCCCCGGCTCCTCCCTGGCGACCCGCGCAACCCCCTTCCAGGCGAGCTCGTCGGCCCGCGCCATCCGCCAGCGGAGCAGCGGCTGCAGGTCGATCGGGATCAGCGAGGCCTCGTGCCCCCAGTACTCGAACAGCTCGCGGCGGTCGGCCCGCGCCCGCCCCGCCTGCCCGTCCTGATGGACGGTCAGCAGGTCGAGCGTCTCCCGCGGGTAGGGACCGAGCCGCGAGAAGAGCGGCATGTAGTGGGAGCGGCTGAAGACGTTGACCGAGTCGAGCTGGAGGATCCCGAGCGCGTCCAACGCCCGCCGCAGGTGGCGCACGTCCACCCGCCCCCGCGGCCGCGGCCGCGCCAGGCCCTGCGCCGCGATCGCCGCCCGGCGCGCCTGCGCGGCGCTCAGCTCGATCTCGGGGCGCTCCGCCACGCGCCGATTCTCGTCGATCGGGCGGGCGCCGCGGGCGCCTGCCGCTCAGCCCTTGCGGGGCCGCGCGTGCGTTTCCAGCCAGTCGAAGACGCGTTCGTTGCGCAGCTGCGGCGCCATCGGCTCGCAGTGGTACTCGGCGCCCTCGGCGACGGTGAACGGCAGCAGCGTGCTGTTCGCGCCGATCCAGCGGTGCAGCCTGTCCTGCTGGCCGGTGAAGAAGGCTTCCAGCTGCGGCGCGGTGATCGCGGTCGGCAGCGCGATGCGGCGCGCTTCGGCGCGGGAGAGGACGAAGCGGCGGGCGTTCGCCATCCGTTCGTAGCCGCCGCCGTTGCCGTAGATCTCGGAGCGCTTGGCGATCTGGAAGCGGCCGGATTCCGGCAGCTGCCCGGGAATCTGGGCCCAGGCACGGTCGAAGTCGGCCGCCCGCCCTTCGTCGAGAAGCTTCAGCAGGAAGCTCGGCAGCTGGTGCTGCCAGCTGACGAAGGCGTCGGTCACCCCGGTGTCGGCGACCAGCGCGGCAAGGCGGCGCTCGTGGACCGCGGCGCGGGCGACCAGGAGGCCGCCGAAGCTCTGGCCGACCAACGAGATGCGCCGCCGGTCGACATCGCGGCGGCCGCGCAGAAAGTCGACCACGGGCGTGATCACGCGCTGCCAGTCGGGGACGAAGACCTGGCTGCGCAGGAAGAGGTTGCCGCCCTGGCCGGGCCCTTCGAGGATCAGCGCGTTCCAGCCGCGTTCGATCGCCGCCGCGCCGCCGTAGACGTACATGTCGATGTTCTGGGCGTCGGAGCCGTTGTTGAGGATCACGGTCGGGCGCGCCCCTTGCCGCCCGGGCCGAGGAACCAGCCGGGCAGCGTGCCGCCCTGCCAGGGGATGCGCACCGGCTCGAAGCGCGGCCGGAAGAGCGCCGCGGCCCTCGCGAACGCGGCCTCCATCTCTCCGTAGACGACGCCCTCGTGCCGGCGGGTGGGGGTCTTCGAGGCGAGCACGAAGAAGAGCGCCTGGTCGAGGTACATCGCCGCCCGCAGGTAGCCGGCCCGGGCGCTCACGGGGCGGCCGGCGCGGTGCTCCCGGTCGGCGTGGACCCGGGTCCGGCGGCCGAGCCGCAGGAACTCCTCGCAGGTCGCCCGGTAGGTGTCGCCCTTGGCGTGGATCCGGTCGAACGTCGCCAGAACCTCGCCCACCTCGGCGGCGCCGTAGCCGGCGGCACCGAGCGCGAAGAGCATCTGGAAGTTCAGCCCTTCGTCCTTGAAGAAGACCGTCGCGGGGCGCTTCTCGGGCTCGTCCCTCGTCCTGGCGCCGGCCGCCGCGGCGAACGCGTCCGTGCCGGGCAGGCCGACGAGAGCACCGCCGGCGCCGGCGGCAAGGGCGCCGCCGAGCAGGCTGCGGCGACTGAGGGATCGATTCCGGAGGTGCTCGCGCTCGCTCATGAATCGGAATCCTTGCGCAAGCGTCGGCGGCCTCGGCCAACCGTCCACTCCGCGTGTGTGACGGATGTCCGAAGCAGTCACTCCGTTTTAACGGAGCACGCGCTCCGGTTGGTGCTACAGTCTCCGGCCATGAACCGGAGCGCCCACCCCCATTTCAATCCCTGGCTCGCCTTGGTCGTCGTCTGCTTCGGCCAGTTCATGGTCGTCCTCGACGCGACGATCGTGAACGTGGCGCTGCCCGCCATCCAGCACGATCTCGGCTTCTCCGACAGCTCGCTGCAGTGGGTGGTCAACGCCTACACGCTGCTCTTCGGCGGCTTCCTGCTGCTCGGCGGGCGCGCCGCCGACCTGCTCGGCCGGCGCTCGCTGTTCCTGGCCGGCGTCGCCCTCTTCTCGCTCGCCTCGCTGGCCAACGGGCTGGCCGGCTCGGAGACGATGCTGATCGTCGGGCGTGCCGTGCAGGGGCTCGGCGGCGCGATGCTCTCGCCCGCCGCGCTCTCGGTCATCACCACCTCCTTCGAGGAGGGCGCGCAGCGCACCAAAGCGCTCTCGGTCTGGGCGGGCGTGGCGGCGGGCGGCGGCGCGGTCGGCCTGCTGCTCGGCGGCTTCCTGGTCGAAAGCCTCTCCTGGGAATGGATCTTCTTCGTCAACGTGCCGGTCGGCGCCGCGATCGTCGTCGCCGCCCTGCGGCTGGTCCCGAACTCGCGCCATGAGGGCGCCCTGCGCCACTTCGACCTGCTCGGCGCGAGCACCGTCACCGGCGGCCTGATCGCCGTCGTCTACGCGATCGTCGAGGCCTCGAGCTGGGGCTGGGGGTCGCCGAAGACGCTCGGCGTCGCGGCCGGCGGCCTCCTCCTGCTCGCCGCCTTCATCGCGATCGAGCGCCGCTCGCCCGCGCCGCTGGTGCGGCTCGAGCTGTTCCGGCTGCGCTCGCTGGCGACCGGCAACGGCGTCTTCCTGGTCGTCGCGGGCGGCCTCTTCGCGATGTTCTACTTCGCCTCGCTCTACCTGCAGAACATCCTCGGCTACTCGCCGCTGACCACCGGCCTCGCCTTCCTGCCGGTGACCGCGGGGATCGCGATCGGCGCCACGACGGCGGAGAAACTGATCCCGCGGGTCGGCCTGCGGCCGGTGCTGCTGACCGGGATGCTGGTCGCCGCCGCGGGGCTCGGCGTGCTCGCCGCGACGACCCAGGTCGACGGCCACTACGCGGGGGTGATCGGCGGCCTGCTGCCGATGTCGATCGGGATGGGGGCGACCTTCGTCTCGCTGACCCTGGTCGCGACCACCAACGTCGCCGAGTCGGACGCCGGCCTGGCGTCGGGGATCTTCAACACGTCCCAGCAGATCGGCGGCGCGCTCGGCCTCGCGGTCCTCTCCAGCATCGCCAACGGCAAGACGTCGAGCTTCCTCGCCGGGGTCGTCGGCAGGCCGAGCTTCCTCGACCAGCAGGAAGCGCTCGTCGCCGGCTTCCAGACGGCGTTCGTGGTCGCCGCCGGGCTGGTCGCCCTCGGCACGCTGCTCGCGGCGCTGCTCCTGCGCCGCCGTGACGTCGCCCGGATCGAGGCGGGCGAGGTGTCCGCCGCGATCCCGGCCTGATGCCCTCCACCCGCCGCCCGACCCCCGCACGCTTGTCCGCGTATCGCGGACAAGCGTCGTGGGCGCGGCGGGCGCGGCGGGGTCGGTCGGGCGCGCGGTTAGTCTTGGGTTGATGGCAGCGGCGGAGGGAGCAACGGCACTGCGCGCCGACGCGGCGCGCAACCGGGAGCGGATCGTGGCCGCCGCGGTCGAGGTCTTCGCCGAGCGCGGCCTGGAGGCATCGACGGCGGACATCGCCGCCCGCGCCGGGCTCGGCGAGGCGACGCTCTTCCGCCGTTTCCCGACCAAGGACGAGCTGGTGACGGCGATCGTCGCGGTGCAGATGGAAGACGCCGCCGCGCTCGCCTCCTCCTGCCTGGAGGAGGACGATCCCTGGCGCGGGGTCGCGCGCTTCCTCGAGGAGATGGCCGAGCGGGCGGCCCGCGACCACGGCGTCTACGACGCGGTCAAGGAGCGCTGCATGGCCTCGCCGCCGCTGGTCGCCGAGCGCCGCCGCATCCTCGACCTGACCGCGCGGCTGGTGAAGCGCGCCCAGGCGGCCGGGGTGCTGCGCGACGACGTCGCGGGCCAGGACCTGATGTTCCTGATGGCGGCCGTCGCCTCGCTCGGCGAGGCGCCCTTTCCCGGCCTCCGTCCCGACCTCTGGAAGCGCTACCTCGGCATCGTCCTCGACGGCCTGCGCCCGGCGGGCGCGACGAAGCTGCGCCCCGGCGCCCCGTCCCGCCGCGCGATCGAGCGCCCCGAGGGCGAGTAGCCGGCCGGCCGGAGGCGGCGACCGTCCGCCGATGGCGTACGCCCTGGACCGCAAGTCGGCGGGCGGCGGCGGGCGCGCCGTCAGCCCGAGGCGCGGTCGGCCTCGCGGAGGATGCCGCGCATGTCGCCGATCGCCTGCAGCGTGCCGCGCAGGGTGCCGGTGACCTTGGAGCGGCCGCGGCGCTCGGCGTAGGGGACCTCGAGGTCGGCGATCGTCCAGCCCGCGGCGGCCGCCTTGACGACCATCTCCAGCGGCCAGCCGCTGCGGCGGTCGCGCAGCCCAAGAGCCAGCAGCGGCTCGCGCCGCGCGGCGCGCATCGGGCCGAGGTCCCGCAGGGCGACGCCGGTGCGCCGCCGCAGCTCCCGGGCCAGCGCCCGGTTGGCGAGGCGCGCGTGCGGCGGCCAGGCGCCGCGCTCGGCCAGGCGCGCGCCGATCGCCAGGTCGACGCCCTCGTCCAGCATGCCGACCAGGGATGGCAGTCGGCCCGGGTCGAGCGAGCCGTCGCAGTCCATGAAGCAGACGACCTCGGCCTCGGCCTCGATCAGCCCGGCGAAGCAGGCGGCGCCGAAGCCGCGTCGCGGTTCGGCCACGACCCGCGCCCCGAGGCTCGCCGCCAGCTCCCCCGAGCCGTCCGCCGAGTCGTTGTCGACGACGATCGGTCGGTAGCCGGCCGGCATCGCCGCCAGCACGCCGGGGATCGCCTCGGCCTCGTCGAGCACCGGGAGGACGACGTCGGGCATCAGCCCCCCTCGCGCCGCGCGGCGCGCCGCAGCCGCACCGCGTAGAGCAGCGCCGAGCCGAGGAAGAGCGCCGCGCAGAGGCCCAGCCAGCGGTCGAGGAAGACGCCGGTCCCGAGCCCGGTATCGCGGCGGTAGCGGTCCTCGGCGAGCCCGAGGACGAGCGGGAACCACATCAGCAGCGCCAGCCCCGCGAAGAAGGCCGGGATGCGGACGTGGTTGGCGACCGGCACCGCGCGGCGCGCCTCGCGACCACGGCGCGGCCCGGCGAGCGAGCGGTAGGCGAGCAGGTTGAGCGCCGAGTAGAGCGGGAAGGCGAGCAGGTCGTGGAGGACGATCGCGCCGCCGAACCAGACGATCGTGGCGAGCGCCGAGGGGCTTTCGACGATCCGCAGGAACCCGTAGCCCGCGATCGCGAAGCTGGCGATGACGGCGAGCAGGTGGAGCGGCCCGGCGCCGTAGGCGGTGCGCGGGCGGGCGCTCATCCGGCGGCCTCGAACTTCATCGCCGCGACCCACTTGGTCTGGTGGACGCCGGGCGCCCCGGGGACGATCAGCCGCGCCGGGAAGCCGTGGTCGAGCGAGAGGTCGACCCCGTTGACGCGCAGCGCCAGCAGGCTCTGCTCGGCGCGCACCTGGTCGGCGCTCAGGGTCACCATGCGCAGCGCCCCGGCCCGCTGCAGCGATTCGACCAGCACCTGGCCGCCCTCCGGCAGGCCGGCGGCGGCGGCGAGGTCGCGCAGCCGCACGCCGCTCCAGCGCTGCGTCGTCGACCAGCCTTCGACGCAGGCGATCGGCAGGTCGTAGCTGTGCTGGGGCATCGCCAGCAGGTCGGCGCGGGAGAGGCGGCGGCTCCGCTTCCCCTCCAGCGCCAGCCGCCAGCCGGAACCGGTCTGCGCGGGCCGTACCCCGACCGCCGCCGCGGTCTTGTTGACCTGGAACTGGTTCGGACCGTCGCCGAGCTTGGTGCTGCGCGGGCTGAGCAGGCCGAGTTCGCGCAGCGGCCCGCCGACCGCCTGCGCGAAGCCCATGAAGGCGACGCCGAGCGACGCGGCGCCGACCGTGCCGAGGAAGGCGCGCCGGGAGATCGTAGACGCGGCCGGCTCGACCGGCGCGAGGCGGTCGGCTCCGGCGGGCTCCGGGGCGGCCTCGCGCAACGGCGCCGCGCCGCGGGCGCGGAAGGTCCGCAGCGCCACCGGCACCTTCAGCGCGACGTGCAGGGCGAAGGCGGCGATGAAGACGATCGCGCCGTAGTAATGGGCGGTGAGGAAGCGGAACGGCCAGGGGTAGAAGACCTGGATGTTCAGCAGGCCGGTCCCCAGCACGAAGACCGAGCCGCCGACCAGCAGCGCCAGCGAGGCCCGTTCGAGGGCGTGGGCGGCCGAGCGGATCGGCGGCCACTCGAAGAGCTTCGGCATCACCGACCACAGCTTCGCCAGCAGGATCGGGATCGCCGCCAGGCCGCTGATCACGTGCAGGCCCTGGGTCAGCGCGTAGATCCAGGCCGGGCTGGTCGGCCAGGAGAAGAAGTAGATGTCGCCGCCGAGGCCGCCGGGCGGCAGCAGCGAGTTGCGCCCGAGACCCGGTTCGTAGGCGGCCTGGGAGAGGAACCCGGTGACCGCGCAGATCGAGGATCAGCGGCAGCAGCGCCGAGCCGAGGACCGAGGTGAGCCAGGGACCGCGCAGCGGGCTCCTCCAGAACTCCGGCCGGGCGGGCCCGGACGGCGGCTCGGCGGGGGGCCGCGGCAGGTCGGGCCGGCGCGGCAGCCTCATCGCCCGCCCCCGGCGTTCGGGAGGGGCGACTCGGGACGCCTGGTGGGCGCGGCGCTCATCGCCCGCCCCCGGCGGCCGGGACGATCCGCTCGACCCGCCCTTCGCCGCGCACCGCGACGAAGGCGTCGCCGCTGCGCGGATCGACGGCGACCGAGTTCGGCTGCCGGCCGGTCGGGTAGGTGGCGACGCGGCGCGGGAGACCCCGCACCAGGGCGTACTCGGCGAGCCGGTTGGTGGCGGTGAGGGTGACCCAGAGGCGGGCCCGCGAGGGGTCGAGCGCCAGCCCGTAGGGAGCTCCCGCGGCGGCGACGCTCGCGACCTGCCGCGGGCGCGCCCCGATCCGGAAGACGAGGACGCGTTCGCCTTCGGTGTCGGCGACGTAGGCGAGATCGTCGCGGGCGACGACGTGGCTCGGTCCGACCCCGGCGGCGGTGCCGCCGAGCCGCCGCGGCGCGCGGGCGTCGTAGACCTGCAGGACGCGCGCCCCGACGGCCACCAGCGCCACCCGGCGCCCGGCGACGGCGACGATCCCGCCCGGCTGGTGCGGCGTGCCGAGGGTCTTCACGAGCTTCCCGTCGCGGACCACCGAGACCTGGTCGGAGTGCTCGTCGGCGACGAAGACGCTGCCGCCGACGGCGGTCGCGTCGTGCGGGTGGACGCCGACCTCGGTGGCGTTCATCACGCCGCCGGGTCGGACCTCCAGCAGCTCGTTCGCCCGCTCGGCGGGGACGAGCACCGCCCCGTCTTCGCTGTCGAAGGAGAGGTGGCGCGGCGGCTCCGGCAGGGGCACGCGCCGCACCACCCGCAGCCCGCGCGGAGCGACGAACGCGACTGCCGCCGGGCGCCGCACGCCGACCGCGAGAAGCCCCGCCGCGGCGTCCCAGGCGATCCCCTCCGGTTCGGTGCCGACCGCGGCGCCGCGGCCCGCCGGCGTCGCCCTTGGCGGCGGCGATTCGGCGGGCTCGGCGGCGCGCCGGAAGCCGGTGGAGGACGGGGACGCCGAGGACGAAGACGAGCCGCCACCGCAGCCGGCGAAAGCGAGCGCGGCGGCCACGACGAGCGCGAAGGCGGCGAGCCGCGGCGCGCGGTACCTTGCCGCGGCGCCGGGGCGCCCGGCCCGGCTCCCGCCCGGTCGGCGCCCCCCGGGCCATACTCTGCGGCCGATGGGCGAGCGCGTCTTGGTCACCGGCGGGGCGGGGTTCATCGGCTCACACCTCGTCGACCTGCTGGTGGCGAGCGGCCGCCAGGTCCGCGTGCTCGACTGCTTCCACCCGGCCGCCCACACGCGCCGGCCCGACTACCTGAACTCGGCGGCGGAGCTGATCGTCGGCGACCTCACCGACCCCGAGTTCGCCGCCGCCGCGGTCGCGGGCGTCGACGCGGTCAGCCACCAGGCGGCGATGGTCGGGCTCGGCCTCGACTTCGGCGACGTCGCCGACTACGTCGGCGCCAACGACCTGGGGACGGCGCGCCTGCTGGCGGCGCTCGCCGGCGCGGGCTTCCGCGGGCCGTTGGTGCTGGCGAGCAGCATGGTGGTCTACGGCGAGGGGCGCTACGAGTGCCCCCGGCACGGCAAGGTGCGCCCGGCGCCGCGCGCCGCCGCCGACCTCGAGGCGGGTCGCTTCGAGCCGCCCTGCCCGCGCTGCGGCGAGCCGCTCGAGCCGCGCCCGATCGGCGAGGACGCGCCGCTCGACCCGCGCAGCGTCTACGCCGCCACCAAGCTCGCCCAGGAGCACCTCTGCGGCCTCTTCGCGCGGGAGAACCCGGCGGTGAGCGCGACGCTGCTCCGCTACCACAACGTCTACGGACCGCGGATGCCGCGCGACACCCCCTATGCCGGGGTGGCGAGCATCTTCCGCAGCGCCCTGGCGGCCGGCCGGTCGCCGCGCGTCTTCGAGGACGGCCGCCAGCTGCGCGACTTCATCCACGTCGCCGACATCGCCCGCGCCAACCTGGCGGCGCTGGAGCGGCGCGGACCGCCCGCCGCCTTCAACCTGGCGACCGGCCGTCCCCGGTCGATCCGCGCGGTCGCCGAGCTGCTCGCCGACGCGGCGGGCCCCGACGCGCCGCGCCCCGTCGTCACCGGCGAGTTCCGGCTCGGCGACGTCCGCCACGTCTTCGCCGACCCCGCCCGCGCCCGCGCCGAGCTGGGCTTCGAGGCCGAGGTCGACCTGGAGCGGGGGATGGCGGAGTTCGCGACCGCGCCGCTGCGCTGACCGCGCCCGCGCCGTCCCCGGCCGCCGCGCTGACCGCGCCCGCGCCGTCCCCGGCTCCGCGTCCCGACGCTCTGCCCGCCGTCCCAACCCGCTCACCACTTGGTGAAGAGGAGGATCTCGATCACCACGGCCTGGGCCGTCGCCGCCGCCAGCACCGCCGGCACCTGGCGCTCGCGCAGCGCGCGGGCCGCCGCGAGGCAGGCGAAGGGGACGAGGAAGAGCCAGATCCGCTCCGTCTCGGCCTTCGTGTAGCCGAGCACCGCGCTGAAGACGACCACCGCGGCCAGCGCCACCGCGGTCGCCTCCTTGCGGGCCAGCGAGCGGGCGGCGAACCAGGCCACCGGACCCAGCATCAGCACGAAGGCGGCCGGCGAGCCGAAGAGCCAGAAGGCGTAGGGCCGCAGGCGCGCGATCCCCTCGCGGTACTTGGTGTCGGTGGCGCCGATCGCGGCGATCGGGTCGAACCCGGTGGCGAGGTGGAGCGCCGCGTAGGCGGCGGCGACGACGACCGCGCAGAGCGCCGCCGGCCGGAGCGCCGGCCCCGGCCCCTCGCGCCGCCACCGCACCAGCGCCGCCCAGGCGCCGACCGCGAGCAGCGCCCAGGAGAAGAAGGCGGCGAGGGCGAGCGCCGCGGCCCCGGCCAGGCGGCCGAGCGGCCGGCGGGCGAGCAGCCCGACCGCGGCGAGCACCCCGAGGGTCGCGAAGACGGCGTCGCCGGAGGTCGCCCCGTAGAGCAGCGAGGTGGGGACGAAGACGAAGAGCAGGGCGGCGACCCGGGCCTCGGGCTCGGAGGCGAGCTCGCGGCCGAGCAGGTAGAGGAGCGGGGTGGCGGCGGCGCCGAGGACGATGGTCAGCGCCGCGGCGCCGGCCGCGGTGTCGATGCCGAGGTAGTGGAGGGTCAGCAGGAGGCCCGGCGGGTGGCCGGCCGACTGGATCGGCAGGGCCGGGACCAGTTCCGGGAAGTGGGAGAGGAAGCGGCCGACGCCCGGTTCGAGGAAGCGCAGCCCTGGGAGGTACTCGGTGCGCCCCTCGCCGACGGCGCGCACGACGAACGGCTGGTCGAGCCCCGGCGGCCCGGCGCGGAAGACGTTGAGCGCGACCCGCGTCGCCAGCGTCAGCGCGAAGCCGGCGGCGGCGAAGGTCGCCGGCCCGACCGCGGCGCGACGCAGCCGCAGGGCGGCGAGGAGGGCGGCGGCGAGGACCGCGGCGGCGGGCAGGGCCCAGGTGGAGAGCGCGGGCCGCAGGAAGACGACCAGCGGCTGCGCCGGCGCGCCCCAGTAGGCGCCGGCCGCCTTCGCCGCCAGGCCGACGGCGAGCACGAGGAGCGCCCCGCCGCAGACCGCGGCGGGGAGGAGGACCGCGGCGCGGGCCCGGGGGCGCCGCCGGGGATCGGCGGGCGCCGGCATGGGCGCGGGCGCCGCGGCCCGGCGGTCGCCGAGCGTGCCGGTGCTCATAGGCGGCCTCCCTCGCGCGGCCGGGCGACGGCGGGTGCGCCGGCGGCGTCGCTCACCGTCGCTCCTCCCTGCGCAGGCGCGCGAACCAGCGCCCGCCCTCGGTCCACAGCTCGGCGACCGCCAGCCCGGCTGCCGCCGCCGGGCCACCGACCTCGTCGGCGGCGACGAAGTGCCAGGGCAGCCAGCCGCTGGTCGCGCGCGGGCTCTCCAGCCGCACCCGCCGCGCCCGCGAGGCGCTCGCGGGCGGCTCCAGCTCGACCAGCACCTGGCCGCCCGGCTCCACCAGCTCGGCGGCGCGGCGCAGCAGCGTCGTCGCGTCGCCGCCGATCCCGATGTTGCCGTCCAGCAGCAGCACCGTCGCCCAGCCGCCCGCGAGCGCCGCCTCGAAGATCGATCCCTCGACGACGCGCGCGCCGCGCGCGCGGGCGATCGCCGCGGCGGCCGGGGCGAGCTCGACGCCGAGCGCCTCGAGGCCCCGCCGGCGCAGCGCGACGACGTGGCGACCGGCCCCGCAGCCGATGTCGAGCACCGGCCCGACGGCGCGCTCCAGCAGCGCGTCCTCGCCGGCGTCCGGCGTGCCCAGCCAGCGGCCGATCGGCAGCCGCCGCCGGCTGCCGTCGGCGTCGACCGCGTGCAGGCCGCCGGCCCCGGTGGGCTCGCGCAGCGCCTCCTCGTACAGCGCGATCGCGTCGATCTGCCTCAGCTCACGCACAGCGCCGCCTCCACCTCCTCCAGCGCCCCCGCGAAGCGGCCCTCCGGCGCGGCGGCGGCGACCGCTCGCGCGTCGTCGATCAGGTCGACGTCGCGCAGCCGCGGCAGCGGCGCGGTCCGCAGGCCGAGCGCCCGCAGCGCCTCCTCCTGGCGGATGCCGGTCACCGCGGTGCTCATCGGCACCCCGGCGAAGGCGCGCGGGTCGGGTCGGCGCAGCCCGATCGCCCACCAGCCGCCGTCCTCGGCGTGCCCCAGCACCGCGTCGGTGCGGGGCGCCATGAGTCTCGCCAGCGAGCGCTCCAGCAGCTCGGCGTCGACCTGCGGCGTGTCCATGCCGATCAGGAAGGTCGGTCCGGCGCAGCGCGAGAAGACGTGGGCGAGGCGGCGCTCCAGCGGGCCCTCGCCCTGGTCGACGACCCGGAACCCGGGCGGGACCCAGTCGCCGGCCGGGCCCGCGAGGGCGAGCAGCCGCTCGCCGCAGGGCACCTCGGCCACCGCCGCGAGCGTGTCGGCGAGCGCCGCCATCGCCAGCCGCGCCGCCTGCTCGGGCTCGCAGGGCGGGGTGAGCCGCGTCTTCGACCGACCCGGCTGTGGCGACTTGGCGATGACGACGATGCAGGGACGCAAGGCGTCGATCCTCCCCAGAAGAAATGACGATTCCCTTACGGCTACGGAGTACTCGACGGGTCGGACGAGTGTCACCCGCTCAAGGGTCCTCCACCTGCCGTCACCTCCTCGACGGTGGTGGGCGCCACCGCAGGTCCGCGCGACGGCGAGCCGGGCAACGACGGTGCGCCCGTCCGTCCCTTCCTCCGGTCGGCAGGTGGGAAGAGACGGGCGCCTGCGCGGGTGCGGCGAGGGTCGGGGGTGTCGGCGTGGGACCGGTCGTCTAGCCTGGGCCGATATGACCACTTCAAGCGATCTATTCGGCCCCGAGCACGTCCGCCGCTACATGGAGACCGACGGCGAGGAGGGCTATCGCTGGCGCAACGACTCCAAGATCCTGCTGCTCTTCACCAAGGGACGCAGGTCCGGCGAGGAGCGGATCAACCCGTTGATCTTCGAGGCCGACGGCGACGACTACCTGATCGTCGCCTCGAAGGGCGGCGCCGACGCGCCGCCCGCCTGGTTCCTCAATCTGGAGGCCGAGCCGGAGGTCGAGGTCCAGGTCAAAGGCGACCGCTTCAAGGCCCGCGCCCGCACCGCCGGCCCGGCGGAGAAGCCGCGGATGTGGCAGAAGATGGCCGAAGCCTGGCCGGACTACGACAACTACCAGGAGAAAACCGAACGCGAGATCCCGATCGTCGTGCTCGAGCGGGCCTAGGCCGCGCCGCGAAGTTCGGAGGGCGGCCGCAGGCGCAGCCACCCGGTCCGCCTCGCCGTACCTATTACACCTCGGCGGCCGCGGGCTCGAGGGAGATCAGCAGTTCGGTGCCACCCCCGTCGCGGCCGCGGGCGGTCAGCTCGCCGCCGTGCAGCTCGGCGATTCGCGCCGCGATCGAGAGGCCGAGCCCCGTCCCGCCGCGCGCCCCGGAGCTGAAGCGCGCCGCCGGCTCGCCCACGAGCTCCTCGGCGTCGAGGCCGGGGCCGCGGTCGGAGACCGCCACGGCGCCCGCGGCGACGGTGACCAGGACGGTCGGGTCGTGGCCCGGCTCGACCCCGTGGCGAAGGGCGTTGTCGAGCAGGTTGCGGACCGCGATGCGGATCAGGGTGGGGTCGCCGACGACGACCACCGGCTCGGTCTCGAGCTCGATCCGGCTGTCCGGGTCGAGCTCTCCCGCCAGGTCCTCGACCAGCTGGTCGAGCCGCAGCTCGGTCGGCTCGGTGGGCTCGGCCCCGGCTTCGAGCCGCGCCCAGGCGAGCAGCGCGTCGACCGTGTCGCCCATCCGGGCGCTGGTCGCCCGCGCCTCCTCGACCGCCGCCGCGGTCGCCGCCGGTTCGAGCTGTGCCGCTTCCAAGGTCGCCCGGATCGAGGCGATCGGCGTGCGCAGCTCATGCGCCGCGTCGGCCAGCAGCGCTTCCTGCTGGGAGAGGCTGCGCGCAGCCGGCCGCAGGCTGCGCCCGGCGAGCAGGAAGCCCGCGATCGCCGAGAGCGCCAGCAGGCCCGCGCAGGCGACCACGATCGTCACCACCAGTTCCCGGTGCCCCGCTTCGATTCCCGACAGCGAGGCCGCCGACACCACCGCCCCCGCCGCGTCGCCGTTCGGGTCGCGGTAGAAGGGTGCCGCCAGCAGGCGCACCCGGGCCCCGGTGCCGTCGGTGGCCGTGGTGGCGACGAGGTGTTCGGTCCGCGTCGCCCGGTGGGCGATCGCCGCCAGCTGCGCGTAGGCCAGCGGCAGCTGGTCTTCGACCCCCTCGAAGATCTGGCGGGGGCGCGGCCCGGTGCCGTCGAAGACGCGGATTTCCGGCGTCCCGGCGGTGAGGTCGTCTTCGCGCAGCCCGTCCAGCCGCAGCTTGCCGCGGTTCGAGTAGTAGATGAGCCGCGAGGAGCCGGTGGCGCGCCGTCCCATCACCCCTTGCAGCGAGTCGAGCCGGGCCTGGGAGTCCTTGTGGATGACGAGCAGCGCCAGCGCCGCGAGGCCGACCGCCATCGCCGCGGTGAACAGCAGGGTCAGCGAGACCCGCAGCCGCCGCAGCCGCCGGATCGCCGGCGACGGCGCCTCGCGCTCGAAGGGCCGGGCGCGCAGCCGCAGCTCAGGCATCGATCCGGTAGCCGACCGCCCGCACGGTGGCGATCGGCGGCGGGTCACCGAGCTTGCGGCGCAGCTGGCTGACCACCACGTCGACCGCGTTCGACATCGGCGCGGTCAGCTCGTCCCAGCAGTGCTCGACCAGCTCCTCGCGGCTCACCGCCGCCCCCTGGCGCGAGAGCAGCAGCTCCAGCACCGCGTACTCCTTCGCGGTCAGCGACAGCAGCACGCCGGCGCGGCGCACCTGCCGTCGGGCGGTGTCGAGCTCGAGGTCGCCGGCGGCGAGCTTCGACGGGGCGATCGACTCGCGCCGCCGGCACAGGGTGCGCACCCGGGCGATCAGCTCGGCCATCGCGAACGGCTTCACCAGGTAGTCGTCGGCGCCGCGCTCGAACCCTTCGACCCGGTCGCGGACCGCGTCGCGGGCGGTCAGGACCAGCACCGGCGGGCGCTCCGGCCCCTCGGCGCGGTCGCTCAGCAGCTGCAGCCCGTCGCCGCCGGGAAGCATTCGGTCGAGGACCAGGCAGTCGTAGCTGTGGCCGGCGAGCAGGCGGCGGGCGGCGGCGACGCTCGCCGCCCCGTCGGCGCCGAGGCCGGAGGCGCGCAGTGAGACGACCACGCCGTCGCGGAGCCCATCGTCGTCGTCGATCACGAGCACACGCACCTGCCGCACCCTACGCGCGGCGCCCCGCGGCTTCGTGAGGGTTCGATGAGGCCCGCGGCGTTCCCCGGCTTCGGGCGGGCGCCGGCGGGGCATGCTGGGCACATGGACATCAGACAGAGAACCATCAAGTCATCAAGGTGCGGCCGCCGGTGGGCGGCCCTCGCCTTGCCGCTCGCCGCCTTGGCGGCGCTCCTCGCGCCGCTCGCCGCCGGACCCTCGGCCGCCGCCGCGACGAACGGCAACGCCGCCGCGAACGGAAACGCGGCCTTCCCCAAGTGCAAGAGCCACCACCCGGGCGACCGCCACGGCCGCTGGCATCCCGGCCCCCAGACCGCCGGCTGGCAGTGGCAGCTGCAGGGCAAGATCGACACCGGGGTGCCCGCCTGCGTGTACGAGGTCGACGGGTTCGAAACGCCGAAGCGCACCGTTGCCAAGCTGCACCGCAAGGGCGTGAAGGTCATCTGCTATCTCGACGTCGGCAGTTGGGAGGAATACCGTCCCGATGCCTCCAAGTTCCCGAAGTCGGCGCTCGGCAACCGCTACGAAGGCTATCCCGAAGAGCGCTGGCTCGACGTCGCCCACTTCCACGAGTTCGCCGGGGTCATGAAGCGGCGGATCGCGATGTGCGCGCACAAGGGCTTCGACGCGGTCGAGCCCGACAACATCGCGGGCTGGGAAAACAAGACGGGCTTCAACATCACCCGCCGCCAGCAGCTCCGCTACAACCGCTGGATCGCCAACCAGGTGCACCGGCGCGGCATGTCGGTGGCGCTGAAGAACGACCCGCGGCAGGCCAGGCAGCTGGTCGGCAACTTCGACTTCGCGGTCGTCGAGGAGTGCTTCCAGTACAACGAATGCGGCTTCTTCAAGCCCTTCGTCGAAGCCGGCAAGGCGGTGTTCGAGGCCGAGTACGAACTGCCGCCGGCGAAGTTCTGCGCCAAGGCCAGGCGGCTCGGCTTCTCCTCGATCCGCAAGGGCGTGGAACTGTTCGCGAAGCCCTGGCGGCCCTGCGAAAAGGTCTAGCGCCGGGAACGGCCGCGTCCCGCCCCGCGGGGCGGGCGCGGCCGACCTCGGGTCCGATAGGCGCACGCCTGCCGACCGCCGGCCGAGCCGCAACGCCTTCGTGTCAGCCTGGTGCCGAAGTCGGTACGTTGTCGCCGTGGGACGTCTGGGGACCTCGTTCGCGCTCGCGCTGCTCGGCGCGCTCTGCCTGGCGGTGGCGGCGGCGCCGAAGGCGGCGGCGCGCGACTACAACTGCTCCGACTTCGCGAACCAGGCGGAAGCCGAGGAATACCTGCTGCCGGGCGACCCCTACAACCTCGACGCGGACAGCGACGGGATCGTCTGCGAGAGCCTGCCGTGCCCGTGCTCCTCGACGCCGGGCGGCGGCGGGGATGGCGGTCCGGGGGCGACGACCGGGCGCCCGAAGCCTCCCAAGCTGAACAAGGCGGCCGCCAGACGGGCGGCGACGCACAAGGCCCACCGCTACGCCGACCACAACCCGCGGATCGACCGATTGAGCTTCAAGGGCTGCCGGCGGCGCACGCGCCACAAGGTGCGCTGCGGGTTCGTCAGCCGCGGCCGGACGCGCACCGGCGACGTCGCATGCCACATCACCGTGGTGGTGACCGGCGAAGGCAGCCACGCCCACGCGAAGCTCCGTGCCGCCTGCCGCTCCCGCCCCCGCCCCTGAGCACGACGGGCGGCTCGGCCCCCGGGCCCGCCGCGCCGGGTGACGGCAGGCGAGCACGGGCGCAAAGGGGTAGCCAGACCTCGTGACGCAAGCTACAATCGTCCAATGCACAGCCCGCTTCGTTCAGAGGCGGACGTCTTTCGCCTCGTCCTCGCGATCGGGGTCGCCGCGGCCCTCGTGGTCGCCCTCACCCTTCTCACCAGGCCGGTCTACGGGATTCTCCTCGCCGCCCTGCTGAGCGGGCTCGGCATCGGAATCGCCTGGCGCGGTTCCCGCGGCGCCGAGCCGCGCAACGTCGCCGCGCCGCAGGCCCCCGGCGACCGGCGCCGCATCCTCGTCGTCGCCAACCAGACCGCCGCAGGCCGCGAGCTGCTGGAGGAGATCCGCAACCGCTGCCGCGGCAGTCGCTGCGAGGTGATGCTCGTCTCGCCGGCGCTGGTCGGCTCGCGCGCCGCCCATTGGGCCTCCGACGTGGACGAGGGCATGGACCTGGCGCGCGAGCGCCTCGCCCGCTCGGTCGCCGCGCTGCGCGGGGCCGGCCTCGAGGTCCGGGCGGAGCTCGGCGATCCCGACCCGAACATGGCGATCGAGGACGCCCTGCGCGTCTTCCCCGCCGAGGAGATCGTCATCTCGACCCTGCCGCCCGGCGAGTCGCGCTGGCTCGAGCATGATGTCGTCGAGCGGACCCGCCGCGAGGTGGGCCTGCCGATGACCCATGTCGTCGTCGCCCTCGAAGCCGGCCGCGCCACCGGTGCGGCCGGCACCCGCGCGGCCTGATCGAGCCCCGAGCGCGCCGCGTGCTCGCTCCGCCCGGCGCGTGGGCGGAGGCGTGCGAGACCCGGCGCGGCGGCGTTGTGGGATCGTGCCGCGATGCCGAAGATGCCGACGCCCGCGGGGATCGACCTCGCCTACGAGACGATCGGCTCCCCGGCCGACCCGCCGCTGCTGCTGGTGATGGGCTACGGCGCGCAGCTGATCGCCTGGCCGCGCGGCTTCTCGGAGCTGCTCGCCGCGGGCGGGCGCTTCGTGGTCGAGTTCGACAACCGCGACGCCGGCCTCTCCACGAAGCTCGACGGCGTCGAGGTCGACATGGAGGCGGTGGGCGCGGCGGCCGGGGCCGGGGACGCCGACGCGATCGCCGCCCTCGCCCCCTACACGCTGAGCGACCTGGCGGGCGACTGCCTGGCGCTGCTCGACGGGCTCGGGATCGACCGCGCCCACCTGCTCGGCGCCTCGATGGGCGGGATGATCGCCCAGCAGCTGGCGATCGATCGCCCGGACCGGCTGCTCTCGCTGACCTCGATGATGTCGACGACCGGCGAGCCCGAGTACGGCCGGCCCACCCAGGAGGCGCTCGCCGCGCTGCTGACGCCGGCGCCCACGGAGCGCGCCGCCTACATCGAGGCCTCCGCCGCCAAGGCGATGATCTGGGCCTCGCGCCGCTACGGCGACCGCGCCCGCCTCGAGGCGCTCGCCGCGGCGAGCTACGACCGTTGCTTCTACCCGCAGGGGGTGAGCCGGCAGCTCGCCGCGATCCTGGCGACCGGCTCGCGCGCCGCCGGGCTGCGCTCCCTCGCCGTCCCGACCCTCGTCGTCCACGGCCTCGACGACACCCTGATCCGGCCGGACGGCGGCGAGCGCACCGCCGCGCTGGTCCCCGGCGCCCGCCTGCTGTTGGTCGAGGACATGGGACACGACCGCCCCGAGCCGCTCTGGCCGCTGCTCGCCGAGGCCATCCTCGAGCACACCGGGCGCCCTCAATAACCTGGGGCCATCGCCACCCCCCCCGACAAGGCACGCGCCCGCGACCGCCCGATCCGCACCGGCCGGGTCGAATCGGTCGAGCGCCTCACCCCGGCCGTGATCCGAATCGTCTTCGGCGGCGAGGGCCTGGCGGGGTTCGCGGTGGGCGAGTTCACCGACCACTACGTGAAGCTGCAGTTCCCGCGCGAGGGGGCGCCGGATGACGAGCGGCCGAAGGTCCGCACCTTCACGGTGCGCGACTGGGACCCGGAGCGCCTGCTGCTGACGATCGACTTCGTCGTCCACGGCGACGAGGGGATCGCGGGCCCCTGGGCGGCGGCGGCCAAGGTCGGCGACACGCTCGGGCTGCGCGGCCCGGGCGGTGGCTACGCACCCGACCCGGGGGCCGCCTGGCACCTGATGGCGGGCGACACCAGCGTCATCCCGGCGATCGCCGCCTCGCTGCCGCGGGTCCCGGCGGGCGCGCCGGTCCACGTCTTCCTCCAGGTCCACGGGCCGGAGGAGGAGATCGGGCTCGACTCGCCCGGCGACCTGCACCTGCACTGGCTGCACGGCGATGCCGAGGAGCAGCTCGCCGCGGCGATCGCCGCCCTCGACTTCCCGGCCGGCACCCCGCAGGTCTTCCTGCACGGCGAGGCGACCGCGGTCCGCCTCGCCCGCCGCCACCTGGTCGTCGACCGCGGCGTCCCCGGCGAGGCGCTGTCGGCCACCGGCTACTGGAAGCGCACCCTCACCGACGAAGGCTGGCGCGCCGACAAAGCCGAGTGGAACCGCCAGGTCGAGTCGGAAGCCGCCGCGGCCCGCTGAGCGCCGTTCATTCGGCGATCGGCGTCAACGGGTTGCCGGGCGCGATGCTGCCGCAGCTCTGCGGCGCCGGGAGGCCGGCGAAGCGGCCGGCTAGCCAGGGGACCGCGGTCCCGATCCAGGGGACGGCCGCGGTGACGTGGCCCAGCTCGTACTGGTCGTAGAGGACCCTGTCGCCCCGTTCGCAGTACTCGCGGGCGAGCGTGCGGACGTCGCCGGCGATCATCACGCCGTCGCCCTCGCCGATCCCGGGCTTGTCGCCCGCCGTCCCTTCCAGCTCGCCCAGCGCTCCCTGGCCGATGAAGAGCGGCGCGGTCGGCGTGCCGCCCGTCCCCATGATCAGCTGGTTCACGGTGTGCACGTAGACGGGGATGCTCTCCGGCGTCGCGTATTCGGGCTTCGCCAGCTGCGCCCAGGTGAGGCCGGGGTAGTGGCCGAGCGCTTCGGCGATCGAGGCCTTTTCGAGCTTCGCGGCGACCCGCTTGCCGTATTCGCTCATGTAGGGGGTGAGGTCGATGTGGAAGGCGCGCGAGACGCCGACGATCGCCATCGGCATCACCCCCGCCCAGTTGAGGCTGCCTTCGACGTAGTGGAGGTTGTGGGCCGGATCCACCAGGACGCCGCCCATCGCCGCCCCGACCAGCTTGCCGTTCACCTCCGGTGCGTAGCTGGGCGCCAGCTCGGCCGCCCACTCGGTGGCGATCGCGCCGCCCGAGTAGCCGATCAGGCCGATCTTCCGCGTCGCGGCGAGGCCGGTGGCGGGCGAGGCGAGCGCCGCGCGCAGGCTGTCGAGCGTGTTCATCCCGTACTCGGGACCGGCGGCGAAGTCGGCCTGCTCGCCCTCGGTGTCGGCGACGACCACGGTCCGTCCGGCCAGCAGCTCGGGGCCGATCAGGGCCGACTCGACCTGGGGGATCGCGCCGCCCAGGGTGAGCCCGCCGGAGATCGCGTAGGAGGGCTCGTCGACGGGGTTGAGCGAGTCGTAGAAGGACTGGTAGGCGACGACCTGCGGGCCGCCGATCGTGATCGGCGGCCTCAGGACCGAGGTGACGTTGACGGTCGGTTCGCCGAGCTCGGAGGTCGAGCGGTAGAGGAGCTGCACCGTCCGCACCGGCAGCGGCAGGCCGGCGACGTGGTAGCTGAGGGTGCGGGTTTTCAGCACCGTCCCCGGGGTGACTTCGGCGAGCGGCGTCGAGCCCGCGTATTCGTAGAAGGGGTCTTCTTCCGGCGTCGGCGGCGCGCCCTGCGCGGCGGGCGCGATCAGCACCAGCCCCAAAGCCGCCATCGCCAGCCCGAGAGTCACACGTCGCAGCAGTCCCTTCGGCACAGTCGCCTCCCTGGTCGATTCCCGCGCCAGATGCTACCCAAAATGATGTAGAGGTAAACCGGGCGACTCCGCGTATCTTGGCGCGTGGAGCGGCCACCCGACTTCGAGGACATGTACCGGGCGGCCGGGGACGACCTCGCCGCGGTGCCGTGGGCGAACCTGGCGCCGTTCCGAGCCGGCCTGCGCGCCATGCGGTCGTCCTTTCGCCCGCCCGGGCCGGCGCGGTCGTCCTTACGCCCGGATACCGGGCCAAGGGTCGACCGCGTCTCCGCGGCCGGGCCAAAGGTCGACCGCATTGTGGCTGGACGGGCGCCACGGGCGGTTGGGCGCCGCGGCTCGGCGGGTGCCACGGTCGGCCGGGCGCGACCGGGGTCGCTCTACGGCTTGATGACGATCTTGCCGAGGACGTCGCCTTCGGCGAGCGCCCGGATGCCCTCGGCCACCTCGGCGAGCGGCAGCTCCTTGTCGATCCGCGGACGGATGCCGCTGACGTCGATGAAGGAGACGAGGCGGTGCAGCTCGTCGAGCGTGCCCATCGTCGAGCCGACCACCTCCAGCTCTTTGAAGAAGACGCGGTTCAGCTCGGCCGACGGGTCGGGGCCGCTGGTCGAGCCGGCGACGACGATCCGGCCGCCCGGCCGCAGCGAGCGCAGCGAGTGGCCCCAGGTCGCCTTGCCGACCGTCTCCAGCACGGCGTCGACTTTCTCCGGCAGCCGCGCCCCGGACTCGAACACGGCGTGGGCGCCGCACTCGGTGGCGAAGTCGAGCTTGCGCTGCTCGCGGCTGGTCGCCCAGACGCGGAAGCCCGCCGCCCGTCCCAGCTCGATCGCGGCGCTGGCGACGCCGCCGCCGGCGCCCTGGACGAGCACCGTCTGGCCGGGTCGCAGGCCGGAGCGGTCGAACAGCATCCGGTAGGCCGTGAGCCAGGCGGTCGGCAGGCAGCAGGCCTCCTCGAAGCTGAGCGAGTCCGGCTTCGGGACGAGGTTGCGGCGCGGCACCGCGACCCGCTCGGCGAGCGTCCCCGGGTGCAGCTCGGAGAGCAGGGTGCGGCCGGGGTCGATGATCTCGCCGCCCGGGAAGTCCGGGTCGCCGATCACCGCGTGGACGATCACCTCCTCGCCCTTCTCGTCGATCCCGGCCGCGTCGCAGCCGATGATCATCGGCAGCCGCTCCGGCGGCAGGCCGACGCCGCGCAGCGACCAGACGTCGTGGTGGTTCAGCGAGACCGCCCTGACCTCGACCAGCGCCCAGCCGTCGGGCACGTCGGGCTCGTCGACCTGGCCGACCTCGAGCGCGGACAGCGGGTCTTCGGGCGAGGCGGCGACGGCGCGGGCGGCAAGCATCGACCCCGGAATCTAACGGGCGGCGCCCGATGTGACACCCGTCACCGAGTGAGCGCGGTCACAAACGCCCGCCCGGCCAGGCCGCACCATTGGTATACAAGATCAAGCCACACGGAAGAGACGCATCATGGACAAGACCTGGAATGTCACCCTGTACCGCGACGGCAAGCCTGTCAGCGAGCGGCGAGGTGTCAGTCAGCGCGACGCCGTCGCCCAGATCTACCTCCTCTCCCGCACCGACACCTCGCTCGAGGCCGTCGAGGAGGTTCTCCCGCCCGCCGAGACCGGCGAACTCAGCCTGATCGCCGCCTAGGGGCCCCGGCGTCAGACCGCAGGCAGCTCGGCGCCGCCGCGTCGGGCCGCCTCGGCCATCGCCCGCTCGACCGCGTCGACGTCGCGCACCGCGCCCGTGTCGGCCGAGGTCGCCATCGCCGCGTAGGCGCGCAGGGCGGGGGAGACGACCCGCTCCCGCGCCGCCGGCGCGTAGCCGGCCCCGCTGAGCAGCGCCTCGCGCCGCTCCTCCAGCACCGCCTCGTCCACCCGCAGCTCGATCGACCGCGAGGGGATGTCGATCGCGATCTCGTCGCCGTCCTCGACCAGGGCGATCGCGCCGCCCGCCGCCGCCTCCGGCGAGACGTGGCCGATCGAGAGACCCGAGGTGCCGCCGCTGAAGCGGCCGTCGGTGAGCAGCGCGCACTTGGCGCCCAGCCCGAGGCCCTTCAGGTAGGAGGTCGGGTAGAGCATCTCCTGCATGCCGGGGCCGCCCTTCGGCCCCTCGTAGCGGATCACCACCACGTCGCCCGCCGCGATCCGGCCGCCGAGGATCGCCTCGACCGCCTCCTCCTGGGACTCCAGCACCACCGCGGGGCCGCGGAAGGTGAGGATCGACTCGTCGACGCCCGCGGTCTTCACCACACAGCCGCGCTCGGCGAGGTTGCCGTGGAGGATCGCCAGGCCGCCATCGGCCGAGTAGGCGTGGGCGCGGTCGCGGACACAGCCCGCGGCGGCGTCGAGGTCGAGCGACTCCCAGCGCTCCGACTGCGAGAAGGCGGTCGCCGAGCGCCGGCAGCCGGGCGCCGCGTGCCACAGCTCGACCGCCTCGTCGGAGGCGTCGCCGCCGCGCACGTCCCACCTCCCGAGCCAATCGTCGAGCGAGTCGGCGTGGATGCTCCCGACGTCCTCGTTCAGCAGGCCGCCGCGGCGTAGCTCGCCGAGGATCGCCGGGATGCCGCCCGCCCGGTGGACGTCCTCGACCAGGTAGTCGCCGCTCGGGGCGACCTTGCAGATGCAGGGGACGCGCCGCGAGAGCGCGTCGATGTCGGCCATCGTGAAGTCGACGCCGGCCTCCTGGGCGGCGGCCAGCAGGTGCAGCACGGTGTTGGTCGAGCCGCCCATCGCGATGTCGAGGGTCATCGCGTTCTCGAACGCCTCGCGGGTCGCGATCCGGCGCGGCAGCACGCTCGCGTCGTCCTCCTCGTACCAGCGCCGGCACAGCTCGACGACGGTGCGGCCCGCGTCCTCGTACAGCCGCCTGCGCGCCGTGTGGGTGGCGAGCGTCGTGCCGTTGCCGGGCAGCGCCACGCCCAGCGCCTCGGTCAGGCAGTTCATCGAGTTGGCCGTGAACATCCCCGAGCAGGAGCCGCAGGTCGGGCAGGCCGCCTCCTCGATCCGCGCGATGTCGTCGTCGGAGACCTCGGTCGCGACCGCGTCGGCGATCGCCGAGATCAGGTTGACCCGCTTGCGCACCGTGCCGTCCTCGAGCACCGCGGTGCCGCCCTCCATCGGCCCGCCGGAGACGAACACGGTGGGGATGTCGAGCCGCAGGGCCGCGTTCAGCATCCCCGGCGTGATCTTGTCGCAGTTGGAGATGCAGACGAGCGCGTCGGCGCAGTGGGCGTTGACCATGTACTCGACCGAGTCGGAGATCAGGTCGCGCGAGGGCAGCGAGTAGAGCATCCCGCCGTGGCCCATCGCGATCCCGTCGTCGACCGCGATCGTGTTGAACTCGCGCGGCACGCCGCCCGCCGCGTGGACCGCGGCGGCGACCACCTCGCCGACCGGCTGCAGGTGGGTGTGGCCGGGGACGAACTGGGTGTAGGAGTTGGCGATCGCGACGATCGGCTTGCCGAAGTCCTCGCGCTCGACGCCGGTGGCGCGGAGCAGCGCACGGGCGCCGGCCATGTTGCGGCCGTGGGTGACGGTGCGTGACCTGAGCTCGGGCATGCCCCTAAAGGTACTGGCTGCTCAGCGCAGCGCGGTGGCGAGATCGGCCCACGCGTCGGCGGGGATCCCCTTGGCGCCGAGCGCCTGCACGGCGACGTGATCGGCGCCCGCCTCGAGGTGCAGGCGGACCGCTGCGGCGACGTCGGCGGGGCCGCCGTGCGGGATCACGTGGTCGATCAGCCGGTCGGAGCCGCCGTCGGCGAGGTCGGCCGGCTCGAAGCCGTGTGCGAGCAGCGCGTTGGTGTAGTTGCGCAGGCCGAGATAGAGCTTCGCGTAGCGGCGCGCCGTGGCCCGCGCCCGCTCGACGTCCTCGTCGAGCACGTAGGCGACCTCGGGGACGACCAGGGCGTCGGGGCCGACCGCGGCCCGCGCGGCGTGGGTGTGGTCGACGGAGGTGAAGTAGGGGATCGTGCCGAGCGAGCGGCGGGCGCTCGTCGCCAGCATCTTCGGCGCGAGCGCGGCGAGGATGCGGCGCTCGACCGGGATCGGCGCGGCGGTGGCGTCGATGCCGTCGAGGAACGCTTCGAGGTTGGTCAGCGGCCGGTTGTAGTCGCTGGTCGCCTCCGGGTGCCCGACCCCGATCCCGACGCAGACGCGGCCCGGGAAGTCGGCCTCCAGGGCGGCGTATTCGCGCGCCAGCTCGGCCGGGTCGTACCCCCAGATGTTCACGATCGAGGTGCCGACCACCAGCCGGCCGGAGCCTTCCAGGAGGCCGCGCACCTGCTCCAGCCGCGGCGAGCCGCCCAGCCAGAAGGCGTCATAGCCGGCCGCCTCGGCGGCCCGCGCCGCCTCCGCCGCGTTCTCCTCCCCGATCTGCCGGTAGGACGTCCAGACGCCGAAGTCACCGAGATCCATGTCCGGCAGGTTAGGCGGGCGGCACCGTCGGCGGGCTCGACCGACCCCCGAAGCGGGGGTGCGCGACGCCGTGGCGCGGGGCGGGCGGGAGGCCGGGAAACGGGGTGGCCGCACCCCCGCCGAGCGGGTTCGCGAAGCCGCCGCCGGCGTGTGCTTCAATCGTCAGACCAGAGAAAGGAGGTGGTCCTAATTTTGAGTCACATGCTTGAAGGGACTCTGGAGGTGCAGGGCCGCTAGGCGCCGCACTGGTTCGGGCGCCCGGTGGAATCCAACCCGGGCACCGGCGTGCGCGTGGAGGTCGGGCTTTGTCCCACCCGGCCGCAGTGTCACGAGCACGTTGCCATGCACCAGCTCGAGAGGGCCGTCCTTCGGGGCGGCCCTCTTTTTGGGTACGGACGCGCCGGGCACGGAGCTTCGGCGGTGGGGGCGGCGCTTCCCGCACCGCGTCGGACCGCCGCCGCCGAGCGGCTATCTTCGCCCGGTGGCCATGCCCGCCGACCTCGCGCCCTTCCGCCTCGAGGAATACCTCGGCGTCTGGGAGTTCGGCGCGCCGCACCACCTGACCGCCTCCGACGCCGAGTCGATCAGCGTCGAGGAGCTGCTCGCGCTGGCCGGCCCGGAGGAGGCCGCGGCCTTCGGGCGCCTCTCGCTCTCCTACGCCCCGACCTGGGGAGGGGAGGAGCTGCGCGAGGCGATCGCGGCCCTCTACGCCGGCCTCGGCCCCGAGCACGTGCTCACCTTCGCCGGCGCCGAGGAGGCGCTCTTCTGGGCGCTGCAGGAGCTGGCCGGGCCCGGCGACCACGCGCTCGTCACCGTCCCCAACTACCAGTCCTTCGAGAGCATCCCGCTGGCCGCCGGGGCCGACGTCGAGGGCATCGTCCTCGACCCCGAGTCGGGCTGGGCGCTCGACGTCGACGCGATCGCCGCCCGGCTGCGGCCGAACACGTCCCTGGTCGCGGTCAACTTCCCCAACAACCCGACCGGCGCGGTCGCCGACCGGGCCGCCTTCGAGGCGCTCGCCGGGCTCTGCGCCGACCACGGCGCGACGCTGCTGAGCGACGAGGTCTACCGCGGCCTCGAGGCGCCCGGCACCGAGCCGCCGGCGCAGGCGGCCGAGCTGTCGGCGACGGCGCTCTCGCTGGGTGTGATGTCGAAGTCATACGGGCTGCCCGGCCTGCGGATCGGCTGGCTCGCCACCCGGCACCGCGACCTGCTGGAGCGGCTCGAGCGCCGCAAGCACTACACCTCGATCTGCAACGCGACGACGAGCGAGGCGCTGGCGACCATCGCGCTGCGGGGCGGCGAGTCGATCCAGGCCCGCAACCGGGGGATCATCGCGGCCAACCTGCCCCGCTTCGAGGCGCTCTTCCGCGAGCACCCCGACCGGCTGGAGTGGGAGGCGCCGCGGGCGGGCTGCGTCTCCTTCCCGCGCTACCTGGGAGACGACGGGGTGGAGGCGTTCTGCCGCGCGCTGGTCGAGCGGGCGGGCGTCATCCTGCTGCCGGCGAGCATCTTCGCCTCGGCGCTCGGGCCGGTGCCCGGCGACCGCTTCCGCATCGGGGTCGGCAGGCGCGACCCGGAGCCGGCCCTCGCGGCGCTCGACGCCTTCCTGCGCGCCGGCTGACGGCCGCGGCCACGGCCCCGAGCCGGGGCGCGGCTATTCGAGCGGCGTCTGCTGGTGGAGCTGCAGGCGCCAGGAGCCGTCTTCCTCGCGCCGGTAGATGCTCGACAGCTGGGCGTCGTATTCGAAGACGCCGCGGTGACCGGTGAACCGGTAGGTGATCCAGGCGGCGTCGGGGCCGAGCCGCTCTTCGCGCTCGTTGGCGAACTGGAAGTCGTCCCAGCCGCCCGCCTCGTCGATCCCGGTGATCGCCTCCCCCTTGTCGAGGACGCGGCTCGGGACGACGACGGTGGCGTCCTCGCAGAGAAGGCGCTTGTAGGTGGTGCCGTCCCCTGCGGCGAGCTCGCGGTCGAGCTTGGCCAGGACGCCGTCGAGGGGCTGCAGCTGCGTGGTTTCCGCCATGGCTCTCCTTTCGGTCGGATTTGAGGATCTGGCTGCGGGCAATGCACGTTACGGACGTGGGGGATTTCCACCGGCCCCGGAGCGGCGGTCCGTCAGAACGCTGACGTCGGGGTGTACGCCGACCGGGTAAGGCCGCTCAGGCCGGCTCGCCGGCGAGCCCGACGAACCAGTCGAGCGCCTCCGGGTTGGCGAGCGAGTCGCGGCTCACCACCGCCGCCGGATCGGCCCCCATCAGGATGCGCTTGACCGGCACCTCGACCACCTTGCCCGAGAGGGTGCGCGGGACGGCGGCGATCGCCCGCACCCGGTCGGGGACGTGGCGGGGCGAGCAGCGCTCGCGGATCGCCCGGGCCAGGGCCCTGCGCAGCTCGTCGTCGAGCACGGCGCCGTCGCGCAGCACCACGAACAGCTCGATCACCCCGTCGGTCCCCTCACGGGGCAGGTCGACGACCAGCGCGTCCGTGACCTCCTCGGCGGCGAGCACCGCCCGGTAGATCTCGGCGGTGCCGATGCGGATGCCGCCGCGGTTGATCGTCGAGTCGGAGCGGCCGTGGATGATCGCCGTGCCGCGCTCGGTGATCTCGATCCAGTCGCCGTGGCGCCAGACGCCCGGGAACATCTCGAAGTAGGACTCCCGGTAGCGGCTGCCGTCCTCGTCCCCCCAGAGGAAGAGCGGCATCGAGGGCATCGGCTCGGTGATCACCAGCTCGCCGACCTCGCCGACGTGGGGGTGCCCCTCCGGGTCCCAGGACTCGACCTTGGCGCCGAGCGCCCGGCCCTGCAGCTCGCCGCGGTAGACCGGCAGGGTGGGGACGCCGCCGACGAAGGCGGTGCACAGGTCGGTGCCGCCGGAGGTCGAGAAGAGCCAGGTGTCGGCGCCCAGGTGCTCGTACACCCAGTCGAAGCCCTCCGGGGCCAGGGGCGAGCCGGTCGAGCCGACCGCGCGCAGCGGCGAGAGGTCGCGGCCCGCCCGCGGCTCGACGTCCGCCTTCATGCAGGCCGAGATCCAGGCCGCCGAGGTGCCGAGCATGGTGATCCGCGCCCGCTCGGCGAGGTCCCAGAGCACGCCCAGGTCGGGGTGCCCGGGGTTGCCGTCGAAGAGCACGATCGCCGCCTCGGTGAGCAGGCCCGAGACGATGAAGTTCCACATCATCCAACCGGTCGTCGTGAACCAGAAGAGGCGGTCGCCGGGCTTCGCGTCGACGTGCAGGCGCATCTTCTTCAGCTGCTCGAGGAGGATGCCGCCCTGGCCCTGGACGATCGCCTTCGGCAGGCCGGTGGTGCCGGAGGAGTAGAGCACCCAGAGCGGGTGGTCGAAGGGGACCCGCTCGAAGGTGAGCGGGGCGCCCCCGCCGTGGGCCAGGAGGTCCGCCCAGAGGGTGACCTCGCCGAGGTCGGCCTGCCCGGAGGAGCCCGTGGCCTCGGGGTCCAGGTAGGGGACGAGGACGGTGTGCTCGAGCGAGGGCATCGCCGCCTTGAGCCGCGCCACCACCGGGCTGCGGTCGAAGTCCTTGCCGCCGTAGCGGTAGCCGTCGACGGCGATCAGCACCTTCGGCTCGATCTGGGCGAAGCGGTCGATCACGGAGCCAGGCCCGAAGTCGGGCGAGGCCGAGGACCAGATGGCGCCGATCGAGGCGACCGCGAGGAAGGCGATCGCCGCCTCGGCGACGTTCGGCAGGTAGGCGACGACGCGGTCGCCCCGCTCCACGCCGAGGGAGCGCAGGCCCGCCGCGCAGGCGGCGACCTTCTCGCGCAGCTCGCCCCAGGTGATCTCCTCCAGCTCGCGGAGCTCGGAGGCGTGGAGGATCGCGACCGCCTCGTCGTCGCGGCCCCGGAAGGCGCGCTCGGCCCAGTTGAGGCGCAGGTTCGGGAACCACTCCGCGCCGGGCATCTGGCGCGAGGCCAGGACCGGCGCGGGCTCGCCGTCATAGGGCACCTCGAAGTAGTCGAGGATCGCGCCCCAGAAGCCCTCCAGATCGTCCACCGACCACCGCCAGAGCTCCGGGTAGGCGGTGACGTCGACGCCGCGCTCGGCCCGCAGCCAGTCGGTGAAGGCGGTCAGGTTGGAGGTCTCGACGGCGGCGGCGGTGGGGCGCCACAGGATCTCCGGGGTCTCCTCCATCGACCGGCAGACTAAACCGCTCTCGGTAGTCTCGGGCGCGATGACCGAAGAGCAGGGGGAAGTCGAGCCGTTGGTGGTCCGCCCGGCGCCGCCCGGGGACGATCTCGACGCGGTGGCGCCCGCCCTCGGAGGCGCTTTCGCGACGATCCGCACGGCGCTCGAGGAGGGCCGGCCGGTCGCCGTGGTCCTTGCCGCGGGGGACCTGCTCGGCCAGGGCTCGCCGCTCGATGCCGCCGTCGCCACCGGGCTCCTCGGCATGGTCCGGACGCTCGCGATCGAGGGCGCCAAGCCCGGCTGGCGGGTGAACGTCGTCGCCGCCGGGGAGGGCGAGGAGGAGGAGGCCGTCGAGGAGACCGTCGCGACGCTCGCCGGCTCGCGGCTCAGCGGCCAGCTCCTGCAGGTCGGCGGCGCCAACCTCGGGAAAGTGCCGGCGTGAGCGCGGCCGGCGGGGGCGGCACCGCGATCGTCACCGGGGCCGCCGGCGGGCTCGGCGGGCGGATCGGCGAGCGGCTCGCCGCCGCCGGGCACGAGCTCCTGCTGGTCGACCTCGACCCGGCCGTCGAGGCGGTGGCCGCCGCGCAGGGTGCGCGCGCCGTGGTCGCCGACCTGACCCGCCCGGAGGGGGTCGAGGCGGTCCTCGCGGCGGCGGGCGAGGACGTCACGGTGCTGGTGAACAACGCCGGCATCACCCGCGACGCGCGCGCCACGAAGATGAGCGAGGCCGACTTCGCGGCGGTGATCGAGGTCAACCTGGTCGCCGCGATGCGGCTGACGCTGGCGCTCGAGCCGCGCTACCGGGAGGGCGCCGCGGTGGTCAACATGAGCTCGCGCGCCTCGCTCGGCAACTTCGGCCAGGCCAACTACAGCGCCTCCAAGGCGGGGCTGGTCGGCTTCGGCCGGGCGCTCGCGCAGCGCTGGGCACCGCGGGTGCGCGTCAACGCGGTCGCCCCGAGCCTGGTCGACACGCCGATGACCCAGGCGATGCCGCCCAACGTGCTGGCGAAGCTGGTGGCGCGGATCCCGGCCGGACGGATCGGCACCCCCGACGACGTGGCCGGGATCGTCGCCTTCCTCGCCTCGCCCGACGCCGACTACGTCAACGGTCAGGTGATCTACGTCTGCGGTGGCCGCACGGTCGCTCCCTGAGGGCGGTTGGGAACGCGCCGAGTCGTCGCTCCATATAAACTCGTTCGAGCATTTGGCGGCACTCATGGCATGGCGGGGATGAGCAAGGCGACGGCAGAGCGGGCAGAGGGCGTGCGCGAGCGTCGCAATCGCCGCGAGGACGTGCTGGAGGCGGCGATCCGGGTCTTCCACAAGAAGGGCTACGCGTCGGCGTCGATCCAGGACGTCGCCGCCGAGGTCGGCGTCCTGAAGGGCAGCCTCTACCACTACATCGACTCCAAGGAAGACCTGCTGGCGCGGATCTTCGAGGACTCGGCGGGCCAGTTCACGGCGATGCTGGACGAGGCCGACAAGGTGGAGGGGCGGCCGGTCGAGCGGCTGCGCAGCTTCGGCCACGCCTGCACCCTCTGGTACTTGCGCAACGTCGAGCGGGTCTCGATCTACGCCAACGAGTGGACCCACCTCACCGGCAAGCGGCGCAAGGTCGTCGACCAGATCCGCGGCGACTACGAGCGCCGCCTGGCGGGGCTGATCGAAGCGGTGAAGGCGGCGGGCGAAGCGTCCCCCGACCTCGACGTCAACTACGCGACCTACTTCATCTTCGGCGCCCTCAACGAGCTGCCCGCCTGGTACCGGCGCCGCGGCCCCGACCCGGCCGACCGCATCGCCGACGTCTGGGCCGACCTGATCGTCGCCACCGTGGTCGGCGGCCCGTAGTCACCGCGCGGCGGCGGCGAGGCTCTGGGCGGCGATCCGCCAGCGGTGCTGGAGGCGGCCTTCGACCTCGCTCGCGGCGCAGCCGGCCGTCGCGGCGCATTCGCCCCAGAGGTTGGCGGCGCGCAGGTATTGGTTGAAGGCGGCCTCGGCCGCGGCCGCCGGCCCGGTGAGGCAGGCGGCGCCGAGCCGGTCGACCGGGACGGCCTCGTAGGCGTCGCGGACCGCCCGCACGCGGACCACGTATTCGGCGTAGCTGAGGCCGGACGCGAGCGCCTGGCGGAGGTCGTCCATGCGGGCGACGAAGTCGCCGATCCGCGCCTCGCAGCCGCTCGCCTCGCCGCCGCCCCGCGTCTTCGCCCTTTCGCCGCCGGCCGCGCCGCCGCCCGCTTCGCCCGCTCCCCCGGCTGCGGCGCCCGGCGTCCGGGAGCCGCCCGGTCCCCGCCCGCCGCCGCCCACTTCCGCCTTCGCCGTCACGGTCGCCTCGCCGCCCGCCCCGCCGCGCCCCGCCGCCGTGCTCGAGCCGCCGCCTCCGCAGGCCGCGAGCGCCACTGCCGCGCAGATCAGCGCCGCCGGCGCCCCGGTGCGGTACAAACGGCGTCGATGCCGAAACGCAGGGGAATCGCCGCGGCGCTCCTCGCCGCCCTGCTCGCCCTCGCGGCGCTCGCGCCGGCCGCCCGCGGGGCGGAAGGGACCGGTCGCGTCCTGGCCGTCGGCGACAGCCTCGAGGAACTCACCTCTCCCCACCTGCACCATCTCCTCCCCGGTGTGCCGCTCACCGTCAACGCGGTCGGCGGCTCCAACAGCTACCAGATCTTCGACCTGTTCCACGAAAGCTACGAACCCTCGGACTCGGTGATCGTGTTCGACGCGGGGACCAACGACGACCCCGAATATCCGCAGATCTTGGCGGAAAACCTGCACAAGGTCCTGGCCGCCGTCGGCAACCGCTGCCTGGTCGTGCCGACCATCCATGGCTTCACCGTGAACGGCGTCGACAACACCGGCAAGAACCGGGTGGTCGCCGAGCTCGCCGCCGCCCGCCCCGGCACCCAGACGCCCGACTGGGCGGGCTTCGTCCACACCCACCCGCAGCTGATGCAGGCCGACGGCCTGCACCCGATCGCGGCGGGCGCCGAAGCCCGCGCCGGGCTGATCGCCGCGGGAATCGATCGCTGCCTGGCGGGCGAACCGAACGCGCCGGTCGCGAGCGGCGCCAACGCCGGTGCGATCCCGCCCGGCGAAGAAGGCCTGAACGGCGAAACCGAAGGCCAGCTGAGCCCCTCCCACGAAGCTTTCACGGCCGCCGCCGCGAGCGAAAGCGCCGGTCCCGAACCGGGCTCCCGGCCGATCGCCGAAGCGGTCCACTTCAAGCTCGTCGACCGGGTCGCCCTGCGCCGCGCCGCGCTGCTCGCCGAAGCCGGCCGTGGCCTCGCCGCGGCGGCGCTCGCCGCCCTGCTCCCGTAGCCCCCGCGCCCCGCCCTGCGCAGCCCCCGCGGTCGCGTCCCGCCGGCGATCATCTAGGGTCTGCGGCCGATGGCGCAGAGCGATTCGGTGCAGAAGCCCGGGGCCGATTGGGTCGCCGGGCCGGGCGAGTTCGAGGACATCCGCTACGAGCTGAGCGGCGACGGGATCGCCAAGATCACGATCGCCCGCCCCGCGGTCCGCAACGCCTTCCGCCCGCAGACGCTGATCGAGCTCTCCCGGGCCTTCGAGGCGGCGCGTGAGGACCTCGAGGTCGGCGCGATCGTCTTCACCGGTGCCGGCGACCTCGCCTTCTGCTCGGGCGGCGACCAGAAAGTCCGCGGTGACACCGGCTACATGTCGGAGGCGGGCGGGGTGGGGCGCTTCCACGTCACCGACCTGCAGGTGCAGATGCGCCGGCTGCCGAAGCCGATCATCGCGATGGTCGCGGGATACGCGGTCGGCGGCGGCCACGTCCTGCACGTCTGCTGCGACATGACGATCGCCGCCGACAACGCCCGCTTCGGCCAGACCGGGCCGCGGGTCGGCTCCTGGGACGGCGGCTTCGGCGCCTCGCTGCTGCGCGACCTCGTCGGCCCCAAGAAGGCGAAGGAGATCTGGATGCTCTGCCGCCAGTACGACGCCGCCGAAGCGCTCGACATGGGCCTCGTCAACACCGTCGTGCCGCTCGCCAACCTCGAGGTGGAGACCGTCTCCTGGTGCCGCGAGATGCTCGCCCTCTCGCCGTTCGCCCTGCGCCTCGTGAAGGCCGGCTTCAACGCTCATGAGGACGGCTACGCGGGCATCCAGCAGCTCGCCCACGACGCCAACCTCCTCTTCTACGGCGCCGAGGAGGCGAAGGAGGGCCGCGAGGCCTACAAGGAGAAGCGTCGCCCCGATTTCGGCAAGTTCCCGCGCCGACCCTGACCGGCCGGCCGTCCTGCCGGGGCGGCCGCTGCCACACTGCTGCGATCGTGCCCGCCTCGCCACTTCCCTTCGACCCGATCGAGGAGGCGCGCCGCCACTGGTCGGAGCGCTGGCCCGGCGAGGCGGCGAACGAGATGGTCGCCGTGACCTCGATCATGCGCGTCCACCAGATCCTGATGGCGCGGCTGAACGAGCTGCTCGAGCCGCTCGATCTGACCTTCCCGCGCTACGAGGCTCTGATGCTGCTGCATTTCAGCCGGCGCGGGTCGCTGCCGCTGGGGAAGATCGGCGAGCGCCTGCAGGTCCACCGGACCAGCGTCACCAACACGATCGACGGGCTCGAGCGGCTCGGCCTGGTGCGCCGCGTCCCGCACGAGACCGACCGCCGCGCCGTCCTCGCCGAGATCACCCCGGCGGGCCGGCGGGTCGCCGGGCGGGCGACGAAGACGCTGAACGAGGCGCGCTTCGCGACCGAGCCGCTGAGCGAGGAGCAGCTGAGCGAGCTGTCCGCCCTCCTGCGCACCCTGCGCGAGGGGGCCGGCGACTTCGACGCGGACGCCGACTCCGGCGACCACGCCGACTCCGGCTGAGCCCCCGCCGGGGCGGTTCCCCGGGCGCCGGAGCTTGCCCCCCGGCGAGATACGTGCTATTCCTACTATCTGGCTTCCGCACATCGCCGCGGCCCGGGCCGGAGAAGACAACGTGACCACGACGCTCGAAAGATCAGCGACCCGCTCGGGCCCCGACCGCGAGGAGGCGCCGCTGCGCTTCGTCACCGCCGCCTCGCTCTTCGACGGCCACGACGCGGCGATCAACGTGATGCGCCGGCTGATCCAGGACTCCGGCGCCGAGGTCGTCCACCTCGGCCACAACCGCAGCGTCCGCGACGTGGTCCGCGCCGCCGTCCAGGAGGACGCCGACGCGATCGCGATCAGCTCCTACCAGGGCGGCCACACCGAGTACTTCCGCTACGCGGTCGAGATGCTGGACGAGCTGGGGGCCGGACACATCCGCGTCTTCGGCGGCGGCGGCGGCACGATCACCCGGCAGGAGATCGCCGCCCTGCACGAGTCCGGCGTCGAGCGCATCTACCACCCCGAGGACGGCATGTCGCTGGGCCTGGTCGGGATGATCGACGACCTGGTCGAGCGGGCACGGGCCAAGCAGCGCCCCTCGGCGCTGCCGGCCGCGGCGGAGCCCACCGACCTCGCCGTGGCGCGGACGATCTCGGCGCTCGAGGACGGCGCCGTCCCCGAGCCCGACCTCGAGCGCCTGCGCGGCGAGTGGGCGGCGCGCGGCGCCGGCGTCCCGGTGGTCGGCGTGACCGGCACCGGCGGCGCGGGCAAGAGCACGGTCAGCGACGAGCTGCTCTCGCGCTTCGCCGCCAACCTGCCGGAGCTGCGCGTCGCGGTGCTCGCCGTCGACCCGACCCGCCGCCGCACCGGCGGCGCCCTGCTGGGCGACCGGATCCGGATGAACAGCCTCCGCAACGAGCGGTTCTACATGCGCTCGATGGCGACCCGCCGCCAGAACCTGGCGACCAGCGCCGAGCTCGCCGACGCGGTCGCCTTCCTGCGCGCCGCCGACTTCGACCTGGTGATCGTCGAGACCGCCGGGATCGGCCAGTCGGACTCCGAGATCGTCGACCTGGTCGACGTCCCCGTCTACGTGATGACCAGCGAGTTCGGCGCCGCGAGCCAGCTGGAGAAGATCGACATGCTCGACCTCGCCGAGCTGGTCGTGATCAACAAGTTCGACAAGCAGGGCGCCGACGACGCGCTGCGCGACGTGCGCAAACAGTGGCGCCGCAACCGCGCCGCCTTCGACCTCGCCGAGGACGAGGTACCGGTCTTCCCGACGATCGCCAGCCAGTTCGACGACCCCGGGGTCACCTGGATGTTCGTGAGCCTCTGCCGGATGCTGGCGCCGCACGCGGGCGAGCCGCAGCGCTTCGACCCCGGCCTCGACCCGGCCGTCCGCGAGCCGCGCGGCAACGTGCTGATCCCCGGCGCGCGGGTCCGCTACCTGGCCGAGATCGCCGAGCAGGGCCGCGGCGTCAACGCCCGGATCGAGGAGCTCGCCGCGCGGGCGGCCGAGGCCCAGGCCCTCTACGAGGCGCTGCGGACGCTCCACGACCCGGCCCTGCCGGCGCCGCTCGAGCCCTACCCGGACGCCGAGTCGGACGGCGGCGAGCACCCGGCCCTCCGCCGCGCCTACGGGGAGGCGCTCGCCGCGCTCGACCCCGAGGCGGTCGGCCTGCTGCGCGGCTGGGACCGCCGCATCGACGGGATCACCGCCGAGACCTACGGCTATGAGGTGCGCGGCAAGGAGATCACCGGCTCCAATTACCGCGAGACCCTCTCCCGGCAGCGCGTCCCGAAGATCGCGCCGCCCCGCCTCGACGGCTGGGGCGACCGGCTGCGCTTCCTGATGAAGGAGAACCTGCCCGGCTCCTACCCCTACACCGGCGGCGTCTTCCCCTACCGGCGGGCGGGCGAGGACCCGACCCGGATGTTCGCCGGCGAGGGCCCGCCGGAGCGCACCAACCGCCGCTTCCACTACCTCTCCCAGGGACAGCCGGCGGCGCGCCTCTCGACCGCCTTCGACTCGGTGACGCTCTACGGCGAGGATCCCGACGAGCGCCCCGACATCTACGGCAAGGTCGGCAACTCGGGCGTCTCGATCGCCACCCTCGACGACGCCAAGAAGCTCTACTCGGGCTTCGACCTCTGCGCCCCGACCACCTCGGTCTCGATGACGATCAACGGGCCGGCACCGATCATCCTCGCCTTCTTCATGAACGCCGCGGTCGACCAGCAGGTCGAACGGCACCTCAAGGAGAGCGGCCGCTGGGAGGAGACCGAGCGCAGGCTGGCGGAGATCTTCGCCGGCAAGGAGCGGCCCCGCTACAAGGGCGAGCTGCCGCCCGGCAACGACGGCCTCGGCCTCGGCCTGCTCGGCGTCTCGGGCCGCGACGTGCTCGACGCCGAGACCTACGAGCGGATCCGGGCCGACACCCTGCGCAAGGTCCGCGGCACCGTGCAGGCCGACATCCTCAAGGAGGACCAGGCGCAGAACACCTGCATCTTCTCGACCGAGTTCGCGCTGAAGATGATGGGCGACGTGCAGGAGTACTTCGTCGCCAACCAGGTGCGGAACTTCTACAGCGTCTCGATCAGCGGCTACCACATCGCCGAGGCGGGGGCGAACCCGATCTCCCAGCTCGCCTTCACGCTCGCCAACGGCTTCACGATCGTCGAGTACTACCTCGCCCGCGGCATGGACATCGACTCCTTCGCCCCCAACCTGAGCTTCTTCTTCTCCAACGGGATGGACCCCGAGTACGCGGTGATCGGCCGGGTGGCGCGGCGGATCTGGGCGCGGGCGATGCGCGAGCGCTACGGCGCCTCGGAGCGCAGCCAGATGCTCAAGTACCACATCCAGACGAGCGGCCGCAGCCTGCACGCGCAGGAGATCAGCTTCAACGACATCCGCACCACCCTGCAGGCCCTCTACGCGATCTTCGACAACTGCAACAGCCTGCACACCAACGCCTACGACGAGGCGATCACCACGCCGACCGAGGGGTCGGTGCGCCGGGCGGTCGCGATCCAGCTGATCATCAACCGGGAGCTCGGCCTCAACTTCACCGAGAACCCGTGGCAGGGCTCGTTCGCGATCGAGGCGCTGACCGACCTGGTCGAGGCCGCCGTCTACGAGGAGTTCGAGCGGATCTCCGAGCGCGGCGGCGTGCTCGGCGCGATGGACACGATGTACCAGCGCGGCCGCATCCAGGAAGAGTCGATGCACTACGAGCGGCTCAAGCACGACGGCACGCTGCCGTTGATCGGCGTCAACACCTTCCTGCCCGCCGAGGGGCAGGAGGAGCGGACCGAGGGGATCCAGCTGATGCGCTCGACCGATGCCGAGAAGGACGACCAGATCGCCGCGACCCGCGCCTTCCAGGCGCTGGGGGCGGAGCGGCGCGAGGCGGCGCTGGCGCGGCTGCGGGAGGTGGCGCGGGACCGCGGCAACGTCTTCGAGGCGCTGATGGACGCCGTCGTCGTCGCCTCGCTGGGGCAGATCTCCGGCGCGCTCTACGAGGTCGGCGGCGAGTACCGGCGCAACGTCTGAGGTCGGGTACCGTCGGCGGGATGAGCGCCGCGCCGCGCATCGTCTCGCTCGTGCCCAGCATCACCGAGCTGCTCTGCGACCTCGGCCTCGCCGGGAATCTGGTCGGGCGGACCGGCTTCTGCGTCCACCCCTGGGAGACCGTGCGGCGCGTCCCCAAGGTGGGCGGCACCAAGGACGTGAAGCTCGACCGGGTCCGCGAGCTGGCGCCGACCCACGTCGTCGTCAACGTCGACGAGAACCGTCGCGAGGACGCCGAGGCGCTGGCCGGGCTCGTCCCCGAGGTGATCGTCACCCACCCCCTGGCGCCGCGCGACAATCTCGACCTCTACCGGCAGATGGGCGCGGCGTTCGACCGCGAGGCCGAGGCCGAGGCGCTCTGCGAGGACTTCGAGCGTGCCTACGAGCGGGCGCGGGCGGCGGCCGGCGAGCCCCGCGACGTCCTCTACCTGATCTGGCGCGACCCCTGGATGACGGTGAGCGCCGACACCTACATCTCCCGCACCCTCGCCGCCCTCAGCTGGCGCACCCTCCCCGCCGCCGACGCCCTCGACGCTTGTCCTCCATGCGCGGACAAGCGTGGAGGGGGGGAGCGGTATCCGGAGGTCGACCTCGCCGACTTCGTCGGCGAGGTCGACCGGGTGCTGCTCAGCTCGGAGCCGTTTCACTTCAAGGAGCGGCACGTGGCCGAGGTCGCCGCGCTGGTGCCGGGGGCGGCGGTCTCGCTGATCGACGGCGAGATGACCTCCTGGTACGGGTCGCGGGCGATCGCCGGGCTCGACTACCTGGCCGACTACACGCGGCGTCCCCATGCGGGAGGATGACGCCATGAGCGAGGGCGACGGCATCGGCGCACGGGCGGTCGACGGCCCCGTCGTCCTCTCCTGGAGCGGCGGCAAGGACTCGGCGCTCGCCCTCTGGGTGATGCAGGAGGAGCTCGGGATCGAGCCGGTGGCCCTCTTCACCACGATCACCGAGGGCCACGGGCGGGTCACGATGCACGGCGTGCGCCGCGAGCTGGTGCAGGCCCAGGCCGACGCGGCGGGCCTGCGGCTGATCGAGGTCGGCATCCCGGCCGGCTGCCCGAACGAGGTCTACGAGGAGCGGCTCGCCGGCGCGCTCGACTCGGCGCCGCTGGTCGACGCGACCACGGTCGCCTTCGCCGACCTCAACCTGGCCGACGTGCGCGCCTACCGCGAGGAGCGGCTGGCGGCGATCGGCCGCGAGACGCTCTTCCCGCTCTGGGGCCAAGACACCGCGGCGCTGGCCCGCCGCTTCGTCGCGGCGGGCTTCGAGGCGACGCTGGTCTGCGTCGACGCGAGCCGGCTCGACCGGAGCTTCGCCGGCCGCCGCTACGACGCGGCGCTGCTCGACGACCTGCCCGTCGACGTGGATCCCTGCGGCGAGAACGGCGAGTTCCACACCTTCGTCTCGGCCGGGCCGATCTTCGCCGCCCCGATCTCGGTCGAAGCGGGGGAGACGGTCGCGCGCGATGGCTTCCTCTGCACCGACCTGCTGCCGCGCGGCGCGCGGCGCGGCGCCGGGTAGCGCGCCGCGCCTCGGCCGGTCGCCCTCGAACCGTTCGTCGGACCCCGCGCCTGGGGGGTCAGGGGCCCAACCGGGCAGGCCCGCGAACTATGCTCCATTCCTACTATCTGGAGACCACATACCGCGAGGAGCGCAGATGACCGTTGAGAAAGTCGCCGTCCTGGGCGGCGGCCTGATGGGTTCGGGGATCGCCGAGTCGGTGGCCCGGGCGGGCCTGCCGGTCGTCGTCCGCGACATCGACCACGCCGCCGTCGAGGCCGCCCGCGGCCGCATCGAGACCTCGCTCGGGCGAGCCCGGGCGGGCGGCAAGATCGCCGACGCCGAGCACGACGAGATCCTCACCCGGATCGAGTTCACCGACCACCTCGGGGCGATCGCCGACGCGGGCCTGGTGATCGAGGCGGTGCCCGAGAACGCCGAGCTGAAGGCCAATATCCTCGCCCAGGTGGCGGGGGTCGTCGACGCCGAGGCGCTGATCGCCTCCAACACGTCCTCGATCCCGATCGCCCAGCTCGCCGCCGGCGTGGAGCGCCCCGATCGCGTCCTCGGCCTGCACTTCTTCAGCCCGGTGCCGGTGATGCGGCTGGTCGAGATCGTCGTCGCCCTCGACACCTCCGAGGACACGCTGGCCGTGGCCCGCGACTTCGCCGAGCGGATCGGCAAGCGGGCGATCGTCACCAAGGACCGCTCCGGCTTCATCGTCAACATGCTGCTCGTCCCCTACCTGATGGCGGCGATGCGGATGTTCGAACAGGAATTCGCCACCGCCGAGGACATCGACGAGGGGATGAAGCTCGGCTGCGGTCATCCGATGGGGCCGCTCACCCTGGCCGACTTCATCGGCCTCGACGTCCTCTACAGCGTCTGCGACTCCCTGTACGAGGAGTTCAAGGAGCCCGGCTACGCGCCGCCGCCGATGCTCAAGCGGATGGTCGCCTCCGGCCGGATCGGCCGCAAGTCCGGGCGCGGCTTCTACGACTACCGGGAGGTGCGGGAGGCGGCCCCGGCCTGAGCGCCGCCCGCCGATCGGCGGCAGCCCGGCGGCGATAGGTTGTGTTCCTACTATCCGTGATGCGCGCAAATAGGGGGCGGTTGATGAGTGACGTCGAGACCGGCATGGGGCTCTACGAGATCCCGCAGGAGATGGTGGACTTCCGCGAAACGATCCGCCGGATCGCCACCGAGAAGATCGCCCCGCGGGCCGGCGACATCGACCGCAACTCCGAATACCCACGCGACATCCGCAAGCTCCTCGGCGAGCAGGACATCCTCGGCCTGCCCTTCGCCGAGGAGCACGGCGGCACCGGCACCGGCACGCTGATGCTGCAGATAGGGGTCGAGGAGATCGCCAAGGCGTGCGCCTCGAGCGCCCTGATCCTGATGGTGCAGGAGCTCGGCACGCTGCCGATCACGCTGTTCGGCTCCGACGAGTTGAAGGCGCGCTTCCTGCCGCGGTGCGCGAGCGGCGAGTGGTCGCCGGCCTTCGCGCTCTCGGAGCCCGAGGCCGGCTCCGACCCAGCCGCGATGCGCACCACCGCGGTGCGCGACGGCGACGAGTGGGTGATCAACGGCCAGAAGGCCTGGATCTCCAACGCGGGCGTCGCCGACTTCTACGTCGTCTTCGCCTCCACCGACCGCGCCAACCGGCGCACCAGCGCCTTCGTGGTCGAGGCCGACCGCGAGGGCTTCGACCCCGGCGCCCTCGAGCACAAGCTGGGGATCAAGGGGAGCCCGACCGGCTCGCCGTCGTTCACCGACGTCCGCGTCCCGCACGAGAACCTGATCGGCGAGGAGGGCAAGGGGCTGTCGGTGGCGCTCGGGACGCTGGAGCGCACCCGGCTCGGCGCCGCCGCCCAGGCGGTCGGCATCGCGCAGGGCGCGACCGACTACGCCAACGACTACGCCAAGGAGCGGATCGCCTTCGGCAAGCCGATCAACAACCTGCAGGGCCTGCAGTTCAAGCTCGCCGACATGGAGGCGGGCACCGCCGCCGCCCGCCAGCTCCTCTACAAGGCGTGCGCGATGGCCGACCGGCCGCACCGTCCGGCCGACCTCGGCAAGTGGACCTCGATGGCGAAGCTGATCGCCTCCGACAACGCGATGAAGGTGACCGTCGAGGCGGTGCAGGTGCTGGGCGGCTACGGCTACGTCAACGAGTACCCGGTCGAGCGGATGATGCGCGACGCCAAGATCACCCAGATCTACGAGGGCACCAACGAGATCCAGCGGGTGGTCATCGCGCGGGCGATGGCGGGTTGAACAAAGCTGCCGGGGCGCGGCGGGCCGCGCCGGGCGCGGGCGGGATAGGCTGCCGCCGATGGGACCGCTGCAGGGCGTGAAGGTGGTGGAGATGGCCGGGATCGGGCCGATCTCCTTCGCCGGGATGCTGCTCGCCGACCTCGGCGCCGAGGTGACGCGGATCGAGCGCCCGGCGGGCGGCGGCTTCGGCTGGGGCACCTCGCCGGTGCTCGACCGTGGCCGGCGCGGCCGCCAGGTCGATCTCAAGGCGGCGGCCGGGCTGGAGGAGCTGCTGGGCCTCGTCGCCGAATCGGAGGTGCTGATCGAGGGCTTCCGGCCCGGCGTGATGGAGCGGCTGGGCCTCGGCCCGGAGGAGTGCATGGCGCGCAACCCGGCGCTGGTCTACGGGCGGATGACCGGCTGGGGCCAGACCGGCCGCTACGCCCACACGGCCGGCCACGACATCACCTACCTGGCGATCTCCGGCGCCCTGCACATGATCGGCGAGGAGAACGGCAAGCCGGTGCCCCCGGTCAACCTGCTCGGCGACTTCGGCGCGGGCGGCGCCTTCCTCGCGGTCGGCGTGCTGAGCGCGCTGCTGCACGCGCGGGCGGGCGGCGTCGGCCAGGTGGTCGACGCGGCGATCGTCGATGGCGCCGCCGCGACCACCGGCCTGCTGCACGGCCTGCTCGAGATGGGGGCCTGGAAGGACCAGCGCGGCGTCAACCTGCTGGACGGCGGGGCGCCGTTCTACGACACCTACGAATGCGCCGACGGCCGCTGGGTCGCGGTCGGGGCGCTCGAGCCGCAGTTCTACCGGGCGCTGCTGGAGAAGCTCGAGCTGGCCGAGGACGAGGCGCTCGCCAACCACCTCGACCCGGCGAGCTGGCCCGCGATCCGCGAGCGCCTCACCGCCAGGTTCCGCGAGCGGCCGCGCGACGAGTGGCACGAGCTCTTCGCCGACTCCGACTGCTGCGTGGCGCCGGTCCTCTCGATGCGCGAGGCCCGGGAGGACGGCCACAACCGCGACCGCGGCATCTTCGTCGAGGTCGGCGGCATGCCGCAGCCGGCCCCGGCACCCCGCTTCAGCGTCACCGAACCGGATGTCCCCGAGCCCGCCCGGCCGGGAGCCGAGCCTGCCGGCGCCGGCGAGGCGGGCGGCCCGGGAGCGGGCGCCGCCGGGCCTTGAACCGCCGGGTGGCGATCGTCACCGGGGCCGGTCGCGGGATCGGCGCCGCGACGGTCGTCGCGCTCGCCGCCGAGGGCTGGAGCGTGGTCGCGGTCGACCGCTGCGCCGCCGACCGCCGGCTGCCCTACGCGATGGCGAGCGAGCGGGACCTCGATGCCGTCGCGGCGGCGGCCGCCGAGCGGGCGGGCCGCGACGACGTGGCGCGCGCCGTGGTCGCCGACGCGACCGACCGCGAGGCGCTCGCCGCGGTGGTCGAGGGGGCCGAAGCGTGGGGCGACCTGGAGGCCTTCGTCGCCAACGCGGGCGCGATCGCCGGCGGCGTCCCGGCCTGGGACCTGGCCGCCGAGCAGGAGCGGGCGCTGCTCGAGGTCAACCTCGAGGCGGTGATCCTCGCCGCCCACCTGGTCGTCCCCGCGCTGCTGGGGCGTCCGCGTCCGCGCTCCGGCCGCTTCGTCGCGGTCACCTCCTCGGGCGCCGCCCGGGGGATGTCCGGGCTGGCCGCCTACTGCGCCGCCAAGGCGGGCGTCACCGGCTTCGTCCGGGCGCTCGCGGCCGACCTGCACGGCAGCGGCGTCACCGCCAACGCGGTCGCGCCGGGCTCCACCGACACGCCGCTGCTGGCCGAGTCGGCCCGCCTCTTCGAGCTGCCCTCGCCGCGCGACTTCGCCCCCCGTCAGCCGCTCGAACGCCTGCTCGAGCCGCGCGAGGTCGCCGCCACGATCGGCTTCCTGCTCGGCCCCGGCGGCAGCGGCATCACCGGCGCCACCGTGCCGGTCGACGGCGGCCTCAGCGTCTGACGTGGCTGCGCGGATCGGGGCGCGCCTCTGCGTACCGCCCGGCGTGTGCCGCGGGTCGCGTTCGCACTTCCCCGTAAGCGGTACGGCAAACTGCGAACGCGCGCCACGGGGCTCGGCGGGGGGCGGGCAGGGGATCAGCCGGTCGCGGCGTCTTCGGCGTGGTAGCGCTCGATCAGCGCCAGCTCGGCGCGCTGCTTCGGGAAGAGGAAGAAGACGACGCCGATGCCGACCATCACCGCGCACATCCCGGCCAGGTAGGTCCAGTCGCCGCCGTCGAGGAACGACTTGCGCGCGGCGGCGCCGATCGCCTGCGCGTATTCGGGGTACTGCTGCGCCGTGTTGGCGGCGCTGGAGAAGGACTTGGTGAGCTCGTTCTGGACCCGTTCGCTGATGCTCGAGGCGTGCGGGGAGGCGGCGATCTGTTCGTTGAACGACTTCGCGTAGCCGGCGGTCAGCAGGGCGCCGAAGATCGACTGCATGATCGCCCCGCCGAGGTCGCGCTGCAGGTCGGCGGTGCCGGAGGCCATCCCGGCCCGCCGCACCGGCACCGAGCCGGTCAGCGAGCGCGAGGCGGGCGTGCCCGCGAAGCCGACCCCGATCCCCAGCAGCAGGTAGCCGAGCCCGACCGGGTAGTAGGAGGCGCCCTCTTCCCAGAGCAGCAGCATCACCAGGAAGGAGAGCAGGCAGAAGGAGAAGCCGACCAGCAGGGTGAAGCGCGAGCCGCGTGCCTCGACCAGCACCGCGGAGCGGGGCGCGACGACGACCATCCCCAGGGCGCCCGGCAGGATCGCCAGCCCGGCCTCGAGGGTCGAGTAGCCGAGCACGTTCTGGACGAACTGCTGGCCGATGAACATCGCCCCCATCAGCGAGCCGAAGACGATGATCCCGGCGAGCGCCGCCGCCCAGAAGGTCGGCCGCGCCGCGACGTGCAGGTCGTACAGCGGGTTGCCGACCCGTCGCTGGCGCAGCAGGAACGCCCCGGTGGCGGCGAGCGCGACGATGCCGAGGATCGCCGCGGTCGTCCCCTTGCCCGGTTCCGGCGCCAGGTTGATCGCCAGCACCAGCGAGGCGACCAGCGCGATCGAGAGCAGGCCGCCGAGGTGGTCGACCGGCTTGGTCGTCTCGTTGACGTGGGCGGGGACGAAGCGCCAGGCGCAGAACAGGGCGAGCGCGGCGAGCGGCGCGGTGACGAGGAAGACCGACCACCAGTCGAAGCCTTCCAGCAGCGCCCCGGCGATCAGCGGCCCGAGCGCCGAGATGCCGCCGCCGAGCGCCGACCAGAGGGCGATCGAGCGGGTGCGCGACGGTCCCGACCAGAGCGCCGTGATCAGGGCCAAGGTGGTCGGGTAGGCCATCCCGGCGGCGACCCCGCCGAAGACGCGGGCGATGAACAAGATGGTCGCGGTCGGCGCCACCGCGGCGAGGATCGAGGCCGGGATGGTCAGCGCCATCCCCAGCACCAGCAGGGTCTTGCGCCCGTAGCGGTCGCCGACCGCGCCGAGGTAGAGCACCGAGGCCGCCAGGCCGAGCGAGTAGCCGACCGCGATCAGGTCGACCGTCGTCTGGCCCGCGTCGAAGTGCCGGCCGATGTCCGGCAGCGCGACGTTGGCGACCGCCAGGTTCAGGTTGGCGACCCCGGCGACGCCGATCAGCGTCGCCAGGACGAGGGCCGCGCGGGCCGGCGACGAGCCGACCGGTGAGTACGCGGGTGAGCCGCCGGCGGGCGCCGCGGCCTCCACGCTAGACCTCGACCCAGGTCCCGCTCGGGCCGAGGTTGCGCAACGGCGTCTCCCCGACATGGCTCTCGCAGCCCCACGCCTCGTGGATGTGGCCGAAGACGGCCAGCCGCGGCTGCTTCTCCTCGATCGCCGCGAGCAGGGCCGCGCTGCCGAAGTGGGTGTCGGGGTCGCCGCCGTCGCAGTGGCCCTGGGGCGGGGAGTGGAGGACGAGGACACAGCCGGCGGGGGCCGCGGTGATCAGCTCGGCCGCCTCGGCGTCGGCGAGGTCGAAGCTCCAGTCCCAGGGGGTGGTGGGGATGCCGGCGCCGAGGCCGAAGAAATCGACCCCGTCGATCGTCGTGCCCTCGCCGTGCAGCACCGTCGCCGCCGGCCAGCCGGCCGCCGCGCCGCGCAGGGCGTCGGCGGTCTCGTTGTTCCCCGGCACCAGGATCGCCGGCGTCTCGATCGGCGCCAGCGCGCCGATCGTCTCCTCGAGCCCCTCGTGGACCGAGGCGAAGTCGCCCGCCCCGATCACGAGATCCGCCTCGCCCGCCATCTCGACCAGCCGCGCGGCCTGCGCGAGGTCCCGGTGCAGATCTGAAAACGCGAGCAATTTCACGCTCCGCAAGCTAACCGATCGCCCGGCGCTACCGGCCGTCTGAGCGAGGATCGGGGGACACCTGAGCGAACCTCCCCGCAGTTCGTGAGCGAAGGTGTCCCCCGATCCCCACGCCACGCCGCCAGGAGCGCCGCGGACGGGCCGGTTCGGTTTCGGCGCGGACGCTGAGGTCGAAGTAGAGGAAGGTCTCGCCGAGCGCCACGAAGGGGATCAGCAGGGCGAAGACGAACGAGCCGATCATGTTGATCCAGATCAGCGGCAGCGCCGTGAAGATCAGCGCGAAGGTGAAGATCGGGCCCGCCGCGACGCTCAGCACGTAGAAGACCAGGATGACCCGCGCGGTGCGCGCCCAGCGCCCCCGCACCAGGTTCGAGCTGGCCCGGAAGGACTCGCGGAAGCCGCGGTCGGTGAACAGCACTTCCTGCTGCACGAACGCCCAGCCGACCAGCTTCCAGATCGCCCAGGGCAGGCCGATCACGCTCAGCGCCAGCAGGAAGACGCCCAGCGTGGCCAGCAGCTGCGCCCCGACCACCCGCCAGAAGCGCCTCCGCACCCCACGCAGCGCCGCGAGGAAGCCGATGTCGTGGCCGCGCAGCACTTCGCGGGTGACGACGATCACCACCGCCGCGACCAGCGCCTGGGCGATCGGGCGGATGAACTGTTCGAGCATGTCGGCCCAGGCCACCTGGACCCCGGAGGTGCCGCGATGGCTTCCTTCGGAGATCAGCCCGGCGAGCAGGTTGGTCGCCCCGATCAGGACCAGCGCCGCCAGCGCCACCGGGATGAAGACCCGCCAGTGGCGCCCGTAGAACTGGCGGGCGGCGCGGATGATCTGGCCCAGCGCGCGGCGCCGGCGCAGCGTCTCCAGGTCGACCGGCCGCCACCGGGTGAAGCCGACGAAGAGGGCGATCAGGACGATGAGGGCGATCACCGTCACGGTCGCGATGGTCGGCGACTTGGCGTCCAGGTTGATCAGTTCGGAGGCGGTCGCGACGGCACCGCAGAAGGCCTTGGTCACCTGCGGCCCGGCCACCGTGCCGCCCGGCAGCCGTGGGCTGGTGGTCCGCTGCCGCGCCATCCAGCTGAACGGTTCGCTCCACTGCGTCTTCGTCTGCGGGCCGGTCGGGCCGTTGTTGAAGCCCTTTTCCTTTTCGCCCCAGCGGCCGTAGTAGCCGGTCCAGGCGAACGACCCCTTGGAGACCGCCCGTTCGGGCATCAGGACCGGCCGCAGCCGCAGTTCGCGCAGCGGCTCGGTGGTGTTGTCGCAGCCGAGGCCGGAGCCGTGCTGGCCGTTCTCGACGTAGACCGCGGGGCCATAGAAGGTCGCGTGCGACCCCGCCGCCGGGTAGACGACCGGGTGGGTGCCCTGCTTCTGCACCTTGCCGTCGGTCCAGGCGGCGCGCTCGCCGCCGGAGTGCTGGAAGAGGATGATTTCTTCCGGTTCTTCGCGCAGCGCCGCGGCCGGCGTTTCCGCGTCGAAGGTGATCTGCATGCCCTCCCAGTCGCCCTCGTGCAGATCGTTGAACTGGTTGAAGTACCAGAAGAACCAGAACTGCAGGGCGAACCCGCGGTGCCCCGCTTCGCGGGCGATGTGGGCGTAGGTGATCGCCGGCGCCCTGCCTTCTTCGAGCAGCTTCGCGAAGGCCTTGGCGTAGACGCAGGTGTCGCCGAGCACCTTGCCTTCCAGGTTCAGGTACCAGCCTTCGCCCAGCCCGGCGACGTCCGCCGCGGTGGGCGCCCGCCGCACGGTCGTCAGCTCGCCGCCCTGGGCCTTGTGCTGGAGCACCACGGTCGGGTTGCCGAGCACCGTGTGGACACTGGTCGGCTGGTACTGCTCCTCGGTGGTGTCGCAGGGCGGGTCGGTCTGTTCCCGCAGCTCGGCGACCGGGACGTACTTGCGGGCCAGCTCACGGGCGGCCGCTTCGGTCGCCGCCCCGGTCGGGTCGCCCTGCGGCGGCGGCGCGCCCCGGGCCGCCGCCGGAGCGACGCCGGCGAGCAGCGCCGCGAGGAGGACGAGCAGGCGAAGCGACCGCTCCACGCGGCGAAACGTACCGCCTCAGGCGGTCTCGGGCGCGGATTCGTCCTCGGGGACCTCGCCCGGTTCCACTTTCCCGTCCGGCATCCACCGGAGGGCGACGACGAAGGCGGCCGCCATCACGATCGCCATCCCGTAGAAGACGTCGCGGGTCGCTTCGGCGAAGGCCATCGGCACCGCGCCGCCGAACACCTCGCCGGCCTTCGGGCCGAGCGCGTGGCCGACCGCCTGACAGGCCTGTTCGCCCTGGGAGACGCATTCGGCGACCGCGTCGGCCTTGCCCTTCGGGATGCCCTTGTCGCCGAGGATGCTCTCCAGGTTCGCCTTGTTCTGGGTGACCAGCAGCGAGCCGAGCACCGCGAGGCCGAGGCTGGAGCCGAAGTTGCGAACCGTCTGGGTGATCCCGGTCGCCTCACCGTAGCGGCTGCGCGGCACCCGGTTGAGCGCGTCGGTGTTGGCCGGGCTGAGGACCAGGCCGACCCCGATCCCGGCGAGGACGATGTAGTACCACTGTTCGCTCACCGAGAGGTGGGTCAGCGAGTTGCCCCACAGCCAGAAGCCGACCGCGGCGACCGCGCAGCCGAGCACCACCGGCCGCCGCGCCCCGATCCGGTCGAGCATCTTGCCCCCCCACTGCGAGGCGGTGGCGAACCCGGCGAAGAAGATCAGCAGGTAGAGGCCGGTTTCCGAGGCCGATTCGCCGAGCGAGATCTGCGCGTACTCGCTGGCGAAGAAGAACAGCGGGACGAAGGGGATCATCAGCAGGAAGAGGACCGCGCTGTCGACCGCGAAGGCGCGGTTCTGGAAGATCCGTAGCCGCAGCAGCGGGTTGGTGGCGCGCAGTTGGTCGAGAACGAACCAGACGAGGATCGCGACGCCGATCGCGATCGCGGCCCAGGTCTTGACGTCGCCCCAGCCCCAGATCGCCGACTGTTGCAGGCCCAGGACCAGCAGCCCCATGCCACCGCAGGCCAGCAGCGTGCCGCGGTAGTCGAGCGGCGCCGGGTTGCGCTCGTCGGGGGGGTTGGCGCGCCAGGTCAGGAAGAGGGCGACGATCGCGACCGGAATGTTGACCCAGAAGATCGCCCGCCAGGTCCATTCGGAGAGGAAGCCGCCCGCGATCGGGCCGATCGAGGTGAGGCCGCCGGCGATCGCGAAGAAGATCGCCATCGCCCGGCCGCGCTCGGCGACCGGGAAGGTGTCGAGGACGATCGCCAGCGCCGCCGGGAACATCAGCGCCGCGCCCGCGCCCTGGATGATCCGGAAGACGATCAGCCACGCCTCGGCGCCGGAGCCGGTCGGCGTCGCGCCGCAGAGGGCGGAGGCGGTGGCGAAGACGACGACGCCGATCACCACCATCCGCCGGTGGCCGGCGATGTCGGCGAGGCGGCCGCCGAAGGCGAACAGGGCCGAGAGCGAGAGCAGGTAGCCGTTGATGATCCACTGCGACCCGGTGGTCGAGAGGTGGACGTCTTTCTGCAGGGTCGGGATCGCGATCGCGACGATCGTCTGGTCGATGAAGGTCATCGACACGGCGAAGATCATCGCGGCGAGGATCAGCTTTGAGTTCTTGGCGGCCATTTCGGAGTGGGGTGGGTTTTCAGGAGACTTTTAAGAATTCCTCCTGCTTATCGGTCCGGTAGGGTGCCGACTTGATGCCTTCCATCTTCTGGATCGGAGTCGGCCTGGCCGTCCTCGTCTGCGTCACCGGAGCCCTCACCGGGGCGCGCTCGCGCACCGCGAATTTCGCCTCCGGTGCCGCGATGGGCGCGATGTTCGGCTTCATGGTCGCCTTCCCGCTGATCGCGATCGGCCTCTCCACCAGCTGAGCGGCGTGGCCGACGTCCCGAACGTCAGCCTCGGCGACGGCGTCGAGATCCCGCAGCTCGGCTTCGGGGTCTTCCAGATCCCGCCCGAGGACACCCAGCGCGCGGTCGAGGCGGCGCTCGAGGCGGGCTACCGCCACATCGACACTGCCGCCGCCTACCGCAACGAGCGCGGGGTCGGCGACGCGATCGCCGCCTCCGGGCTGCGCCGCGAGGAGGTCTTCGTCACCACCAAGCTCTGGAACTCCGAGCAGGGCTTCGACTCGACCCTGGCGGCCTTCGAGCGCAGCCTCGAAGCACTCGACACCGACCACGTCGACCTCTACCTGATCCATTGGCCGGTCCCCTCGCGCGACCTCTACATGGACACCTGGCGGGCCTTCGAGCGGATCGCCGGGGAGGGCGGGGCCCGTTCGATCGGCGTCTCCAACTTCCGGGTCGAGGACCTGGCCCGCCTCGCCGGCGAGGCGGAGTGCCGACCGAGCGTCAACCAGATCGAGCTCCACCCGCTGCTGCAGCAGGCCGAGCTGCGCGCCTGGCACGCCGAGCACGGGATCGCCACCGAGGCCTGGAGCCCGCTCGCCCAGGGCGAGGCGCTCGCCGACGACACGCTGGCGACGATCGCCGCCCACCACGGCCGCACCGTCGCCCAGGTCGTGCTGCGCTGGCACCTGCAGATCGGCAACGTGGTGATCCCCAAGTCGGTCACCCCGGAGCGGATCCGGGAGAACATCGATCTCTTCGACTTCGAGCTGAGCGAGGACGACCTGGCGGCGATCGCCCGTCTCGATGCCGCCCACCGCATCGGCCCGGACCCCTCCACCTTCTCCGCCCCGTAGGGCGGAATCCAGGCGCGCCACCTGAGAGGATTCCCGGGATGGCCCAGGCGCAGGTCGTGAAGCCGCGGACCGAGCGGATCCAGCCGGGGATCTGGCGATTGCGGCTGCCCTGCCCCTGGCCGGGCGTCCCGCACGGCAACGCCTGGGCGATGCAGCGCGGCGCCGGCCTGGTCCTCTTCGACACCGGGGTCGGCGGGCGCGGCCGGCTGCGGATGCTCGACATCGCCCTCGCCCAGGCGGGCTTCGGCGTCGAAGACGTGAAGCTGGTCGTCTGCACGCACGCCCACTCCGACCACTACGGGCTCGCCGCATCGATCTGCGCGGAGAACGGTTGTGAGCTGTGGATGCATCCGCGATGGGAGCACATCCGGCTGCAGGCCGACGACCCCCAGGCGGCGCTCGAACAGCGCCTCGAGGTGGGCCGGATGAGCGGCGTGCCGATCAGCGCCCTCGACCGCTACCGGGCCGAGCGCAGCGACAAGCCCGAAGACCTGATCGACGCGATCCGCCCCCCCGACCGCGACCTGGTTCCGGGCGTGGAGGTGGAGACCGACCTTGGCACCTGGCAGGTCGTCGAGACGCCCGGCCACGCCCCGTCGCACGTCTGCCTGCACCAGCCGGAGCGCCGGCTGCTCGTCTCCGGCGACCACCTGCTCGGCCGCGCCGTCCTCTTCTTCGACCACGGCCACAGCCCCGATCCGGTCGCCGAGTACCTGACCAGCCTCGACCGGGTGGAGGGGCTCGCGGTCGACCTCTGCCTGCCCGGCCACGGCAAACCGTTCCGCGACCCGCGGGCCAAGGTCGCCGACGTGCGCCGCCAGGTCGGCGAGCTGCTCGACCGGGTTCGCGCCCAGCTCGCCGACGGGGCCGAGCCGACCGCCTTCGAGGTGGTCGAAGGGATCGTCGGCCCCGAGCACCTGAGCGCCGGCACCGGCGGCTTCGTGCTGCAGATCGTCCTCTCCTGCCTCGACCACCTGGCGACGCTCGGCGAGGCCCGCCCGGTCCCCGATTCCGACCCGCAGCGCTGGCGTGCCTAAGCGCCTCCGCGGGGCCCTCTCCCTCCTCGTCCATCCGCGCACGCTGTGGCGGGAGCACCGTCGCGTGGCGATCGCGCTGGTCGGCCTGGTGGTCCTCGTGGCCGCCGCCGCCGTGGTCGGCTACGAGGTGCTGAAGCGGCCGGCCGACGTCCACGACGAAACCGCGATCGAACACTTCGAACCGGAAAAGCCCGCGGAACCCAAGAAATCCGTCCCCGGCAAGCCGAAGACGGTCAACTGGCCGCTGTTCGGCTACAACCCGGCCCGCACCCGGTACCTGCCGGCGCAGGGGATCAGGCCGCCGTTCCGGCTGATCTGGCACTACAGCGAGCGGCCGCTGCTCGAGTTCCCGCCGGTCTACGCCGCCGGCCGCCTCTACGCGGTCAACAACAACGGCATGGCCTTCGCGCTCGACGCGGAAACCGGCAAGGTGCTCTGGGAACGGCGGATCGGCCGGCTGAACGCCTCCTCGCCCGCCTACCACAAGGGCCGGCTCTACATCGTCAACCTGGTCCCCGGCCACGTCGTGAAGTTGGACGCCAAGACCGGCAAGGTGCTCTGGAAACGCCGGCTGCCCGATCGCGCCGAGTCCTCGCCGCTGGTGCTCGGCCGCAGCGTCTACTTCGGCTGCGAAGACGGCTATCTGTACTCGCTCAGCACCCGCAACGGGAACATCCGCTGGCAGACGCGGCTCGGCGGCCCCGTCAAGGCGGCGCCCGCCTACCGCGACGGGGTGCTCTACGTCGGCGACTACGGCGGCGACATGAACGCGGTGCGCGCCTCCGACGGCAAGCTGCTCTGGCAGAGCGGCTCGCTGGGCACCGGCTTCAGCGGCGGCGAGTTCTACTCGACCCCGGCGGTCGCCTTCGGCCGCGTCTACGCCGGCAACAACGACGGCCGCGTCTACAGCTACGACCAGCAGGACGGGACGCTCGCCTGGACCCACTCGACCGGCGGCTACGTCTACTCCGGCCCGACCGTGGCGACCACCCACAACACCCCGCCCACCGTCTACGTCGGCTCCTTCGACGGCAACATCTACGCGCTCAACGCCAAGAACGGCGAAACGCGCTGGGCCCACTCGGCGGGCGGCCAGGTGATCGGCTCGCTCTCGGCGGTCGGCAACATCGTCTACGTGGCCGAGTTCACCCACGGCTCGACGAACGGCTACTCGATGCGCACCGGCAGGCAGGTCTTCCATTACAAGACCGGCACCTACACGCCGGTGATCTCCGACGGCCGGCGGATCTACCTGGTCGGCTACTCGAGCATCAACGCCCTGGAACCGATCCGCAAGGTGGCGAAGATCGCCCCGGGGCGGCCGGCGCCCGCGGTCAGGAGGCTGGCCCCGGCGCGGCCGGCGCCAGCAGCACCGAAGCGCGCCCACCGCCCCCCACGAGCGCCCCATTCTCGAGCCGGCGAAGCGGCACGCGCACGGCGTGGGAAGCGCGGAAGCGGGTGAGCGTGAAGTCGTAGGAGACCGGCCGCGAGCCGACCCGGTGGAAGGCGGGCGGCAGCAGCCGTCCGGCGCGGCGGCCCGCCGCGGCCGAGCCGATCAGGTCGATTTCCCGCACCGGCGGCGGTGCGGCGGCGGCGATTTCGGCGCCCAGGTAGTAGCGCAGCGGCTGGCTCGCCGCGTAGCGGTTGGCGACCACCACCTTGCCCGCGTGCAGCGGGCCGACGACCGCGGCGGCGTTGCGGAGGTCCTCGCGCTGCAGCCGCGGCAGGCGGTCGATCTCGAGCGCGAAGAAGAGCGAGCAGAGGCAGAACGCGGCGGCCGCCGCGAGCCCCGCCCGCCCGGCCCGTCGGACGCCGAAGCCGGCCCCGATCACGACCAGCAGCGGCACGAAGGCGGGAAGCATGTTGCGGCCGTCGAAGTAGTCGCGCCCGGTGGCCGCGAGCAGCAGCGGCAACGCCATGGCGCCGCCGCCGACCAGCGCCGCGACGCCCGCCCCGCGGCGCTCCTCCGGGTCGCCGCCCCAGACCAGCAGGGCGGCCGCCAGCACCGCCAGCGCGGCGGGCACGACGAGCGGGATCGCGACGGTCGCGCGGCTGCCGTGCTCGCTGCCGTTGTCGCTGCCGACCAGCTTGGCGCCGGCCCGCTCGAGCCGTTCGCCGATCGGCTGTTCGGCGATCCAGGAGGCGTGGGCGTGGTGGGTCTGTTCGATCGCGATCGGCGCCAGCAGCGCCGCCATCGCGACGATCGCCAGGCTCGCGAGCGCCGCCCCCCGCCGGTTGCGCCCGGCGAGCAGCAGCACCGCCTCCGGCACGATCAGGAAGCCCGCGAAGTAGTGGGTCGCCAGGGCGAGCGCCGAGCAGGCGCCCCACCAGGCGAGGTCACGCCCCGCGCCGCTGCGCCGCGCCCGGGCGAAGAACAGGAAGGACAGCGCGGCCAGCAGGAAGACGAGCGCGTAGGCGCGGGCGTCCTGGGAGAACCAGATCAGCACCGGGCCGACCGCGACCGCGGCGGCGGCGATCAGGCCGGCGCGGCGCGGCAGCGGCAGCGCCACGGCGCCGAGGTAGACGACCGCGATCGAGGCGGTCCCGGCGAGCGCCGAGAGCGAGCGCATCCACACCTCGCCGGTGCCGAACGGCTTCGACCAGGCCCAGGCGATCAGGTAGTAGAGGGGAGGGGTCGACTCGCTGTGCGGGACCGCGGCGAAGGTGTCGAAGAAGTTGGCGTGCAGGACCCGGCCGACGGTCACCGCCTCGTCGTAGCGGTAGCTCTGCAGGTCGAGCGTGGCGAACCGCAGGGCGGCGCCGAGCACCACGATGCCGGCGAGGAGGAGGAGGTGTGGGGGGATGGGGCGCTCGCGGATCGCCCGCATCCAGGAGATCTTGCACCCCGATCATTAAAGGGACCGGAGAACGCGGCCGGTCGGTCCCCGGCTACCCGGGTTCGACGCCGCCGGGGGGCGGCGGCGGCAGGTGCGGCGCGCCGGGCGCGTAGGCGGGGAAATGCCCGGCGTGGAGGCGGTCGCTGAGGGCGGCGAGGCTTTCCGAGTAGTTCTGGATCCGGAACGGGCTGGAGGAGCCGAAGTCCTGGTAGTAGACGAGCATCTTCGTCCGCGGGTGCCGCCCCACCCAGGCGAAGAGCCGGTTGACGAAGCTCGGGTCGTCGCCCGCTTCGACCCCGAACTCGGTGATCGCGAACGGTTTGCCCGGGTAGCGTTCGTAGAGTCGGTTCAGCGCGCCCCATTCGGGATAGGAGGCGTAGAAGTCGGTCCCCGTCCAGTCGACCCACTTCAGGCCGGGGAAGAAGTACCGCGGCCGGTTCCTCCTGGTGGTCGGCGAGCCGGCGGGCAGCGGGCTCCAGACGACCGCCACCGGCGCCTTCGGCAGGCCGCCGACCGGCGAGTTGAGCGGCGGCAGCCCGGCCTCGGCGAGCCGTTCGTCGATCAGCTTCCTCTTGCCGCCGCCGTGGACGATCACGTAGATGCGGCGGAAGGCGCGGCGGTAGTTGCGGGCGGAGTCGGCGCGCCCGCGCGGCTTGCCGCCGCAGCCGTAGGCGGCGTAGACGTTGAGGCAGCGGTTCGGCTCGCCGAGCGGCCGCACGTAGGCACGCATGTGCTTGGCGGCGAAGACGCGGTTGAGGCGGACCAGGTAGGCGTCGCCGGCGCCGCGGGCGATCGCCGCCAGGGTGAGCGTCTCGGCGCCGCTCTGCGGGTCGGCGGTGGTGATGTGGATCAGTGGTCGGGCGCGCGCGATCTCCCAGCGCTGGATCGAGTCGCGCAGTTCGCTGCCCCAGGCGCGGAAGGACTCGATCACCGCCGGGTGCTTGGAGACGGCACTCGAGAATTCGCCGAAGTTGGCAGGGTCGCCGGTGTCGGAGACGCCGAAGTAGACCTGCTTGCCCTTCGGTTCGAGCACCCCCGCGGAGGCGCCGGCCGCCACCGCGCCGAGCAGCGTCGCCACCAGGGCGACGGCGACGGCCGCCGTCGCGGCCCGGGTGCGCGTCTTCAAGGTCATCGATAGGAGCCCGGCGGCGGCGAGGCCGGCCGGGCAGGCCGATCATGCTGCCAAGCCGCGGGCCCCTGGCGGGGGTCGGCGGGGGGTTCTGCAAGGCGGTTTGCGGCCGCGGGCGCAGCCGCGGCGCCGGCGCCAGTTTGCGGAAGGGCCGGGGCGGGAACCTCTCAGGGAGGGACTCCCCGGAATTGGGCAGTATCGCTACTCGGAAGGAGGTAGCAGGTGTCCGCCGTCGTCTTGATCGTCGCTCTCGTCATCGCCGTGGGCCTGGCGGTGGCGCTGCTGGCCGGCGCCCGCCGCGGCGGCTTCCTCCATCCCCGGACCCACCTCCCCGGCGACGATCGCCGCTACCGCTCCCACGCCGAGGCCAGCCGGCGCGCCGACCACGCCCGCCGTTAGCCGACTCCTCCCGCCGCCGACCGTCCCGGGCCCGGGGCCGCGCGCTCAGGCGGCCAGTTGGTCGTGCTCGGCGACCAGGGCGAGCACGTCGTCGGCGTACTTGCCGACGAAGGCGGGGCCGACGCCGTTGATCTCGATCAGCGCGGCGCGGCCGCCGGGCCGGCGGGAGGCGATCGTGGCGAGGGTCTTGTTGTTGGCGACGGTGTAGGCGGGCTTGCCGGCGGCGGCGCGCAGTCGCCACTCCTTCAGCGCTTCGAAGAGGGGTGCGTCGCCGGGGGAGAGGTCGGGGGCGGGTGCCGCCGCCGAGCTGGGCGCGGGCCGGGCGCCGCACCGCGATCGTCTCCGGGTCGGGCAGCCAGTCGAGCCGGTCGCAGATGTCGCAGCAGCGCGCCGGCGGCGCGGTCTCCGAGCGCCGGTCGCCGAAGTGGGCGAGCAGCGCCTGGCGCCGGCAGCGCGTCCCGTAGACGTACTCCTTGATCGCCCGGTAGGCGCGCCAGCCGCGCTCGTGGGCGATCGCCAGCTCCGGGTTGCCCGCCCGCTGTTCGTTGAAGCGCACCAGCCGGCCGAGGTCGGCCTTCATCGCCAGCATCACCGCTTTGGCGGGCAGTCCGTCGCGTCCGGCGCGGCCCGCCTCCTGGTAGTAGGCCTCGACGCTGGTCGGGATCGCCATGTGCCATACGGAGCGCACGTCGGCCTTGTCGACCCCCATCCCGAAGGCGTTGGTGGCGACGACGACGTCGACCGCGTCCTCGACCGCCGACATGAAGCGCCGCTGCACCCGCGAGCGGTCCCCGCCCTCCATCCCGGCGTGGTAGGCGAGCGCCCGCAGGCCGGTGCCGCGCAGCGCCTCGGCGACCTCCTCGGTGTCGCGACGGGTGCCGCAGTAGACGATCGCCGGACGGTTGGCCGGGTCGGCGAGGCCCGCCTCGAGCAGCGCCTGGCGGCGTGCCTTGGAGCCCTTGCCCTCCAGCGCCACGACGTCGAAGGAGATGTTGGGACGGTCGAAGCCGGCCCGCACCCGCAGCGGCTCGCGCATCCCGAAGCGCTGCGCGATCTCCGCCGCGACCGGCACCGTCGCGGTTGCCGTGCAGGCCATCACGGTCGGCCGGCCGAGCCGCTCGGCGACCTGCGGCAGGCGCAGGTAGTCGGGCCGGAAGTCGTGTCCCCACTCGGAGACGCAGTGGGCCTCGTCGACCGCCAGCAGGTCGACCCGGCGCCGCCCGATCGCCTCCAGGAAGAAGCCGGAGGCGAAGCGCTCCGGGGCGCAGTAGACGATCTTCGCCCGCCCGTCGCGGACCGATTCCAGCGCCGCCCGCGATTCCTCCTCGTCCATCGCCGAGGAGACCATCGCCACCGGGTGGCCGGCCTGTGTCAGCCGCAGCCACTGGTCGCGCATCAGCGCGATCAGTGGGCTGACGACGATCGTCAGGTCCTCGGAGGCGAGGCCGGGCAGCTGGTAGCAGAGGCTCTTGCCGCCGCCGGTCGGCATCACGATCAGCGAGTCGCGCCCCTCCAGCGCCGCGACCACCGCCTCCCGCTGCCCGGGGCGCCACTCGGCGTAGCCGAGCTCGGCCAGAACTTGATCGGCACGCTCCTCGGGGGAGCGACCGAAGCTCATCTGTCCGGCTTCATCCATGGGGCGTCTGAGGCTAGGGGTTCCTCCGGCGGTGGGTGCTCCGGCCGGCGGGTCCTGTCCGTGGGATGGGGCCTTCGTCCTCGCAAGCTGCGGGCGAAGCCCCCATCCCACGGCCACCCGCCGGAGGAGCGCACGCCGCGGGACGCCGGGCCCCGGTCCGTCGATGGGCGGCTACGCCGCTTCAACCTTGGCGACCGGGGCGGGAACGAGCGACAGTTTCTCGGCCAGGGTGTCGATGACCTGGGCCAGCTTGCGGGCTGCTCCAGCAGCGGCGCCACCGCCTCGAAGGCCGCCCGGGAGCCTTCGACGTTGGCCTGGAAGTCGACCAGGTCGAGGTGGGAGTAGCGCTCCTCCTCGCCGGTGATCTTCGAGGCCGAGACCTCGCTCAGCAGCTCGTTGGCGCCGTTGGCGATCTGGACCGCCTGCAGGCTCACCCCTCGACCTCCGTCTCCAGCTCTTCCACGTCTTCGCGCAGCGCCGCGGCGACCGGCTTCATCCGCCGCGTCGTGCCCTCCTCCCAGAGCGCCTTCTCGAGCCGGAGGAAGCCGCCGAACTCGCTCCCGGCGACGTCGTTCTCCCGGGCGTCGATGCGCGGGTCGAGGTCGCCGAAGGACTCCGCCACCGGCTCGATCCGCTCGTAGTCGACGCGGGCCCGCGGGTACAGCCGCCTCGCCCTTGCCACGTCCCCGGCCGCGACCGCGGCGACGAACGGCTTCGTCCTGGCGGTCAGCTCGGCGGCGTTCTGCTCCAGGTAGCGGCGGTAGTCGGCGACCGCCCTTTCGACCTCCGGGCCGGACTTGGCGTGGAGCCTGCCGGTGACCACCAGCGTCGCGTCCCCGTCGCCGCCCTCTTCGTTGCGGCGCACCGTGTACTCGCCTTCCGCGAGGACCAGCGGGAAGCCGGCGGAGAGCCCCTCGGTGACGTTCTCGCGCTCGCCGAGGATCGTTTCGCCGTCGAGCACCTCGAGCTCCGTGTACTTCGCGGTGCCGCCGTTTTCCACCTTGAACTCGATCGGCCCGGCGGGCGCGGTCGCCCGCGTCGGCTCGCAGCCCGCGTCGGTCAGCTTGAAGGTCAGTTGCCTGGAGCCGGCCGGAGCGTCTTCGCTCGAGCCGCAGGCGGCGATCAGCGGCGTCGCCAGGCCGAGGGCCGAGGCGGCGATCAGGGGACGGAGGGGGGCTCGGTGCATCGGGTCGACTCCTTGTCTTGGGGTTTCTCTGAGTTCAGGCCAGCAGCGCTTCGCCGACGAAGCCGCCCGGCGGCGCGCCGCCGGGCACCGCGAAGACCGCGCTGCCGACGTGGCGGATGTACTCGTTCAGCGCGTCGTGGGCGCCGAGCTTGCGCTGCAGGGCGACGAACTGCCGCTCCGGGTCGCGCTGGAAGCAGATGAAGAAGAGGCCCGCTTCGAGCTCGCCGAGGCGCTCGTCGACGCCGTCGGTGAAGGAGTAGCCGCGACGGAGGATCTGCACGCCTTCGTTTTCGGCGGCGGCGGCGAGGCGCACGTGGGCGTCCGCGGGGATCACCGGCTCGCCGCCGGGGGCGGTCCGGTCCAGCGGCAGCGGGTCGAACTCGTCCTCCTCGCCGAGCGGCGCACCGCCGTACTTGCGCCGGCCGATGGTCATCTCCTGGTCTTCCAGCGAGGAGCGGTCCCAGACCTCGAGCAGCATGCGGATCCGACGGGCGACCAGGTAGCTGCCGCCGCGCATCCAGGCGGACCCGTCGCGCACCCAGACGAACCGGTCCATCGCCTCGCGGTCCTCGGCTCTGACGTTGGCCGTCCCGTCCTTCATCCCGAAGAGGTTGCGCGGCGTCTTCTGCGCGCGACTGGTCGCCGAGGTGCGCCCGAAGCCGAGCTGGGACCAGCGCATCGCCACCGTGCCGCGGCCGATCCGGGCGAGGTTGCGGACCGCGTGGAAGACGACCTGGGGATCGTCGGCGCACGCCTGGACGCAGATGTCGCCGCCCGACTGGAGCGCGTTCAGCTCGTCCCCGGGGAGGACCGGCAAGGGCTTCAGCGCCGGCGGCCGGCGGCCGGCGAGGCCGAGACCGGGACGATCGAAGAGGCCGGGGCCGAAGCCGAAGGTGATCGTCAGGTTGGCGGGCGGCAGCCCGAGCGTCTCGCCGGTGTCCTGCGGCGGCGCGGGCAGGTGCCGGTCCAGCGCGCCGATCGGCCGCCCCGCGGTCATCGCCGCGGCCGCCCGGGACCACTCCTCAAGCAGCTCGCGCAGCTCCGTGCGGCTTTCGCCCGGCAGGTCGAAGGCGGCGAAGTGGAGCCGGTCCTGGGCCGGGGTCGCGATCCCCGCCTGGTGCTCGCCGTGGAAGGGGACCGCGCCGCCTTCCGCCGCCGCCTCGGCGGCGTCGTGGCCGACCAGGTAGCCGCCCGAGCCCGAGCCCGGCCGCGCCGAGCCCGGCCGAGGCGAGCAGTCGCCGGCGGGTCAGCCCCATCGCCTACGCCGGGTTCTCCGCCCTGCCGACCTCGGCCGCGCCGCCGCGCCGCCGCAGCAGTCGGCGACCGCGCGGCCAGAGGACGAATAGCACCATCGGGATCGCGTAGGCGAGGTAGAGGACCGCCTCGATCCTGGTCGGGGCGGGGCGCAGGCCGAGCATCCCGGTGAGCAGCGATTCGGAGACCGTGCCGGGATGGACCAGCCGGCGCAGGCTCACCGCCTCGCCCTGGAAGCTGGAGATCCAGCCCGCCTCGTGGGCGGTGTGGGCGGCGGTCGCCAGGAGGCCGGCGGCGACGAAGACGAGGACGAGGCCGGTGATGCGGAAGAAGCGGCCGAGGTCGATGCGCACCCCGCCGCGGTAGAGGCCGACCCCGATCGCGAGCGCGGCGAGCAGGCCGAGGACGGCGCCGCCGCCCGCCGCGGTGGTGTCGGTCGAGTTCTGGAAGGCGGCGAGCAGGAAGACGGAGGTCTCGAACCCCTCGCGCAGCACCGCCAGGAAGGCCATCCCGACCAGGGCCAGGGCCGAGCCGCGGGCCAGCGCGCTCGCCGTCTCACCTTCCAGTTCGGCCTTGATGCCCCGCGAGTGGCGGGTCATCCAGACGATCATGTAGCTGATCGTCGCCACGGCGACCAGGCCGACGACCGTCTCCAGGGCCTCCTGCTGCCGCTGTGGCAGTTCTTCGCCGACGAGGTCGAGGCCGACCCCGACGGCGGCGCAGAGCAGCACGGCGATCCCGACTCCGACCCACATCTGGCGCAGCGCGTCCCGCCGTCCCTCCTTGACCAGGAAGGCGGCGACGATGCCGATGATCAGCGAGGCCTCGACGCCCTCGCGGAGGGTGATTACGAAGGTGGGGATCATGTGATTAGGGTGCCCTTATTAGGGCGCCCGAAAACCTAGCAGGGAACTAGGAAATGGGTCGGCCGGGGGTGCAAGGGACGAGCCCCGCCGGCGATCCCCGCGGGCGACCCTGCGAGCGACCCCGCGGTGTTCCTTACTTGCCTATACGCCGAGTTCCGAACACCGCAAGCCGCCGCGCGCGCCGGCTCGGGCCGGCGGCGGGGCGGGAATCGGTCGCCTCAGCTGCCGGGCAGCCAGGGCTCCGACCAGTGGGTGACGCCCTTGACCAGCTCGTTCGTCACCTCCGGGCCCCAGGTCCCCTTCTCGTAGGGGACGGCCGGGCCGGGTTCGTCGAGCAGCGGCTGCACCACGCGCCAGGTCTCTTCGATCGCGTCCTGGCGGGTGAAGAGGGTGTGGGCGCCGTTCAGCGCGTCGCCGAGCAGGCGCTCATAGGGCTCGGGGTCGGAGCCCGGTTCGCGTTCGAAGAGGACCTCGAGGTCGGCGGGCTCGAAGTAGTCGGTGCCGCCCGCCTTCGCGTACATCCGCATCCGCGAGCCCGGCTCGGGCTCGATCCGGAAGGTCAGCTTGTTCGGTTCCGGCGTTTTGCCGTGGCCGATCCCGAGCAGCGGCGGCCGGCGGAAGACCGCGGTCACCTCGCTCGACTTGACCGGCAGGCACTTGCCCGCCCGGACGAAGAACGGCACGCCGCTCCAGCGCCAGTTGTCCACCTGCAGTTCGACCGCCGCGAACGTCTCGGTGGTCGAGTCGGCGGCGACGTCGGGGACCTCGCGGAACCCCTCGTACTGGCCGCGCACGTAGCGCGCCGGGTCGGCGACCCGCATCGCCTTGAAGAAGTCGAGCTTGTTGTCGCGGATCGAGTCGGGGTCGTTGCCGCTCGGCGGCTCCATCCCGATCAGCCCCAGCACCTGCAGGGCGTGGTTCTGGATCACGTCGCGCATCGCCCCGACCGAGTCGTAGAACCGTCCGCGGTCCTCGACGCCGAAGTCCTCGGCGATCGTCATCTGCACGTGGGAGACGTGGCCGCGGTTCCAGATCGGCTCCAGCAGGGAGTTGGCGAAGCGCAGGTAGGAGATGTCCATCACCGGCTCCTTGCCGAGGTAATGGTCGATCCGCAGGATCTGTTCCTCCTCCAGCACGCCGCACAGCTCGTCGTTCAGGGCGCGGGCCGACTCGAGGTCGTGGCCGAAGGGCTTCTCGATCACCACGCGGGCGTGCTCGACCAACCCCGCCTTGCCGAGGCCCGCGACCACGGTGGCGAAGAGCGACGGCGGGATCTCGAGGTAGAAGACCGGCTGCCTGGCGTCGCCGAGCGCCTTCTTCACCCGGTCGTAGGTGGCGGACTCGCCGTAGTCGCCCTGCACGTAGGAGAGCCGCGCCAGCATCGCGTCGAGCGTGTCGCCGTCGGGGTCCTCGACCGTCGCCTCGACCGCCGCGCGGGCATGGCCGCGGAGCGCCTCGTCGTCCCAGTCGTCGAGCGCCACGCCGACCACCGGGCAGTCGAGCGCCTCGGCCTTCTCCATGCGGTAGAGCGCCCGGAAGGTCATTTTCTTCGCCAGGTCGCCGCTGATCCCGAAGATCGCCAGGACGTCGGCGGCCTGGTCGACGTGTCGCCTCGCGTGCCTTGCCATCCGTCGCGCAGGCTACCCGAGCCATCCCACGGCGCCTAGGATGGACGCCGTTCCCCGCAAGCAGCGCCGACCAGGGAGGTTGCAGATGGAGCTCGGAATCGTCGGCCTCGGCCGCATGGGGGCCAACATGGCCCGGCGGCTGATGAAAGACGGCCACACGATCGTCGCCTACGACGTCGACGCCGACGCCGTCAAGGGCCTCGAAGGGGAGGGAGCGACCGGCGCCGCCTCGCTGCGGGACCTGGCGGCGAAGCTGAGCGCTCCGCGGGCGGTCTGGTCGATGGTCCCGGCCGGCGGCATCACCGAAGAGACGGTCGAAGGCCTGGAAGGCGCGCTGGAGTCCGGCGACGCGATCGTCGACGGCGGCAACTCCTATTACCGCGACGACATGCGGCGCTCCAAGCGGGCCGCCGAGAAGGGGATCGACTTCGTCGACTGCGGCACCAGCGGCGGCGTCTTCGGCCTGGAACGCGGCTACTGCCTGATGATCGGCGGGCCCGACCGGGCGGTCGGGCGGCTCGACCCGATCTTCCGCAGCCTCGCCCCGGGAGTCGACTCGGCCCCTCGCACGCCGGGCCACGAAGGCGAGCCGAGCCCGGCCGAGAACGGCTACCTGCACTGCGGCCCGAGCGGCGCCGGCCACTTCGTGAAGATGGTCCACAACGGGATCGAGTACGGGATCATGGCTGCCTACGCCGAGGGGCTGAACATCCTCGACAACGCCGACGCGGGCAAATCGAAGCGGCTCGACGACGCCGAGACGGCGCCGCTCGACCAGCCCGAGTTCTACGAATTCGACCTCGACATCCCGGCGATCGCCGAGGTGTGGCGGCGCGGCTCGGTGATCGGCTCCTGGCTGCTCGACCTGACCGCGCTGGCGCTCACCGAGAGCCCCGAGCTGGCGGAGTTCAGCGGTCGCGTCTCCGACTCCGGCGAGGGGCGTTGGACCTCGATCGCGGCGATCGAGGAGGGAGTGCCGACGCCGGTCCTCACCACCGCCCTGCACGAGCGCTTCTACTCGCGGGAGCTCGGCGACTTCGGCGACAAGGTCCTCTCCGCGATGCGCTACCAGTTCGGCGGCCACAAAGAGCGGGACAACTAGCCGTGCCGCCCGACCTGGAGGTGGTCGACGACGACCGCGCCGCGGCGCGGCGCGCCGCCGAGCTGATCGCCGCGGCCGGGACGGCCGCGGTCGCCGACCGCGGCTCCTTCTCCTTCGCGATGAGCGGCGGCCGCTCGCCCTGGTCGATGCTGGCGATCCTCGGCGACCTCGAGCAGATGCCGTGGGGGGAGACCGAGCTGTTCCAGGTCGACGAGCGGGTCGCCTCGCCGGGCTCGGAGGACCGCAACCTCACCCACATGGTGCTCGGCCTCTCGATGGATCACCAGTCGGCCCTGCGGCCGATGCCGGTCACCCAGCGCGACCTCGACGGCGCCGCGCACGAATACGAGACCTCGCTGCCCGAGCGCCTCGACCTCGTCCACCTCGGCCTCGGCCCCGACGGTCACACCGCCTCGCTGGTCCCCGACGACCCGGTGCTCGAGGTCGACGACCGCCGCGTCGCGGTCACCGCCAACCCCTACCAGGGCCACCGCCGCATGACGCTCACCTATCCGGCCCTCGCCGAGGCCCGCCGCGTCCTCTGGCTGGTGACCGGCGAGGAGAAGCGCGAGCCGCTCGCCAAGCTGCTCGCCGCCGACCCCTCGATCCCCGCCGGCCGGGTCCGCAACGACGCGATGACGATCGTCGCCGACCGTGCCGCCGCCCCGGAGTAGTCCCGGGGCTGCTGTTTACGGATCCGCTAACATAGTCCCATGGAGGCCGATGCGCCGAGGCTGGGTCCGAGCGCCGCGCTGGTAGCGCAGATCGTCGAGCGCAGCGGCCTCAGCCAGGCGGCCCTCGCTCGCCGCGCGGGAATGCCGCGATCGGTGCTGAACCTCTACCTCCGCGGCCGGCGTGAGCCCGGAACGGATGCCTTGCTCCGGCTCACGGCCGCGGCGGGTCTCGATCTCCGCCTCGACGCCCGCGAGCCGCCGGTCGATCCCGGGCGGGCGAGCAGGATCCTGGTCCAGGTTCTGGACCTGGCCGAGGCGCTGCCCTTCCGACCGCGAGCGGAGATCGAGTCCCCGCCGCTCGTCCAACGCCTGGGCAGGACCCGATGAGCGAGCTGGTCGAGAAGCTGTTCGCCGTCCACGACGCCCTGGAGGCGGCCTCGTTGCCTCACGCCTTCGGCGGTGCGATCGCCCTCGCGTATTGCGTCGAGGAGCCGCGAGGCACCCGCGACCTGGACGTGAACATCTTCTGTGACGCCGGCGCCGCCGCGTCGGCTCTGGGCGCTCTGCCGAGCGGGGTGGTGGTGACGGACGCCGACATCGCCGCCGTCGAGCGCGATGGCCAGACGCGTCTTTTCTGGGACGGCGTCCCGGTCGATGTCTTTCTCAACAACCTGCCCCTCCACGAGGCGGTCGCCGCCGCGGTGGTCTGGGTGCCGCTGGAAGCTCGCCAGGTCCCCGTCCTCGACTGCGCATCCCTGGCGATCTTCAAGTCGCTGTTCGACCGGACCAAGGATTGGGCGGACCTCGAGGCGATCGCGGTGGCGGCGCCCGAGGACATCGAGACCGCGGCGCGCACCGTCGCCGCGCTTGTCGGCGAAGACGATCCGACCTACAGGCGGCTGGCCGCCGTGGCCGCCGCGAATCCTCCCTGAGCAACCGGACTCGGCGGCGGCGTAATGTTCCGGGTGCAGATGAGCACCTGGGGTTCGACTACTACGGCGCCCGCGCCGCGCGCCGGGACGGTGGAGGTGCTGGTCGGCCTGTTGGCGGAACTCGACGAGGCGACCGAATCGGGCGTCTTCTACGACCGGGTGTGCCAGGCGGTGGTGACCCTGACGACGATGCGGCGCGCCGTGCTGCTGCTCCACGACGAGACGCACGGCTCGGTGATCCCGGTCGGCGCCTGCGGCATCGCCCCGGAGCTGATGAAAGGGATCGGCGGCACGCTCGACGAGACGCCGATCGCCCAGATCGCCCTGGAAGAGGACCGGGTGGTCGAGGTCGGGGTCAACGGCCGCGACGGCGACCTCGCCGCACACGTCCCGGCCCGCTACGCGGAGCTGCCCGAGAGCGCCTACCTGAGCTGCACCCCGATCGCCGCGGCGCGGCGCTGGCTGGGGGTGATCTTCGCCGACCGCGAAGGCGGCGACTACCCGCTCGACGACGGCGAGAGCGAGACGATGATGACGCTCGGCCGGCTCGCCGCGCTGACCGCCAGCGTCGAGCACTCGACCGAGCAGCGCGAAAGCGAGCGCCGGCTCGCCGAACGGGTGGAGCTGACCCGCGACCTGCACGAGACCGCGATCCAGCGTCTCTTCGGCGTCGCGATGGCGCTCGGCTCCGAGGAGGAGCTGAGCCTGGAGGAGCGACGCCGCTGCCAGGAGGAGCTGCGCTCGGTCGTCGCCGACCTGCGCCGCGCCCTGACCCGGCCGCTCGGCGCCGAGCGGCCGGCCAAGGCCTGCCTCGGCGAACTGCTCGAGCGCCTCGCCGACCGCCGCCCCGAGCTGCGGGTCGACTGGGACGACGGGATCGAGGTGCCCGCCGACCTCGAGCCGGTCGCCCAGCTGGTCCTCAACGAGGCGCTGCGCAACGCCGACCGCCACGCGCAGGCGAGCCGGATCGACGTCCGCGTCGCCTCCGACGGCGAGACCTTCAGCCTCTCGGTCGAGAACGACGGCGCCGGCGACGGCCGCGGCACCCGCGGCGGCGGCCTCGGGCTGCGGCTGGCGGCGCTGGAGGCGCTCCGCTACTCGGGGCTGGTGGAGTTCGGCGGCTGCGAGGGCGACCGCTGGCGGGTCCGCCTCGTCGTCCCGGTGGGGAACGGATGAGCGCGGAGCGACCAAGCGTGCATCTCTGGCTCTTCGCGCCGGGAGCGAAGCGCGAGGATTTGCGATGACCGCCGAGCGCGGCCTGCGGGTCCTGGTGGTCGACGACCACGACGTCGTCCAGTGGGGCTTCCGCCTGCTGCTCGAGCGCCAGAGCTGGGTCGAGCGCTGCCTCGCCGCCTCCACCGGCGCCGAGGCGGTGGAGGCCTGCCGCAAGGCGCGGCCCGAAGTCGCCCTGGTCGACATGCTGCTCGGCACCGAATCCGGCGCCGAGGTCTGCGAGGAGATCCGCCAGGTCAGCCCCGAGACGAAAGTGCTGCTGATCTCCGGCGCCGGGGTGATCTCGCCCAACGTGGCGCGCGCCGCGGGCGCCGCCGGCTTCATCTCCAAGGACTGGTCGGCGGTCGACGTGGTGCGCGCGGTGCGCCGCGTCTCCCAGGGGCAGGAGGTCTTCGCCGAGGCGCCCCTCGACTCGCCGCTCTCCGACCGCGAGCAGGAGGTCCTGTCGCTGATCGCGACCGGCTCCACCAACAAGGAGATCGCCGGTCAGCTCCACCTCTCGCCGCACACCGTGAAGGAGCACACCAGTGCCATCTACCGTAAGCTCGGCGTCCGGAACCGGGCCGAGGCGACCCGCCAGGCGCAGCGGCTGAAGATCCTCGTCTAGCGGCCTCCGAGCCTGGCTCGCCCCCCGAATGTCGGGACTCGGCGAGCACCACCGTCACCCCCGCGGCCGACCGGACCAATACTCCCTACGTGGCGAATTCCAGCGCAGATACGGCTCTCCTCTTCCCCGGCCAGGGGAGCCAGACGAGCACGATGGCCGCGGTCGCCGCGGCCCAGCTCCCGGAGCTGGTCGAGCAGGCCCGCGCCGAGCTGGGCGCCGATCCCTTCGAGCAGGTCGGCGAGGGCACCCAGTTCGCCCAGCCGGCCCTCTTCATCGCCGGCCTCGCCTACTGGAAGGCGGCGGGCGAGCCGCGCGGCGCCTTCTGGGCCGGGCACTCGCTCGGCGAGCTGCCCGCGCTGGTCGCGGCGGGGGCGCTGGAGGCGGCCGCCGGGCTGCGGCTGGCGATCGTCCGCGGCCGGCTGATGGAGGAGGCCTCGGCGGTCCGCCCGGGCGGCATGGTCGCCGCGCTCGGCGGCTCCGACGAGGTCGTCCGCCAGGTGGCCGACGATTTCGGCCTGGCCCTCGCCAACGACAACGCGCCCGGCCAGATGGTCCTCTCCGGCGACGCCGAGAAGGTCGGCGAAGCCCGCAAGGCGCTGCGCGCCGCGGGCGCCAAGGCGATCCGGCTGCCGGTCGCGGGCGCCTTCCACTCGCCGCTGATGGAGCCCGCGGTCGCGGGCTACCGGGAGATCCTCGCGTCGACCGACTTCGCGCCCGCCGTCGGCGTCTTCTCCTGCATCACCGCCGCCCCCTTCGACGACGTCCGCGCCGACCTGCTCGCCGCGCTGACCGAGCCGGTGCGCTGGCGCGACACGCTGGCCGCGCTGCGCGCCGCCGGCGCCGCGACCTTTGTGGAGACCGGGCCCGGCGACATCCTCACCGGCCTCGGCCGCCGCTCGCTCGGCGAGGAGGTCGAGAGCCGCACCCTCGACCCCGACAAGGAGGCCGCCGGTGCCTGAGCCGCTCGCCGCGCCCGTGTTCGCCGCCCCGCCGCTGATCCGCTGCGGCGCCGAGATGGTCGGCGTCGGCACCGCCCTGCCCGCCACCGTCGTCCCCAACGCGACGATCGCCGAGCGGCTCGGCATCGACGCCGAATGGATCGTCAAGCGCACCGGAATCGAAGAGCGACGCTCCGCCCAGCCCGGCGAGCGGCTCTTCGAGTTCGCCGCCGCGGCGGGCGCCGAGGCGCTCGCCGAAGCGGGGGTCGAGGCCGCCGAGGTCGATCTGATCGTGCTGGCGACGACCTCCAACGAGGAGCTGATGCCGGCCGCCGCGCCGCGCGTCGCCGCCGTCCTCGGTGCGACCGACGCCGCCTGCTACGACCTCAGCGCCGCGTGCACCGGCTTCCTCAGCGCGGTCTCGGTCGCCTGCGGCCAGATCGAATCGGGGCGCGCGGTTAACGTCCTCGTGATCGGCGCCGACCTGATGATGCCCCTGACCGACCCCGAGGACCGCGCCACCGCCGCCGTCTTCGCCGACGGCGCCGGGGCGGTGCTGATGCGCGGCACCCTGGAAAGCCGCGTCGGCCCGATCGTCCTGCGCTCCGACGGCACCCGCGCCGACCTGATCAAGATCGACCGCACCGACCTGGTGATCCGCATGCAGGGACACGAGACCTTCAAGTACGCGGTCGACATGATGTCCTCCTCGACCGAGGAGGCGGTCGAGCGCGCCGGGCTCGTCCTCGACGACATCGACCTCTTCGTCTACCACCAGGCCAACGCGCGGATCCTGCGCGCGGTCGGCGAACGGCTCGGGATCGCCCAGGAACGGGTCGTCGACTGCATCGCCAAGCTCGGCAACACCTCGGCGGCGACGATCCCGCTGGCGCTCGCCCAGGCGAAACGCAGCGGCCACCTGCGCGAGGGCGCCCGCGTCCTGCTCGGCGCCTTCGGCGCCGGCCTCAGCTGGGGCGCCACGGTGATCGAGTGGGGCGGGGCGGTGAGCGTCGGTGTCTGAGGCGACGCGGCCGCAGGGCTGCGCGCTGGTCACCGGCTCCTCGCGCGGGATCGGCGCCGCGACCGCGCTGCTGCTGGCGGCCGACGGCTGGCCGGTGCGGGTCAACTACCGGGCCGATGCCGAGGGCGCCGCGGAGGTCGTCGCGAAGATCGAGGCGGCGGGCGGCAGCGCGTCCCCGTGGCAGGGCGACGTGGCCGACGCCGCCGACGTCGAGCGCCTGCTCGAGCCGGGCGAGGACGGCCCGGTCCTGGTGCTGGTCAACAACGCCGGCCTGCGCATGGACGGGCTTTCGCCGCAGCTCTCCGACGAGGACTGGCAGACGGTGATCGACGTCAACCTCACCGCCACCTTCCGCGCCACCCGCGCGGCGCTGCCGAAGATGATGCGCGCCCGCTTCGGCCGCGTCGTCAACGTCGCCTCGGTGGCCGGGCTGCGCGCCAACCCGGGCCAGGCGAACTACTCGGCCTCCAAGGCGGGCGTGGTCGGCTTCACGAAGACCGTCGCGGCCGAGGTGGCGCGACGCGGCGTCACCGTCAACGCCGTCGCTCCCGGCCTGATCGAGACCGCCTTCACCGAGGACGTGATGGAGGGCGAGATGGCGAAGGCGATTCCCGCCCGCCGTGCGGGTACCCCGGAGGAGGTCGCGGCCTGTATCCGCTTCCTCGCATCCGAGCAGGCTTCTTATGTGACCGGAACGACGCTGACCGTGGACGGCGGCCTCAGCGCTTAGGAAAAAGGAGAATCAATTGGCAACGCAAGTGAGCAGCGAGAACGTCGAGAAGACGATCTACGACGGTCTCGTCGAGCTCGGCACCGAGCGCGACGACCTCTCCAGGGAGGCAACCCTGGAGAGCCTCGACGTCGACTCGCTCGACCTCGTCGAGCTGGCCCAGATCGTCGAGGACGAGTACGGGGTCGAGCTCAAAGGCGACGACGTCAAGGACGTCAAGACCGTCGGCGAGGTCATCGACCTGGTCGTCGCGAAAGCTGGATAAGGCTGGATGACGAGACGCGTCGTCATCACGGGAGTCGGTGCCGTCACCCCGCTGGGGATCGGCAGCGACGCCCTGATCGATCGCTGGCTGGCCGGCGAATCGGGGATCGCGGACGGCTTCGGCCGCTGCCGTGAGTTCGAGCCGACCGACTTCCTCTCCAAGAAGGAGGCGCGGCGCGCCGACCGCTTCACCCAGATGGGGATCGTGGCCGGCGACGAAGCGGTCGGGCAGGCGTTCGGCGAGGGTGGCGAGCTGCCCTACGACCCCTACCGGGTCGGCTGCGTGATCGCCACCGGGATCGGCGGCCTCGTCTCCCTGGAGCGCGAGCAGGCGAAGCTGATCGAAAGCGGTCCGAAGGCGGTCTCGCCGCTCGCGGTGCCGCTGATGATGGCCAACGCGGCCGCCGCCGCGGTCTCGATGCGCCATGGCCTGCAGGGCCACACCTACGCGGTCGCCTCCGCCTGCGCGGCGGGCAACAACGGGCTCGGCGACGCCGCCCGGATCATCAGGGTCGGCGACGCCGACGCGGTCGTCGCGGGCGGCGCCGAGGCGTGCATCACCGGGGTCGCCACCGCGGCGTTCGCCGCGATGGAAGCGACCTCGGCGTCGGGCATCTCGCGTCCCTTCGACGCCCGCCGCGACGGCTTCGTGATGGGCGAGGGCGCGGGGGTCCTGGTGCTCGAGGAGAAGGAGGCCGCGGAAGCGCGCGGGGCGACCATCCTCGGCGAGCTGATCGGCTACGGGGCGACCGCCGACGCCCACCACCTGACCGCGCCCGAGCCGGAGGGCAAGGCGGCCGCCAAGGCGATCGGCCTGGCGCTCGCCGACGCCGGCCTCGACGCGGTCGACGTCGACTACGTCAACGCCCATGGCACCTCGACGCCGCTCAACGACGCCGCCGAGACGAAGGCGATCAAGGCGGCGCTCGGCGAGCGCGCCGCCGACATCCCGGTCAGCTCGACCAAGTCGGCGATCGGCCACCTGCTCGGCGCCGCCGGGGCGGTCGAGGCGATCGCCACGCTGGAAGCGCTGCGGCGCCGCGAAGCTCCCCCAACCGTCGGGTGGGAAGAGGCCGAGGATGGCCTCGACCTCGATTACGTGCCAGGGTCGGCGAAGCCGATCGCGAATGGGGATGGCCCGGTCGTGGCGATCTCCAACTCCTTCGGCTTCGGCGGCCACAACGCCGTCCTCGCCCTCAGCGCCGACTGACCCCACCACCGAACCGATGGCAACCGTAGTCAAAGCCCCGCCACCCGCTCCCGCCGACACCCCGCTCGGGCAGCTGCAGATGCTCTGCGACCCGGGCACGTTCCGGCCGCTGCGCAGCGGCGTCTCCAGCCTGCGCCTCGGCGAGCGGGCGGTGCCCGGCGACGGGGTCGCGGCAGGGGCCGGCGAAGTCGACGGCCGGCCGGTCTTCTGCTACGCCCAGGACCCCGGCTTCCTCGGCGGCAGCCTCGGCGAAGTCCACGCCGACACGATCGTCCGCACCCTGCGGATGGCCGGCGACGCGGGCGCGCCGGTGGTCGGCTTCGTCCGCTCCGGCGGCGCCCGCCTGCAGGAGGGCCACGCCGCGCTGGCGGGCTACGGCCGCATCTTCCGGGCCAGCGTCGAGCTCTCCCGCAAGGTGCCGCAGATCTCGATCCTCTCGGGGGTCTCGGCGGGCGGCGGCGCCTACTCGCCGGCCCTCACCGACTACGTGGTGATGACCGAGGAGTCGCGGATGTTCCTGACCGGGCCGAAGGTCGTCGCCGAGGCGCTCGGCGAAGAGATCTCGATGGAGGCGCTCGGCGGGCCCAAGGTCCACGGCCGCAACGGCGTCGCCGACCTCGTCGCCGCCGACACCGCCGCCGCGGTCGCCCAGACCCGCCACCTGCTCGGCCTGCTGCCGCAGCGGATCGACGGCGCGCCGCTCCCCCACCTGGTCGTCGACCCCGACGGCGAGGACCCGGGCGCGGTGGTGCCCGCCGAGCAGCGCAAGGTCTACGACGTCCGCGACGTCGCGAGCGCGGTGCTCGACGGCGGCAGCATGCTGGAGCTCTCGCCGCGCTGGGCGCCGAACATGGTCACCGCGCTGGCCCGGCTCGAGGGCCGGCCGGTCGGCCTGATCGCCAACCAGCCCCGCCGGCTCGGCGGCGTGATCGACGCCGCCGCCTCCGAGAAGGCGGCGCTCTTCGTCGAGGACTGCAACCGCTTCGGCCTGCCGCTGCTGGTCTTCGTCGACACCCCCGGGTTCATGCCGGGGCGCGTCCAGGAGGAGGCCGGGGTGATCCGCCACGGCGCCTCGCTGCTGCGCGCCTTCGCCGGCGCCCGGGTGCCGAAGGTGACCCTGGTCCTGCGCAAGGCCTTCGGCGGCGCGGCGATCACGATGAACTCCAAAGACCTCGGCGCCGACGTCGTCTTCTCCTGGCCGGGCGCCCAGATCGGGATCATGGCCGCGCGCCAGGCGGTCGGGATCGTCCATGGCCGGCGTCTGCGCGAAGACGGAAGCCTCTCGCGCGACGATCTCGCCGACTCCTACGCGGCCGAGCACCTGACCGCCCCGGCCGCCGCGGCGAGCGGCTGGGTCGACGAGGTGATCGAGCCCGAGGCCAGCCGCGAGAGCCTCGCCTGGGCGCTGCGCTCCCTGAGGGGCCGTTGACGGTCGCGGGTCCGGCGCCGGATCCCCCGCGCCAAGCCGGGGCCGGCCGCGTCGTCGATTCCTTCGTCGCCCTCGGCGACAGCTTCACCGCCGGCCGCGACTCGGTCGACGCGGAGCGCTGGGCCGACCTGCTGGCGGCGGGGATGCGCCGCGCCAACCCGCGGCTGCGCTACGCGAACCTCGCCGTCGACGGGGCGACCAGCGCCGACGTGCTGGCCCTGCAGGTCGACCCGGCGCTGGCGCTCGAGCCCGACTTCCTCACCGTGATCTGTGGCGCCAACGACGTGCTGCTCTCGACCCGCCCCGACGTCCCCGGCTACGCGGAGCGCTTCGACGCGATCCTGCGCCGGCTGCGCGAGGAGGCGCCGGAGGCGATGCTGGTCACCGCGACCGCGCCGGAGGGCTGGCAGTTCATGAAGCTGCGGCCGCGCACCGAAGCGCGGATCATCGCCGCCACGGCCGAGCTGAACGAGGCCACCCGCGAGGTCGCGGCGCGCCACGACGCCCTCTGCCTGCCGGTCGCGGGCCACGAGGCGCTGCGCGATCCGGCCACCTTCTCGGCCGACGGCCTGCACCCCTCGACCGCGGGTCACCGCAGGGTGGCGCGAGAATCGGCGATCGTCCTGGGCCGGCACTTCGGCATCGAGCTCGACATGGAGGGAGAGGAGCAAGCGTGATCCTGGAGGGAAAGAAGATCCTCGTCACCGGCGTCGTCAACCGCCACAGCATCGCCTTCGCGATCGCCGAGCGGGCGCAGGCGCAGGGGGCGGAGGTGCTGCTGACCAGCTTCGGGCGGGTGAAGCGGATGACCGAGCGCTCGGCCGCGCGCCTCGACCCGGCCCCGGACGTGCTGGAGCTCGACGTCAACAGCGACGAGGACGCGGCGGCCCTGCGGGCGGAGTTGAAGGAGCGCTGGGGGCGGGTCGACGGCGCCGTCCACGCGATCGCCTTCGCGCCCGGCGACGCGATCGGCGGCGAGTTCATGGACACGCCGCGGGAGAGCGCCAAGGTCGCCTTCGAGACCAGCGCCTTCTCCTACAAGGTGCTGGCCGAGTGCGTGGCGCCGCTGATGGCCGACGGCGGCGCCCTGGTCGGGCTCGACTTCGACGCCACCGTCGCCTGGCCGACCTACAACTGGATGGGGGTGGCCAAGGCGGCGCTCGAGTCGGTCAACCGCTACCTGGCGCGCGACCTCGGCGGCCGCGGCGTCCGCGCCAATCTGGTCTCGGCGGGCCCGGTCCACACCGCCGCCGCCTCCGGGATCTCCGGCTTCGCCGACCTGGAGGGCCTCTGGGGCGAGGCGGCGCCGCTCGGCTGGGACCCGCGCGACGCGACCCCGGTCGCCGACGCGGCGCTCTTCCTGCTCAGCGACCTGGCCCGCGGCACGACCGGCGAAATCCTCCACGTCGACGGCGGCGCCCACGCCGTCGGGGCGCCGCCGCCGACTTCCTGACCCCCCGCGATCCCCGGGCGCGGCCATCGGATCCCGGCCGGCCGCCCCGTCCGCTATCCGATGGTCGACCTCTCCACTTGATCTCCGCGGGCGACGAAGATGTCACTGACGAGGCTCGGTGGGAAGAGTCCCTGGGCGGCGACCCCGCGTCGGCCTCGAGGCGCGCCGCCAGCGCCGCCGGGTCGTCGCGGCCGGGTCCGGCGTAGTCGGCGATCAGGCCGCCGTCGGGGCTGGCCGCGGTGTCGGGACGCAGGCCGACGTCGTCGCCGAGCCGGGCCAGGGTGGAGGAGAGGCCGAAGGCGAAGAGCTCCAGCGGGACCGGGCGGCGGAAGCGCTCGACCGGCTTGGAGGAGTCGGCGATCACCACGAACCGCGCGGCCGCCGCGGCGACGATCTTCTCCCGCAGGTGGGCGCCGCCGCCGCCCTTGATCAGCCAGCCGTCGGGGGTGATCTCGTCGGCGCCGTCGATCGCGATGTCGAGGCGCGGCAGCGAGTTGAAGTCCTCGACCGGGATGCCGAGCGAGTGGGCGTGCGCCTCGGTCGCGGGCGAGGTCGCGACGCAGCGCAGGTCGGTCAGGCCGCGCCGGGCCAGGGCCGGCAGCAGGTGGGCGACGGTGGAGCCGGTGCCCAGCCCGACGGTCATCCCGCTCTCCACCAGCTCGGCCGCCGCCTCGGCGGCGAAACGCTTCTCATCGTCGGCGCCCACGGATTGAGAACTCTATTCGGCTACGCTGAACGTCCACGCCCTCAAACGAAAGACCAAGGAGCCAAGCCACAAATATGACCGTCACGCCCACCCAGGACTACAAGGTCGCCGATATCGGACTCGCCGAGTTCGGCCGCAAGGAGATCGCTCTCGCCGAGGTCGAGATGCCAGGCCTCATGCAGACCAGGGACGAGTTCGGGGAGGCGAAACCTCTGGCGGGCGCGCGCATCACGGGCTCGCTCCACATGACGGTGCAGACCGCGGTGCTGATCGAGACGCTGGTCGCGCTCGGCGCCGAGGTGCGCTGGGCGAGCTGCAACATCTTCTCCACCCAGGACCACGCGGCGGCGGCGATCGCGGCGGCCGGGATCCCGGTCTACGCCTGGAAGGGCGAGACGCTGGAGGAGTACTGGTGGTGCACCGAGCAGGCGCTCACCTGGCCCGACGAGGACGGCCCGAACATGATCCTCGACGACGGCGGCGACGCCACGCTGCTGGTCCACAAAGGCGTCGAGTACGAGGCCGCTGGCGAGGTCCCCGACCCCGCGGGCGCCGACTCCGAGGAGATGCGGATCGTGCTGGAGACCCTGCAGCGCTCGCTGGAGGCCGACGCCACCCGCTGGACCCGCGCCGCGGCGTCGATCCAGGGCGTCACCGAGGAGACGACGACCGGCGTCCACCGCCTCTACCAGCTGGCCGAGCAGGGCAAGCTGCTCTTCCCGGCGATCAACGTCAACGATTCGGTCACCAAGTCGAAGTTCGACAACCTCTACGGCTGTCGCCACTCGCTGGTCGACGGCATCAACCGCGCCACCGACGTGATGATCGGCGGCAAGGTCGCGGTCGTCTGCGGCTACGGCGACGTCGGCAAGGGCTGCGCCTCCAGCCTGCGCGGCCAGGGCGCCCGGGTGATCGTCACCGAGATCGATCCGATCTGCGCCCTGCAGGCCGCGATGGAGGGCTATGAGGTGCGCCGCCTCGACGACGTCGTCGACACCGCCGACATCTTCGTCACCGCCACCGGCAACAAAGACATCATCACCCTCGATCACATGCGCAAGATGAAGCACAACGCGATCGTCGGCAACATCGGCCACTTCGACAACGAGATCGAGATGGCGGCCCTGGAAGGGTCCGGCGCCGAGCGCATCAACATCAAGCCGCAGGTCGACGAGTGGAAGTTCGACGACGGCCACGCGATCATCGTCCTCTCCGAAGGGCGGCTCCTGAACCTCGGCAACGCCACCGGCCACCCGAGCTTCGTGATGTCGAACTCCTTCACCAACCAGGTGATCGCGCAGATCGAGATGTTCTCCCAGCCGGAGGGGTTCGCCGCCAAGCAGGTCTACGTCCTGCCCAAGCACCTCGACGAGAAGGTGGCCCGTCTGCACCTCGCCTCGCTGGGCGTCGACCTCACCGAGCTGAGCGCCGACCAGTCCGCCTACCTGGGCGTCCCGGCCGACGGCCCCTACAAGCCCGACCACTACCGGTACTAGGGCTTCCGCGGGCTGAGCGGGCCCGCGACACGCAGACGTTCGCGAGCGGCGCGCCTTCGGCGCGCCGCTCGTGCAATTTGGACGGATCGGCCCGGAAACCGGCCGGTAACCGGCGACCCGCGACGCAAGGAATAGGATCGTTGTCCGTGGCGCAGGACATCGACCAGCTCTGCATAAACACGATCCGCACGCTGTCGATCGACGCGATCCAGAAGGCCAACTCGGGGCACCCGGGGACGCCGATGGCGATGGCGCCGGTCGCCTACGCGCTATGGCAGCGGCACCTGCGCTTCGATCCCGAGGATCCGATCTGGCCGGGGCGGGACCGCTTCGTGCTCTCCGCCGGGCACGCCTCGATGCTGCTCTACGCGCTGCTGCACCTGGCGGGCGTCAAGGCGGTCGATCCCGACTACGAGGTGGTCGGCTCCGAAGCGGTGAGCCTCGCCGACATCGAAACCTTCCGCCGGCTGGACTCCAAGGCCCCCGGCCACCCCGAGTACCGCTGGACCTCCGGGGTCGAGACGACGACCGGGCCGCTCGGCCAGGGCGTCGCCACCTCGGTCGGCATGGCGATCGCCTCCAAGTGGCTGCACGCCTCCTACGACCGCGACGGCTCCGACCTCTTCGCCTTCGACACCTACGCGCTGGCGGGCGACGGCTGCCTGATGGAGGGGGTCTCCGGCGAAGCCGCGTCGCTGGCGGGCCACCTGCGCCTCGACAACCTCTGCTGGATCTACGACAACAACCACATCACGATCGACGGCAAGACGCGCCTCACCTATGAGGACGACGTCGCCGCCCGCTTCATGGGGTACGGCTGGAACGTCACCCGGGTCGGCGACGCCAACGACCTGAAGCTGCTCGACCGCGCCTTCGAGGAGTTCAAGAGCGAGCCGGACCGCCCGACGCTGATCATCGTCGACAGCCACATCGGCTGGGGCTCGCCGCACAAGCAGGACACCTCCGCCGCCCACGGCGAGCCGCTCGGCGAGGAGGAGGTGCGGGAGACCAAGCGCGTCTACGGCTGGCCCGAGGACGCCCAGTTCCTCGTCCCCGACGGGGTGCGCGAGCACTTCGCCGCCGGCGTCGGCAGGCGCGGCGCCGAGGCGCACGCCGCCTGGATGCTGCGCTTCGAGACGCTCAAAGCCGAGTCGCCCGAGGTGGCCGCGCAGATCGACGCGATGCAGCGCCGCGAGCTCCCCGGGGACTGGGACGACGCGATCCCCTCCTTCGAGCCCGACGAGGCCGGCATGGCGACCCGCAAAGCCTCCAACAAGGTCGAGAACGCGGTCGCCGAGAACCTGCCCTGGCTGCTGGCGGGCTCCGCCGACCTCACCGACTCGACCTCGGTGCGGCTCTCCTTCGACGGCGGCGCCGATCTCGAGCCGGGCAGCTTCGGCGGGCGCCAGCTGCACTTCGGCATCCGCGAGCACGAGGCGGCGGCGGTCTCCAACGGCCTCTCGCTGTCGAAGCTGCGGCCGCTCTGGTCGACCTACCTGACCTTCTCCGACTACGCCCGCCCGGCGATCCGCCTCTCGGCGCTGATGGAGCTGCCGGTCATCCACGTCTTCACCCACGACTCGATCGGCCTCGGCGAGGACGGCCCGACCCATCAGCCGGTCGAGCAGCTCGCCGGCCTGCGCGCGATCCCCGGCCTCGACGTGATCCGGCCCGCCGACGCCAACGAGGTCGCCGAGGCCTGGCGGCTGGCGATCGACCGCACCCACCAGCCGGTCGCCCTCGTCCTCACCCGCCAGAGCGTGCCGATCATCGACCGCTCGAGGTACGCGCCCGCCGGCCGGCGCGCGGCGCGGCGGCTACGTGCTCGCCGACCCCGCCGACGGCGACCCCGAGGTCATCCTGATCGCCACCGGCTCGGAGGTCTCCCTGGCGCTCGCGGCCCATGAGGAGCTGGCCGCCTCGGGCACCCGCTCGCGGGTCGTCAGCCTGCCCTGCTGGGAGCTCTTCGACCGCCAGGAGCAGGCCTACCGCGACGAGGTGCTGCCGCCGGCGGATCCGCGCCCGCGTCTCGGTCGAGGAGGCCTCGACCCTCGGCTGGGACCGTTGGGTTGGTCCGGAGGGCGCCCGAGTGGGTATGCACACCTTTGGGAGCTCGGCGCCTCTCAAGGACGTCATGAGCGAGTTCGGGTTCACCCCGGACAAGGTCGCCGAGGCAGCCCGCGGCGCGATCGAGCGCGCCGCCAGGATCCAGACTTCGTAAGCAGAGAAGGAGCGAACATGAACCCCACGCAGAAACTGCACGAGCTGGGACAGAGCCTCTGGGTGGACAACATCACCCGCCCGATGCTCGCCGAAGGCACCCTCAAGGGATACATCGACGAGCTCTCCGTCACCGGCCTCACCTCCAACCCGACCATCTTCGACAAGGCGATCGGCGCGGGCGACGCCTACGACGAGCAGATCGCCGCGGTGAGCGGCGGCGCCGAGGACGCCGACGGCCCCGGGGCCGACTCCAACGAGAACGTCTTCTTCGAGCTCGCCCTCGCCGACCTGCGCGACGCCGCCGACCTCTTCGCCGGTGTCCACACCCGCACCGCCGGCGTCGACGGCTTCGTCTCGCTGGAGGTCTCGCCGCTGCTCGCCGACGACCCCAAGGCGACGATCGAGCAGGCGGCGGCGCTGCACGCCAAGGCCGAGCGCGACAACCTCTTCATCAAGATCCCCGGCACGCCCGCCGGCCACGAGGCGATCGAGGAGACGATCTTCGCCGGCATCCCGGTCAACGTCACGCTGCTCTTCGACGACCGCCAGTACATCGGCGCCGCCGAGGCCTACATGAAGGGGATCGAACGGCGGATCGCGGCGGGGCGCGACCCGGTCGTCCCGTCGGTCGCCTCGATCTTCATGTCGCGCTGGGACGTGGCGGTGGCCGAAGAGGTGCCCGCCGAGCTGAAGAACCGGCTCGGGATCGCGATCGGCGGACGCGCCTACCGCGCCTACCGCGAGCTGCTCGACTCCGAGCGCTGGCTGCGCCTCGCCAACCACGGCGCGCGGCCGCAGCGGCTGCTCTGGGCGAGCACCGGGACCAAGGACCCGGAGGCCTCCGACACCCTCTACGTCGAGGCGTTCGCCTCGCCGTTCACGGTCAACACGATGCCCGACAAGACGCTCGAGGCCTTCGCCGACCACGGCGAGATCAGCGGCCTGATGGACCCCGCGGGCGGCGGCTCCGAGCAGGTGCTGAAAGAGTTCGAAGGCGCCGGGATCGACCTCGCGGCGCTCGCCGAGCGGCTGCAGGACGAGGGCAAGGGCAGCTTCAACAAGTCCTGGGAAGACCTGCTGGAGACGATCTCCGAGAAGCGCGAGGTGAAGGCCGGGTGAGCGACGCGGCCGCGGGCTCGCTGCGCGAGGCGCCCGCCTGGGGGCGCCTCCAGTCGCACTTCGCCGAGATCCGCAAGCTCCACCTGCGCGACCTCTTCGCCGCCGACCGCGAGCGCGGCGAGCGCCTGGTCGCCGACGGCGCCGGGCTCTTCCTCGACTTCTCCAAGAACCGGATCACCGACGAGACGCTGATGCTGCTCGGCGAGCTGGCCCGCGAGCGCGGCGTCGAGGCGCGCCGCGAGGCGATGTTCCGCGGCGAGCACATCAACGTCTCCGAGGACCGCGCCGTGCTCCACGTGGCGCTGCGCATGCCGCGCGAGCGCTCGCTGATCGTCGACGGCGTCGACGTCGTCAAGGAGGTCCACGAGACGCTCGACCGGATGGCGGCCTTCAGCGAGCGGGTCCGCGGCGGCGAGTGGCGCGGCCACACCGGCAAGGCGATCCGCAATGTGGTCAACATCGGGATCGGCGGCTCCGACCTCGGTCCGGTGATGGCCTACGAGGCGCTTCGCCACTACTCCAACCGGGAGATGACCTTCCGCTTCGTCTCCAACATCGACGGCACCGACTTCGTCGAGTGCACGCGCGACCTCGACCCGCAGGAGACGCTCTTCGTCATCTCCTCGAAGACCTTCACCACGCTGGAGACGATGACCAACGCGCGCTCCGCCCGCGAGTGGGCGCTGGCCGGGCTGGGCGGCGAGGAGGAGGCGGTCGCCAAGCACTTCGTCGCCGTCTCGACCAACGCCGAGGAGGTGTCCGCGTTCGGCATCGACACCGACAACATGTTCGGCTTCTGGGAGTGGGTCGGCGGCCGCTACTCGATGGACTCGGCGATCGGGCTGTCGACCATGCTGGCGATCGGCCCGGCCCGCTTCGCGGAGATGCTGGCCGGGTTCCACGCGATGGACGAGCACTTCCAGGAGGCCGAGACGGGCGCCAACCTGCCGATGATCATGGGGCTGCTGTCGGTCTGGTACGGGGACTTCTTCGGCGCCGAAACCTGCGGCGTCTTTCCCTACGACCAGTACCTGCACCGCTTCCCCGCCTACCTGCAGCAGCTCACCATGGAGTCGAACGGCAAGCACGTGACGCTGGCCGGCGAGCACGTCGACTACGACACCGGGGCGATCTTCTGGGGCGAGCCGGGGACCAACGGCCAGCACAGCTTCTACCAGCTGATCCACCAGGGGACGCGGCTGATCCCGGCCGACTTCATCGGCTTCGCCCACTCCCTGAACGAGCTCGGCGACCACCACGGCAAGCTGATGTCCAACGTCTTCGCCCAGGGGCAGGCGCTGGCCTTCGGCAAGACTCCGGAGCAGGTGCGCGAGGAGGGCACCCCGGAGGCCGTCGTGCCGCACCGGGTGATGGAGGGCAACCGCCCCTCCAACACGATCCTCGCCGCGCGGCTCGACCCGCGGACGCTCGGCGCGCTGGTCGCCCTCTACGAGCACAGCGTGTTCACGCAGGGCGCGATCTGGGGGATCGACAGCTTCGACCAGTGGGGGGTCGAGCTGGGCAAGGAACTGGCCAAGGCGATCATCCCCGAGCTGGAGGCCGGCCGTGAGCCGAAGCTCCACCACGACAGCTCGACCAGCGCCCTGATCCGCCGCTACCGCAACATGCGCCGCGGCGTCTGAGCCGAGGCCGGCGGTCGGTCGCGGTTGAGCGACCGATGGCACAGAAGCCGCCCGCGGGGCGCGTTACCTTGCTCCTATGGCGTTCTCCGGCGCACTTCCGCTGGCCGCGTCGGCGACGACCAACCTGTTCGCGGCGCGCGAGCAGATGGCGTTCACCCTGGCGTTCCACATCGTCTTGGCGTGCCTCGGCGTGGCGCTGCCGGCGACGATCCTGGTCGCCAACTGGATCGGTCTCAAACGTGATGACCACGACGCGATGGAGCTCGCCCAGCGCTGGTCGAAGGCGATGGCGGTCACCTTCGCGGTCGGCGCCGTCACCGGCACCGTCCTCTCCTTCGAGTTCGGCCTGCTCTGGCCGCACTTCATGGACCGCTTCGGCGCCGCCTTCGGGATCGCCTTCGGGATCGAGGGGCTCTTCTTCTTCCTCGAGGCGATCTTCCTGGCGATCTACATCTACGGCTGGAAGCGCCTGCCGGGCTGGGTCCATTGGTGGATGGGCGTGCCGATGTTCGTCACCGGGATCGGCGGCGCCTTCTCGGTGGTGGCGGCCAACTCATGGATGAACCAGCCGCAGGGCTTCGCCCTCGACGCCGCGGGCAAGGTCACCGAGGTCGAACCGTTCAAGGTCATCTTCAACCCGGCGACCCCCTACGAGGTCCCGCACATGATCCTCGCCGCCTACATGGTGGTCGGCTTCCTGGTCGCCTCGATCTACGCGGTCGGGATGCTGAAGGGCCGCCGTGACCGGCTGCACCGACTCGGCCTGCTGATCCCGCTGACGATCGCCTGCATCGCGACCCCGGTCCAGCTCCTGGTCGGCGACACCGCGGCGCGCGAAGTCGCCCACCACCAGCCGGCCAAGTTCGCGGCGATGGAGTGCGTCCAGAACACCGGCGGCCACCAGACCGAGTACGTCGGCGGCATCTGCACGGCGAGCGGCGTGAAGCTGGCGATCCCGGTCCCCGACCTCAACTCGATCCTGGTCGGCTTCAGCCCCGGCACCAAGGTGACCGGCCTCAACTCGATCCCGGGCGACGAACGGCCGCCGGCCAACACCTTCCTCCACCTCGCCTTCGACGCGATGGTCGGCATCGGCACGGCGCTGCTGGCGCTCGGCCTGTGGCTGCTCTGGTCGTGGTGGAGGCACCGCGACATCCCGCGGACGCCGTGGTTCCTCAAAGCCGTCTCGATCTCCGGGGTCGGCGCGATCCTGGCCCTCTGGGCCGGGTGGATCGTCACCGAGGTCGGCCGCCAGCCCTGGATCGTCTACAAGTACATGAAAACCTCCGAAGCGGTGACCAGCGCGCACGGGATCTGGGGCGTCTTCGTCTTCACGCTGCTGCTCTACGGGGCGCTCGGGACGATCGCCGTGCTGGTGCTGCGGCGGATGTCGCGGCGCTGGCGCGAGGGCGGCGAGGGCACCGCCGAGGGGATGCCGTCGCCGTACGCGCCGGGCATGGGCGGCGTGAGCGCGCCGAGCGAGAGCGAGGTCGGCGCGTGAGCACGGCCGCGGCGGTGATCCTCTGGACCGGGGCGACCTTCTACGCGATCTTCGGCGGCGCCGACTTCGGCGGCGGCTTCTGGGACCTCTTCGCCGGCGACGCCCAGAAGGGGGAGCGCCCCCGGATGGCGATCCAGCGCTCCCTGACCCCGGTCTGGGAGGCCAACCACGTCTGGCTGATCTTCATCCTCGTCGTCCTCTGGACCGGCTTTCCGAGCGCCTTCAGCGCGATCTTCACGACCCTCTACGTGCCGCTCGTCCTCGCCGTGCTGGGGATCGTCCTGCGCGGCTCGGGGTTCGCCTTCCGCAAGTCGGTCGAAGGGCTTGCCGAGCGCCGCGCCGCCGGGGCGACCTTCGCGATCTCCTCGCTGATCACGCCGTTCTTCATGGGCACGGTGGTCGGCGCGATCGCGGTCGGCAACGTCCCGGCCGGCGGCGAAGGCGACGCGTTCTCGACCTGGCTGGCGCCGACGCCGCTCTTCGTCGGCGCGATGTTCGTGGCGACGAGCGCCTACCTCGCCGCGGTCTTCCTGGTCGGCGACAGCCGCCGCGCCGAGGATCGCGAGATGGAGGTCTACTTCGAGAAGCGCGCCCTCGGCGCCGGCGTCGTCGCCGGGATCTTTGCCGTGATCGGCCTGATCGCGCTGCACTCCGAAGGCCACTACGTCTACCACCGCCTGATCCACGAGGGTCTGCCGCTGGTGATCCTCTCCGCCGTCTGCGGCGCCGGCATGCTGATCGTGCTGGCGACCGGCGGGCGCCGGCTGTTGCGGCCGCTGGCCGCAGGCGCGGTGATCGCGGTGATCTGGGGCTGGTTCGTCGCCCAGTTCCCCTTCCTGCTGCCCACCTCCCTGACGATCGGCAGGGGCGCCGCCCCCGACGCGACCCTGAGCGCGATCTTCATCGTCTTCGCGATCGCCTGCGTCGTCGTCCTCCCGGCCCTGCTGGTCCTCTTCGTGCTGGCCCAGTCGGACATGCTCGAACACGATCACTGAGCATCGAGTAGCTTCCCCGCCGATGGGCGACGCGATCAGGGCAGTCCTGTGGGACATCGACGGGACGCTGATCACCACCGGCGGGGCCGGGGCGGTCGCCTGGCAGCGGGCCTTCCGGGAGCTCTACGGGGTCGCGGCGGACATTCCGGAACACACCCGCTCGGGGATGACCGACCCGGAAATCACCGAGATCATCTTCCGCGACGTGATCGGCCGCGAAGGGACCGAGGAGGAGCGCGCCGCGGTGGTCGCCAGGTACCTCGAGCACATGCCCGAGACGGTCGCCGAATCGAAAGGCTACGAAGTGAAGCCGGGGATCGCGGAGATCCTCCCGCGGCTGGCCGGGGAAGGGGTCGCGCAGGGAATCGTGACCGGCAACGTCGAGCCCGCCGCCCGGATCAAGCTGGCCCGCGGCGCCCTCGACCGGTACTTCGACTTCGGCGGCTACGGGTCAGACGCCCGCGATCGGGTCGAGGTGACCGAGCGCGCGATCGAGCGCGGCGGAGAGGCGGCGGGCGCGCCGCTGGAGCTCGCGGCGACGATCGCGGTCGGCGACACGCCGCGCGACGTCAGGGCGGGCCACGGCGCCGGGATCCGCGTGGTCGGCGTCGCCACCGGCTCCTACTCGGTCGCCGACCAGGAGGCGGCGGGCGCCGACTGGGCGATCGCCGACGTGACGAGCGGCTTCCCCCGCTGACCGGGTGCGGCGCGGGCCGCGGGGCCGCGGTCAGCCGGCGGCGCGCTCGCAGCGGGCCTGGTAGATCGAGGTGAAGCCCTTCTCGAACCCGTTGCGGGCGGCGCGCAGGTAGAGCCGCCAGACGCGGATCCGTTCCGGCCCGGCGAGCTCGGTCGCCCGCTCCAGGTTCGCGTCGAGGCGCTCGGCCCAGTGGCGCAGCGTCTCGGCGTAGTCGAGCCGGAAGTCCTCGACGTGGTGGATCTCGAAGCCCGCCCGCTCGAGCGCCAGCAGCACCCGCGAGAGGTGCAGCGGCGCCGCGTCGGGGAAGACGTAGCGCTCCGAGAAGGCGCCCGCCTCGGCGTCGGTGTGGCGGAGCCGGGCGATCGCGTGGTTCAGCAGCCGGCCGCCCGGCTCGAGCAGCCCGGCCAGGGTCTGCGCGTACTCGTCGATCTGCGCCGCGCCGACGTGCTCGGCCATCCCGATCGACGCGATCGCGTCGAACCGTTCACCGGCCAGGTCGCGGTAGTCCATGACCCGGATCTCGACCTGCTCGCCGACCCCGGCCGCCGCGGCGTGCCGGCGCGCCTCCTCGGCCTGCGGCTCCGAAAGGGTGATCCCGACCACGTTCGCGCCGTGCTCCTTGGCGGCCCGGATCGCGAAGCTGCCCCAGCCGCAGCCGACGTCGAGCACCCGGTCGCCCGGCTCGATCGAGAGCTTGCGGGCCACGGTCTCGAGCTTCTCCACCTGGGCCGCCTCGAGCGTCTTCGCGCCGCGCGAGAAGATCGCGCAGCTGTAGGTCATCGACTTGTCGAGGAAGAGCGAGAAGAACTCGTTGGAGACGTCGTAGTGGTGGCGGACGGCGCGGGCGTCGCGCTCCTTGCTGTGGCGGCGACCGCTCGGCACCAGCTCGGCGGCGGGCCGCGCGGGCGGCAGGGTGAGGCCGGCGGCGCGCACCGCGCCGAGCAGCAGGGCGCGCTTGTCGGCGGCGTCGAGGCCGGGCGGCTGCCAGCTGTCGAGCAGGGCGATCACCGCGTCGATGTCGTCGACCTCCAGCTCGCCGGAGACGTAGGCGCGGCCGAGGCCGAGCTGGCCGGGGGCGCGCAGCGCGTGGGCCGCGGCGCGGGGCGAGCGCACCGCGAAGGTCGGGCCGTCACCCGACGTGGCGGGCAGGCTGGTGCCGTCCCAGAACTCGACCGTGAAGGGGCGGTCCGGGATGCGTGCCGCGATCTCGCGGCGCAGCGGGTCGGTGGTCGCAAACGGCATGAGCAGCGCACCCTAGCGCCCGCCCCCGCCGCGTACCTCGCTCGAGCGCTCAAATCTAAATGTTTCCGTCAACTCAGCCACGGCCCACGTTCCCGGCCTATGATCGCCGGCCATGTCCGCGACCACCCCACTTCCCGGTGACACCCAGCCGGTCGAGAACGAGACTCGCGACCGGATCATCACCGGCTTCGTCACCGTCGTCCCCTTCGTCGCGCTGGCCTTCGCCGCCTGGCAGGTCTGGGGCGACGCCCTGCATTGGAGCGACCTCCTTCTCTTCCTCGGCATGTACGTGTTCACCGGGCTCGGGATCACGGTCGGCTTCCACCGCCACCTCACCCACCGCGCCTTCAAAACCTACGGCTGGCTGCACGGCCTGCTCGCGATCCTCGGCTCGGCGGCGATCGAGGGCCCGGTCATCTCCTGGGTGGCCGACCACCGCAAGCACCACGCCTTCTCCGACCGGGAGGGCGACCCGCACAGCCCGCACGTCGACCACGGGCACGGCTGGTCGGGAGCCCTGCGTGGCCTCGCCCACGCCCACCTCGGCTGGATCTTCATCCACACCCAGCGCGGCAACAAGGAGCGCTTCGCGCCCGACCTGCTCGCCGACCCGATCATCTCCTGGGTCGACCGCACCTTCCTGATCTGGGCGATCGCCGGCCTGCTGCTGCCCTTCGCGCTCGGCTGGATGATCGGCGGCACCCTCTTCGCCGGCGTCACCGGCCTCCTCTGGGGCGGCCTGGTGCGGGTCTTCGTCCTCCACCACTTCACCTACAGCATCAACTCGCTCTGCCACTTCTTCGGCCGGCGCGAGTACGAGACCGACGACCAGTCGCGCAACCTGGCGCTGATCGCGATCCCGACCCTCGGCGAGGCCTTCCACAACAGCCACCACGCCTTCCCGACCTCGGCGACCCACGGGCTGGGCCGTTGGCAGTTCGACATCTCGGCGGTGGTGATCGACGCGCTGGAGAAGGCCGACCTGGTCTGGGACGTGGTCCGGGTCAGCCCCGAGCGCCTCGCCGCGAAGTCCGTCTGAGGCCGCTCAGGGCGCCTCGCGGCCTTCGTACCAGTCGATCCACCCGCCGCACGCCTTGCTGAGCGGCACCGTCCGGCGCGGTTCGGCCCTGGTCGCGACGAGGTCGCCGACGTAGGCTTTCGCCTGCCACCCGGTGAGGCTCTGCAGCCAGTCGGCGGGGGCGGCGTGGACGGTGAACTCGACCTTGCCGCCCGGGCTCCGGAACTTGCCCGCCGGCCAGAACTGGCCGTTGTTGTTGAGGCTGATCGCGCTCGGGCGCTGCCCGTCGAGGGCGGGGATCAGCTCTTCGGAGAAGCCGGGCGCGGTGAGCGACAGGGCGAAGGGGGAGAAGTACTGCAGCGAGAGGTTCCAGGTCCCCTTCGGCAGCTGCAGCGACTGCGAGGTCGTTTCGCCGGTTTCCAGCGTGCTGCCGTCCGACCACTGCGGTTTGGTCCCGATCGTCGTTTCGCCGAAGAGCGAGGCCCGGCCGCCGCTTTCCAGCAGGATGCGCACCTCGGGCGAGTTGCAGTGGGCGCGGGCGCCCGCCTGGACGCCCTCCAGGAGGACGTGGTGGTGGCGCGGCGTCTGCCCGGTCCGTTCCCAGAGGACGAAGTCGGCCGTCTTGGCGATTCGCCTGAAGTTCGGCGGGGCCTCGCTGTTCCAGGCGCCGCGACCGCTGATCACGTAGGTGAAGCGGTTCAGCGTGCCGCGGTTGAAGGAGTCGAAGTCGATCGGCGAGTAGGCGTCGCCCGTGTCGAACGGCTTTTCCGGGTTGGGCGAGACCGCCGGGTCGGCGAACTCGACCAGCGGCACGTGGGTGTCGGCGCCGAGCAGCTCGTAGGCCGCGTAGCGGTCCTGCCCTGCGTAGAGCACCGGCTTGCCGTGCAGGATCGGCAGGAAGGCCTGCAACTGGGCGCCGTGGCCGGGCGGCCCGACCGAGGTGTCGCGCAGCACCAGGAAGGTCGACCAGACCGCCCCGGCGACGAAGGCGACCGCGAGCGCCGACCAGGCCACCCGCCCGAGCCAGGGCGGTCGGCCGGGGGTGCCGGCCCCATCCAGGTCGTCGGCCCGCCGACCGGCGGGCCCCTGGGGCCCCGCCGCCGAGCCCCGGCCGAACTCGGTCACCAGTGGCCGGATGATCACCAGCATCGTCAGCGGGGCGATGATCATCAGCGCCTTCGCCTGCGGGTAGTCCCCGGTGAAGGGCAGGGTGAGCAGGTAGACGATCGCGCCGGCCCCGAGCGCCAGGGGGATCGCCGCTTCGCGCCGCTGCATCCACCAGGCGACCGCGGCGAGCAGGGCCAGCACCGAGATCGCCCCCATCAGGCCGGGCAGCGGCGCGCCGCCTGGGGCCATCAGCCGGTAGTTGGCGGCGGGCCAGATGCCGAGCGTCTCGGCCGGCGAGACCGGCCCGTAGGTGTTGCTGCCGGTCACCTGGTTGAAGCTCGAGCCGAAGCCGAACGGGCCGGCGATCGTCAGCGCCAGCCCGACCCCGACCAGGACGACGATCCCGATCAGGACCCACGGCCGCAGCATGATGCGCAGCACCCGTCCCGGCCGCAGCGCCCGCCAGGTGGCCGGCTGGGCCAGGGCCCAGACGGCGACGATCGCGAGCGGCCAGGCGATCCCGGCGAACGAGTAGCAGAAGAAGATGCCGCCGGCGACCGCGAGGATCGGCAGTGCCCAGCCGATCCGCGGCCGGAGGCCGCGCGGCGGCGGGTCGGGACGCATCAGGTAGACGGCCACGGCGAGCACGAAGAGCGCCTCGGCCGTCTCCTTGAAGGCGGCCTGGGCGAAGTAGGAGGCCGCCATGTAGGTGACGGCGACCAGGGTCGCGCCGATCACCCGGCGCCAGGCGGCCACCTCGCGGATCGCGCCGAGCGCGGTGAGGCCGGTGAGGATGCCGATCGCGAAGATCTCGCCGATGAAGGCCTGGCCGAGGTTCAGGCCCGGAAAGGCGGCGACGGCGACGGCGAGGCCGTGCGGCCCGAGCGGGTAGCCGGGGTCGGGGGCGGGGCCGAAGCCGCTGCGCAGCCACTCCGCCCAGGCGAGGTGCAGGCCGAGGTCGTTGTTGACGCCGACCCCGAGCAGACCCCAGCGGCCGCTCACCGCGAACGGGAAGGAGAGCACGAGGGCGACCGCGACCGCCGTCGCCAGGGCCACCCCGGGGACCCGCGGCGCCGCGTGCCCGAGCCGCCAGACGATCGCCGCGGCGACGACGATCAGCGCCACGATGCCGAGCGTCGCGCTCGTCCCGTGCCCGGGAGCGCGCGCCAGGATCCCGGAGACGGTGAGGATCGCGCCGAAGCCGACCGCTCCCTCCAGCCGGCACCACTCGCGCCGTCCGGCCAGCAGGAAGGTGGCGCGGCCGACCAGAAGCGAAGCCAGGCAGATCAAGGCCGCCGAGGCGTAGGTCCCGATCATCAGCAGGCAAACCTATGGCAGCGACCCCCCGCTGCGCTGCGCGGTGGGGCCTTCGCTCAGTGCTTCTCGGCCGCCGCCTCGAGCGTCGCCCGCAGGTTGTCGCCGCGCAGCGGCCGCTCGTGGCCGGCGCCGACCACCCGCGGTTCCAGCGCCGCCAGCCGGCGGAGGCTGCGCTTCGCCTCCTGGTGGTTCCAGGCGAAGGCCGGGTGGGGCACGCTCGCTTCGCCGGGCGGGAGCGGCTTGAGGCGCGCCGAGTCCACCAGGTAGACGACGTCGGAGACCAGCGCGACCCGGTCGCTCTCGCGCCAGAGCCCGATCAGCCCCGGCGCGTGCCCGGGGAAGTGGAGCACCTTGAACCCGGCCACCTCGTCGCCCTCCGAGACCGTGCCGGCGATCTTCACCGGGCCCCCGTCCCAGAAGCGCAGCAGGGCGGGGTAGATCCAGCGGACCGGCGCCACCGGCAGCAGCGAGAGGTTGAAGTAGGGAGTCACCGCCTTGTCGCCTTCGGCGTCGGCGACTTCGTCGGGATGACAGAAGGTCGGCGCGCCGAGGTAGGGCGCGGTGCCGCGGTGGTCGGCGTGGGCGTGCCCGAGCACGATCCGCTTCAGCCCGCCGAGCTCCTGCGCCGCCCGGGCGGCCTGCTTGCGCATGGCTTTCGTCCCGGCGTCGAACTGGACGACCCCGTCGCCGTCCTCGAGGAAGTAGATGTTCATCGCGCCGCGCAGATCGCCGCGCAGCAGCCACACGCCGTCGGCAACCCGTTCCAACGCCATGCCCCAGCCTACCGCCGCGGGCGGCGGGCGCCGGGGCGGCCATCTAGGGTTTGACCCGTGCCCTACCTGTGGAGAATCGGGATGCTGGTGCTGGTCGTCTGCCTGGCCGCCTCGATGGTGATCGCCGTGGTCCGCCTCTCGACCACCCCGGAAGAAATCATGGGCGCCGGCTTCCGCGGCCTGCCGCACGCCTTCGTCGAAGAACACCGGCAGGAGTACGGCCGCGGCGAACCGGCCGAACGCTGAGCGCGGGCGGGCGCCGCGGGCGTGCCGGCCGGGCGGACGGGCGCCGGGAATCCATCATCTAGTATCGACGCCGTACGGTGGGCGAGCGGAGGGAGGCGGCGTGTTCACTCGGATCGTGGTCGGGACCGACGGGTCCGACACCGCGGCGGAGGCGGTGCGGCAGGCGATCGACCTGGCGAAGCTGACCGGGGCGATGCTCAGCGTCGTCAGCGCCTACCAGCCGGTCCCGAAACGACGGGTCCAGGGCGAGAGGGAGGGTGCCCCGCCGGACATCCACTACGAGATCGGTCCTCGCGAGGACGTCCTCCTGGTGCTCGACGCGGCCGCCGCCGCGGCCCGCGCGGCGGGCGTCGAGGCGACGACCCACCCGGTCGAGGACGACCCGGGGGACGCGATCCTGAACGTCGCCGAAGAGGTCGACGCCGACCTGATCGTGGTCGGCAACAAGGGGATGACCGGGGCGCGCCGGTTCCTGCTCGGCAGCGTGCCGAACAACGTCTCCCACCACGCGCCCTGCAGCGTCTTGATCGTCCGCACCACCTGAGGCATCGGCGAGGGGCCAGGGTGGCCCCTTCGCTCACGAACGGCGTGGAGGTTCGCTCAGGGGTCACCCTGGTCCCCAGGCGGATGCGCAGGCGCAGGAGGTGTCGATCATCCGCCGGGGGCGCGGTGTCGATCATCCGCCGGGGGCGCGGAGTCGATCATCCGCCGGGGGCGCGGAGTCGATCAGCCGCCGGGGCGCGCAGCGGTGGCGCGGGCGGCGTCGATCAGGCCCGCGCCCTGCAGGTTGCGGGGGTAGCCGAGGCCGCGCGCGGTCACCTTCAGCCGCCTGGTCACTGCCCGCACCCGCGCCTCCGGCTTCAGGTCCTTCGGGATCGCGCCGGAGGCCAGCATCAGCGCCACCGTCCCCGCCACGTGCGCGGCCGCCATCGAGGTCCCGGCGTAGTCTTCGGGAATCGCGAACCGGTCGGTCGTCCCGGCCCGCAGCGTCACCTGATAGATCGGCCGCGAGAGGACCGAGGGGCAGCCGGCCGCGGGCGGCCCGCCGCCCGGCGCGACGACGTCGATCCCTCGCCCGGCCAGCGAGTAGGAGCCGACGCAGCCCCCCTCGGTGGTGCCGCCGACGCCGATCACCCGCGGCCCGGTGGCGGGCTCCGAGACGCAGCTCTTGGCGCTCGAGACCCCGGTCGAGAGGTTGCCTCCGGAGGCGACCGTGACGATGCCGTGCCGATACGCTTCGCGCAGCGCTTCGTCGACCTGCGGCACCTTCTCGCCGCAGCCGAAGTTGAAGCTCATGTTGATCACCTGCGCGTGGTGGGCGACCGCGAAGCGGATGCCCGCGGCGATCCGGTTGGCGTAGCCGACGTTGGCCCGGTTGAGGACCCGCACCGGCATCAGCTTCGCCCCGTAGGCGATCCCGGTGAGCCCGACCCCGTTGTCGGTCTGCTCGGCGATCGTGCCGGCGACGTGGGTGCCGTGGCCGTTCTCGTCGAGCGGCGGCCGGCCGGGGTCGACGAGATCCTCGCCGTGCACGAACTGCGCCGCCGAGAAGTCCGGGCTGCGCGCGTATTCGGTGCCCCAGGCGCGGTAGGCGATGCCGCTGTCGAGGACGGCGACGATCACGCCCCGGCCGCCGGGCCGCCCGTCGGCTTCCAGGTTGGCCCAGGCGCCCACCGCGTCGATGCCGCCCGGGGAGGTGGGCAGCTTGGCCGTCGACGGGCCGCCGAAGTCGAGCAGGTTCCACTGCCGCTGCGCCCAGCCGCCCGCGGTCGCGGCCGAGCCGTTGGCGCCGGCTTCCAGGGTGCCGGGGTCGTCGGGGTCCAGGGGCGTGACTTCGAGCGCCGAGGCGTGGGCCGCGTAGTCGGGCTGCGCGTAGGCGACGTTCGGCTTGGCGCGCAGCGCCCGGGCGGTGGCGAGGACGCCGGCGCCGCGCGGCAGCCCCACCGTGCGGGCGTGCCGTTCGCCTTTGAACTTGACCACCACCCGCCGCGGCGCGAAGCGGTGGGCCGGGCCGATCCCGCTCGCCGCCGCGGCGTTCCCGGCGCCGGCGCCGAGCAGCGCGAGGACGACCGCCAGGGCCGCCGTCAGGACGAGTCTGTCGCGCTTCGAGTCCATTGCCGCTCCTTCTCCGAACACGCCTGCCGCGCCGAAGTTGTAGGCGGGATACTCCTGGATCCGATGCCGGCCACGGGAACGAACCCCCCTGAGCGCGAGGAGAGCCATGAGCGGGGGATGGAGCTCGCCCTGGCCGAGGCGCGCCGCGCCGAGCGCCACGGCGACGTGCCGATCGGGGCGGCGCTGCTGCGGGGCGGCGAGCTGCTGGCGGCGGCGGGCAACGAGCGCGAGCTGCGCGGCGACCCGACGGCCCACGCCGAGGTGCTGGCGATCCGCGCGGCCGCCGCGGCGCTGGGCGGCTGGCGGCTCGCCGACACGACCCTCTACGTGACCCTCGAGCCCTGCGCGATGTGCGCCGGGGCGATCGTCCTCGCCCGCATCCCGACCGTCGTCTTCGCGGCGCCGGACCCCAAGGCGGGCGCCGCGGGCAGCGTCCTCGACGTGCTCTCCGAGCCCGCCCTGAACCACCGCCCCCGGGTGATCGCCGGCGTCCGCGGGGCCGAGGCGGCGACCTTGCTGCGCGGGTTCTTCGCCGCCCGCCGCTGAGCCCCGCCCGGCCGCCTGGAGCGGCGGTGCCACCTCGTGGGTGGGCCTCAGCTTCCGGTCGCGGCGCCGGGCTCGGGCCAGGCGCCGTGCTCGCGGACCCAGTCGCGGCGCTTGTCGAAGGGGGCGTCGACGTAGCTCTGCATCGCCTCCAGCGCCTCGTCGGTGACGATTGTCTTCAGCCACTCCTCGGCCTCGACCCGCAGGCCCTCCTGCAGCGGCAGATTGGCCCCCCGGACGACCGAGCGCTTGGCCGCGGTGAGCGCGACCGCCGAGTTGGAGCGGAGCCGTTCGGCGACCTCGAGGGCGCGGCCGCGGGCGTCGTCGGCGAGCTCGTTGACGATGCCGAGCTCGAGCGCCCCCTGCGGGTCGACGTAGCGCGAGCGCAGCAGGAAGTCCAGCGCCCGGCTGCGGCCGATCGCCCGCTCCAGCAGCTGGGACCCGGTCCCGGTGAGGATGCCGAGGCTCGTCTCGGGAAAGCCGAGCAGGTAGTCGCCGCGCTGCATGACCCGGATGTCGCAGTTGAGCGACAGCTCGAGCCCGCCGCCGCCGGTGTCGCCGGTCATCGCCGCGATCACCGGCTTGTCGAGGTAGGCGAGCGACTGGAGCAGCGAGTGCCAGCCGAAGATCAGGTCGTAGCTGCGGCGGATCAGCTCGTCGCGGTCGCCGGCGAGCTCGACCAGCTCCTCGACCGAATAGTGGGTGATGTAGCGGCCGGGGGCGGCGCCGGTGATGACCACCACCCGCACGTCGTCTTCGCGCCAGCGGGGCAGCATGTCGGCCAGCCCCTTCGCGCTGGCGCCGACGAAGTAGTTCATCGGCGGGTTGTCGTGGGCGGCGACGACGATCCCGTCGTCCTCTTCGACCTTCCAGATCTCGCTCATGCGGCTGTCTCCGATCGCACTGGGGCTGTCGCCGCAGTCTCCGTCACGCCGGGCGGGCCGGCAGTCGGCCTCGAGGCGGTCCGTTGGGGAAGTCCCAGGGCGGATTGGTCGGTGAGCGGAGAGGGTGGGATTCGAACCCACGAGGCGGGTCAACCCCGCCCACACGATTTCCAATCGTGCTCCTTAAGCCACTCGGACACCTCTCCAGGGCTCACCAGCCTAGCTAGCGCGGCGATCTCGGTCCTCGTCCGCGCGGCGATGCCCGGTCGAGGCGGTGCGTTCGTACTTTTGCTCGTATAGGCCGTCGAAGTACGAACGCACGAGGCGGACAGGCGCCGTCCAGGCCGACGGGCGTCGATCTGGTCAGCCGGATAACAACGCGGAGGCCGGGCGGGCGCGAGGGCCGCCGCTCCGGGTACGCCCATTCCAGATCCCCAGATCAGGGCGCAGGCGCCCGGAAAGGACATTGAAGATGGGATTCGACCAGTACCATGAGCCACCCGAGGAGCTCTCGGAGGAGACGCGGACCTTCGCGCGGATCGCCGCCTCGCTGACCGAGGAGGCGGAGGCGATCGGCTGGTACGCGCAGCGCCTCTCGATCGAGCGCGACGCCGAAGCGCGGGCGATCATGCGCAACGCCCAGGAAGAGGAGTTCAAGCACTTCGCGATGGACCTCGAGTACCTGTTGCGCCGCGACGACACCTGGCGGCAGATCGCCAAGGGCGTGCTCTTCACCGAGGGCGACATCGTCGAACGCGGCGAGCAGTCCGAGGAGGGCGCGACGGACTGACCCACCGGCGCGTCGTGCGCTTTGCCGGCGCCGTCGCGCGGTTGCTAGCGTCGCCGGGATGCTCGTACCCCTTGCCGCAGCCTCGGCGCGCGAACTGGAGCGCACCTGCGGGGAAAGCCCCGACTTCATCTGTCGCCATGTGCTCGAATGGACCGGCAGCTCGGCTGCCGCCGAACTCGCGCACTGGGCACTTGACATCCCGCTGCAGCTGGCCCTGATCGCGCTCGGCGCGGCGGTGGCCAGCTGGCTGGTGCGCCGGGCGCTCGGCAAGGCGCTGCGCCGCCTCGGCAGCGGGACGACCGAAGAACGCGTCGACACCGTCCGTCGCGGCGTCCCGGCGGCGCTGCGGGCGACCGAGGAAACGAGCCTGCGCGGCGAACAGCGGATCGAGGCGCTGACCGGGGTGATGCGCAGCCTCGCCACCTTCGTGATCTGGGTGATCGGCGCCTTCATGATGCTCGGCGCGGTGGGGATCAACCTGGCCCCGCTGCTGGCGGGCGCCGGCGTGATCGGCGTCGCCCTCGGCTTCGGCTCGCAGTCGCTGGTCCGGGACTTCCTCTCCGGCTTCTTCATCCTGATCGAGGACCAGTACGGGGTCGGCGACATCGTCGACATGGAAGGCCGGGCGCAGGGCGTGGTCGAGGCGGTCAGCCTGCGGACCACCCGGCTGCGCAGCGTCGACGGGGTCGTCTGGCACGTGCCGAACGGTGAGATCCGGGTGATCGGCAACATGAGCCAGCACTGGTCGCGGTCGCTGCTCGACGTCGAAGTCGCCTACGACACCGACGTCGACGAGGCCAAGACCGTGATCAAGCGGGTCGCCGACAAGCTCTGGCGCGAAGACCCGGCGATCCTCGAGGAGCCGGAGATGTGGGGGGTCGAAGAACTGGCCGCCAGCGGCGTGGTGCTGCGCCTGGTCGTGAAGACGACGCCGAAGGAGCAGTGGCGCGTCTCCCGCCGGCTGCGCGAGGAGATCAAGCGCGCCTTCGACGAGGAGGGGATCGTGATCCCGTTCCCGCAGCGGACGATCTGGAACCGCGCCGAGTCGCCCGAGGGCGGCTGAGCCGGGGCGGAGCGGCGCGGCTCAGCGCGGCGATCGATCCCGGTCCGGCCGGTCGCGGTCCACTTCGAAGTCGATGTCCACCCGCTGGTCGGGGTCGCGAGCCTGCGAGCGCACCAGGCCGGCCAGCACCCGTTCGTCGGCCGGGACCTCGACGCCCGCGAGGCTCCGCGGCCAGAGCCCGCGGGCGCGGATGACGTTCAGCTCGGCACAGAGCACGACCAGCGTGGCGCCCAGCTGCAGCCAGATGAGCAGCCCGAGGACCAGCGCGAAGGTGCCGTAGGCGGGCGTCGCGTTCTTGATCTCGTGGGCGACGAAGTAGCCGCCGACCAGCTGCATCACCGTCCAGGCGAAGGCGGCGAGCAGGACGCCCGGTAGCAGCTCCCGCGCCTTCGGACGCCGCGAACCGAGCAGCCCGAAGACGGCCCCGAAGAGCAGCAGGTTCAGGGCCAGGGAGATCGCGAGCCGGCCGGTGAACGGCCCGAGCACGGAGGCGCCGCCGCCCGCCAGCCCGGAAAGGAGGGTGGAGGCGAGCATCAGCGCGCCCAGCACCGCGAGCAGGAGCAGCGCCCGCAGGCGCGAGGCGAGGAAGTTGCGTCGGTCGTGGAAGGGGATCGCCCAGACCCGGTCGAGGGCGCGCTCGGTGGCGAGCACGACCCCGAAGCCCGCCCAGAGGGAGCCCGCGATCCCCAGCGAGAGCGCCACGGCGCTCCCTTCCAGGGTCCCCGCCCGCAGCTGTTCGCCGACCACCGGGAAGCGGCTGAGCACCGAGTGGAAGGCTTCGTCGCGCAGGGCCGGATCGCCGCTCAGGACGTAGCCGAGGACGGTCGTCAACAGGAGCAGCAGGGGAAACAGGGAGAAGAAGGCCCGGAAGGCGATCAGCCCGGCCAGGTTCGGACCCTCGTCGTCACCGAACTTCCGCAGCACGGCGACCGGGACGGCGAGGAAGGCGTGCCGCCGCTGGAAACGGTCGAAACGACCCAGCATGCCCCCATCACTACCCGAGTCGGGTGCCGCTCTGCGGTCCGGTCCGCCGCCTGACGGCCGAACGGGTATCTGCCCGCCGTGCGCAGCGCACTCGCATCGATGCGGGAATCGTCCCCGGCCTGGTACGCGGCCGCCGGGCGCGCCATCGTGTGGGCCCGATTCCTGATCCTCGTCGCCTGGATCGCCGGCGCCGCCGCCGCGGTGGCGCTGCTGCCCTCGATCTTCGGTGCCGAAGAGAGCTCGCTCGGCAACCTGCTGCCGGCCTCCTCGCGCGCCGTGGTCGCCGAACACCGCGGCGTGCAGGAGTTCGGCCTCCCGTTCGTGAGCGGCACCCTGGTCGTCGCCCACGCGGACCGGCCGCTCGGCGCCGCCAGGACGGAAGCGGCCGCCGCCTACATCGCCGCGGTCGACTCCGGGCGCGCCCACCTGCCGCTGCGCGCGGTGCCGCTGGCGCAGCTGCCGGAAACGCTGTCCTCGGCCGGCCGCAGGTCGACGCTGCTGACCTACGTCTACGCCCGGCCGGGGTCCGGGGAAGGACGACAGAAGGCCGCCACCGGGGCCTTCGCGAGCGGCCTCGCCGCCGCGACCCACCTGGACCAGGTGGCCGCGACGGGACCGGTGCCCGGCGGCTGGGCGCAGCAGCACGTCGGCAACCAGAGGCTGCTCTGGCTCGAGCTGGCGACGGTCGCGGTCGTCGTCGTGATCCTGGCGGGCTACTTCCGCGCCGCGTTCGTCCCCCTGCTCGGCATCGGCACGGTCGGCCTCGCCTATCTGGTGGCGGCCCACGCGCTCGGCTGGGCCGGCAGCCGGCTCGGGGTCACGGTGCCCTCGGAGGTCGACCCGGTCATCGTGGCGCTGCTGTTCGGCACGCTCACCGACTACGTCGTCTTCTTCGTCTCCGCCTGGCGACGCCGGCTCGCCGCGGGAATGGAGTCCCGCCAGGCGGTCGCCGAGGCCACCGCCGAGCTGCTCCCGGTCGTCCTCACGGCGGCGCTGATGATCACCGGCTCGATCCTCACCCTGCTGCTCTCCGGGGTCCACTTCCTGGTCGCCTTCGCGCCGGGGATGGCGGTCGCGGTGGCGACCGGCGCCGCCGTCGCGGTCACCTTCGTGCCCGCGGTCCTGGCCTGCGTGGGGCCGGGCCTCCTCTGGCCGCACGGCCCGGGACCCGAGCGGCAGGAGCGCCGCGCGGGGGGCGCGCGGGCGCGCGTGGTCGGGTTCGCCGCCCGTCACCCGATCCTCGTCGCCGTCCCGACCTCGCTTGCGCTGGCGGCCCTGGGGCTGGGGATCCTGCGCATGTCGCTCGGCGATCCGCTGGTCCGCGGGCTGCCGACCTCCGCCGCCCCGCGCCGCGGCTACGACCTGGTGGCCGAGAGCTTCGGCCCGGGGATGGTCGGCCCGACCACGATCATGGTCGAAGGCCGTGGGATCGCGGAATCGCGGACGCGGCTCGACGAGCTGCAGGCGTGGCTGGAGGCCCGACCGGGGGTCGCCGCGGTGGTCGGCCCGGCCGACGATCCACTGGCGCGCGCCCACGGCGCCGTCCTCGCGCCCGGCGGCGACGCCGCCCGCTTCGCGGTCGTGCTGGACACCGACCCCAGCGGCGCGCCCGCGATCGAAACGCTCACCCGGGTCGAGGGCGAACTGCCGGGGGAGCTCCAGAGCCTCGGACTCGGCAAGGCGGAAGTCTGGGTGAGCGGGGTCACCGCGGTGGCCCTGGAACTCAGCGAACGCACCAGCACGGCGCTCTTCCGGATCGTGCCGATCGCCCTGCTGATCCCCCTGCTGCTCCTCTGGGCCCTGCTCAGGAACAAGACCGCCGCCCTCTACCTGATCGCCGCCACGGTCCTCACCATCCTCGCCGCACTCGGGCTCACGACGTTCTACTTCCAGTCGATCCTCGGCCACGCGGAACTGGCCTTCTTCGTGCCGGTCGCCGCCGGGATCCTCATCCTCGCCCTGGCCTCCGACTACAACGTCTTCTTCGTCAGCCGCATCTGGCGGGAGGCAGAGCGCCAGGATCTCGGCGACGCGATCGTCACCGCCGGCGCCCGTGCCGGGCGCACCGTGACCGTCGCCGGGATGACCCTGGTGCTCTCCTTCGCCGCCGTCGCGCTGATCCCGATCCTCGCCTTCCGCGAGCTCGCCTTCGCCCTCTGCGCCGGCCTCCTGCTCGACACCCTGGTCGTCAGGACGCTCCTCGTCCCGGCCCTGATCGCGATCTTCGGGCCGTCGGTCGGCGCCGGCCGCCGCCGAGATCGGCGGGACCGCGGATCCTGAAGGCCTCCACATCGCGTCGTCGACGCGCACGGCCGATCCCGTAGGATCGCGTGTCCCGCAATTCCACGGAGGGGTGCCGGAGTGGTTGAACGGGGCGGTCTCGAAAACCGTTGGCGTCGCAAGGCGCTCGTGGGTTCGAATCCCACCCCCTCCGCCTCCGCCTACGCGGCTTCGAACTCGACGACCGTCCGCAGGCCCTCGCCGCGGCGCATCCGTGCGAAGGCGGCGTTGATGCCGGCGAGGTCGGTGCGGTGGCTGATCAGGGGCGAGAGGTCGAGCGAGCCGGCGCGGACCATCGCGCAGTACATCGGGATGTCGCGGTCCGGGTCGCTGGAGCCCAGGGCGCAGCCGGTCAGCTCGCGCGCGTGGTGGTAGGTCTCCATCGCGCTGATCCTGACCTGGTCGTCGAGGCGCCCGATCCCGACCACGAAGCACTTCCCGCCGCGGCGCACCGAGCCCCAGGCCGCCTCGATCGTCTCCGAGCGCCCGACGCACTCGAAGGCGAAGTCGGCGCCGCGCCGTTCGGTCAGGCCGCGGATCGCCTTCGCGATCGACTCGTCGTAGAGGAGGAAGTCGGTGGCGCCGAGCTCGCGCGCCGTCGCCTCCTTCTCCGGGTTGACGTCTACCGCGACGATCGGCCCGGCGCCCGCCAGCCGCGCCGCGACCAGCGCCGAGAGCCCGACGCCGCCGAGCCCGAAGATCGCCACCGACTCGCCGGTGCGGACCCGGGCCGAGTTGCGCACCGCGCCGAACCCGGTGAGCACGGCGCAGCCCATCAGCGCGGCGACGTCGAAGCCCACCCCCGCGGGCAGCGGGATGACGCCGTGGCGCGGCACCACCGTCTCCTCGGCGAAGGCGCCCGCGGCGAGCGCCAGGTGCACCGGCGTGCCGTCGGCGAGCGCGCCGCCCGGGGTGGAGATCGTCCGCTCCACCCTGCGGCAGAGCCACGGCTCGCCGTGCAGGCAGAACCAGCAGCGGCGACATGGCGCGGCCCAGTCGAGGACCACCGGCGCGCCGACCTCGAGGTCGGCGACCGCCGAGCCCACCTCGAGCACCGTCCCGGAGGCCTCGTGCCCCAGCACCAGCGGGAACTTCGGCGTGACGGTGCCGTTGGTCATCGAGAGGTCGGAATGGCAGACGCCCGCCGCGGCGAGGCCGACCCGCACGTCGGTCGGGCCGACCGCCGGCAGCTCGACCTCGACCACCTCCGGGGTCGATTCGGGCTCGTGGGCGACCAGTGCCTCGACCATCCGGCCTAGCCTCGCTCCCAGCCGCGTTCGGCGCCGGCCAGGACGGTGAGGCCATCGGCCTCCTCGACCTCCATCTCGACGCTGGCGACCAGCGCCGCCAGGCCGTGGTAATGGGTCACCGCCATCATCAGCTCGACCACCTGGCCGGGGCCGAGCCGCTCGTTGAGCTCCAGGACCGCCTCGCGCGGGGCGCGGTTCGCGGCGACGATGCCGGCCACGACCTCGTAGACCAGGCCCTCGAGGCCCTCGCCGGGCGCGGTCGGGTCGACGGCGCGGGCGATCCGCTCCTCGCCGGCCCCGACCCGGGCGGCGATCCCTTCGTGGTGGGTCCGCTCGTAGTCGCAGCGGTCGAGCGCCGCGACCCGCAGGATCGCCAGCTCGCGAATCACCGGGTCGAGCTCCAGCCGGGCGAGCAGGGCGGCGTTGTAGTCGACGTAGGGCCAGAAGCCCGCCTCGGTGTTGGCCAGCATCCGGAACACGTTCAGCGCCGGCACCACGTTCAGCGCCTCGCGCATCGAAGCGGGCGCCGTCTCGGGGTCTGCGTAGGGGATCAGCGCCATCGTCGGGACGTCACGGAGGCTAGGCCGCCGGTGGGCGGCCGGGAGCGGGGCCGCCGCCCGGGCTTGTCGGAGCGCACAAGCCCCGGGTCATCGTCGCCCCGGTCCCCGGCACGATCCGCCCGCCCACCGCACCGGGGCGACGCGCGTCTACTCCTTGTCGTATTTGAACGAGATCCCGAGCCGGACCCGGAAATCCACGACCTTGCCGTCCTCGATCGTCAGGTCCTGGCGGACCACCTCGGCGACGCGCAGCTCGCGCACCGATTCGGCGGCCGTCTCGACCGCGTTCCTGGCGGCCTGCTCCCAGGACTCCGGGCTCACGCCGATCACCTCGGTCACCCGATACACGCTGTCAGCCATCTCTCCTCCTTCGGTCGACGGAGTGGAGGGACCCACCCTCTCACCGCCCCGGCCTGCCGGCAAGCCGCCGGCGCCGGGCGCCCGACGGCGGCGGCACGGGATCTCGGGACCCGCCGCGCCTCCCGCGTCTCGATCCCTTTGGTGAATGCCACCAACTCCGTGCCGCGCGCCTCGGCGGGGACCGATCCGGCGCCGCTAGCGTCGGATCCGGGAAATGCGAGGAGGGAACCGTGGACAGGACCGATGAACTGCTGCCGCTGAGCGGCGAGGAGCTGCTGCTCACCACCCGGGGCGTTCGCAGGCGGCTCGACTTCGAGCGGCCGGTGGGGCGCGACACGCTGCGGGATTGCGTGGCGACCGCGCTGCAGGCGCCCTCCGGCTCCAACCGCTGGGCGCTGCGGTTCGTGATCGTCACCGACCCGGATCGCCGCCGGGCGATCGGCGAGGTCTACCGCGAGTGCTACGAGACCTATCGCGGCCTCGACGGCGTCTACATCGGCAGCATCGACAAGGGCGACCCGGCGCTGAACGAGCAGCAGCAGCGGACCACGTCCTCCGCCGACTACCTCGCCGAGAACTTCGGCGAGGCGCCCGCGATCGTCGCCGCCTGCGCCATCGGGCGCGCCGAGGACGGGCCGCCGATCCGCAAGACGACGCTGCTCGGCAGCGTCTTGCCGGGGATGTGGTCGTTCATGCTGGCGGCCCGGATGCGCGGCCTCGGCACCGCGTGGACGACGGTCGGCCTGTTCGACGAGGCGAAGACCTGCGAGGCGTTCGGCATCCCGCCCGAGGAGGTGACGATCGGGGCGATCACCCCGGTCGCCTACAGCAAGGGGACCGACTTCAAGCCGGCCCTGCGGCCGGACCCCGACGAGGTCATCCACTGGGAGGGCTGGTGAGCGCTTCGCCGGTCCGCATCGAGCGGCACGGGGCGACGCTCGTGATCGTCATCGACCGCCCCGAGAAGCGCAACGCGATCAGCCAGGCCGTCGCCGACGGGATCGCGGCGGGGCTGGACGAGCTCGACGCCGACGACGGCCTCGCCGTCGGCGTCCTCACCGGCGCCGGCCCCGGCTTCAGCGCCGGCATGGATCTGGTCGAGATCAACGAAGGCGGCCGCTCCTCGGTCGAGGGACGCGGCTTCGCCGGGATCGTCGCCTACTCGTCGCGCAAGCCGGTGATCGCCGCGGTCGAGGGCTTCGCCGTGGCCGGCGGGCTGGAGATCGCGCTGGCCTGCGACCTGATCGTCGCCGGCGAGGGGGCGCAGCTCGGCATCCCCGAGGTGAAGCGGTCGCTGGTCGCGATCGGCGGCGCCCTGCTGCGCTTGCCCCACCGCGTCTCCGACGGCCTCGCCCGCCAGATGGCGCTGACCGGCGATCCGATCAGCGCCGAGCGCGGCCACGCGGCCGGCCTGGTCGACGTCCTCGCGCCCGCCGGCGGCGCTCTCGCCGCCTCCCTCGAGCTGGCGGAGCGGATCGCCGCCAACGGCCCGCTCGCGGTGGCGGCGAGCAAGCGCGTGCTCGACGAGCAGCGCGGCTGGCCGCTCGACGAGTGGTGGGAGCGGCAGGCCGAGCTGACCGAGCCGACGATGGGCTCCGCGGACGCCCGCGAGGGCGCCGCGGCCTTCGTCGAACGGCGCGAGCCGCAGTGGGCGGGGCGCTGAGGGACACCAGCTTGACGAGTGCACCAACCAACCACCGGAGCGAGAGATAGGAGCATCCATGTACAAGCTGTTCGCATACTGGTCGGCGCCGAAGCCCGAGGACGTCGAGGCCTTCGAGGAGTACTACGCGAGCACCCACGTGCCGCGGGCCGCGGCGGTGCCGGAGCTGGAGCGGATCGTGACCACGAAGTGCACCGACGGCTTCGAGGGCGGCGACCCGATCCATTACCGGATCGCCGAGATGGTCTTCGCCGACGCCGCGGCGATGGGGCGGAGCGCCGAATCGGACGAGTGGGCCCTGATGCGGCAGTGCTCGGGCGACATCATCGAGCGCTTCGGCGTCACCCTCACCGTGGAGATGGGCGAGGAGACGATCGGGGAGCCGACCGCGGCTTGACGCCGGCCGACGCACCGATCGGGCCGCCGCCGGGCGGGTTCCCGCTGACCCTGACCCACGTCCTGCGGCGGATGTCGAGCGTCCACGCCCGGCGCTCGGTGGTGGGGCAGCTCGACGCCGAGGGCCGCACGGCGACCACGTCCTTCGCCGCGGTCGCCGAGCAGGCCGGCCGGCTGGCCGCCGGGCTCCGGGCGCTGGGCCTCGAGCCCGGCGACCGGGTCGGCTCGTTCTCGCCCAACACCCTCGAGCACCTGGTCGCCTACTACGCGGTTCCCTGCGCCGGGTTCGTCCTGCACACCCTGAACCTCCGCCTGTTCCCCGAGCAGGTCGCCTTCACCGTCGACCACGCCGCGGACCGGGTGGTGATCGTCGACGGCGGCCAGGTCGAGGAGTTCGGGCGGATCGCGCCGCTCGTCGGTGGCGTCGAGCGGATCGTCGTCACCGGCGGCGACGCCGCGGGCTCGGGTCTGCCGAACGCGATCGACTACGACGAGGTCCTGGCGCTCGGCGGCGAGGGCCTCGACTGGCCGGACCTCGACGAGAACTCGGGTGCCGCCCTCTGCTACACGTCCGGCACGACGGGCAACCCGAAGGGCGTCCTCTACTCCCACCGGACCCTCTGCGTCCACTCGCTCTCGATGTCGGCCTACGACACCTACCGGGTCTCGGAGGCCGACACCGTGCTCGCCGTCGTGCCGATGTTCCACGCGATGGGCTGGAACATTCCCTACGTCGTCGGGATCGTCGGCAGCGACCTCGTCCTGCCCGGGCGGTTCCTGCAGGCCGAGCACCTCGGCCGGCTGATCGAGGAGCAGCGGGTGACCTCGAGCTCCGGGGTCCCGACGATCTGGATGGACGTGCTGCGCCACGCCGAGGAGCACGGCGCCGATCTCGACAGCCTCGAGCACGTGATCTGCGGCGGCACCCAGGTCCCGCCGAGCCTGATCCGCGCCTACGAGGAGCGCCACGGCGTGACCGTCGTGCAGGGCTGGGGGATGACCGAGGTCCTGCCCGGCGCGGCGCTCTCCCACGACCCGCCCGGCGCCGACCCCGAGGAGCGCTGGCGCCGCCGCACGATGGCGGGCCGCGTCACCCCCTTCTACGAGCTGCGGGTCGTCGACGACGACGGCACCGTGCTGCCCGACGACGGCGAGGCGACCGGCGAGATCGAGATCCGCGGGGTGCCGGTGGCGGCGGAGTACTACCGCAACCCCGAGGCCTCGGCGGAGCGCTTCGAGGACGGCTGGCTGCGCACCGGCGACGTCGGCTCGGTCGACCCGGAGGGCTGGATGCGGATCACCGACCGGGCCAAGGACGTGATCAAGTCGGGTGGCGAGTGGATCTCCTCGGTCGACCTCGAGTCGGCGCTGATGGAGCACCCGCGGGTCGCGGCCGCCGCGGTCATCGCCCTGCCCGACGAGCGCTGGAGCGAGCGTCCGTTGGCCTGCGTGGTCGGCGACGGGGTGGAGGCCGAGGAGCTGGTCGAGTTCCTCTCGGGACGCGTGGCCAAATGGTGGCTGCCCGACGAGGTCGCCTTCATCGAGGCGATCCCGCTGACCAGCACCGGCAAGTTCGACAAGAGGGAGCTGCGGACGATGCTCGAGGAGGACCGTCTCCCGAACCGAACTCGGTTGGCCGACCGTCGCGGCCGGGCGCGGCCGGCCGGCTGAGGCGCCGGGGAGCGCCGATCGATCAGGTCGACTTGAGTCCGAGCTCCTCGCCGGCGGCGCGGTGACCTTCGTACGGGAGTACGGCGAAGTACATGAGAGACGGGAGGAGGGCGGGGAGGTCGCCTATCTCGCCCTTGTTGAGGCGCGCGTAGAGGAGCGATTCGACGCCGCCGACGATCCCCGAGGCGGTGACCGCCGAGTGTGTGTTGCCGGCCGGGAGGAGCTCGCGGACCTTGGCGTCGATGCAGGCGGCGAAGTGGTCGAGCAGGGCGACGCGGCGCAGGGTGGCGTCCGGGCAGGCGGCGCGGGCCTCGACGATCACCATGCGCGCCGCCTCGGGCTCGGCGGCGACGAACGCGAGCAGGGCGCCGAAGCCGCTCCGCAGGCGGTCGCGCCAGACGTCGCCGCCCTCGTCGGCGGCGGCCGCGATCCGCTCGCGAAGCCGGTCGGCGGAGGTGTCGAAGGCGGCGAGGAAGCAGTCGTCTTTGTTCGAGAAGTGCTCGTAGAAGGTGGGGCGGGAGACGCCGGCGCGCTCGATCACGTCCTGCACGTTGGTCGAGCGGTAGCCGAGCTCGGAGGCGGCGCGCAGCATGCCGACCAGAAGGCGCTCCCGCTGGATCGCCCGGACCAGGTCGCCGGGCAGCCGCCGCGGGCCGGAGGGGAAGCGGCTTTCGCTGTCGGCGAGCATCTCCGCCGCGGTCTGGATCAGGTCCGCGGGCCAGTCCCTGCCCAGCGCCGCGAGCAGGAGTTCCCGGTTGATCTGATTTCTGTCGGACGAGACCAAGAAACTGTCGTGTAGGAGTGGATGGGCGACCCGCCCAGGCGCCGGGAATACCGGTCTGTTCCTATAAAAAACGGTTGGTGTTTTCGCAAGGTACCAGAAGAACTATTGAGCGATTGCATGAATTTCGAGACACTGGGTATTGTTCACCGCATGCTCCCCAACCGACTTCGGGAGCATCCGTGAGCGCAACCCGTCCCCAACTCCCCCAAGCCTTCGTCGCCGCCCACAAGCGGCGCCGGATGATCGAGGCGATGTCCGTGCTCTGCGCGCGGCAGGGCTATGAGGCGACCAAGATCGCCGATGTCGTGCGCGTCGCCCACGTGGCGCGCAAGACCCTCTACGACAACTTCGCCGGCAAGGAGGAGCTCTTCCTCGCCGCCTTCGACACGACCCTGGCCGATGCCGACGCCGCCGTCCAGGAGGCATGCCGGGCCTCGGAGGCCGACGACTGGCAGGCGCGCACCGAAGCCGGGCTGCGCGTGCTGCTCGAGTTCGTCGCCGCCCACCCGGACGCCGCGCGGCTCTGCCTGCTCGACGCGCCCGCCGCCACCGCCACCTCGGCGGAGCGCTACGAGGCGGCGCTCGAAGGCCTGATCGACAGGCTCCGCGACTCGGCGCCGAGCGGTCCGCGCACGCCGGCGACGCTGGCCGAGGCGCTGGTCGGCGGCGCGGTGTGGATCGTCCAGCGGCAGGTGCGGCTGGGAGGCGCCGAGGAGGCCGCGGACCTGTTCCCGGAGCTGGCCGCTTTCCTGACTTCTCCCTACCGCGATGTAGGAAAAAGCTAACCGCGGGTCGGAGGGCGAATGTGACTGTTCGGTGTCACACTTTGATGATCAGATGGATCGTCTGCCGCGGGGCCGCCATGGCTTGTCTCCCGAGTTCGTCGCGCGCAATCAGCGCGACCGACTGCTCAGCGCGCTGATCCTCACCCTCTCCGAGGCCGGGTACCAGAAGACCACGGTGTCGATGATCGGCCGCCTCGCGGCGGTCTCCAAGAGTGACTTCTACAAACACTTCGACAGTAAGGACGAGTGCTTCCACGCCGCCTACGACGCGGCGGTCGAGCGGGTCCGAGCCGGGGTGACCGAGGCCTGCGCCGCCGCCCCGGTGGACGACTGGCCGGGTCGCGTGCGGGCAGGTGTCGTCGCGCTGCTCGACCTGCTCGCGGCGGAGCCGCCGCTCGCCACCGTGATCTTCGCCGAGGGCCTGCGCGCCGGCCGCGGCGTCTACGACCGCTACCAGGCCGCCGTCGAGACCTTCGTGCCGCTGCTGCGCGACGGCGCCCCGGACCCGCCCGGGGCGGAGTCCGTCCCGCCGGCCACCGACGAAGCGGTGGTGGGCGGGATCGCCTCGCTGCTCAGCCGCCGGGTGATCGCCGGCGCCACGGCCGACCTCGCCGCCCTGGCCCCGGACCTGCTCGAGTTCGCGCTCGTCCCCCACCTCGGCACCGAGGAGACGCGGCGAATAATCTCCGCCGGATGAGCGAGGCCCACAGCGCGACCGGGGCGTCCCCGCCGACGGCGGGGACGGGCGCCGGCGTGTTCCCCTCCCAGGCGCTGGCCGAGGCGATCGAGCGCGACTGGGTGAGCTCCGGCGAGTACCGGATCCCGCGCGAGGCGATCCAGCCCGCCAGCATCGACCTGCGCCTCGGCGACGAAGCCTGGGCGCTGCGCTGCTCCTTCCTCCCCGACGTCGAGTCGACCGTCGAGGAGAAGATGCAGGGCCTCGCCTTCCAGCGGGTCGACCTGCGCGACGGCGCCGTGCTGGAGCGCGACCGTCCCTACCTGGTCCCGTTGATCGAGCGTCTGGCCCTCCCCGACGACGTCCGCGCCCGCGCCAACCCGAAGAGCTCGACCGGCCGGCTCGACGTCTTCACCCGGGTGATCACCGACCGCCACAACCGTTTCGACGACATCCGGGCCGGTTACCGCGGCCGCCTCTACCTGGAGGTCGTGCCGCGCTCCTTCGCGGTGCAGGTGAAGACCGGGCTCTCGCTCAACCAGCTGCGGCTGGCGCGCGGCGAGGTCCGCCTCGACGACGCCGCGATCCGCGAGCTGCAGGGCTCCGAGCCGCTCGTCTACCTCGACGGCGATCCGGTGCCCCGCGCGGAGCTGGCGACCTCCGACGGCGTCTTCCTCAGCCTCGACGTCTCCGGGCCGACCGACCGGGTGGTCGGCTACCGGGCCAAGAAGAACAGCCTCCCGGTCGACCTCGGCAAGGTCCGCGCCTACCGCCGCAGCGACTACTGGGATCCGGTGTACCCGGAGCCGGGCGGCAAGATCGTCCTCGAGCCGGAGATCTTCTACCTGCTGCTCTCCGCCGAGGGGGTCAGCATCCCGCCGCGGATCGCCGCCGAGATGATGGCCTACGACCCGACCGCGGGCGAGCTGCGCACCCACTACGCGGGCTTCTTCGACCCCGGCTTCGGCTACGACCCGACGGGCGCCCGGCCGGGCAGCCGCGCCGCGCTCGAGGTGCGGGCCCGCGACGTCCCCTTCATGGTCGAGCACCGCCAGCCGGTCTGCAAGCTGGGACTGGAGTGGATGGAGTCGCCGGCGGAGCGCCTCTACGGCGCCGCCCTCGGCTCCAACTACCAGGGCCAGCTGACGATGCTCTCCAAACACTTCGAGGAGCAGACCGCCGGCCTCTGAGGCTCAGGGGCGGGCGGGGGCTTCCTCGAGCTCGCGCAGCCGCTCGCGGATCCGCCGCCGGCGGTCGAGCAGCTCGGCTTCGAGCGTCTCGAGCTCCCCGCGGCGCGCCCGCACCAGGGCGAGCTGGCGCGCCGCGTGCTCGTCGAGCGAGTCGAGGATCTCGCGGCGTCGGGCCGGATCCTCGACGCCCTCGTGCCACTCGCGCCGCAGCGCCGCCCGGTTGTCCTCGGCTTCGACCAGGTCCTTGAGGCCATCCAGGGAGACGCCGAGCAGGTTGCGCAGCCGCAGCAGCTCGTTCAACCGGTCGACGTCGCCCTGCGCGTAGGTGCGGTGGGCGCCGGGCTCACGCGAGTCGGCGGCGGGGAGGAGGCCGATCTCCTCGTAGTAGCGGATCGTCCGCGGCGTCGTCCCGGCCAGCCGGGCGACGTCGCCGATCTTCAGCCGCGCGCCCTCGAGGTTTGCTCGCTCCGCCCTCATGGCGTCGCCTCGACCTCCTCGGCGATCGCCTCCTCGATCGCGACGGCGCGCGGCGGGCGGTTCGCCGCCTGCTTCTCGCCGGGACGCAGCATCGAGACCCCGGCGCCGAGGACCGAGGTCGCGGCGAGGATCCAGAGGGCGGTGTGCATGTTGGCGATGAACGGGTCGAGCTGGGCGCTGGTGAGGCCCGCGGCGAGGCCGGAGAAGATCTTGAAGAGCACGTCTTTGGGCACGGCCGCGGTGACGATCGCCAGGACGAAGGCGATCGAGATGACCGCGCCGGTGTTCTGCAGCATCGTCCGGGCGCCGGCCGCGATGCCGCGGCGCGCGGTCGGCACGGCGCCCATCATCGCCGCCGTGTTGGGCGAGTTGAACATCCCCGAGCCGACCCCCACCAGCAGCAGGAAGAGGCCGCCGAGCCAGTAGGAGGAGCCGGCCTGCAGGGTCGTCATCAGGGCGAGGCCGGCGGCGGTGACCAGCATCCCGAGCGCGGCCAGGCTGCGCGATCCGTGGCGATCGGCGTAGACGCCGGCGACCGGCGAGGAGACGAGCATCCCGAGCGCCATCGGCGCCAGCTTGATCCCGGCGGTGATCGGGTCGTCGCTCTGGGCGCCCTGGTAGTAGAAGACGAAGATGAACATCAGGGCGAAGCGGGAGAGCCCGTTGATGAAGGCGGCGGCGGTGGCCGCGGCGAAGAGGCGGTTGCGGAAGATCGTCAGGTCGAGCATCGGGGCGCGCGAGCGCGACTCGATCAGCACGAAGAGCGGGATCAGGAGGGCGCCGACGAGCAGGCTGCCGATCACCATCGCTTCGCCCCAGCCCTGCATGCCGCCGCGCGAGATCCCGTAGACGAGGCCGGTCAGCCCGACCACGAAGGTGAGGGTGCCCGGCAGGTCGAGGCCGCGCTGGGCGTCGGGGGTGGCGAGCTCGCGCAGGACGACGGCCGCCCAGAGGGCGCCGAGCAGGGCCAGCGGGACGTTGAACCAGAAGACCCAGTGCCAGGAGATGGCGACCAGGGCGCCGCCGAGGACCGGGCCGATCACCAGGCCGATCGCGGCGACCATCGTGTTGGTGCCCATCGCGAGGCCGAGCTGCTCGCGTGGGAAGGCGTCGGTGACCAGGGCGGGTCCGTTGGCGAAGATGAAGGCGCCGCCGATGCCCTGCACGATCCGCCAGAGGATCAGCTGGGTGCCGTCGGCGGCGAACCCGGCCCCCAGCGAGGCGCCGCCGAAGATCAGGAACGCCGCGACGAAGGCGGTCTTGCGGCCGAAGAGGTCGGACAGGCGACCGGCGGTGAGGACCAGCACGGTCGAGGAGATCATGTAGGCGAGGATCACCCAGACGAGGGTGAGCAGGCTGGTCCCGAGAGCCCGCTCGAGGTCGGGCAGGGCGATGATCAAGGTCCCCGAGTTGGTGGCGACCAGCAGCATGCCGAGGCTGGTGCAGGAGAGCGCCCACCACTTGTAGCTCTGGTGGTCGGCCTCGACCCCTGCCAATGCTCCGAACCTCTTTCTTACGTTCACGTCAATTACGTTAGCGCGATCGCTCCGGGGCGCAACTGTGACCTCGTCACAATCCCGCCACGCCGCCCCCTGATGAGTTCGCAGCTCTCCGTGCCATGCACGGCAAACTGCGAACGGGGGCGAGCGGCTCGGCGATATGCGAACATATGTTCGTATGCGGTGGGACGAGCAGCGAGTCGAGAACGACCTGCGCCTGCCGGGGGTCGGGGACGGGACCGTCGTCCGCACCTTCGACGCGCCGGAGGCGATGGGCATCAATTTCCACGAGGTCCGTGCCCGCTCGGCGCTCAACCACGTCCCCGGCGATCGCTACGGCTTCAGCTGGACGATCAACCCCTACCGAGGCTGCACCCATGCCTGTGTCTTCTGCCTGGACGGCGCGACCCCGATCCTGCTCGCGGACGGACGCTCCCGGCCACTGGCGGAGATCCGGGTCGGCGACGCGATCTACGGGACGGTGAAACGGGGCGCCTACCGCCGCTACGAGCCGACCGAGGTGCTTGCCCATTGGCGGACGCGCAAGCCGGGTTACCGGATCACGCTGGAAGACGGCACCGAGCTGATCGCGAGCGGCGACCACCGGTTCCTCACCGACCGCGGCTGGAAGCACGTGACCGGAGCCGAACACGGGCGGCGCCGGCGCCCGTTCCTGACGACCGGCAACAAGCTCATGGGCATGGGCTCGCCGGGCCGTTCGGGCGAGGAGAACGAGGAGTATCGCCTCGGCTACCTGTGCGGGATGATTCGCGGCGACGGTCACGTCGGAAGCTACTCCTACGAGCGGCCAGGGCGCGCGCGAGGCGATGTCCACCGGTTCCGGCTCGCGCTCGCCGACGCGGAGGCGCTCGACCGGTCGCGGCGCTATCTCGCCGTCGCCGGGGTGCGGACGGCGGAGCTCGAGCTCTCCCCCGCCAACGAACGCCATCGTTCGGTCCGGGCGCTCCGCAACTCCTCGCGTGACGGGGTCGAGCGGGTGCGCGGGCTGATTCGTTGGCCGCGTGAGCCGAACGCGGACTGGCAGCGCGGGTTCCTCGCCGGCATCTTCGACGCGGAGGGCAGTTGCAGCGGGGCCTTGCGGATCGCCAACGCGGACGCCGAGATGATCGACCGGACGGCGGCTGCCTTGCGGAGCTTCGGCTTCTCCCATGCGATCGAGGGGCCGAACAGGAACGGCGTCCGCTACGTGCGCCTGCGAGGGGGTCTGCGTGAGCAGCAGCGCCTGTTCTGCCGGATCGACCCGGCCATCCGTCGCAAACGGTCGCTCGCCGGGATCGCGATCAAGTCGCAGGCCAGGCTCGGCGTGACTTCGATCGAGCCGCTCAGCAGAGAGATCGAGATGTTCGACATCTCCACGCGGACCGAAGACTTCATCGCCGACGGCGTCGTCAGCCACAACTGCTTCGCCCGTCGGACCCACGGCTACCTCGACCTCGACGCGGGCCGGGACTTCGAGCGCGAGATCGTCGTCAAGGTCAACGTGCCGGAGCTGGTGCGGGCCGAGCTGCGGCGGCCGAGCTGGCGGCGGGAGCTGGTCGCGCTGGGGACGAACACCGACCCGTATCAGTGGTGCGAGAGCCGCTACCGGATGCTGCCCGAGATCCTCGAGGCCCTGCTGGCGGCGCGCACGCCGGTCTCGGTGCTGACCAAGTCGCCGCTGGTGATGCGCGACGTCGAGCTCTTCGAGCGCTTCAAGGCGGCCGGCCTGGGCGTCTCGGTCAACCTCTCGGTGCCGACCCTCGACGAGGCGGCCTGGCGGGCGACCGAGCCGCACACGCCGAGCCCGGCGGCGCGCCTGGAGGCGGTCGCCGAGCTGCGGCGGCGGGGAATCGACTCCGGCGTCCTGGTCGCGCCGCTGATGCCGGGCATCAACGACACCTCCGAGCAGGTCGAGCCGATCCTCGCCCGCGCCCGCGAGGCGGGCGCGACCTTCCTCGGCGGCATCGCCCTCCACCTCCGGGGCGAGGTCAAGGACGTCTTCTTCGGCTGGCTGCGCGCCAAACGCCCCGACCTCGTCCCGCAATACGAACGCCTCTACGGCAACCGCTCCTACCTGCGCCCCGAGGACCGCCGGCAGACCACCCGCGCCGTCCGCGGCTGGGGCTCCGCGCGCATGCGCAGCTCAAGAACGGACGGAGGCGACAGCTCAGCCTCCGCGACGTCCGGATGCGACAGCCCCCGTCCCACCGGAGCGCGCCCCGAGCGGGCGGGTGGCGGGGACGCATACTCCGAGCACGTAGACCTCGCGCGCAGGAGGGTGCGTCCCCGACAGGACCCGCCCGCCCAGGGTGCTCTCTTTCTGAGCGTCCGGCTCTCAGCTTCCTTCGTCCAGCTGCTCGAACCGGCAATCCCGCGGCGCTTTGTCGTCCCTGAACCGGTGGAACCGCGCCCCGTGCCGGATCCGCCCGCCCGCCGCGTGGTCGTAGCCGACCTCGATCACCAGCTCCGGGCGCAGCGCCACCCACTCCAGCTCGCGTCCGCCGGTCCAGCGGCTCGGCTCGGCGGTCCCGCTCTCGCCGGTCTCCAGCGGCGCCAGCATCGACCGCATGCCGCGTTTGGCCGCCGCGCTGAAGCCGGAGATGTGGCCGACGGTGCGCAGCTCGTCGCCGTCGTAGAGGCCGAGGATCAGCGAGCCGACCGTGCCCTCCTCCTTGCCCGGCCGCCAGCCCATCACCACGCAGTCGAGCGTCCGCTCCCGCTTCACCTTGGCCATCCCCTTGCGCTTGCCGGGGACGTAGGGAGCGTCGAGACGCTTGGCCATCACGCCCTCGATGCTCGCCAGCCACCGCTCCGCCTGCGCCTCGTCGGCGGTCAGCGGGGTCAGCTCGAGGCCGGCCTCGGCGGCGACCCGCTCCAGCCGCTCGCGGCGCTCGGACAGCGGCGCTTCGAGCAGCGCCTCGTCGTCCTCGGCGAGCAGGTCGAAGGCGACGTAGGTCGCCGGGATCTCCGCCGCGAGCAGCTTGATCCGGCTCTCGGCCGGGTGGATGCGCTGCTGCAGCAGGTCGAAGGCGACCTCGCCGTCTTTGTCGCGGATCACCAGCTCGCCGTCGAGCACCCGGCGCCCCGGCGCCCACTCGAGCTCCGGGAAGTACCGCGCCAGCGGCTTGCCGGCCCGCGACTGCAGGTAGACGTCGGCGCCGTCGACGAAGGCGATCGCCCGGAAGCCGTCGAGCTTCGGCTCATACGCCCACTCCTCGCCCTCGGGCAGCGCTTTGCGGGTCAGCGCCAGCTGCGGCTTGATCGGCGGCGAGAGCGGCAGAGCCACCCCGCCAGGCTATCCCCAAGCCGGGCGTTCGCAGTACTCCGTGCCCTGTACGGGAAAGTGCGAATTCAGCCGGCGGCGGCGCGTTCGCGGCGGGCGCGGCTCTCGCGTGGGTCCGGGATCGGCACGGCGGCGAGCAGTTTCTTGGTGTAGTCGTCGCGCGGGTGCTCGCAGATCTGGTCGGCGTCGCCGGTCTCCACGATCTTGCCCTGGTTCATCACCGCGATCCGGTCGGCGATATGGCGCACCACGCCGATGTCGTGGGCGACGAAGACGTAGGTGAGGCCCAGTTCGTCCTGCAGGTCGTCGAGCAGGTTGACGATCTGCGCCTGGATCGAGACGTCGAGCGCCGAGACCGGCTCGTCGCAGAAGATCAGCTTCGGCCCCAGCGCCAGGGCCCGGGCGATCCCGATCCGCTGCCGCTGCCCGCCGGAGAACTCGTGCGGGAAGCGGTTGTAGTGCTCGGGGGAGAGGCCGACCCGCTCGAGCAGCGCTTCCACCCGGGTGCGCAGCTCCTTGCCGCTCGCCATCTTCTGCACCTTCAGTTGGTCGCCGACGATCTGCCCGATCCGCTTGCGCGGGTTGAGCGAGGCGTAGGGGTCCTGGAAGATCATCTGCATCTCGCGCCGCAGCGGCCGCAGCTCCCGGCGCCGCAGGCCCGCGATCTCCCGCCCTTCGAACTTCACCGACCCCGAGGTCGGCTTCAGCAGCTGCAGCACCACCCGGCAGGTGGTCGACTTGCCGGAGCCCGACTCGCCGACCAGGCCCAGCGTTTCGCCCTGGCTCACGCTGAAGCTGATGCCGTCGACGGCGCGCACCCGGTCGACCTCGCGGTCGATCAGCAGGCCGCTCTTGATCGGGAAGTGCTTGACGAGGTCGGTGACCTCGAGCAGCGGCTCGCTCACGCCGGCTCCTCCAGCCCGATCCGGCCCTCGACCTCGCGCCGCCGGCGCTTCTCGGCGGGATCGAGCCAGCAGCGGTCGCGGTGGTCGGGATGGTCGGGGAGGCGAGCCTCGAGGCCCGGCACCTCCGTGCACCTGCCGAACGCGTGCGGGCAGCGCGGCCGGAAGGCGCAGCCTTGGGGCAGGTGGAGCAGCGAAGGCGGCGCGCCGCTGATCTGCGGCAGCCGGTGCGGGCGCGGCTGGTCGAGCCGGGTCAGCGACCCGAGCAGCCCCCACGTGTACGGGTGCTGCGGGTCGTAGAAGATGTCGTCCAGCGTCCCCCGCTCGACCACCTTGCCGCCGTACATCACCAGCACCCGGTCGGCGACTTCGGCGACCACGCCGAGGTCGTGGGTGATCAGGATCGTCGCCAGGCCGCGGCTGCGGTTCAGCTCCTGGATCAGGTCGAGGATCTGCGCCTGGATCGTCACGTCGAGCGCGGTCGTCGGCTCGTCGGCGATCAGCACGCTCGGCTCCAGCGCCAGGCCCATCGCGATCATCGCGCGCTGCCGCATGCCGCCGGAGAATTCGTGCGGGTAGTCGTCGACGCGACGCTCGGCGTCGGGGATGCCGACCGCGTCGAGCAGCTCGATCGCGCGCCGGTGGGCGGCGCCCTTGCGCACCGAGCTGTCGTGGGCGCGGATCGCCTCGACGATCTGCTTGCCGACCGAGTAGACCGGGTTCAGCGAGGTCATCGGGTCCTGGAAGATCATCGCGATCTCGCTGCCTCGGATCCGCTGCAGCTGCGATTCGCTCTGCGTGATCAGCTCTTCGCCGTTCAGCTTCACCGAGCCCTCGATGTGGGAGTTGGGCGAGCGGGTGAGGCCGATCACGGTCTGCGCGGTGACGCTCTTCCCCGAGCCCGACTCGCCGACGATCGCCAGCACTTCGCCCGGTTCGAGCTCGAAGGAGACGCCGTCGGCCGCCTGCACGCGGCCGTCTTCGGTGACGAAGCCGACCCGCAGGTCCTCGACCACGAGCAGCGGGCCGCCCGCCGGGCCGGGCGCGAGGGGAGCGGTTTCCGGGGTGGCGCTCATGCGGCGGAGGTGCCGAGGCGGATCCGCGGGTCGAGATAGGCGTAGGCGATGTCGACCAGGCTGTTGAAGAGGACGATGAAGAAGGCGCCGAAGATGGTGATCGCCATGATCGAGGGGAAATCCTGCTGATTGAGGGCTTCGGCGGCGAAGTACCCGACCCCTTCGATGTTGAAGAGGGACTCGGTGACGATCGCGCCGCCGCCGACCAGCACCCCGAAGTCGAGCCCGAAGAGGGTGATCACCGGGATCAGCGAGTTGCGCAGCACGTGGCGCATCATCACCCGGCGGTTGCTGAGGCCCTTGGCGCGGGCGGTCCGCACGTAGTCCTCGTTCATCACGTCGAGCATGCTGGAGCGCAGCACGCGGCTGTAGAAGCCCGCGAAGAGGACGGCGAGGCTGATCCAGGGGAGGATCAGGTGGCTGAACCAGGCGCCCGGATTGGACAGCGGTTCGTAGCCGCTCGCCGGGAAGATTTCGATCTTGTAGGTGAAGTAGTAGAGCAGGATCGAGGCCAGCCAGAAGACCGGCATCGAGATCCCGATCAGGGCCAGCACGGTGAGCGCCCGGTCGGTGAAGCCACCCGCCCTGATCGCCGACAGGTAGCCGAACAGGATGCCGAAGGAGAGCCAGATGATCGCCGCGCCGATGCAGAGCGAGGCGGTCGCCGGGATCCCTTCGACGATCCGCTTGTCGATGTTGATGTGGGCCTGCGAGTAGGACGTCACCTTGCCGGTGAAGATCAGCTTCATCTGGGTCCAGTACTGCTCGGGCAGCGACTTGTCGAAGCCCCATTCCTTTTCGACGTTCTTGATCAGCTGCGGGGTCGCGTTCTTGCCCGCGATCCGCTGGGCCGGGTTGGTGGCGGGCACCACGTTGAAGATCAGGAAGACGAGCACCGAGATCGCGAAGAGGACGGCGATCGCCCCGAGCAGTCGGCGGACGGCGAAGCGCAGCATCAGATCGGGGTGTCCATCTCGGCGGCGGACCCGGCGCGGGCCTCGAAGCGGACCTTCGATTTCGGGTCGAGCGCGTCGCGCAGGCCGTCGCCGAAGACGTTGACGGAGAGGACGGTGAGCAGGATCGCGGTGCCCGGGATGATGGTCAGGATCGGCTGGCTGTAGAGCGCCTGGAACCCTTCGGAGATCATCGTCCCCCAGGAGGAGCTGGGCGGCTGCACGCCGGCGCCGAGGTAGGAGAGGACCGCCTCCAGCAGCATGTTGTTGGCGATGTTCAAGGTGAAGAAGACGATGATCGTCGAGATCAGGTTGGGGAGCAGCTCGAGGAACATGATCCGGCCGTCGCCGGCCCCCTGGGCGACCGCCGCCTCGATGAACTCTTTCTCGCGCAGGGCGAGCACTTCGCCGCGCAGCGGTCTCGCCATGTAGGGCGTGTAGACGACCCCGATGATCAGGGTCGGGATCCAGAGCGAGCTCGACTTCAGGTGGATCGGCCCGATCACCAGCCCGCCGACCGCCAGGGCGATGCCGAGGGAGATCCCGAGCAGCACCACCGGGAACGACCAGATCAGGTCCATGACGCGGGAGATCAGGGTGTCGGTCCAGCCGCCGTAGTAGCCGGAGAGGAGCCCCAGCGTCACGGCCAGCAGGGTGGTGATCAGCGCCGCGGTGATGCCGATGAACAGCGAGGATCGGCCGCCGTAGAGGAGGCGGACCATCTCGTCGCGGCCGAGGTGGCCGTCGGCGCCGAGGAAGAACTTGCCGCCCGCCGCGAACCACTGCGGCCCGATCGACTTGCCGCTCGGTTCGACGACTTCCTTGACTTCGTCGCCCTCGTGCAGTTTCTCCAGCGTGTGGGTCGTGTTCGGGCCGGTGTGGGCGACGTTGTTCGCCCAGACCGGGGCGAGCAGGCAGCAGACGATGATCAGCAGGAAGACGGCGAGCGAGAACAGCGCCACCTTGTTGCGCCGCAGCCGCCGCCAGGCTAGCGTCCACGGGCCGGCCCCCTGGGGGCCGTCCGGGCCGCCCTCGAGCACCTCGTTCCCGTCCGGGTCGACGGGTTCATCCGCCGGGGAGGCGGCGGCCGCCTGGGCCGCCGCCTCGTCCGGTTTCTCAGAGTCGGGCACGAATGTGCTTCCTACCCCGCTACTTGAATTCGAGACTGGTGAGTTCGGTCTCGAAGGTCGGATTCCAGATCGCGGTTTCCAGGTTGATGTTCGAGGAGACGAACAGGGACAGCGTCCGGGTGCCGTAGGGGGCCCAGGGCGCCTGTTCCATGTAGGCCTTGTCCAGTTCCGCGTATTCCTTTTCCTGCTGCGGGCCGAGCTGTTCTTCGGCCAGCCTGTTCTGCTTCTTGTCCAGTTCAGGCGTGGAGAAATTGGCGAAATTCTGGTTGTTGGTGGGCAGGATGCCCTTCGAGTTCAGGAGCGGCCCGAAGAAGTCGTTCGGGTGCGGATAGTCCTCGAACCAGTCGGAGAAACCGGTGTTCAGGTTCGGCGTTTTTTCGTTGCCGATCACCGTGAAGTAGTTGTCCGGGTTGAGGATCTTCAATTCCGCGTTGAACCCGAGTTCCTTGAGCACGCCCTGGTAATAGGTGCCCGCGTCGTTGTTGGGGCTCTCGGAGTCCGTCCAGATGGTGATGTTCTTCTGCGACGGGCTCGCTTCCTTGATCAGTTCCTTCGCCTTGGCCATGTCGTGCGGGTACTGTTCGAATTTTTCGTACCCCGGCATCCCGGGCGGCAGGATCTGCTGGGTGCCTTTGATCTGGCCGGTGTAGATCCGTTCCAGCGCGGCCGGGTCGATCGCGTAGTTGACCGCCTGGCGGACCTTGACGTCGTTGAACGGCGCCAGGCGCGTGTTCATCCAGAAGTAGTAGGTCGAGATCGTCGGCTCCTGACGGAACTGGCTGCCTTCGAATTTTTCCTTGACTTCCTGGTAGCGGTCGGTCGGCGGCGGATCGAAGATCCAGTTGAGCTTGCCCGATTCGATCTCGTTGACCTGCGTCGACTGGTTGCGCAGGACTGCGATGTCGATCTTGTCCATGTGGCCTGCCGGCAGTTCGATTTCCTTGCCGTTGTCCTTGGCCCAGTAGGGATTCCGTTCGTATTCCCAGCCGCGGCCCGGTTCCGACTTGGTCAGCATGTAGGGGCCGGTGGCCGGGATCGGCGTCGCCGACTGGTCTTCGGCCGGCGTCTTCTGCGGGATCGGCGCGACGAACATCAGCGCGAGCTCGTTCTCGAACGTGCCTCGCGGCTTTTCGAGGTTGATGACGATTTCCCCGGTCTGTTCGTTGACCTTGATCCCGGAGATGCCGCCCTTCTTGGTCTTCGCGAACTTTTCCGCGCCGACGATGTCGGTGTAGAAGGGCGAGCCGCCGGAGTTGGTCATAAAGCAGCGTTCGACCGCGTATTTGAAGTCGCCGGCCTTGACCGGTTCCCCGTTCGAGTATTTGAGGCCTTCACGCAGGAACATCGTGTAGGTCTTGCCGCCGTTGGTGATCTTCGGCAGTTCTTTGGCGAGCCCGGGGATGATTTCCGCGCCTTCGGCTTCGGAAGCCGCCTTGTAGGTCAGCAGCGGGACGTAGACCGGCCGCATCGCGGTCCAACCCTCCGCCGTGTAGGAGATCTGCGGGTCCATGTAATCGGGGAACGACGTGTAGGCGCCCTTCAGGGTGCCGCCTTCGTTGCCTCCGGATTCCGCTTCGCCGCCGGTCCCGCCGGATTCCCCTGAAGAGGTCGAGGACGAGCTGGAGCTGCTGCCTCCGCCGCCGCACGCGGCCAGGCCGACCGCAAGGACCGCTGCGAGCACAGCGATCGAAAGGAACATCGGGAACTTCTTCAAAACTCAACCTCCGATTTAGGGATTGGCATGCCTCCGGGGAGCAACTCCAGCACAACGTCGTTGCTTTCGTCAAGCGGAATACGCTGCACTGAGGACAGTCGTCCAGCCCGCTTTCCACCGAGCGTGGGGGTGATCAGCGCGACGATCGCGAGGACCCCCAGCCCGGCCACCAGGAAGGTCGTCCGGGGCGTCCCGATCGCGGCTATGAAGCCCCCGAGCACGAACCCGATCCCGGGCATCGCAGCGCCGACCGACTCCAGAACCGCCATGACCCGCGCCTGCATACCCGCCTGGGTCAACTCTTGAACCGCGCTGATCGCCGAGACCCATTGGACCCCGTTGCCGGTGCCGCCCACGACCGAGGCGGCGCAGGCGAGGGCGAGGCTCGGCGCCGCGGCGAGGCCCAGGTAGCCGACGCCGACCGCGAGCGTCGAGATCGCGAGCAGGACGATCAACGGGGTGCGCCGGCTGCGCGCGAAGACCAGGCTGCCGAGCACCATCCCGGCCCCCCAGCTGGCCAGCATGACGCCGTATCCGGAGTCCCCGGTGCCCAGCGTCTCCTTGGCGTAGATCACCTCGATCGGGATCACCGCGGAGAAGAAGACGAAGGCGGCGCCCTGCGCGATCAGCACCCGGCGCAGCACGACGTTCTCGCGTAGGTAGGCGACCCCGGCCCGCAGCCGCGCCCGGGTGCCGCCCGCTTCGGGTTCGGCGCGGGGGATGTGCCCGGCGGTCAGCAGGATCCAGGCCACCAGGTAGAAGGACGCCGCGTTCAGCAGCAGGGCCGTCTGCAGGCCCAGTGCCGCGACCACCAGCCCGGCGAGCCCCGGCCCGAGTGCCGCCCCGGCGGTGAAGGAGACGTTGAGGATCGCGTTGCCCGCCCGCAATTCCCCGCAGGGCTCGAGCACGCTGACCACGATCGCCCGCGTCAGCGCCCGGCCCGCGACGGCCAGCGTCCCGTCGACCGTCGCCAGGACGATCACCAGGACGAGCGAGAAGTGGGAGACCTGCAGCGCCAGGGCGCCGAACGCCGCCGTCTCGCCGCAGTAGATGAGCGGCAGCACGAAGCGGGGCGGCGGCCCCTCGACCCGGGTGACCAGCAGCGGCGCGAGGAACGCGGGGAGGAAGCGGGTGCCGACGAAGAGCGCCGCCGTCGCCAGCGGGCTGTCGGTCGCCTCGAAGACCAGCACGGAGAGGGCGACGATCCCCATCCAGTCGCCCAGCTCGTTGAGCGCGTAGGTGGTCGCGAGGCGCCGGAACAGGGGGTGGCGCAGGGGCGCGGTGATGGCAGGTTCGTGCATCGGTTAGGACGTCCGTCTACCTACTTTATGCACAAGATTTCCTGCATCTGCACAAGTTTCGGACAGCCTGTGCTACAACTTGTGCAGTGTTTTTGGGAAGTTCCAGTACATCCCGTGCACAGAGTTCGGGCTTCAACAATTTCGGAAGGGGCATAAAAATGGGCTATCGTTTCGGCTGATCTTCAAGTTTCCGGGAAGCGATCGACGCTCCCGCAAGACTCCAAAAGGGCGCCCCTCGGGCGCCCTTTTGCGTTTCGGCCCCGATGGGTAGGAAAGGCGCTGCAATTCGAGGGCCATTTCGGCCACCCGTCTTGTTCCCACGATTTTTCCGCTTTATCCTGCATTTCGCCTGGTCGGTGAGCACCGCGCAGGCATCTGCAAGCCCAAGAAACGCCCCGGGACCATAGGTCCTTGTCGCGAATGCTCAACGACCGCCCCACCAGACCAGTCGTCGCCGGACAAATCGTCGGGCTCGTCGTGGTGCTCGCCGCGGCGATCGTAGCCGCCCCGTCGGCGAACTGGGACATCGGGCTGTTCGCGATCCTGCTCGGCTTCTCGATCTTCAGCGACCTCACCGCCACCTCGGTGGGCCAGAAAATCAAGATCTCCGGCAGCTTCCTGGCGCTGGTCCTCTCGATGGTCTTCCTGGGTGGCGCGCCCGCGGCGCTGATCGGCCTGTGCACCATCGGCGTCGGCTGGTTGCGCTGGCGAGAGGAGCCGCATTACTTCATCGCCAATCTCCTCAATTACTCGCTCTTCCCGCTGGTCGGTGGCGTCCTCTTCCACGAAGTCGTCACCCGCAACGACCTCACGAACCAGGACCCCGGCTTCTACGTCCTCGTCTTCGCCGTCTTCCTGCTGGCGCTGGCGATCAATTTCGCCTTCATCGCCGGCTATACGCGCTACCTGAAAGGGACCCCGGTCCTCTCCCAGGTCCGCACCGCCCTGATCCCGCTGCTGCCCTCCGAGTTGATGGCCGCCCTGATGGCGGTCGGCGTCGCGGTCCTCTACGCGCAGGTCGGCATCGCCGGGGTCGCGCTCTTCGGCGTCGTCCTGGTGACCTTCCAGTACCTGCTCGGCGCCCTGCTCGTCTCCCGCCAGCGGGCCGAGGAACTGGAGAAGCGCTCCAACGAGCTGGCCAGCTTCCAGGTCGGGATGCTGAGCGCGCTGCTGCGGACGCTCGACCTGCGCGACCAGATGACGGCGCGGCACTCCGCGGCGGTGGCCCGTTACTCGCGGGCGATCGCCCAGCGGGCGGGCTTCTCGCGCCAGGAGGAGGAGCTGGTCCACATCGCCGCGCTGCTGCACGACATCGGCAAGTTCATCCTCCCCGACCGGATCCTGAAGGCAAACGTGCCGCTCACCGACGAGGACTGGATGCTGATCAAGCGCCACCCGCAGCAGGGCGCCCGCGTCGTCTCCTCGCTGGACGGCTACGGCCCGGTCGCCGACGTCATCCTCGCCCACCACGAGCGGATCGACGGCAAGGGCTACCCGCGCGGGCTGAAGGGGGACGAGATCCCCGAGCTGGCGCGGATCATCTCGGTCGCCGACACCTATGACGTGATGACCGCCCGCGACTCCTACCGCACGCCGATGTCGAGCCACGACGCGATCGTCGAGCTGCGCCGCGTCGCCGGCGCGCAGCTGGACGCGCGCTTCGTCGAGGTCTTCATCGAGCTGCTCGAGGGCAAGGACGTCTCCTTCCAGCACGGCGAGGCCGCCGACTTCGAGAAAGAGCTGGCGCTCGAGTCGCGGATCGCCGAGACCGCCAGCCCCGGCGACACCAACCGCTTCCAGGTCGCGGGCGTCCAGTCCCCGTAGCGGATCGCCGCGGGGAATCCGCCGCGGCGTCGCGCCGGGTAGGTTGGCCCGATGCGCGCGGTCACCTACCAGGCCCCGGGCGAGGTGCGGATCGAGGAGCGCCCCGAGCCGCGGCTCGGGCACCCCGACGAGGCGATCATCGCGGTCGAGGCGAGCGGCATCTGCGGCTCGGACCTCCACATCTTCCACGGCCGGGTGCCGGTCGAGGAGGGGACGACGATCGGCCACGAGTACGTCGGCACGGTGCTGGCGGTCGGCGACGCGGTGACCCGGGTCGCCGTCGGCGACCGCGTGCTGGGCTGCTTCCACGTCGCCTGCGGCAGCTGCACCGCCTGCCTGCGCGGCGACTATCACCGCTGCGAGCGCGGCCGCACCTTCGGGCACGGCTCGACCCTCGGCTCGCTGCCCGGCACCCAGGCCGACCAGGCGCTCGTCCCGTTCGCCGACATGGTGCTGCGCAAGGTGCCGGAGGGGATGTCGGCCGAGACGGCGCTCTTCGCCGGCGACGTGATGGGGACCGGCTACCACGCGGTCGCCCATGCCGGGATGAGACCCGGCGACACGGTCGCCGTGCTGGGGCTCGGGCCGGTCGGCCTCTGCGCCGTGCAGGCCGCGGTGGCGGGCGGCGCCGCCCACGTCTTCGCGGTCGACTCGGTGGAGGAACGGCTCGACCTGGCGGCGCGCTTCGGCGCCACGCCGGTCCACCTGACCGAGGGCAACCCGAAGGCCGAGGTGCGCGGCGCGAGCGGCGGCCGGGGCGCCGACGTCGTGGTCGAGGCGGTCGGCGCGCCCGCCGCGGTCGAGGCGGCGATCGGGCTGGCCCGCAACGCCGGCACGGTCTCCGGGATCGGCGTGCAGGTCGGCCGCTCGGAGATGAACCTCGGGCTCGCCTGGCTGAAGGGGCTCGACCTGCGGCTGGGCCTCGCCAACGTGATCGCCCACGTGGACCGGGTGCTGGCCCTGCTGGAGGCGGGGAAGCTCGACCCGACCCCGCTGGTCACCCACCACATGAAGCTCGACCAGGCGGTCGAGGCCTACGCGCTGTACGAGCGCCGCGAGGCGCTGAAGATCATCCTCACGCCGTAGCCGGCGCCCCGCCCGACGGTCGGCGGCGACGGCGAGGCCGGCCCCGGGGCGGACGGGACCTCCGCGGCAGGTTAGGCTTGACGTGATGGCGTTGCTGGGGAACGCGGAGATCGAGGCGCGGCTCGCCGAGCTGGACGGCTGGGAGCGGCGCGGCGAGGCGATCGCCAAGTCCTTCGACCGCGGCGACTTCGTCGGCTCGGTCGGCTTCGTCGACTCGCTCGTCGCCCCGGCCGAGGAGATGGGCCACCATCCCGACCTGGAGATCTCGTGGAGCACCGTGACGGTGACGATCTCCACCCACTCCGAGGGCGGCCTCACCGCCGCCGACTTCGAGCTGGCGGCGAAGGTCGACGCGTTGGCATGAGGACCTTCGGCCCCGCGGCGCTTCTCCTCCTCGTCGGCCTGCTCGCCGGGTGCGGCGGCGGCGGGACGACCACGGTGGTCGAAGAACGGACGGTCACCGAACGACGCGAAGGCGCGCCCGGTCAGGAGACCGCGAAGCAGACCGGCCGGCAGGCGCGGGGCCCGAGGCGGGTCCTCCACCTGCGCTCCTTCCGCAGCCCCTCCGGGAACGTCGGTTGCGTCATGTACGAAGGCGGCGCCCGTTGCGACATCCGCCGGCGGGACTGGGCGCCGCCGCCGCGCCCCTCCTCCTGCCCGGCCGAGGTCGACTACGGGCAGGGGCTCGAGGTGTCCCGCCGCGGCCGGGCGACGTTCGTGTGCGCAGGAGACACGGCGCTCGACCCCGCTGCCGCCAAGCTCGCCTACGGGACCGCGTCCCGGCGCGGCGGCGCCGAATGCGTCAGCCGCACCGCCGGCGTCACCTGCGCGAGCCAGGCCGGCCACGGCTTCTTCGTCAGCGTCCAGGGCTACCACGTCTTCTAGCCGGGCGCGGCGCGCGGACTCGTTGCGCTCCCACCGTCGGGGCCGGCAAACTCGGAGGGATGCCGAAGCGACGGAAACAGCCGCGGCGGCCGCGGGAGAAGCCGCCCACCGTCACCTATGCCGATCCGGAAGGCAACGTGCTCGAGCTGCGCGAAAGGCTGAGCGACGCGACGATCGCCAAAATCGGCGAGCCGCCGGCGAGCCACGCCGCCTCGCTCGACGACGTCTGGGCGCGGCGCGAGGAGGTGCTCTTCGAGCGGCTCGTCGTCTCCTGGGTAATCGCGGGCCTGCCGCTGGAAGACCAGAAGATGCTGCTCGGCCGCTACCGGATGGCGGACACCGAGACCCGCGCCTGGGTTCGACGGACGATCGCCACGCACCTCGAGCGCCACATCCCCGAGCTGGCCGGCTGAGCGTGGCCGAGGGGCTGCGGATCGACGAGCGGCTGACGATCCCGCCGGCCGAGATCGAGCTGCGCGCCAGCCGCTCCTCGGGCCCCGGCGGCCAGCACGCCAACGTCACCGCCTCACGGGTCGAAGCGGTCTTCGACGTCGAGGCCTCGCGGACGCTCGACGAGGCGCGGCGGGCGCGGCTCCTGGAGCGGGTCGGGCCGGTCGTCACCGCGGTCGCCCAGGACGCCCGCAGCCAGACGCGCAACCGGGAGCTGGCGCTGAGCCGCCTGGCGGCGAAGCTCGCCGCGGCGCTGCGGACCCCGCGCCGCCGCCGTCCCACCAGGCCGACCACCGCCTCACGCCGCCGCCGGGTCGAGCAGAAGCGTCGCACCGGGCAGCGCAAGCGGGCCCGCCGCCGCCCGAGCGCCGAGGACTGAGCGGGGCAGGCGAGCGGGGCGGGGCCGGCTCGCGGCGGGCGAGCGGCGCGACCTCGGGGCCGAGTTCCCCCCCGACGCCCGACCGTAGGGTGGGCGATGATGCGGCCATGGTCGGCGAACGCAGCGAGGAGGGGTTCGCCGCCCTGACCCTGGAGAGCGACGCGCGGGGCGGTCTGGAGGCCGTCTTCGTGCCGGAGGCGGGGATGATCTGCTGCTCGCTGCGCCACCGCGGCGCGGAGCTGCTCGGGCAGCGCGGCGGCCTGCGTGCCTACGTCGAAGACCACGCGACGATGGGGATCCCCTTCCTGCACCCGTGGGCGAACCGGCTCGGCGCCGACCGCTTCGAGCTGGCCGGACGGCGCATCGACCTGAGCCTCGCCGACCTGCCGCTGAAGCGCGACGGGGCGGGGCTGCCGATCCACGGCCTGCTGGCGGCGGCGCCGGGCTGGCGGGTGATGCGCCACGTCGAGCTCGAGCACGGCGGCATGCTCGCCGCGAGCTTCGACTTCGGCGCCTACCCGCACCTCCTCGAAGCCTTTCCGTTCCCCCACCTGATCGAGATCGAGGCGACGCTGGTGGAGGGGTCGCTGGAGCTCGCGACCAGCCTCACCGCGACCGGCGGGGTTCCGGTGCCGATCGCCTTCGGCTTCCATCCGTACCTGTGCCTGCCGGGCGTACCGCGCCCCGATTGGGTCTTGGAGGCGCCGGTCCACGAGCGCCTCGTCCTCGACGGAAGCGGCCTGCCGACCGGTGCCCGCGAGGCGACCGCGATCGAAACCGCGCCCCTCGGCGGGCGGACCTATGACGACGCCTTCCCGGCCCCGCCGCCGGGCACCCCGTTCGCGCTCTCCGGAGGCGGCCGGCGCCTCGAGCTGCGCATGGACAGCGGCTATCCCTTCACCCAGATCTACGCTCCCGGCGACACCGACGCGGTCGCGGTGGAGCCGATGACGGCCCCGACCGACGCGCTCGTCGCCGGGGGGCCGGACCTGGGCTTCGTCCCGCCGGGGGAGACCTTCGCCGCGGCCTTCTCGATCCAGGTCTTCGACGCCGGATGAGCCCCGCGGCTCCCCGCGGCGGCAGTTTTGAAGCGAAAAATCCAGGTGACGTCAGAATTCTGACGCTCAGTCGTCACCGGTTCGTATCGGTCCGGCAACTGTTCGGCGGCCAATAGGTAATCCACGTTATCGGTACCCCCGGTTCCCGAATCCGTTTTGGTTCTACATCGCGGTTTTCGAACAGCCGCTCATTTTTGGCCGGCCGGCCAGAGTTGGTGAAAGACCCTTACATGCAAACATGCAATCGATTCGGAGCCTGACTTCAATTCAGTACCAAGTACTGCTGAATTTCCAGGCGATTCGCCGTCCTTCACCGGTGTGCGCCGCCGCTCCGGTTTGACATCAAAAAACCGATGTGTTTGCCTTCGTGTCACGATTTGATGACAACGACACCCGGGCGGTGAGTGACGTGACCGATCGGGAGTCAGGGATTTGAGCCGGCCTTCGGGCGGGCCCATAGCCAGGGAAAAACTGAAACAGGGAGACCTGGAGGGAGAGCTCGCCCCGCGAGTCGACCTTCCCTGGTCTGAAGGAGGGAGCAACGTGAGATATCGCGTCATGGCGCGCTGCCGTTCGTCGGCGCGCCCATTGTCATACCGGGGGAGGGGTTGGCAGGCGTTCACCGCCGCGTTGGTCGTGGCCGCAGTCGGCGCCCTCAGCATTCCCGCCCTGGCCTCGGCGCTGCCGCCGGGCTACGCCTACGAGAAAGTGACCCCGGTCGAAAAGGGCAACGGGGAAATCGGGGGCACGGGACTGCCCGGCGGCATCGTCGGTTCGGCGGACGGCAACAGCGTCCTCTACACCGCGGACAGCGTCTTCGCCGGCGCGCCGGCCTTCCCCCAGTTCAACCCCTATTACGCATTTCGGACGCCGACGGAGTGGTCGAACAGCTCGGTCTGGGCGAAGCTGCCCTTCTACCCCTCCAAGGAAGGCCTGTTCGCTTCTCCCCCAAATCCACTGGAATCGGCGACGATCTCTGGGTTTTCGTCGAACGGCGAATACGCGTTCTTCGGGACCAACCGCGACCCGGTGACGGGTGCCGAAGTCCCGGGACGGCTCTACAAGGTTAACCTGAGGACCGGGGCGCTTCAGCGCATCGGCGGCCCGCCGCTCACCGGCTCGCAGTATGTAGCAGTGTCGGGCTTCCAATATGACTACGCGTTAGGAAGCACCGATTACAGCTACCTGTACTTTCCCTCGGAAAGCGATCTGACTACGTCATCGACAGAAGTTCCGGTATCGCCGGGCCCGAATGAAAACGAAAAGCTGTACCTGACGGTGAACGGAGGGGTCAGCTTGGCGAGTTGGACGCCGGAAGGCAAACCTGCCCGGGGCACCCTCGCGTCGGGCGTGAGCCCCTACGGGGCGAAAAACGCGGTCTCGGCCGACGGGCATGTGTACTTCTATGTCCCGGTCGCCACGGGCCTTAATAACAAGGAACTGTACCGGGGGGAAGCTGGCGTCCACTCTTCAGTCTTCGTCAACGAATCTGAGAACACTGAAGAAGAAGTGACCAAAGGCGACGCAGAATTTGAGGGTGCGTCCACGGATGGCGGCAAGGTTGCGTTCGTCTCCAGGCAGCGGCTGGTCGACGGAATCGAACACGAAAACCTACCCAACCTCTATCTCTACACCAACGGGCCAGACCCGAAGCACGAAGACAATCTGACCCTGGTTTCCGAAAGTCGCAATCCGGCCGAACCTGAAGTTGGCGTGGCTGTGACGAATGCGTGGGGAATTAGTGAAGATGGAAACACGGTCTACTTCTCCACGAGCCGGGCGCAGCTGGTGCCAGGCGGCCCGACTGGTGAAAACGAAAAGGTCTATCGCTGGCACGACGGAGAACTCTCCTTCATCGCCGAAGCGAAAATGACCCCCCTCGTCAACATGAAGAACTCCGGCGTCGTGTCTCCCAATGGGCGCTACTTCATGTTCAACACCGCGACCGAAGGGATCACCCCGTACGACACCGGTGGCTTCGTCCAGGCCTATCTTTACGACTCCGCCACCGGCTCGATCGCCTGCATCTCTTGTGTGGTCAACGGAAAGAGCACGACCTCGGTAATCGGGCAGAGGGAATCCGGGATGAACGCGATCACCAATGGCCAAGCTCGTTGGCTGAGCAACGACGGTAGGGCGTTCTTCCAGACGTCCGAGCGCCTGATTGCGCAGGACACGAACGAAGTTGAGGATGTATACACGTGGAAGGACGGGCTGCTCAGCTTGGTCTCCGGCGGTAGAGGTTCGGTCGGGTCTGAATTCGTCGACGCTAGCGTCAACGGGGATGCGGCGTTCTTCCTCAGCCATGAACAATTGGTCCGCTCGGACACCGACCAAAAGACCGACCTCTACGAGGCCCGCTTGGGCGGTGGCATGCCAGAACCGGAATCACAGGCACCGGCGGCGTGCGAAGGGGAACCGTGCCGGGGCCACGCACAGGGCCCGCCGGCCGGGCACACCGCCGGTACCTCACAGGTCAACGGCGCCGGGTCATTGTCGACCGGCGAACCGTGTGCCCCGTCGCTGCATCGCTTCAAGGTGGCGCAGCGGAAGGCCAAGCATCTTGCGGTGAGGAGCCGCAAGCTGCTCCAACGCTCGAAGGGAGCAAACGGGCGCAAGGCCAGTCGTCTGCGGCATCGGGGGCTGCGCCTGCACCGCACCGCCAGGAAGCAGCGACGCCATAGCCGCGCTCTGCATCGCAAGCTGCGTGTCTGCCGGAGGGCGGCGCGATGACCGGCGGGAAGCGTGTCGATCAGGTCCAGCCCAAGGCAAACGGGAGAAGCGAAGTGAGATATCCCAACACGAAAAGCAGGAGGAGCCGGCTCAGGGGCGTTGTCAGCCTCGTGGTCGCGCTGGCGGCGTGCCTGGTGTTCTTCACGGCGACGGCATCTGCCGCGCAGTTCGAAATCACCGGGTTCAGTGACGAATACAACAACAAAGCCGAAGAAGCGGAAACGGCGGCCGGCGGCCATCCGTACATGTCCAACGACACCATCGAAGTGGCGACCGAAGAAAAAGAAGTATCCGGTTCGCTCAAAACGGTGGTTGTCGAAACGCCATTGGGGCTGATCGGCAATCCGAGGGAATTCGCCACGTGCACCTCGGCGGAACTCGCAAAAAGCGCCTGCCCCTCGGGTAGCCAGGTGGGCACCTTCACCCTGCACGCCGTGGGCTTTCCCTTCCCGTTGAAAAGCGGGCTGTACAACATGGTTCCTTCTCGCGGCGAGCCCGCTCGGTTCGGCACGCCGGTGCTGGGAGGGTCCGCGCTGGTCTATTTCGATGCCAGCGTGCGGCCGACCGATCACGGAATCAACATCACCAGCAGCAACATCTCCGAGCTCCTGCCGATCGGGGCCACGGAACTGAAGTTCTGGGGCGTTCCGGGTGATTCCAGCCACGAATCGGAACGGGGCGGCCCCGCCGGTGTCCCCCCGCAGACGTTCCTCTCGATGCCGACCAACTGCGAACGACCGATGGTCTCGCGCCTCCTGGCGACCAGCTGGCAAGAACCGGCACGTGTAATCGTGAAGGAATACAGAGGACCTCAGCTGAAAGGCTGCGAAGGTCTCGAGTTCAAACCCGGCCTCAGCGTCCGGCCGGAAAACCAGGAAGCGGCCACGCCTTCCGGCTACCAGATCGAACTGACCCAGGAACTGCAGGAAAAGCAGGGCACCCTGGTGTCCTCGCATCTGAAGGACGCCACGGTCGCGCTGCCCGAAGGGGTCGCGATCAACCCGTCCGCCGCGAGCGGGCTCAGCGGCTGCACGGACGCCCAGTTCGCGCTCGGCTTCGAAGGGGCACCGACCTGCCCGTCCTCGTCGAAGATCGGCACGGTCGCGATCGAAACGCCGCTGCTGAAGGAACCGCTCACCGGCGCCATCTACCAGGCGGCGCAGAACGACAACCCGTTCCACTCGCTGCTGGCGATCTACATGTCGCCGGAAAGCGAACGCTACGGGGTGCGCATCAAGCTGGCCGGGAAGGTGGAGACCGACCCGAGCACCGGCAAGCTGACCGTGAAGTTCGACAACAACCCGCAGCAGCCGTTCAGCAAGCTGACGATGAAGCTGGATGGCGGCCCTCGCGCCGTGCTGGTCAACCCGCCGACCTGCGGGACGAAGACGACCTCATGGTCGATGACGCCCTGGGCGCGGCCGAGCCAGGCGGTCTCGGGGACGAGCACGTTCACGATCGACTCCGGGCCCGGCGGCGGCACCTGCCCCGCGGCGGGCCCGGGCGCCGGCTTCGCGCCGCAGTTCGAAGCGGGCAGTGAAAACCCGACGGCGGGCGCGCAGACCCCGTTCAACCTGCGGCTCACCAGGGAAGACGGCCAGCAGCCGTTCGGCCGTCTCGACGCGACCCTGCCGGCCGGCCTCCTGGCCAAGCTCGGCGGTGTGCCGTACTGCCAGGAAGGCGACCTGAACCGGATCTACGGCAACCTGGGGGCGGCGGCAGGTGAGATCGCCAACCCGGCCTGCCCGGCGGCCAGCCAGGTCGGTGAAGTGACCGTCGGTGCCGGAGCGGGCTCCAACCCGTTCTACCTGAAGACCGGCAAGGTGTATCTGGGAGGCCCCTACAAGGGCGCCCCGCTCAGCCTCGCCTTCGTGGTCCCCGTCGCCGCCGGTCCGCTGGACCTCGGCAACGTCACGATCCGGGCCGCGGTGGAACTCAACCCCGCCAACGCCCAGGTGAGCGTCAAGTCCGACCCGCTGCCGACCATGCTCGACGGCATCCCGTTGAACATCAGGGACCTGCGGGTGAACATCAACCGGTCCGAATTCATGACCAACCCGACCGATTGCTCGGCCTCCAACGTCGACGCGATGGTGTTCAGCTCGTTCGGCGACGCCGCCGGGCGCTCGGAGCGCTACCAGGTCGGCAGCTGCGGCTCCCTGGGCTTCAGCCCACCGCTGAAGCTCCAGCTGAACGGCGGCACCGGCCGCGGTGCTTACGAGGGGCTGCGGGCGGTCCTCCAGCCGCCCCCCGGCCAGGCCAACATCGGCCGGGTCGCGGTCCGCACCCCGCACGCCCTGTTCCTGGCCCAGGAACACATCCACAAGGTGTGCACCAGGGTTGAGTTCGCGGCCAGTGAATGCCCGAAGGACTCGATCTACGGGTACGCGGTCGCCTGGAGCCCGCTCCTCGGCTACCGCCTGCAGGGCAACGTCTACCTGCGGTCCTCGAGCCACAAGCTCCCGGACCTGGTGGCCGACCTGCGGGGCCCGTCGTGGCAGCCGATCCGGATCGAACTCGACGGCCGGATCGACTCGGTCAAGGGCCAGATGCGGACGACGTTCGACGTAGTCCCCGACGCACCCGTGTCCTACTTCCGCCTTCAGCTGAAGGCGGGCAAGCGGGCACTGCTCGTCAACTCCACGGACGTCTGCACCGGCAAGCTCCGGGCGGCGGCGCGGATCGACGACCACAACGGGCGTAAGGAGGAACTGCGGCCGCTGATGCGCAACCCGCGCTGCAACGCGAAGGGCACGACGCACCAGAAGAAGCAGGCGACGCACTCGCGCCGCCTGACGAGGTAGCGCCAGGCCGAGGGGCGATGGCAGAGGGCGCGGGCCTGAAGGTCCGCGCCCTTTTCCTTTTCCCGGCCGGATCGATCCCATGGCGTAGCGCCCTGCCCCGTCCTCCGAGCGGGGCCGGCGCGCGCCCGCCGCGGACAGGCGCCCGGTGCGAGTCGATCGCCTACGGGATCAGCTGTTCGCGGCCGCTCGGCACGTGGGCGGCGAAGAAGACGAACCAGACCAAGGTGCCGAGCAGGGCGAGGACGATCGTCGCGGGGAGGACCGCCTCGAGCGGCCCCTCGCCGCCGCTGCGGCCCGTCAGCCGCAGATAGCGCCGGTTCGCCGCCGCCAGCAGGCAGGCGAAGGCGGCCAGCGCCGCCGGGATCGCCACGAGGGCGACGACGAGCACCCCCGCGGTGGAGTCGAGAAGTCGGCCGACCAGCCACAGCGTCCCGGCGGGCACCAACAGCCAGAGGGCCTGGGCGCCGAGGACGATCGCCGCCCCGAGCGCCACCGAGGCGAGCTTGGCGCCCCGCGGCGCCGGCCCCCCGGTCGAACGTGCCCCGCGAACCATGTCGATGAAGATGGTCGCGTACCCAAAGGCGCCGGGCAATACCGAGAATCGGGTACGGCGCCGCGACCAGGCAGGCGTCGTCATTCGTCCGCCCAGCTCAAGAGACAGGGCCCGGCGGTCGATGCAGACCTCACACCGGAGCAGGCTTTTCGACTCAGGCACCCTCGTCGCGAGGCGGGTCCGCAGGGTTACGGAACTCCGCCGGAGTTTGCCGCGACCACCCGAAGAAGAGCGTTGTCTGGCCTGCTCGCCCCAAAGGAAGGGCTCCCATGTCCAACCCCCTCGACTTCAGGCGAGGTAGGACCGCGTGCGCGGCGATCGTCGTCTGCCTCGTCTGCGCGGCGATCCCGATCAGCTCCGCGGGCGCGGCCGTCAACCTCGCCACCGCCCAGCCCTTCGTCGTCCTCAGCGGCGCCGGCGCCACCAATACCGGCCCCTCGGTCTTGAACGGCGATCTCGGCGTCTCCCCCGGCACCTCGCTGACCGGGTTCGGGCTGCCCGCGGTCGTCAACGGCGCGACCCATGCCGCTGACGCCGTCGCCGCGACGGCGCAGGCTGACCTCGGCACCGCCTACGAAGTCGCCGCCGGTCAGCCCGTCCCTCCGGGCAACGACCTGACCGGAGTCGATCTCGGCGGGTTGTCGCTCGGGCCGGGCGCCTACGGCTACAGCTCCTCGGCGCAACTCACCGGTCAGCTGACCTTGGACGCCCACGGCGATCCGAGCGCCCAATTCGTCTTCGTGATCGGCACCACCCTGACGACCGCGTCGGCCGGCTCGGTCATCCTCGTCAACGGCGCCTCGCCCTGCAACGTCTACTGGAAGGTGGGCAGCTCCGCGACGCTCGGTTCCGGCACCTCCTTCGAGGGCACCCTGATGGCCCTGCAGTCGATCTCCCTGAACGATGGCGTCACGCTGTTGGGTCGGGCGCTGGCCCGCAACGGCGAAGTGACCTTGATCAACGATTCCCTCACGGCGCCAGAATGCGCGACCGGGTCGACCCCGACCGAACCCGGCAGCGGGGGCTCCCCTGAAACCACCCCCACCGGACCGGGCGGCGGCGGCTCGACCGGCGCCACCACCGAACCGACCGCCGGCACCTCCCCCGGGTCCACCGGTGCCCCGGGAGCCACCGAAACCTCCGCAGCCGCCGAAACGGGGGCCGCGGGCGTGACGAACGGCACGGGGGCCAAGGCGCCCGCCACCAAGGCCAGGGTCGGCAGGGCCAAGGTGACCCGCGGCAGGAAGAGCGCCGCGGGGGTCCCGATCAGGGTGCATGGCAAGCGGATCGCCCGCGTCACGTTCACCGACAACGGTGCCCGCGTCGGCGCGCGCGGCGCGCCGCGCAAGGTCCGTGTCCCGGCGACGCCGGGCCTCCACACCGTCATCGTCCGTGTCAGGTTCACGGACTTGACCAAGCCGAAGACGGCCACCTTCCGCTTCCGCGTGCCGGCCGTGGTGCTGCGCCCCCACCGCGGTCACTCGCAGTTCACCGGGTGACCGGCAGTCCTCACCGGCTCTTTCCCAGGTCCGGCGGCGTCCGCCGCGGGGCCTGGGTGGGCGGCCTCACGGCGCTGGCCCTCGTCGGACCTCCCTTGGCGATGCCGGCGCCGGCCGGCGCGGCACCGGCATCGCGGCCGCTGGTCGTTCTCTTCGCCGGCCACGTCGTCCGCCGCGCCCCACGGGCCGACGCCGGACGGATCGAAGCGGTGGCCGGTCGCCGGCCGCTGACCCGGACCAGGACCGTGCTCCCGGTGCTCGGTCGGGGCGGCCGCGACCACCGATGGCTGCGGGTCCGCCTGCCGGGGCGGCCCAACGGCCACTCCGGCTGGATCGTCGCCAGGCGGACCCGGGCAGCTTCGACCTCCTGGCGGATCAGGGTCGAGCTCGGACCCCGCCGCGTCCTCGTCTTCCACGAAGGACGTCTCGTCCGCCGCTTCGCGGCGATCGTCGGCAATCCCTCGACCCCGACCCCGCGCGGCGCCTTCTTCGTCGAGGAGTCCCTGCGGCTGTCGCGCCGCGAATCCGGGGCGCCCTTCGCGCTGGCGACCAGCGCCCGTTCCAATGCGCTCCAGGAATTCGACGGCGGTCCGGGCCAGATCGCCCTGCACGGAACCGGCAACCTGCCGGGCGCGCTCGGCACGGCCGTCTCCCACGGCTGTGTCCGGCTCGGGAACCGGGCGATCGCCTGGCTGGCGAGCCGCATCGGCGCCGGTGTGCCGGTGGAGATCCGACGGCGAGCCTCACCGGTCCGCGCCCTGCCGTCGCCGCGCCCCGGGATTCACCGGGGCCATCCGATCCCCAGCGACCCCACAGGCCGTGCAGGCTACGCTGGGACGGAGGGTCAGGTCGCCCCGTTGGTGCCCACCGGCCCGGTGATGGGAGGCGGCCGAGGCGCCGCCCGCGGCTCGCCGGCACCTCCCCGAGAGGAGTACCGATGAGAGATCGAGGAGTGGACCGGACCACGGGCCCGGCGCCGCGCACCATGGTGAGGCGGCACCTGACCCGCCTTTGCGCCGGCTGCGGAGCGCCGATGGCGCGACAGGAGGACCGCTGCTGGAAGTGCGCCGCGCCATGGGAGGGCGGCGGCGGATACCCGAGCAGGCCGGGAAGGACGGGGGCGGGGCCGCTGCCCGTGGCTTCCGGCTCGCCGGAGGGTCGAAGCTGATCGTCCCCGGCGAGCGGCGACGGCGCGCTCCTCGGGCGGCCGGCGCGGGCCGCGGGCCGGGCCGGGCCGTGCCCGCCACCCCGGCCTGCCGGCCCTAAGGATCCGCGGGGACCTCCGCCCGGCTCCGGTCCGCCGGCCGCGAGGGCTCCTCGAGCGCCAGGAGCGTCGCCTCGACCACCGTCGGGTCCAACTGGGTGCCGGCCACGCGACGCAGCTCCTCACGCGCCGGCTCGGGTCGCATCGCCGCGCTGTAGGGCCGCTCGCTGACCATCGCCTCGTAGACGTCGCACGCGTGGATGATCCTGGCGCCGAGCGGAATCTCCTCTTCGCGCAGGCCGTCGGGATATCCGGTCCCGTCCCAGCGCTCGTGGCTCGAGCGGACCAGGCGCGCCACGGGCACCAGGGCGGGCGCGGAGGAGATGATCCGCTCGCCGATCAGCGTGTGGGTGCGGATGAAGGACCACTCGCGGTCGGTCAGCGGACCGGGCTTGGAGAGGATCGCGTCGGGGATCGCCATCTTGCCCACGTCGTGCAGCTGGGCGGCCCGGAAGACCTCGTCGCGCTGCTCGGCCGGGAGGCCGAGTCGCTCCGCCACCTGCAGGGCCAGGGCGGCGACATCGGTGAGCTGGCGATGCAGCGTCGGCTCGCGCTCGCGGAGGGCGCTCATCAGGACGTCCCGCGACTGTGTGCCCGCCGAGGTCCGCTCGCCGCTCTTGTGCGCGTACATGCGCCGGTCGGCGAGCTGCAGCGCCGCTTCCACCGAGCGCGCCTCGCTCGGGATCAGGGCGCTGCCCTGGGCGGCGGTGATCCGAAAGCCGTGGCCGCGATCGGTCAGCGCATCTCCCGCCCCGGCGAGGAGCCCCTCGACCTCTCCCGGGCTGCAGGCGCAGAGGACGCAGAACTCGTCGCCGCCGAGCCGGTAGGCCGTGCCGCCGCGGCCGGCGGCGAACTCGGCCAGGCTCGAGCCGAGACGGCGCAGGAGCGCGTCGCCGGCGGGGTGGCCGAAGGAGTCGTTGTAGGCCTTGAAGCCGTCGAGGTCGAACATCGCGAGGAGGGCGGCCCGGGGGCTTCCGGGGTCGGTGCTCGTGGCGAGCTCCAGGTCGGCGATCAGCGAGCGCCGGTTGGGCAGCCCGGTCAGAGGGTCGGTGAGCGCCTCCTTCACGCTGGTGTCGAGGGTCATCCGCGTTTCCCGGAAGGAGACCGCCAGCCGCAGGACGACGGCGAGGAGGGTGACGAGCGAGAAGATCGCCGCGATGGTGGGGATCGCGAGGTAGCGGCCGACGAAGAGCACGCCGATCGAGAGCAGCGCGGCGGCCGCCGGCACGGCGGCCGAGCGAGGGCCGACGAGGGGGCGCCTGCGGGCCGTCCCCGGACGCAGCCAGGCGGCCGTGGCGAGCAGGAGGACCCCCAGCGGCCAGCCGGCGTCGAGCAGGCCGCCTTCCACGTAGGTCCCCTGTGCCGTCTGCAGCAGGTAGGCGACGTCGGCGGCGGCGATCACCAGGAGGCCGGCGGCGAGGGCGAGCCAGCTGGAGCCGGGGCGCCAATCGGTCACCACGGCGACCGTCACGATCACCGCCAGGAGCGTGAGGTCGGCGATCGGATAGGCGAGGTTGGTCGCCACTTCGGCGACGCTGCCGCTTTCGCTCGCGGCGACGATCGGGCCGAGGGCCAGCGCCCCGGCCAGCGCCGCGCCGGCCGAGCCGACGGTGAGCCCGTCCAGCCAGCGGACCGCGGGGAACGAGCCGAGCTCCTCCCGCACCAAGGTGACCAGGCCGACGTAGGCGATCGGGTAGAAGGCCAGGTAGCCGATGTCGGCCGGGGAGGGGATCGGCAGTTCGCCGCTCCCCGTGATCGCGATCGAGAAGTAGATTTCCCCGGCGGCGTTGGCGCTCAGGGCGAGCCCGATCAGCAGCCAGCCGAGCCGTTCGCGGTCGATCAGCGCGACCCGGGCGAAGCACAGCAGGGCGGAGCCCACCATCAGGCCGTCGTACAGCCACACTTCGAAGAAGGCTTCGGCGACTCCGGCGTCGAAGCCCACCAGGTTGTGCGCGAGGTAGGCGAGCAGCCCGCAGCCGAGGAGCAGGCCGCCGGCCGACACCCAGAGGCGGGGACGTTGTCGCAACTCGCCGAGCACCCTTTTCTATCGGCGGCCGACGACCTCCCCTTGATCGGAGGAGCCCGAAGGCCACCCGCGCTTCGTGCCCCGTTTCGCGCGGCGCTCGACGCGCTCTGGCAGCTGGTTTGCGCCGCGTCGGGCCGGGGCGCGGCCGTTCCGCCGGGTTTCAGAAGTCAGCCCCGGGTAGGGATTGCGGAATGCGCCGCAGTCGCAGCCGTCCCCGCCCCGCGGCCGAGGAAATCTATGAATCGGTCCAGCGGGATGCCGCGCAGGAGCTGGTGCGCTCGGCTCCGGGGCTGGCGTTCTCGGGGGCGTTCGCCGGCGGCACGGTCGGCTTCAGCGGGCTGGCCGCAGCCTCCGCGATGAGCATGGCCGGCGACGCCGCGTTCGCCCCCCTGCTCGGCGCCCTCTTCTACCCGATCGGCTTCGTGGCGGCGATCATCGGCCGCGCCCAGCTGTTCACCGAGAACACGCTCTACCCGGTGACCCTGGTGCTCGACCGGCCGCGCTACCTGGGCTCGATGCTGCGCCTCTGGGCGATCGTCCTCGGCGCCAACCTGCTCGGCGCGTTCGGCTTCGCGCTCTTCGCCGCTTTCAGCGGCGCGATCTCCCCACCGATCCTCGATCAGTTCCGTGGCCTCGGAGAGCAGCTCTCGGCGGGCGGCTGGATGGAGAACTTCTGGAGCGGCGTGGCGGGCGGCTGGCTGCTCGCCCTCGTCGCCTGGGTCAGCGAGGCGAGCGACGCGACGATCGCCCGTGTCGCCCTGATCTGGACCCTCACCTTCGTGATCAGCGTCGCCGGCTTCGACCACTGCATCTCGACCACCGTCGAGGTGCTCGCCGCCGTCCTGCACGGCGACGTCTCGGTCGCCCGGCTCGCCACCTGGTTCTCGGCCGTCGTGCTCGGCAACATCGCCGGCGGCGTCGTCCTCGTCGGCCTGATCAACTACGGCCAGGTCCGGGCCGGAAAAAGCAGGGAAGAAGACCCGGCCGAGCTGACCGACGCCTGACGCCCGAGCGGCAGGGGCTCAATCCCGTCGGCCGCCCATCGTCAGGGGTTCGCGGCCGGCTCGAGCCGGCGGGCGGCGCGCAGGGCGAGATGGAGCGCCAGCCGGGTCTCCCCGTCGTCGAGGTCGGCGCCGAGCGCCTCCTCGATCCGGCGGAGCCGGTGGTAGAGCGTCTGGCGCTTGATCTTCAGCGCGGCGGCCGTGTCCGCCTTGCGGCCGCAGTTGTCGCAGTAGACGTCGAGCGTCGCGACCAGGTCGCCCCGGCTGCGCCGGTCGAGCTCGATCAACGGCCGCAGTCGCGATTCGGCGAAGTGACGCAGCTCGGGTCGGTCGCGCACGGCGAACAGGAAGCGGTCGGTCGAGGCGACGGTGGCGTCGTGCCAGGGGCGCGGGTCCAGGGTCGCCGCGGCGGCCAGGGCCTCGGTGGCGGTCCGTAGCGCCTCGCCGACCTCCGACCACTCCTCGCAGGCGGCGCCGACGCAGATCGTCGGGCTCGCGCCGCCGAGCCGGCGCTCGGCGGCGCGCCCGGTCAGCTCGGCCACGAGGTCGGCGAGGCGGCGACGGTCGGCGGCGCGGGCGATGGCGAGGACGATCAGGGAGGCGCCGTCCTCGCCGGGCCCGGCGAGGACCGGCACGGCGCGCCGCTCGAGCTCGTCCGTCAGGTCGGAGAGTGCCGCCGTCCATGCCGCCTGTCCGGCGACTCCGTCGCCGGACGCGGGGGGCGCCACCGCCACCGCCAGCATCGCCCCGGGGCTCGAGGGGAAGCCGAGCTCGGCGGCCCGGGCGGCGATTTCCCGGCCCCCCGCGCGGCTGGTCGCCAGCCCGGCGAGGAAGTCGCCGCGCCGCCGGGTCGCCAGCCCATCCTCCTCGCTCTCGCGCATCATCGCCAGCGCGATCAACCCGACCGCGCGCTCGACCGCGACCCGGTCCTGGGCCTCCAGGGGCGAGTCGATCGCCAGCGCCACCAGCCGCCCCCAGCTCTCGCCGCGACCCATCGGGACCCGCTCGGAGATCGCGTCCGGCGCCGCCGCGAGGCCGCGCCGATAGGAGCCCCAGGCGCCGAGCACGGTTTCGTCGTCGGCGGCGTGGCGGGCATGGTAGGCGACCCCTTGGCGGCTGCGCTCGAGGATCACCGGGTTGCGGATGAAGGAGGAGAGCTCGCGGAGGATGTCGGGGACGTGGGCGCCGCCCAGCATCAGCGCGGTGAAGCGTTGGTGGAGCTCCTCGCCGCGACGCTGGAGCTTGCCGCCCTGGTCGATCAGCTCGCGGTGGACGACCTCGGTGATCTCGACGAAGCGGGCCTCGCGGTGGAAGGCGATCAGGCAGAGGCCCTCGGCCTCGGCCGCCTCGACCAGCGGCGCCGGCACGGTCGGCATCGGGGGGCCCAGCTCGATCGCCAGCGCGGCGATCCCGCGCTCCGCGAGGTCGGCGACGAAGCGGTGCTGCTCGCGCGCCCGGGCGGCGATCCCCATCCCGGTCGAGAGCAGCAGCTCGCCGCCCTTCAGCATCGCGGCGATGTTCGGCACCTCGCCGGCATGCACCCAACGGACCTCGTTGCGCAGCCCGGCCTCCCCGGCGAGGACCTCCGGTTCGGCGCGACGGACCACCGGCTCGGCGAGCACGGCGCCGACGGTGAGCGGCTCGGGATTCGACGTTTCGATCAGTCCGACTCTATCTGAAGGGCCTCTCACCCCAGCATCTTTTACGTTTCGTCAAATACCGTCGCCAAAGAAGGTCTCCTTGGCCCTTGCATCCTGGTCGCGAGACGCCATCGTGTAGGGATGACCGAGACCGCCGCCTCCCCGTCCGCATCCGTCGCGCCCTCCCCCTCCGACACCGCCCCGCCCCGCCTGCTCCGCAACCACGTCGCCGGCGCCTGGCAGGAGGTCGAGGCGGTCGACGCGCTCACCGACCTCGACCCCGCCACCGGCCGGGTCCTCGCCGAGGTCCCGCTCTCCGGCGCCGCCGAGGTCGGCGCCGCCGCCGCGGCCGCGAAGGCGGCGCAGCGCGAGTGGCGCGAGGTTCCGCCGCAGGTCCGCGCCCGCCACCTGATGGCGCTGCGCGAGGTGCTCGACGCCCACCGCGGCGAGCTCGCCGCGCTCGTGACCCGGGACATGGGCAAGACCCTGCCCGACGCCACCGCCGAGGTCGGCCGCGGCATCGAGTCGGTCGAGGCCGCGATCGCGAGCCCCCACCTGCTGAAGGGCGAGAACCTGGAAGGCGTCGCCCGCGGCGTCGACGTGGAGATGGTCCGCCAGCCGGTCGGCGTGGTCGGGGCGATCACGCCGTTCAACTTCCCGGCGATGATCCCGCTCTGGTTCCTGCCCTTCGCGGTGGGGTGCGGCAACGCGTTCATCCTCAAGCCCTCCGAGCAGGATCCGCTGCCCTCGGTCCGCATCCTCGAGCTGATCGCCGAGCACGAGGTCTTCCCGCCCGGCGTCGTCAACCTGGTGCTCGGCGGCCGCGAGGCGGTCGAGGCGCTGATCGACTCACCCGACGTCGACGCGATCTCCTTCGTCGGCTCCGCCGCGACCGCCCGCATCGTCGCCTCCCGCTCGGTCGAGCGCGGCAAGCGCGTCCAGGCGCTCGGCGGCGCCAAGAACGCGATGGTCGCGATGCCCGACGCCGACCCGGCGGTGCTCGCCGCCGGCGTCACCTCCTCGGCCTTCGGCGCCGCCGGCCAGCGCTGCCTCGCCGGCTCGCTCCTGGTCCTGGTCGGCAGCGAGGCCGAGCAGGACGCGAGCCTGCGGACGGTGGTCGAGGCGAGCCGCGCGCTGACCGTCGGCCCGGGCGGGGAGAAGTCGACCGACGTCTGCCCGCTGGTCTCCGCGGGCGCCCGCGACCGCGTCGCCGGAGAGATCGAGAGGGCGCTCGGCGAGGGTGCCGAGGCCGTCCTCGACGGTCGCCAGGCCGCGGCCGGGGAAGGCGGCGCCAACCTCGGGCCGACCATCCTCGACCGGGTCGCCGCCGATGCCCGCGTCGCGACGGAGGAGGTCTTCGGCCCGGTGCTCTCCGTCCTCCGCGCCCCCGACCTCGACAGCGCGATCGAGCGGGTCAACGCCTCCCGCTACGGCAACGCCTCGGTGATCTTCACGACCTCCGGCGGCGCGGCCCGCGCCTACCGCCACGGCATCGAGGCCGGGATGGTCGGCGTCAACGTCGGCGTCGCCGCGCCGATCGCCTGGTTCCCGTTCTCCGGCTGGAAGGACTCGATCGACGGCGACCTGCACGCCAACGGCACCGACGCGGTCGAGTTCTACACCCGCAAGAAGGTGGTCACCTCGCGCTGGTAGGGGCGCGCTCGGGGCGCGGCCCCGAGCTGCGGGCCCCCCATGCCCGGCGGGCCTCGATGGCCGTGCCGCGCGATGATGGCGGGGTGCACCGGGTCGTCGATGCGATGAACGTGATCGGGTCGCGGCTCGACGGCTGGTGGCGCGATCGGGCCGGGGCGATCGAGCGCCTGGTGGGCCGGCTCGACCGTTGGGCGGGGCGGCGTGAGGAGCGGGTGACGGTGATGCTCGAGCACGAGCCGCGGCGGCCGCTGCGCGCCGAGCGGGTGGAGATCGCCTGGGCGAGCGCGGGCGGCGCGGACGCCGCCGACCGCGAGATCCTCGCCCGGCTCGGCGACTGGCTGGACGAGGAGGAGGTGGTGGTCATCGTCACCTCCGACCGCGACCTGGCGAGGAAGGCCCGCGCCGCCGGCGCCGCGGTGGAGCCCAGTCGCCCGCTCCGCGCCGAGCTCGACGCGCTGTAGGCCCGCGCCGTGGGCGCCGCGCTCCGCCGCGGCGATGGCGGCGGTTGGTCGTTTGACCCCGAGCGGGAACCGGGCGGGCGCCGGTGAAAAGCCGCTGGGGCCCACGTCGACGGGTCGGCGAGCCGATACCCGGGGCCCGGGGCGCGTAACGACGACCCGGCGGAGCCCGGGGCGCGCCGGCTCCGCCGGGTGCCCGCCCGACTTCCCGCCTGGAATCCCTCCAAAGGCGTCGGGCGAACCGCGCGAGCCGGCCGCCCTGCCCGGAATAGGTTCGGTGGACCGGAACCGCCGCGTCGACAGAAAGGCCGCTCGTGTACGTGCTCTATGCCATCTGGACCCACCCCGACGACGTCGAGGCGTTCGAGAAACACTACGAAGAGGTCCACGGCCCCCTGGCGGCGGCGATCCCCGGGCTCGAGCGACTCGTCCTCAGCCGCACGAGCGACACCCTCGCCGAGGAGGAGGCGAGCCCGTTCCACCGCGTCGCCGAGCTCTGGTTCGCCGACCAGGCGGCGCTGGAGGCGGCGGCCGAAAGTCCCGAGCTGGCCCGCGCGGCGGAGGACGCCGCAGAAATGCAGGAGCGCTTCAACGTCACCCTGCACAGCCCGGCGGGCGAGCGGACCGACGCGCCGCTGGGTCCGTTCGAGGCGCCATCCTGGTACCAAGGCAAGGTGGCCTAGGCGCCCGCGCGGCAACCTCGAGCCGGCCGATCGGGAGAGAGACCATGACGACGACCTCAAAAAGTCGGGAGACGGTGATCGTGCGCTTCGCGGGCGACTCCGGCGACGGCATGCAGTTGGTCGGCGACCGCTTCACCGCGGCGACCGCCCACGCCGGCAACGACCTCTCGACGCTGCCGGACTTCCCGGCCGAGATCCGCGCCCCCGCCGGCACCCCGGGCGGGGTCTCGGCCTTCCAGATCCACTTCGCCTCGCGCGACATCCTCACCCCCGGCGACCACCCGGACACCCTGGTGGCGATGAACCCGGCGGCCGTCAAGGCCCACCTCGACGCCCTGCGGCCCGGCGGGACGCTGATCGTCAACGAAGACGCCTTCACCGACGTGAACCTGCGCAAGGCCGGGTACGAGTCGAGCCCCTTGGAGGACGGCTCCCTCGACGACTACCAGGTCTTCAGGATCCCGATGACCACGCTGACCACGCGGGCGACGGCCGACATCGAGGGACTCAAGCCGGCGGAGGCGCAGCGGACCAAGAACCTCTTCGCGCTGGGCCTGATCTCCTGGCTCTACGGGCGCCCCCGCGGCGAGACGATCGCCTGGTTGGAGAAGAAATTCGCGAGGCGCCCCGCGATCCTCGCCGGCAACGTCGCCGCCTTCAAGGCCGGCTACAACTTCGGCGACACGACGGAGATCGAGGCCACCCCGGTCGAGGTCGCCCCGGCCTCGCTCCGCTCCGGCACCTACCGCAACGTGAACGGCGCCAACGCCCTGGCGCTGGGGCTGATCGCGGCGAGCGTCCGCAGCGGACTGCAGCTCTTCTTCGCCAGCTATCCGATCACCCCGGCCTCCGAACTCCTCCATCAGCTGGCCCCCCACGAGCGCTTCGGCGTGCGGACCGTGCAGGCCGAGGACGAGATCGCCGCGGTCAACATGGCGCTCGGCGCCTCCTTCGGCGGCAGGCTGGGGGTGACCGCGACCAGCGGCCCGGGGATGGACCTGAAGGCGGAGACGATCGCGCTCGCCGTCGCCACCGAGCTTCCCCTGGTCGTGATCGACGTCCAGCGCGCCGGGCCGTCGACCGGCCTGCCGACCAAAACCGAACAGGCCGACCTGCTGATGGCGATCCACGGCCGCCACGGCGAGTCGCCGCTGCCGGTGATCGCCGCGGCGACGCCCGCCGACTGCTTCGACGCGGCGATCCAGGCGGCCCGCGTCGCCGTCCGCTACCGGACGCCGGTGGTCCTCCTCGCCGACACCTTCCTGATGAACTCCTCGGAGCCCTGGTGCCTCCCGGACCTGGACGACCTGCCCGAGATCGATCCGGCGCTCGCCGTCGAGCCGAACGCCGGCGAGGAGTTTCTTCCCTATCTCCGCGACGCGCGCGGCGCCAGGCCCTGGGCGATCCCCGGGACGCCGGGCCTCCAGCATCGCCTCGGCGGCCTGGAGAAGGAGGACGGCACCGGCAAGGTCTCCTACTCGCCGCAGAACCACGCGCTGATGACCAGGCTGCGGGCCGAGAAGCTGGAGCACCTCGCCGACGAGCTGCCCGCGCTCGCGGTCGACGCCGACCCCGGCGCGCGGCTGCTGGTGCTCGGCTGGGGCTCGACGGCAGGCGTGATCGGCGCCGCGGCGCGCCGGGTGCGGGGCCGCGGCATCCCGGTCGCGGTCGCCCATCTGCGCCACATCGAACCGATGCCCGCCAACACCGGCGAGGTGCTGCGCGGCTTCGACCGGGTCCTGGTCCCGGAGCTGAACACGGGCCAGCTCCTGAGCCTGGTGCGCGACCGGTTCCTGGTCGACGCCCGCGGACACAACAAGGTGGAGGGCCTGCCGATCCTCGCCGAGGATCTCGAGCAGGCGATGCTCGACGCACTGGAGGAGCTATGAGCGAGAACGGACACCACGGCGACGGCGGCGGTGCCGCGACGCTGACCAAGAGCGATTTCCAGTCCGGCCAGGAAACCCGCTGGTGCCCTGGGTGCGGCGACTACGCGATCCTCAACTCGGTGCAGACCGTGCTCCCCGAACTGGGCGTGCGGCCGGAGAAGACGGTCTTCATCAGCGGCATCGGCTGCGCCGGCCGGTTCGTCTATTACATGGACACCTACGGCATGCACGGCATCCACGGCCGGGCGCCCGCCCTCGCCACCGGGATCGCGACCAGCCGCGAGGACCTTTCGGTCTGGGTCGTCTCCGGCGACGGTGACTCGCTCTCGATCGGCGGCAACCACCTGATCCACGCCCTGCGCCGCAACGTCCCGCTGAAGATCCTGCTCTTCAACAACCAGATCTACGGCCTGACCAAGGGCCAGTACTCGCCGACCTCGGAGACCGGCAAGGTCACCAAGTCGACCCCGTTCGGCTCCGAGGACCACCCGTTCAACCCGCTGGCGCTGGCGCTCGGCGCCGACGCGTCCTTCGTCGCCCGCACGATCGACGTCGAGAAGCAGCACGTCCGCGACACCCTGCGGGCCGCGGCGGAGCATCCCGGCGCCGCCTTCGTGGAGATCTACCAGAACTGCAACGTGTTCAACGACGGCGCCTTCGATGCCGTCCGCGGCAAGGCCGGCGCCCACAACCAGATCCGCCTCGAGCACGGCGAGCCGATCCGCTTCGGGGCCGAGCTCGAGAAGGGCGTCGTCCGCTCCGACGACGGCGGCCTGGAAGTGGTCGACGTCGCCACGGCCGGCGAGCGCGGCCTCGTCGTCCACGACGCCCACATCGAGGACCCGAGCCACGCGACGGCGCTGGCGCGGCTGGCGGAGAGCCCCACCGGGCCGACCCCGATCGGCGTCCTGCGCGACGTGACCCGCCCGGTCTACGGGCACGAGCGACAGTCGCGGCTGCAGGACGCCCACGCGGCGGCGACGCTCGCCGACGTCGACGAGCTGCTGCGGGCCGGCGACACCTGGACCGTCTGAGGGCGCGCGCCGGGCGGCCCGGCCTAGGAAGCCTCCGCGGAGCCCGGGTGCGCGATCGGGGTGACCGCGAAGGCGGTCAGGTCCCTGGGGGCGCCCTTGGCGGCGAACCGCCGCCGCCGCGCTCGCGCCGCGTCGGCGGGGAGGGCCTCCAGGGTGCGGTCGGAGACGAGGACCTCGCCGGGCTTCGCGGCCTCGGCGAGGCGGGCGGCGATGTTGACGTCGACGCCGAAGTAGTCGCCGCCGAGCTTGCGCGGCCGGCCGAGGTGGACGCCGGTGCGCAGTCGGGGGCGATAGCCCGCCACCTCGAGCGGCGCCAGGCGCTCGGTCGCGGCGAAGGCCGCGTCGACCGCGCTCGGGGCATCCCAGAAGGCGGCCATCAACCCGTCCCCGAGGCGCTTCACGACCTCGCCCCGACCCGCCGCGATCGGTGGCTCGATCGCCTCGGAGACCGCACGGAGGAGGCGCAGCGCGTCCCGGTCGCCCACCTCCAGCGCCCAGGTGGAGAAGCCGACCAGGTCGGTGAAGAGGATCGCCACGTCGACCTTGCCGCGGCCGCGGTCCTGGGACTCGGCGAGGTTCTGCCAGGTCCGCAGCGCGGTCAGGCCGAGCTCCCCCAGCACCCCCGGCTCCTCGCCCCGGACGGCGAGGAGTTGGCGCACCGCCCGGTCCGACGGCCGGCCGCGGGATGTCGACGGTGGGTCGACCTCCCGGTCGCCGCCCGCGCCCCACCGCGCCCGCCTCGCGAGCTCGATCAGCCGCGGGTCGCGGTTGGCCCGGCGGGCGCCCGCGAGCAGCCTCTGCGCCGCGTTGCGGCCGGCCTCGGCGCGCATGCCCGCCGGCTCAGGCGACCGGGGCGCTCTGCCCGCCCGCCGGCAGCAGGCGGGCGACCTTCCTCGCCGCACCGCCGAGCGCCTTCGCCGCGCCACCGAGGGCGGCCGGCACGACGCCGGCGGAGGGGCGGAAGGGGCGGGGGCCCGAGTCCGGCAGCGACAGCCGGCCGATCTTCCTCACCACGCTGCCGAACTGCCGGTGCAGGGGTCCGACGTTGTAGGGGAGGCCGTAGCGCTCGCAGACCTCCCGCACCTCGACGGAGATCTCCGCGTAGCGGTTGGCGGGCAGGTCGGGGAACAGGTGGTGCTCGATCTGGAAGGAGAGGTTCCCCGACATGAGGTGGAAGAGCGGGCCGCCGCTGAGGTTGGCCGAGCCGAGCAGCTGGCGGTGGTACCACTCGCCGCGCGTCTCCTCCGCCGTCTCCTCCTCGCTGAACTCGTGGGTCCCTTCGGGGAAGTGTCCGCAGAAGATGATCGTGAACGCCCACAGGTTGCGGACCAGGTTCGCGGTCACGTTGCCCGCCAGCGGGAAGACGAAGAGCGGGCCGGAGAGGGCGGGGAAGAGGAGGTAGTCCTTGGCGACCTGGCCGCGGACCTTCCTCCAGATTCCGCGCAGCAGGTCGCGCTTCTCGGCCAGGCTGGTCTCACCGGCGGCGATCCGCTCGACTTCGAGGTCGTGGAGCGCCACCCCGTACTCGAAGAAGACGGCGAGCAGGGCGGCCCAGAGAGGGTTGCCGAGGTAATAGGGCCGCCACCGCTGGTCCTCGGACATGCGCAGGATGCCGTAGCCGATGTCGCGGTCCTTGCCGACGATGTTGGTGTAGGTGTGGTGCACGTAGTTGTGCGAGTGGCGCCACTGGTCGGCGGGGCAGGCGGTGTCCCACTCGAAGCTCCCGCCCGAGAGCTTCGGGTCGTTCATCCACTCGTACTGGCCGTGCATCACGTTGTGGCCGATCTCCATGTTGTCGAGGATCTTGGAGACCGAGAGGGCGGCGGTGCCGGCGAGCCAGGCGGGCGGGAACACGCCGGCCCAGAGCAGGCCGCGGCCGGCGACCTCGAGCCCTCGCTGGGCGCGGATCACGCCGCGGATGTAGTCGGCGTCGCGCTCGCCGCGGTCGGCCAGGACGCGGCCGCGGATCGCGTCGAGCTCCTCGCCGAGGCCCTGCAGCTGGTCGGGCGTCAGCGGGCTGCCGCTCGCGGGCGGCGTCGGTTTGGCCGGAATGGTTGCGGTGGGGGTCACGGGGATCCTTTCGGGAAGTGGTCTAGAGGTCGATGGTCAGGTCGCCGAGCGCGGCGGAGACGCAGATCTGGATCTCCTCGTCGGGCGCCGAGGAGACCTCGCCGGTGATCAGGTTCCGGTGGGTGCCCGCGACCTTGCGGCAGGTGCAGGTGTGGCAGATGCCCATCCGACAGCCGTGGCGCGGGCGCAGGCCCGCCTCCTCGGCCTGCGCCAGCAGGGAGGCACCCCGGTTGGCGACCGCGACGCCGGAGCCGGCGAAGCGGATCTCGCCCTCGCCGGGCTCGCCGGCGGGAGCGAAGGCGGGCGGCAGGAAGCTCTCGACGTGGAGGCGGTGCTCGAGGCCGTGGGCCCACGTGCCGCGGACCGCGTCGAGCAGGGCCGGGGGCCCGCAGGCGAAGGTCTCCGCCGCGGCGAAGCAGGGGTCGGACGCCGGGAGGTGGAGGGGGCTGAAGTGCCCGTCCTCCTCGCCCGCGCCCGGCGCCCGGGTGTAGGAGCGGACCAGCTTGAAGTTGGGGTGCCGCGCGGCGAGGCGCTCCAGCTCCGCGCGGTAGGCGGCGCGGCCGGGATCGGGGGCATAGTGGAGGAGGGCGATCGGCCCCTCGTGCCCCTCGGCGAGGAGCGTGCGCAGGATCGCCATCAGCGGCGTGATGCCGCTGCCGCCGCCGATCAGCAGGACCGCCTCGGGCCGCGGGCGCGGCAGCCGGAAGTCGCCATCGGCCTGGGAGAGGCCGACGGCCATCCCGGGCGCGGCGCGCTCGGCGAGGAAGTTGGAGACCAGGCCCCCGGGGTGGCGCCTGACCGTGATCTCCAGCTCCGGCCCGCCGCCCTCCTCACAGGCCGGCGAGTAGCAGCGCTGGTGGCGAACGCCGTCGATCTCGACCGCGACGTTCACGAACTGACCCGCGCGGAAGCCCTGCCAGGCGCGATTGGCGCGCAAGGCGAGCGTGACGCTGTCCTCGGTTCCCCGCTCGACGGCCACGACCTCGGCCCGGCACTCGCCGGTGACCAGCAGGGGGTCGATCTGCTCCAGGAAGCCGTCGATCCCGTGCGGCCCGGCGAAGGCGTCGAGGAGGCGGAGCGTTGGTCGACGTGCTTGCAGCGCCATGACGCTGAACAACGTAACACCAACTGCCGTCACGTCAAATAGAGGAACGTCACACAATGGTAGCCTGCCGCGGTGGCGGAGACCGAGAACAACCTGACGATCGAAGAGCTGGCGGTCGAGACGGGGATGACGGTCCGCAACATCCGCTCCCACCGGGCGCGCGGCCTGCTGCCGGCCCCCGAGGTGCGCGACCGGGTCGGCTACTACGGGCCGCGCCACCTGGCGCGCCTGCGGATGATCCAGGAGCTGCAGGCCGACGGGTTCAACCTGAAGGGGATCGAGCGGCTGCTGAGCCAGAACGTCGGCGCCGCGGAGCAGTTCCTCTCGTTCCGCCGGGCGCTGGACGAGTTCGACGACGAGCAGCCGCGCACCTTCACCCGCGAGGAGCTGGCGGCGCGCTTCGGCGCCGACGTCGAGGACGACTTCGGGCGCGCGATCGACATCGGGGCGCTGGTGCCGGTGGAGGAGGGACGCTTCGAGGCGCCCTTCCCGTCGCTGCTCGACGCCGCCGAGGGAGTCGTCGCCGCGGGCGTCCCGCTCGACCACGCCCTGAGCGTGATCGGCAAGGTCCGCGACCGCTGCCGCTCGATCTCGCGCGAGTTCGTCGAGCTCTTCCTCGAGGACATCTGGAAGCCCTTCGAAGAGGCCGGCTACCCGGAGGACCGCTGGCCGGCGGTCCGCCAGGCGCTCGACCAGCTCCGCCCGCTCAGCGTGCAGGCGCTGGCCGCCGTCTACCGGATGACCTTGTCGAGCGAAATCGAAAAGGCATTCGGCAAGCAGCTCGAGCGGATGGCCAACCGCAAGGGTTGAGCCCGCGCGGGTACGCGGTCGAACCCTGACCCCGAGGGCGCCGCCCGCCCGTCGAGTGGTACCCTCGGGGGGTATCTGACAGAGCGCTTGAGGAGGTACCGATGTCGGAGTCCGCCACCTATCGAGTTCCCGGGATGAGTTGCGACCACTGCAAGGCCGCCGTCACCGAGGAGCTGAGTGCCGTCGCCGGCGTGGAGGCGGTCGGCGTCGACCTCGAGACCAAGCTGGTCACCGTCTCCGGCACCTCGCTGCGCGACGACGCGCTGCGCGCGGCGATCGACGAGGCCGGCTACGAGGCCGACTGATGGCCGGGGTCGCCGAGCAGGAGGCGCCCGCCGGCGGCCGCGTCGAGCTGGCGCTGGAGGGGATGACGTGCGCCTCCTGCGCCGCCCGGATCGAGAAGCGCCTGAACAAGCTGGACGGGGTCGACGCGACCGTCAACTACGCCACCGAGCAGGCGACCGTCGCCTTCGACCCCGACCAGGTCGCGGTCGATGACCTGATCGGGGCGGTCGAGGCGGCCGGCTACCACGCCTCGCTGCCCCGCGAAGCGCTCGGCGAGGACGACCCGGTCCGTCCGTGGCGGGCCCGCCTCATCCTCGCCGTCGCCCTGGCGGTGCCGCTCCTGGTGCTGGCCTGGGCGTCGCCCCTGCACTTCTCCGGCTGGGAGTGGGTCTCGCTGGCGCTCGCCACGCCGGTCGTCTTCTGGAGCGGCTGGCCGTTCCACCGCGCCGCGGCGCTGAACGCCCGCCACCTGGTGGCGACGATGGACACGCTCGTCTCCGTCGGCACCCTGGCCGCCTGGACGTGGTCGACCGTGGTCCTGCTCGGCGGCATGTCCCAGGACCTCTACTTCGACGCCGCCGCGACGATCACCGCGCTGATCCTCCTCGGCCGCTACTTCGAGGCGCGCGCCAAGCGCCGCTCCGGCGAGGCGATCCGCAGGCTGGTGGAGATGGGCGCCAAGGAGGCGCGCCTGCTGCGCGACGGCGAGGAGGTGCTGGTGCCGGTCGAGGAGCTGCGGGTCGGCGACCTCTTCGTGGTGCGCCCCGGCGAGAAGGTCGCCGCCGACGGCGTGGTCGACGGCGGCGCGTCGGCGGTCGACGCCTCGATGCTGACCGGCGAGTCCGTGCCGGTCGAGGTCGGCCCCGGCGACGAGGTCGCCGCCGCGACGATCAACGCGTCCGGCCGGCTCGTCGTCCGCGCCACCCGGGTCGGCTCGGAAACCGCCCTGGCGCAGATCGCGCGGCTGGTCGCCGAGGCCCAGGCGGGCAAGGCGCAGGTGCAGCGGCTGGCCGACCGCGTCTCGGCCGTCTTCGTCCCGGTCGTGATCGCGCTCTCGCTGCTGACCCTGGCCGGCTGGCTGGCGCTGGGCGGCGGCGCCGCGGCGGCGTTCACGGCGGCGGTCGCGGTGATCATCATCGCCTGCCCCTGCGCGCTCGGGCTGGCGACGCCGACCGCGCTGATGGTCGGCAGCGGTCGCGGCGCCCAGCTGGGGATCCTGATCAAGGGCCCGGAAGTCCTCGAGCAGACGCGCCAGGTGAGCGCCATCGTCCTCGACAAGACCGGCACGGTCACCGAAGGGAGGATGGAGGTGGCCGCCGTGGTCGCCGCGGCCGGCGTCCCCGAGGAAGAGCTGCTGCGCCTCGCCGCGGCCGCCGAGTCGTCCAGCGAGCATCCGATCGCGCAGGCGATCGCCGCCCACGGCCGCGAGCGGCTCGGCGCCCTGCCGGCGCCGGAGAGCTTCGAGAGCCGCGCCGGGCTCGGCATCGTGGCCGCGGTCGAAGGGCACGGCGTGCTGGTCGGCCGCCCCGCGTTCCTGGGCGAGTGGAGCGTCGGCCTGACCGCCGATCTGGAGGCGGCCGCCGAGCGGCTGGAGCGCGACGGTGACACCGTCGTCGCGATCGCCTGGGACGGGCAGGCGCGCGGCCTGATCGCGGTCGCCGACGCGGTCAAGGAGACGAGCGCCGCGGCGATCGCCGAGCTGAGGGACCTCGGCCTCGAGCCGGTGCTGCTCACCGGCGACAACGAGCGCGCCGCGCGGGCGGTCGCCGCTCAGGTCGGGATCGAGCGGGTGCTGGCCGGGGTCCTGCCGGACGGCAAGGCGGAGGAGATCCGCCGGCTGCAGGGCGGCGGCGCGGTCGTCGCGATGGTCGGCGACGGCGTCAACGACGCGCCCGCGCTGGCCCAGGCCGACCTCGGGCTGGCGATCGGCACCGGCACCGACGTGGCGATCGAGGCCTCCGACCTGACCCTGGTCTCCGGCGATCTGCGGGCGGCCGGCGACGCGATCCGCCTCGCCCGGCGCACCCTGGGCACGATCAAGGGCAACCTCTTCTGGGCCTTCGGCTACAACGTCGCCGCGATCCCGCTGGCGATCGCCGGCCTGCTCAACCCGATCATCGCCGCCGCCGCGATGTCGTTCTCGAGCGTCTTCGTCGTCACCAACTCGCTGCGCCTGCGGCGCTTCCGCTCCAGCCGGGCCGGATCGGCCTGAGCGAGGCGCCCGCCACCGGTCAGGCGGGGCCGCGCAGCTCCAGCACGTCGAACGACCAGACCTCGCTGTCGGTGCCGACCGGGCCCTGGTCGCGGTGCTGGGAGTGGCCGGCGGCGAAGTCGGCGCTCTTCATCCAGGCCTGGAAGTCCTCCTCGGAGCGCCAGCGGGTGAGGACCAGGCAGCGGTCGCGGTCGTCGTTGGGCCGCAGCAGCTCGAAGGCCTCGAAGCCCTCGGCCTCCTCCACCTTCCCGGCACGGGAGGCGAAGCGCCGGGCGAACTCCTCGAAGCGCTCGCGGGGGACGGTGATCGCGTTGATCTTGACGATGCTCATGCGCTTGATCCTATGGGTGGCGGCCGTCACCCGCGTGGGCTCTGGTTGGTGGTCACCGGGGTGCCGCGGAAGCAGCCCACCGTGTAGGGGTATTCGAGCGTGGCGGCGTAGTGGTAGATCCGCTGCCACCGGCCTTCGTAGAGCACCTTGCTGGTGGTGCCGTGACAGGCGTCGAGGTCGGCGTCGGTCAGCAGCCTGCCGCCGTGCCCGCGGGGGCCGAAGATCGGGTAGCCGTCGAGGGCGTAGCCGACCAGGCCGGAGGCGCGGTGCCTCGATTCTCCCTTGGTCAGGCAGGAGGGGATGTCGTGGTAGTGGTAGATGCCATCGCGCTGCGGGTGGCCGCCGCACCTGTCCTGCACCTCGTGGGCGACCGCGTCGCGATCGCCTGCGTCGAGGGCGTTGAAGATCGCGACCCCGTTGGTGGCGATCCCGATCGGCCCCATCGGCAGGCAGCTCGCGTGCCTGGCCCGCCGCGGGTGGCGGGGCAGGGCGTCGCGGACGTCCTGGCCTTCGATCGAGTTCGGGTTGCGGTCGTAACGGAAGGCTTCCTCGGTCGGCTTGATCGGGAATTCGCCGGTCGTCGCGCCGACCGGCAGCCCGTCGCCGGTGAACAGCCGCGTCTTCGCGGTCAGCCTTTCCTCGAGCCAGGCTTCGCCCCACTTGACCGAGCCTTCGACGGTCGGCTTCGCGGTCAGGTCGAAGGTGCCGTCGGCGTGGATCCAGGGCCCTTCGGCCTGGGCGCCGCCCCGGTTGCCGGCGCCGGTCTGGCACGCGTAGACGGAGCCGCGCCGCGGCCCCGAGGTGGTCACCTTGCCGTCGCCGAGCGGCAGGTCCTTGGGGTTGACCCCGGATGAACCGGACCTCCCGCCCTTCGCGGCGGTGGAGGCGGTCGACTTGGCCGCCGTGGTGGCGGGCTCCGAGGCGCTGCCGATCACCAGTGCCGCGGTGACCAGGAGGGCGAGCAGAGACAGGGACGTGGTGATCTCGAGGCGAGGTGATCGGTTCATGGCCCGAGCTTCCGCCAGGCCGGTCAGCGCCCCGTCATCGGGATGTAAGGCTCACGTAAGGGGCCGCTGGCCCCCGCCGGCCGCGGCGGCCCGAGTGCCTCGCCGCGGCGCGACCGGGAGCGCCGATCGCGCCGGGCGCAATACCCCTGCAGGTCGCGCTTACCGACGCCCGTCGGAGGTCAGTCGCCAGATCCCCTTGCGGGGCGGCAGCACCTGGACCAGCAGCAGCGTGACGATGGTCGCGCCGATGTAGCCGAAGTCCGCGGCGACGCCGTCGAATTCGGCGATCAGCTCCTGGCCGAAGACGAGGAGGGCGAAGGTGAGCAGCGACACCCCGAGGGACGCGGTGAGGATCGGCTTGCGCCGCGTCGGCAGGAACTCGCCGGTGACGATGCTGGCGATGAAGCCGAGGAAGGCGACCGCCTCGACGATGCCGAGGATCACCCAGGTCGCGTTCAGGCCCGGGAAGGAGTCGATGAACGAGCCCGCGTAGCCTTTGGCCAGCCCCGCCGGCATCGCACCGCCATCGTCGATCAGCTTCTCCTTCGCCGAGTAGTACCAAAGGAAGCCGAAGCCGATGTAGATCGCCGCGACCACCGTCCAGTAGGCGATCGTCTCGATCGAGATCGACGCTGCGCTCTCCTCCTCGGCGGCGGTCCCGTCGGCCTCCACGGCCACCAGGCTCCGAATGTCGATGGTGCCGGTCCGCATGCCTCACTCCTCTCTGCGCCCGACGGGCGCGGAATCTTGATTTCCCCCCCAACCTAGAAATGCGGAGGCCAGGCTCCATCCGCCCTTTACCCACCGGTCGGCGTCGGGTCACCCGAACGCCGCGCTCACCGATCCGGGTTCGCGTCGTCGTGGTCGGACCGCACGGCGGCGCGGAGCGAGGTGAGCCAGGCGTCGGGGCTGCCGTCCTTGGCGACGAAGGCGTCGGCGCCCATCCGCAGGATGCCCCGCTCGAGCCCGGCCCCTGCCGCGAAGTCGGCGACCACGATCCGCGTGCCGTCGCACTCGGCGCGGAGCAGCGGCAGCGACCGCAGGCCCTCGGGGCCCAGCACCCCGGGGTCGAGGATCAGCGCCGCCGGCCGCAGCGCCTTCAGCAGCCGCAGCAGCTCCACCCGGTCCTCGGCCTCGCCCACCGCCTCCACGTCGGGGGCCGTGGCGAGCACGCGGGCGATCGCCGCCCGCATCGCGGCGCTCCGGTCGGCGATCACGACGCTTGTCGGCTTCGCTTGCGGGTCGTCCATACGGGGAACCGTAGGGCGGCTGCCCGCGGCGCAAATCCGTAACGGTCCCCCGTCGTCGCACCGGGTTTCCCCGCACTATCTGCATTTGATGGGCGGAACGAGCAGGCACATCACCGGCCCCACGATGACCCCGACCGGGGGGCCTGGGCAATGGGGACTTCCTCCCATGCCGCGTGCCGCGGCGGTCGCCGCAGGACCGGTCCGGGTGCCGGCCGGCCGCGCCGGCGTCGCCCTGCCGCTTTACTGACAGGAGATGACGCGAGGGATCGGTTGAACGACGCACGGCGCGGGGTGGACGCCAGGTGAGCAACCTGGTCTTCCTGATCCCGATCGGGGTCCTGATCGGGATCCTGCTCGGCTCGGTCGGGGGCGGCGGCTCGCTGGTCGCCGTGCCCGCCCTCGTCTATGTCGGCAACCAGAGCGTGCGCGGCGCGCAGGCCGGGGCGCTGGTGGTGGTCATCGTCGCCTCGACGATCGGCTTCGCCTCCTACCTGCGCCGCGGCCAGGTGCGCTGGCGGGCCGGCCTCGCCTTCGGCGCCGCGGCGGGCGTCAGCTCGCTGGCGGGCTCGGTGCTGAGCCGCCAGCTGGACCCGAACGTCCTCCTGCTCGCCTTCGCGCCGGTGATGGTGGTCGGAGCGGCGGCGATGGTCCGCGAACGCGACCGCGCGGCGTCGAGCTTCAGGCCGTGGCGCCACGGCGTCACCTCGCGCTCGGCGCTGCGGGTGACGCTCTTCGGCCTCGGCACCGGCTGGCTGACCGGCCTCTTCGGGGTCGGCGGCGGCTTCGTGATCGTGCCGGTGCTGGTCCTCGGGCTCGGCTTCGCGCTGACCGAGGCGGTGGGGACCAGTCTCCTGGTGATCATCATCGGCTCCCTGGTCGCGCTCGCCGACCGCCTCCACGGCGGGGCGATCGATTGGGCCGTGATCGGCCCCTTCGCCGGCGCCGCGGTGGTCGGCGTGGTGCTCGGCAGCGCGCTCGGCGACCGGGCCTCCAGCCAGGCCCTGACCCGCTGGTTCGCGGCGCTCGTGGTCGCCACCGCGATCTACACCGCCACCGAGGCCCTGATCGCCCTTCTCTGATCGCCGTCCACCAAGCGGCGGACGCCCGCTCGCCGCGACCCCTCCGCGGGCGATGTCAGAGGCCTGACATGCGGCGTTACCCCGCGCCGCGCCCGGCAAAGGGAAAGGAAGGAGAACTCGAAGGGAACCAACGAGGAGGAGCCATGAAGAAGATGATCGCCGCCATCTGCGCAGTCGCGCTGCTGGGGCTGGCGCCCGCCGCCATAGCCACCGCGGCCGGCCACCACGGCAACGTGGTCAAGGGCCGCACCGCGCAGAAGCGCCACATCAGCGTCGCCTTCCACAGGAACTCGGTGGAGCTGAAGCACTTTGTGATCAAGCTGCGCTGCCGTCGCGGCGGCGTCCTGATCGACAAGGAGTCCGGTTTCCTGCCGAGCGGGCTTCGCCACCACAACCGCATCCACGACCACCAGGTCGGCTCGACCGACGACGTCTTCATTCGCGGCCGGCTCTTCAACCACCGCCTCAAGGGCGCGATCCGGGTCCGCGACCGCTGGGGCAAGAACAACCCCTGCGACTCCCACTGGGTCCGCTTCAGCGTGCGTCGTCCCTAGCTGGCGCGTCGCCCGTAGTCGAGCGGCGGAGCCGGGCCCGCGCCCGGCTCCGCCGCGTGCTTCGCCTCCGGCCGCCGTCAGGCGCCTGACAGCCACTGTTCCGTCGGTCTCTCCGCGGGGACCCACGCGCGTCCGGCCCACGCTGATCGACGCCCTCGACCCCGAACACCGGCCGGTGCGCGCCGGTCACGACGCGAGAGGAACGAGATGAAGACCATGGACTCGATAACCGACGTCGGCGCCTCCCTGAAGGGCGCGGTCGACAACGACTACGCGATCGAGCAGCTGATCGCCGGCGCCGACGACCTGCGCTCGGCCTTCGAACGGTCGCGCAAGCGCCGCGTCGACCCGGTCGGCGACAGGAAATTCCGCCGCTGCGTGGAGAAGGGCCTGAGCGAGCTCGCCGAGGGCAGCCGCGCGCTGGCCACCGGGCGCGACCATCCCCGGCGGCACTGGGGACGGCGGATCGCCGTCGTCGTCGGGCTGGCCGGGATCGGCGCCGCCGGGTACGCGGCCCGCAACCTCCAGGCCCGGTCGTGAGGGCGCGCCGGCTGTCGGAGGGACCGCACGGACGGACCTTCGCGCTGGTGTTCGACCACGGCGACGAGGCTCTCGCGGAGCTCACCGACTGGTGCGAGGCAGAAGGGGTGACGGCGGCCCGGCTCACCGGCGTCGGCGCCTTCTCGGCGGCGACCGTGGCCTGGTTCGACTGGGAGGCGAAGGAGTACCGCGACATCCCGGTCGACGAGCAGGTGGAGCTGCTGGCGCTGAACGGCGACGTCGCCGAGCAGGACGGCTCCCCGGCGATCCACATCCACGTCGTGCTCGGGCGCCGCGACGGCACCACCCGCGGCGGCCACCTGCGCGCCGCGACCGTGCGGCCGACCCTCGAGCTGGTCCTCGACGAGGTGCCCGCTCGCCTGCGCAAGCGCCACGACGAGGAGTCGGGCCTGGCCCTGATCGACCTCGGGGCCTGACGCCTCAGTCGGCCGCGTCGAGGCGGCGCAGGCGGCGCAGCGGCAGCAGGCTGAGCAGGACGGCGCCGGCGGCGACCAGCCAGGCCGCCGCGAAGCCCTGGGTGGAGGAGAAGACCGGCGCCAGCACCTGGATCGCGACCCCGGCGACCACCGGGCCGGCCATCACGCCGACCCCGCGGCTCAGCGCGTAGAGGCCGGTCACCGCGCCGTGCTCGCCCTTCGGCATCAAGGGCATGAGGATCGAGTAGGGCAGGCTCATCAAGGTGCCGCCGCCGAGCGCGATGAACGGCACGGCCGCGATCAGCGCCGGGCGGGACGTGGTCAGCGCCGGGACCAGCAGCCCGAGGCCGAAGATCAGGGCGCTCACCTCGACCACCCGGATGCGGCCGAGGCGGTCGCCGAGGAAGCCGCTGGCCAGCGCGGCGGCGAGGATCACGACGGCGACCGCGCCGATGATCAGCGAGGCGGCGTCCAGGCTGTAGCCGAGCCCGGCGGTGACGTAGAGCACGACGAACGTCTTGATCGCGGCGAGGGTCATCTCCCAGAGCGCGTTGGCGACGACGTAGAGGCGCAGCGTCTCGCGCTCGCGCAGCAGGCGGCGCGCGAGGGCGAAGGAGTGCGGAGCGTCGTCCGACTCGTCGCGGCGCTTGCGCCGGGCGTCGGCGCGGGCGGGGCTCGCCGACCGGAGGACGAAGATGCCGACGCTCAACGCCAGGAGCGCGCCGTAGACGACGAACGGCAGGAAGTCGGCGACCCCGAGCAGCACGCCGCCGCTGATCAGGGCGGTGCCGGTGCCGGCGCCGCGCCAGCCGGCCTGGACGCTCTGCGAGCGCCCCGCCATCTCGTCGGGGACGAGGTCGGGGTAGAGCGCCCGGTAGGGCTCGTAGGCGACGAAGTAGCCGAGGAAGAAGAGGACGACCAGGCCGGCCAGGGCGATGATCGGGCGGACGAAGCCGAACAGGCAGAGGCTGACCAGCATCGCCGGGGTGCCCGCCAGCACGAAGGGCAGCCGGCCTCCGATCCGGGTCCGCAGCCGGTCGGACCGGTCGCCGACCACGATCGGCACCCAGAGGGCCATCACCCCCTCGGCGGCCAGGATGCCGCCGATCGTCACGGTCGACCCGGCGTGGCCGCGCATCACCACCGGCAGATAGGAGGAGACGGCGGTGACCGTCACCGCCATGCCGAAGGTCGGCAGGCCGAGCAGGATCAGCGAGCCGCCCGGCCGCCTCATCGCGCGGCCTCCCGGCTGCGGGCGACGGTCACGACGTCGCGGCGGTAGCCGCGGTGGGAGAGGGCGAGCGCGATCCCGGCGACGGCGAGGGGCGCCTGTGGGGGTGTGACCGATGCGTGGCGGGATGCGCACGGCCGCGGCGCCCGCCGAATTCGCGCCGCCCCTCCGCATCCCGCCGGCGCAGGGCGCGCCCGTCCCTTCCTACCCACCGGACCGGAGGAGGGGGCGGGCCCGCCCTCGCGGCCGCGCGGCTGGCGCGGGATCGACCATCCCGCGGTGACGCCCTCGTCCGGCGAGGAGCCGCGCCGCCCCGGTGCCGAGCGCGGCGCCGGCGACGACGTCGGCCGGGTAGTGGACCCCGGTGTGGACGCGGGAGTAGGCGACCAGGGCGGCCAGGGTGAGGAGCGGCGGGCCGAGGGCCGGCAGCTCGCGCGCCGCGCCGACGGCGAAGCCGAAGGCCGAGGCGGCGTGGCCGGACGGGAACGAGCTCGTGGCGGGCATCGCCACGTGGCGCGGGCGCGGGTGCTCGAGCACCGGCCGCGCGCGCCGCGAGAGCGGCTTGCCGACCAGGTTGGCGAGCGCCGAGGACAGCGCCAGCGAGGCCACGCCGCGGCGGGCGGCCCGCCGGCCCGGGCCGCCGCCGAGGAGCGCCAGCGCGCCGGCGGCGCCGAACCAGAGCAGGCCGTGGTCGGCCGTCCGCGACAGGCGCCGCATCGCGCGGTCGAGCGCCGCGACGTCGAGCGCCGCGACGCGTTCGTAGAGCGCCGTGTCAAGGCTGCCGAGCGGGTGCACGGAAGGGCAGGCCGACCGCGCCCCAGGCGACGACCAGCGCGGCGCCGATCAGGGCGCCGAGCGCGTCGAGGGCGAGACGGCCGATCAGGACGTCGTAGCCGGCCGCGATCGAGGCGTCGAGCAGGTGGTTGGCGAGATAGGCGTAGATCTCGTACAGGATGCCGATCGAGAAGCCGAAGGCGAAGACGCTGAGCCCCAGGGCGGTGCTCTGGTGGAGGCCCGCGCGCCGGGAGAGCTCGGGGAGCAGCTCGCGTCGCACGAAGGCGACGTAGATCACCGGCGCGGCGGCGGCGGTGGCGACGACGTGGATCGTCGAGTCGAATCCGCTGACGTTGATGAACGCGCCGCCGAAGGCCCCCCAGGCCTCCAGCGAGACGGCGAGCAGGAAGAGGGCGTCGAAGAAGCGCGGCAGCTCCAGGGCGCGGACCGCCCAGGCGGCGGCGAAGCCGATCGTGAAGCGGACCGCGGAGTCCCATTCGGTGCCCGGCAGGGCGATCGCGAGGCCGACCAGCAGGGAGAGCCGGCCGAGGTCGAGAGGGTTGCGCAGATCGGCCGGCAGCTCGCCGAGCAGGAACCGCGTCGCGGCGCCCTCCGGACCCGGGTCGGGCAGGTCGCGACCGGGCTCGAGGCGGGCGACGGCGGTGTCGCCGAGCTCGGCCAGCGGGTCGTCGGGATCGCCGCGTCGGGAGATGTCGGCGCGGCGGGTGGGCCAGCCGCGTTCCTTCCAGAGCAGCACGAAGAAGCCGCCGCAGAGCGCGCCGAGCAGGTCGTCGGTGAGGTCGCCGATCGTGTCGCCGTAGTCGGTGAACAGGTGGGCGCCGAGCGCGGTGTCGGCGAACCACTCGTACAGCTCGTACAGGCCGCCCATGAACGCCAGTCCGAGGGCCGCGGTCAGCAGCACGGTCGCCGGCCGGCTGTGCAGGCCCTTGGCGTCGACGAGGTCGGGGACGACGTCGAAGCGGACCAGGGTCAGGTAGGCGATCGCCGAGGCCGACAACGGCAGGAAGAAGTGGACGATCTTGTCGTAGCCGTAGATGTGTTCGAAGGCGCCGAAGACGTTGCCCCACGCCTGGAAGGACATCGCCACGGTGAAGGCGAGGTCGAACGGCCGCGGCGCGTCGAGCGCCCGCGGGATCAGCACCAGCAGGAAGGTCAGCAGAAGGCGGAAGCTCTGGTTGCGCGGGCCGATCGCGAGGGTGATCGGCACGCCGATCAGGAGCGCCAGCCGCAGCAGGTCCACCGGGTCGCGGACGAGGGGCACCCGGTCGCCGGCGGACGCCGCAAAGGGGTTCAGGGCGACGCTGCGGGCTATGCCCGACCTCGACCGGTCTCGTGCCGTCCCCGATCGGCGAGCATCCGCCATAGCCGCAACGGGAGGAGGCCGATCAGCGGGGCCCGACGGCCAAGGTCGTCGCGGTCCTCGCGGTCCAGGGCAGCGGCGTAGCGCCGCGCCAGGGCCGCCGACTCGTACTCCTTCTCGCCCCCCGCGCCGCAGCCGCGCTCACAGGTCCAGCGCATCGTCCGGCCGTCGGCGGCGAAGCGGTGGCGATGACCGAGGACGCGGCAGGTGAGCACACCTCCGCCTGTACCCGGCGGAAGGCGGAAGCCGGGGGCGCTGTCCGCAGGGTGACATGCAGGGCGGGCCCGCCGCGCCAGGGCCACCTGTCCGTGTCCTGACATCCCGTCCGGCCACGGGCGACGCGTCGGGTACCTGGCCGCCATGGCCGGAGCGGAGACGGGGACGATCGAGACGCGCATCCCGGCGCGCCTCGACCGCCTGCCGTGGTCGGGCTTCCACTGGCTGATCGTCATCGGGCTGGGCACGGTCTGGATCCTCGACGGGCTCGAGGTGACGATCGTCGGCTCGGTCGGCTCGCGGCTGACCGAAGCGGGCAGCGGCATCCCGATCACCGCCGGCCAGATCGGCGCGGCGGCGGCCTTCTACGTGGCGGGCGCCTGCCTCGGCGCCCTGTTCTTCGGCCAGCTGACCGACCGGTTCGGCCGCAAGAAGCTCTTCCTCATCACGCTCGGCGTCTACATCGCCGCCACCGCGGCAACCGCCTTCTCGTTCGCCCCCTGGTACTTCTTCGCCGCCCGATTCTTCACCGGGTCGGGGATCGGCGGTGAGTACGCGGCGATCAACTCGGCGATCGACGAGCTGATCCCGGCCCGGGTGCGGGGCCGCGTCGACCTGATCATCAACGGCTCCTACTGGCTCGGCTCGGCGGCCGGCTCCGCCGCCGCCCTCGTCTTCCTCGACACCTCGATCTTCGCGATGGACCTCGGCTGGCGGCTCGCCTTCGGGCTCGGCGTGGTGCTCGGCTTCACGATCCTGATCGTCCGCCGCAACGTCCCCGAGAGCCCCCGCTGGCTCTTCATCCACGGCCGCGAGCAGGAGGCCGAGGAAATCGTCGACCGGGTCGAGGAGGAAGTGCGGGAGGACACCGGCCAGGAGCTGCCGGAACCGGACGACTCGATCGAGGTCCGCCAGCGCGAATCGATCCCCTTCCGGCAGATCGGCCGCACCGCGTTCAAGCTGTACCCGAAGCGCGCCGTCCTCGGCCTGGCGCTGTTCATCGGCCAGGCCTTCATCTACAACGGCGTGACCTTCAACCTCGGCACGCTGTTCACGACCTTCTTCGGCATCTCCTCGTCGATCGTGCCGGTCTTCATCATCATCTTCGCGCTCGGCAACTTCCTCGGCCCGCTGGTGCTCGGTCGCCTCTTCGACACGATCGGCCGCAAGCCGATGATCGCCGGGACCTACCTCGGCTCGGCGGCGATCAGCGTCGTGCTGGCCATCCTCTTCGTCAACGGCACGCTCGGCACCTGGGGCTTCGAGGCGCTGATCGTGGCGACCTTCTTCCTCGCCTCGGCCGGCGCCAGCGCCGCCTACCTGACCGTCTCGGAGATCTTCCCGATGGAGACGCGGGCGCTGGCGATCGCCTTCTTCTACGGCGTCGGCACGGCGGTCGGCGGCATCACCGGGCCGCTGCTCTTCGGCAACCTGATCGAAAGCGGCAGCGCCGGCCAGGTCATCATCGCCTTCCTGATCGGCGCCGGCGTGATGGCGATCGGCGGGATCGCCGAGCTGTTCTTCGGCGTCAAGGCCGAGCAGGTCGAGCTCGAGGACATCGCCCAGCCGCTGACCGCCGAGGAAGCCGAAGAGGAGTCGGCGGGCGGCGAGGGCGAGGGAGCCGAGGGGGAAGGCGAGGGCGAGGAAGGGGAGGGCGCCGAGAGCCCGCGGCGGGCCGAGGCGGCGCGGCTGCGGGCCGCGGCGGAGGAATCGCGGGCCCGCGCCGCCGACCACCGGGCTGCCGCGCACGAGCTGCGGGCCCGGCCGGAGCGCTCCGCGGACCGGCAGAGCGACGAGGACCTCCTCGCCGAGGTGGCCGACCTGCGGGCCCGGTGCCAGGACGAGCGCGCCGAAGCGGCCGACCTGCGGGCCGAGGCCGAGGAGGCCGGCGACGACGAGGCCCGCCGGGAGGCGGCGCTGGAGGCGGCGACAGCCGCCGAAGAGCGGGGCCGCAGCTGGCTGGAGCGCGCCGAGGTGCTCGGCGCCGAGGACGAGTCGAAGGTGCGGCTGCACGAGCACCTCTCGGCCGCCGCCGGCGAGCGCGCTCGCGCCGCCGAGCAGCGGGCCAAAGCCGCGTCGGCGCGCCGTGAAGGGGAAGAGGCGGAAGCCGAAGGCGAGGCGGAAGCCGGCACCGAGGGCGCCGCCGCGATCGGCGCGGCGCGGGCCGAGCTGCACGAGACCTGGGCCGAGCTGCACGACCGGCGCGCGAGCGCCCACTCGTGCCGCGCCGAGGGCGACGAGAAGGCAGCCGCCGCGTGGGACGAGCGCGCCGCCCGCACGAAGGAGCGCGGGCTGGCGGCCGAGGAGCGCCTGCAGGCGGCCGGGTACCGGGCCGGCGCGGCCGAGGCCCGCGAGGGCTCGGAGCGTACCGAGGAGCAGATCGAGCACCGCCAGGTGGAGGGCGAGCGCCGCCGCGAGGAGGAGGCGCGCCGGCGTCGGATCGCGGCCCGCGCCGCCCGCCGGCGTGGCGAATCGCGCAGCGGCCTGCACCGTTTCCGGCCCGGTCCGGGCCGCGTGGTCGTCAGCCCCGGCCTCAGCCTCATGCCCGGCGCGGGCGACGACGACGCCGCCCTGGATCGTGAGATCGAGGCGATCGCCCAGGCCCTCGACCGACTCGGCACCGCGAACCGGCGTGAGCTGGCCGAAGAGGTCGGAGCCCGTTACTGGGGCCCCGGACGGTTCCCGGCGGCCGTCCGCGAAGCCGTCGCGGAAGGGCGGGCGCGCCGGCTCTCGCGATCGACCCTGGCCGCGCCGGAGTCCGACGACGGCGGCGGCGCGGGCGCGGGCGACTGAAGCCGCGCGGCGCCCCGCCCGATCCCTTCGCCACGCGCCTCGGCTCAGGCCGGCGCGGCGGCGCCCTCGGCGCGGCGCGCCTGGCGGACGATCGCCGCGGCGCCGAGCGCGCCGAGGGCGATCGAGGCGACGGCGACGATCACCATCGGCAGCGACCCGCCGGCGAGGCCGCTGCCGAGCAGGGCGTAGGGGGTGGTGCGCAGCAGGGCGCCGATCGCGATCGCCAGGGCGAAGGCGCGGGTGCGGACCGGCGAGACGCCGGCCGCGTAGTGCAGGCCGGTCGCCGGGACGCCCGGCATCAGCCGCGCGGCGAGGACCGCCTGGAAGCCGCGCCGGCCGAGCAGGCCGTGCAGCCGCGAGAGGCGCTCGCTCCGCGCCACCATCGTCTCCACCCGGTCGCGGGCGAGCGTCCGGGCCAGGGCGAAGGCCGCGAGGCCGCCGAGGACCGCCCCGCCCAGCGAGAGCGCGGCGCCCTCCGGGGCGCCGAAGGCAAGGCCCCCGGCGGCGGCGAGCACGGTGCCGCCGACCAGCGCCGGGGTGAGGATCGTCCAGGCCAGGAGGGCGACGGCGGGGGCCGCGATGCCCGCGGCGAGCACCATCGACCGCAGCTGGTCGGGCGAGTGGGGCAGGAAGAGGGCGGCGGCGGCGAAGGCGCCCCCGACCAACGCAAGCAAGGAGAACACACGCAGATTTGCCATCTCCTTGAGGGTAGGGAATGGAGTGCGGCGGCTCGAACAACCGCTCTCTGATCCCGAAACCATGACCAACCCACCACTTCTCCACGATCTCTCCGCGGTCGTCCATGTGCACAGCACGTACTCCGACGGCACCGCCGACGTGCCCGAGCTCCTGGATGCGGCGCGGGCGACGGGCGTCGAGGCCCTGCTGCTGACCGACCACGACACGCTCGCCGCGCGGCGCGACGGCTGGGAAGGCACGCACGACGGCGTCTTCCTGTTGGTCGGAGAGGAGGTCAGCCCGCGGGACGGCCACTACCTCGCCTTCGGCACGCCGACCGAGACCCCGCACGCCGGGCGCTCGGCGACCGGGATAGCCACCGCGGTGCGGGAGGCGGGCGGGGTCGGGTTCGCCGCCCACCCGTTCTCCCGCGGGGGGCGCATGCTGGTCCCGGCCCTGGCGCGCCGCATCGTCCTGCCGCACGGCTGGCCGGCGCTCGAGGACCCGGCCGGCTGCGACGGCATCGAGGTCTGGAGCCTCACCACCGACGCCGCCGAGTCCTGGCGCTCGCCGCTCGCCGCGCTGCGCGGCATCCGCGAGCAGGAGCGGGTGACGACCGCCGGGCCGCCGGCCGGCCACCTGGCGCGGTGGGACCGGCTCGCGGCCCGCCGCCGCGTGCCCGGGATCGCCGGGCTCGACGGGCACCAGCCCGGCCCGCGGCTCGGCGGCCGGGTCCGCTCCCCGTTCCCACACCCGCGCACCTTCGCCCAGCTGCGCACCCACCTGCTCTGCGAGCGCCCCCTGGGAGGCGAGGTCGATGCCGACCGCGCCACGATCCTGGCGGCATTGCGGGAGGGCCGGGCCTGGCTGACCAGCCCGCTGGCGGCGCCCGCGGCCGGCGCCCGGGCTTGGTTCGAGGGCGACGGTCCCGCGGTGTCGATCGGCGCCCAGGCTCGCGCCGCGCGTGGGGTCCTGCGGATCCGCCTGCCGCGCCGTGCCGCGGTGATGGTGCGCCGCGATGGCGCGCCGCTCGCCGCCGGCGACTTCGAGTCGCTCGACCTCGACGTCGGCGCGCCGGGCGCCTACCGGGTCGAGGCCCGGATCGACGGCCGCTTCTGGCTCTGCTCGAACCCGATCTACCTGCGCTGAGGGGCCGCCGGGGCGCGCCGGCGACGACCGGGTATAGGGGCTGCATGGAGCTCGCGACCATCTTCGACCAGCTGCGCAGCGACGTCTCCGGCAACCCGGCGACCTACGCGCTGATCTTCGCCGCGGCGGGCGGCGACGTCCTCTTCCCGGTGATCCCCTCGGAGACGATCGTGATCGCCGCCTCGGTGCTCGCCGCCCAGGGGCACCTGATCATCGCCCTCGTCGTCGCGACGGCGGCCGTCGGCGCCTTCCTCGGCGACAACACCGCCTACTGGCTGGGCAGGCGGGTCGGCGAACCGGCCGTCGAGCGCCTCTTTCGCGGCGACAAGGCGCGCGACCGCCTCCGCACGGCCGAAGAGGCGGTGCGCGAACGCGGCGGCGGGCTGATCGTCACCGGCCGCTTCGTGCCGGGCGGCCGCAGCGCCAGCACCGTCTCGGCGGGCACCGCCGGGCTCGCCTGGCGCCGGCGGTTCATCCCCGCCGACGCGCTGGCCGCCGTCCTCTGGGCGATCTACGTGTCGATGCTCGGCTACCTCGGCGGGACCGCCTTCGAAGGCAGCTTCATCGTGCCGATGCTGATCGCCGGCGTCGTCGCCCTGCTGCTCAGCGTCGCCGCCGAACTGATCCGCCGGCGGCGCAAGCGGAGCCGCGAAGGCGCACCGGACTGAGCCCCCAGCGGGCTCAGCCGGGGGAGGCGTGGCGGAGCAGGTCGGCGTCGAGTTCGGCGGCGGAGCGGTAGGCGCCGACGTGCTCGCCGACGACTTCGCCCTGAGCATCGAGGTAGAAGGTGAGCGGCGTGCCCTGCACCGGGCCGAGCAGCCCGGTCACCGCGCCCGCATCGGCCGGGTAGCTCGGGTAGTCGGCGCCGACCCGGCGCAGGAACCCGCGCGCCGATTCGTCGTTGTCTTCGAGGTCGGCCCCGAGGAAGGCGACCCGGGAGCCGAAGCGCTTCTCCGCTGCGGCCAGCAGCGGCGTCTCTTCGCGGCAGGGCGGGCACCACGACGCCCACACGTTGACCAACGCCGGCCGGCCGCGCACCGCTTCGAGGCCTTCCTCGAGGCTCGCTTCGGCCCGCAGCCCGCTCCCGCTCGACCCGGTCCGGCCGCCCGCCGCGCCACCCTTCGCGCCGCCGCCCGGCGCCGCGCCGCCCGCGCCTTTCAGCCCCATCATCCCCTCCAGTTGCCGCGCCATCGCGACGGCGCTCCAGCCGGGCGTCGGATGGTGGAGGTTCTCCTTGCCTTCCGCGTTCAGGAGCTTGGCCAGCGCCGGCTCGATCCGGCCGCCCACCGCGGGCATGCCGGAGATCGCGAGTCGCTCGTGGCCGCTCGGGTCGATCACGAAGGCGCCGTCGGTGTGTTCGACGTCGAAGCGCTCCGGCTTGCCGGTCAACCAGTCGCGGGCCGGGGGCCTGCCCTGCGGGACGCGTTCGAAGTTGACGCCGAAGAACCGCCACAGCCGGCGGACCGCGGCGACGCTCCCGGTCAGCATCGGGAAGTCGGCGCCGGTCATCCGGCGGTAGGCGCGCAGCCGGCGCGGCGTGTCGCGCCACGGATCGACGGTCAGCTCGACCGCGGCGAAGCGTTCCCCGGCCCCGGCCGCCGCCATCAGCCGCCGCAGCCGCGTCAGCGCCGCCGTGGTCATCGGGCAGACCTGCGTGCAGAGCGTCATCGCCGGCGCGATCACCACCCACTTGCCGCGGAAGCTGCGCAGCGTGGTTGGCCGGCCGCTCGCGTCGAGGAGCCTCGCGGGGGGGACGCGGCGGTCGACCGCCGTCCCGAACGCGAGGTCGGCGGGAGCCCGGGTCGCCGCCGGGCCGGCCGCGCTGCCGCCGGAGACCTGGATCTCCAGGGCGATCGCCAGGCCGACGAAGACGACCCCGGCAACCGCGGCCAGCGCGAGCATCCACTTTCTCACCGGGCCGCCTCCGTTGTCAGCGCACGGACCCCGGCGCGAGTTCGATTGCCCGGCGCCGGGTAATCGCCGGAGCGCTTGTGCTGACGGCGGCCCTTCATCCGAATCTCGAGCCGGTGGGCTGGAACCTCGACCCGGCGACGCTGGCCCTGGGCCTGGTCCTCTCCGCCTCCTACGCGCGCCGCATCCGCACGCTCGCCGGTCGCGGCCACCGCGTCCGCGCCTGGCGACAGGTCAGCTTCCATCTCGGGGTCGCGGTCCTGGTCGTCTCGCTGATCTCGCCGCTCGACGCGCTCGGCGAGTCGCGCGCCCTCTACGCGCACATGATCCAGCACCTCGCGATCGGCGAACTGGCGCCGCTGCTGATGCTGGCCGGGCTCAGCGGCCCGATCCTGCGGCCGATCCTGGCGCTGCCCTGGATGCTGCGCCTGCGGCCGCTCCTCAACCCCCTCGTGGCGCTGCCGATCTGGGCCGTCAACCTCTACCTGTGGCACTTCCCGGCTCTCTACGAACTTGCTCTTCGCCATGAAATCGTCCACGTCCTCATGCACGCCTGCTTCTTCTGGGCCGGGATGCTGATGTGGGGCGCGCTGTTCGAGCCCCTGCCGGGTCCGAGCTGGTTCGGCTCCGGCTTCAAGGCGACCTACGTGGTGGCCGTCCGGCTCCTCGGCTGCGCGATCCTCGGCAACGCCCTGATCTGGATCGGCAAGCCGCTCTACCCATTCTACGCGGCGGGCGAGCGCGCCTGGGGGATCGCGCCGCTCGCCGATCAACAGGTCGCCGGCGCGATCATGTTCGTCTGGGGCGCCTTCGTGACCATCTTCATCTTCTCCTGGTTCTTCCTTCGCTGGATCCAGGAGGCGGAGCTGCGCCAGTCTCTTCTCGACGCCGGAACGAGCGCTCGGGTTGCGGGGCGGGCGGCGCGCTACCGACGGCGTCCTGCCGACCCCGCTCCACCTCCTCCTTCTTCTTGAGCGCCCGGCAGAGGCGCCAGACGACGATGCCGAGCAGCACCGGCACGATCCAGATCCCGAAGCGGAAGATCCAGAGCTGCGTTTCGTAGGGGACCCCCAGCCAGACGTAGGCGCGGTCGGCGGCGCCGAAGACGAAGATCATCACCACCCAGGTCAGGAAGCCGACCCCGATCGCCGTGCGGACCGGCGCGTCGCGAGGGCGGTCGAGCACGTTGTGGGCGCGGCGGTCGCCGGTGAAGCGCGGCTCCACCCACGGCCAGGCGAGCAGCGCCCCCATGACGATCGTCGGGAAGAGGATGCCGCCCCAGAACGGGTTCGGGATCAGGGTGCGGTTCCAGACGACCACGTCGAAGTGCGGCATCAGCCGCAGTGCCCCGATCAGCCAGCCGAGGTACCAGTCGGGCTGGGCGCCGTTGGTGCCCTGGCTGACGTGGTACGGGCCCCAGAGCCAGATCGGGTTGATCTGGACGAGCCCGCCGAGCAGCACCAGCGCCGCCGCCACCGCGAGCATCAGGCCGAGGGAGCGCGGCGCCTGGCCGGGAAAGGTCGGCACGCCGATCAGCTTGCGCTCCCCGTTCACCCGTTTCTTCGGCTTGAACTGGCTGTGGTGGCGTGAGGCGACCAGGGCGAGGTGGGCGCCCAGCAGCCCCGCGATCAGCAGCGGGAAGATGAATACGTGGGCGATGTACATGCGCGACCAGAAGCTCGGGTCGCCGGGGTAAGGGTGCCCCCAGATCAGCAGCGCGAAGTTGGCGCCGATGAAGGGGATCGAGAGGGCGACCGCGTAGCCGATCGCCAGCCCCATGCCGGAGAGCAGGTCGTCGACCAGCGAGTAGCCGAGGTAGCCCTCGAGCAGCGCCGTGAACAGGAGCAGCACGCCGATCAGGTAGGTCAGCTCGCGCGGCTTGCGGTAGGCGCCGGTGAAGAAGACGCGCATCAGGTGGAGGACGATCGCGGCGATGAAGACGTCGGCCGCCCAGTGGTGGGTCTGGCGGATCAGCAGGCCGGCCTTGACGTCGAAGGAGATGTGGACCACCGACGCGTACGCTTTGCTCATCTCCATCCCCTGCAGCGGCACATAGCTGCCGTGGTAGACGGTGTCCGCCGTGCTCGGTTCGAAGAAGAAGGTCAGGTAGACGCCGGTGGCGACCAGCACCATGAAGGCGTAGAGCGCCACCTCCCCGAGCAGGAAGGACCAGTGGTCGGGGAACGCGTAGCGCAGGGTCTTGCGCAGGAACGACGCGGAGCCGCTCCGTTCGTCGACGAAGGTGACGAGTCGCCGCATCATGAGTTGGACGAAGGCCTCCTGGTGCGGACGCCCCAGAAGGACGGTCCGACCGGTTCGGAGAACTGGCCCGACGCCCGCAGGTGGCGGGCGTCGTCGATCATCAGCGGCAGCTGCGGCAGGTTGCGGCCGGCCGGCCCGAACTCGACGGTGCCGCCGTCGGCCGGGTTGAACGTCGAGTAGTGGCAGGGGCAGACGAGAGCCGGCGCCGGCTCGGCCTCTTCGAACCGCGGCGTCCGGTACAGGGCGATCGCGCAGGCGGCGTGTGGGCAGATCTTCGAGTAGGCGAGGATCCCCTCCGGCGCCCAATGCGTGCGTTCGGGCGGCAGTTCGAGCGACGAGGGCTCGAGCCGCACCATCACCAGCGGCGCCGCCAGCTCCTCGCGGTCGGCGTGCTCGGGATAGGCGGTGTAGAACGCTTCTTCCTCGATGTCGTCGGCGCTGATCGGTTTGCCATCCTCGTCGACCAGGCGCCGGCCGCGGTACCACGGCGAGTAGTACATGGATTCGGTGTCGAGCACCGGCCCGAAGGAGGCGGCCGGCGCGATCAGGGCCGCCCCGAGTGCCCCGCCGGCGAGCCCGGCGGCGCCGCCGAGCATCTTCTTGCGGGTGATCTTGCTGCCGCTCTGCTTGACGATCTGCTCGACCGCCACCTCCTCTTCGGGCTCGCCGACCGGCGGGTAGTCCTCTTCGAGCTGCTCGGTGACGACCAGCCGCTGCCCGACGACGATCAGCGCCGCCGCCAGGAAGACCAGGGCGCCGCCCAGGCAGAGCCCCAGCCACTGGGTCATGTTCGACCAGTCCAGCGCGTAGACGACCAGGAACATCACCGCGCAGGCCGCCGCGGCGAGCAGCAGCGCCACCACGATCAGCTCGGCGCGCCGGTCGGACTCGCCCTCGGGGACGATCCGCGGCGGCGGCTTCGGCTTGCCGCCGCGGCTGGTCAGCCCGAGGATGCCGAGCGCCGCCAGGGTCTTGCGGCCGATCTTCACGCGCGCCTCCTTCTCTCGCCGATGATCACGCAGACGCCGACCAGCACCACGGCGGCGACCAGCCAGGCGACCATGCCCTCCGGCACCGGTCCGATGTGGCCGATGCCGAGGCCGCCCTGGTCGTTGGGGTTGTGGCTGTGCAGGACGTAGGCGATGATCTTGTTCAGGTCCCCGTCGCTGATCGCCTTTTTCGAGAAGCGCGGCATCAGGTAGGGGCCGATCCGCACCGCCTCGGCGATCTGCCGCGCGTTGGCGTGCTGCAGCACGGGCACCTTGGCGCCGGTCACGAAGCCGCCTTCGCCGACGATCTGGTGGCAGCCGGCGCAGTGCTCGGTGAATAGCGACATCCCTTCGGTCAGGTGGTCGTAGGCCGGGTGGGGGTGGGGGATCTTCGGCCCCCCGCCGAAGGAGTCGACGTAGGCGACCAGCGCCTTGATCTCGTGGTCGTTGAACTGGGGTGCCTGCCGTTCGGGCTCTTCGCCGGCCTGCTCGAGCGGCATCCGACCGGTCCGCAGGTAGAAGTCGGGCGCCAGTTCGCCGACCCCGCGCAGCGATGGCCCCTGCCCGGTGATCCCCTCGGCGCCCTTCGGGTTCGGCTCTTTGACGCCTTCGCCGAGGCTGCCGTGGCAGGAGGAGCAGTTGGCGGCGAAGAGGCCGCGGCCGAGCCGCATCAGGCCCTGTTCGGAGCCGCCGGGCTGGTGGACGACGCCGGCCGGCGGCTGCGCCCGGGCGGCGGGCAGGAAGAGGATCGCGCCGGCCAGGAACGCGGTCATCGCCGCCGCCAGGGCGCCGCGCAGCGGGCTTTTGCGCAGGCGCCTCATGACTGGGTGCAGGGCATCAGGACGAGGACTCCGGAGGAGGTCATCACGATCATCGCGATGAACAGCGGCGCGACCGTCATGCCGACCACCGCGAGGAAGCGGACCCGGCCGCGCGGCGGCGGCCCTTTCGACTCGGTGTCGGCGGTGCGGCGGAAGAGGGTGATCGCCGTCGCCAGCGCCCCGACCGCCATCGCCAGCGCGAGCGCGCCGGTGACGATCGTCCAGGTGGAGATGTCCACCGCGACGTGGGCGCCCGGCCGTTCGCAGCGCGCCTCGGCCGCCCAGTAGCCGACCCAGAACTGGAGCGCCCAGGCGGTCGGGGCGCCGAGCACCGCGTACCAGAGGACCGGGGAGATCGGCGAGATCGGGCTGAGGATGGAGGAGATGCGGTTCATAGCGACGGGAAGAGCTGGGTGAAGACGACGAAGATGGCCATCGCGCTGACGAAGGCCCAGTAGAGCCCGAGCACCCGCACCCCGTTCATCCGGTAGGTGGTGATGCGGCCGCCGAAGAGCTTCGTCAGCACCCAGGCGTCGAGCGCCAGTCCCACCGCGACGTGGGCGTGGTGGACGCCGAGCAGGGCGTAGTAGATCGACCCGTAGGCGCCCGACTGCGGCGTGAACTTGTCCAGGTCGCTGGTGAACAGCCAGAGCTGCAGGCCGAGGTAGGTCGCCTGCACGGCGGTGGCCGCGAGGATCAGCCACCAGGCGCGTTTCACCTCCCCGGCGCGGGCCGCCCGCACGCCGAGGTAGACCGGAACGCAGGTCGCGACCAGCATCGCCGTGAAGGCGAACGGCAGGACGACCGACGGCTTCTCGATGCCGGGCGGCGGCCACTGCGACGCGTCGAAGCGCAGGTAGAAGTAGCTGGCGATCAGACAGCCGAAGAGGCAGACCTCGCTGGCGATCAGGAGGATCGCCCCGACCCAACCGGTCGGCATCGAGTGCCGCAGCCGTTCGACGGTCGCCGTCGTGGCGGGGGTGGTCGCCTCCATGCTGTGCGGGACTTCGGTCGAGCCGTGCGGGACTTCGCTCATGCTTCCTGCGGCTCCTTTCCGTGCCAGGCGAAGAGGACCAGGCCGACGAGGACGGCGAAGAAGGCGGCGCCCAGCCAGAGCTTGAGGAGCACCATCGAGAAGATCCCGGCGAGCGCCAGCGCCAGCAGCGGCGGCCAGGGCGAGCTCGACGGCATCGCGAGGACCTCGTCCCAATCGCCGTCCACGACCGTGCCGGCCGAGGTTTCGTGGCCCCGCTCGAGCACCTGCACGCCTTCCTCGAGCTTGCGCTTGTCGTGTTCGCGGTCCTCCTTGTCCCAGTTGGCGTAGGGACTGGAGACGGTGGGGATGACCGGGAAGTTGTACTCCGGGGGAGGTGAGCTGACCGACCACTCGAGCGTGTCCCCGCCGAACGGGTCGTCGCCGGCCGCCTCACCCTTGAAGAGGCTGATGATCAGGTTGCCCGCGACGATCAGCAGGCCGGCGGTGAGCAGGTAGGCGCCGAGCGTCTCGATCAGGTTCAGGCCGGTCCAGCCGAGCCCGGGCGAATAGGTGTAGTCACGCCGCGGCATCCCGTCCAGCCCGAGGATGTGCATCGGGAAGAACGTGACGTTCATCCCGACGAAGGTCAACCAGAAGCTGGCCTGGCCCCAGCGCTCGTAGTACATCCGCCCGGTGACCTTCGGGAACCAGTAGTACATGCCGCCGAGCAGCGGGAACACCGCGGCGCCGAAGATCACGTAGTGGAAGTGGGCGACGACGTAGTAGGTGTCGGTCAGCTGCTGGTCGAAGGGGATCGCGGCGAACGTCACGCCGGAGAGCCCGCCCATCACGAACAGGATGATGAAGCCGATGATCCAGAGCAGCGGCGTCTTGTACCGCGGCGTGCCGGTGACGATCGTGGTGATCCAGGAGAACAGCTGGATCGCCGACGGGATGACGATGATCAGGCTGGCGCCGGCGAAGTAGATCGTGGTGATGGTCGAGAGGCCGACCGCGAACATGTGGTGGGCCCAGACGCCGAAGCCGATCAACGCGACGAGGATCTCCGCCAGGGCGACCATCGGGAAGGCCACCATGCGCCTTCGCGTGAAGGTGGGGATGATCGAGGTGGCGATCCCGAAGGCGGGCAGGATGATGATGTAGACCTCGGGGTGGCCGAAGATCCAGAAGAGGTTCTGCCAGAGGATCGTGTCGCCGCCCGCGAAGACGTCGTAGAAGTGGAAGCCCAGCAGCCGGTCCAGCTCGAGCAGGAAGAGGGCCGTGCTGAGCGGCGGCATCGCGAAGACCAGGGCGAAGCTGACCGCCAGGAAGGCGAAGCAGAAGAGCGGCATGCGGTTGATCGACATCCCCGGCGCGCGCAGCTTGAAGATCGTGACGATGAAGTTGATCGCCGCGGCCAGGGTGGAGATCCCGTTGAACATCAGCCCGAGGGCGTAGAAGTCGATGCCCGGGCCGGGGCTGAAGGTCTTCGAGGCCAGTGGCACGTAGTCGAACCAGCCGGCGTTGGGGCCGTTGCCGGTCAGCAGGCCGACGTAGATGAACACCCCCGAGCAGACGTAGATCCAGTAGGAGAGGGCGTTCATCCGCGGGAACGCCATGTCGCGCGCCCCGATCATCAGCGGCAGCAGGTAGTTGCCGAAGGCGCCCGTCGACATCGGGATGACGAAGAGGAAGATCATCGTCACCCCGTGCATGGTCATCACCTGGTTGAACTCGTCCGGCGAGAGGACCGACCCGTTGGGCCCGATCAGCTGGGTGCGGATCAGCAGCGCCTCGGTCCCGCCGGCGGCGAAGAAGACGAGGGCGGTGAAGAAGTAGAGGATCCCGATCCGCTTGTGGTCGGTCGTCGTCACCCAGCCGAGGACGCCCGAGGGCTCTTTCCAGATCCGCTCCAGGCGCTCGGTGCGGGCGCGGGACGCGGGGGGAGCCGCGGTCGCCATCTAGTGCAGGCCCTCCAGGTAGCGGACGATGTCGTGGAAGTCTTCTTCGCTCAGTTCGAGGCCCGGCATCTTCGCCCCGGGCTTGATCGCCTGCGGGTTGCGCACCCAGCGGCCGAGTTCGTGCGGGGTGTTTTCGATGGTCAGGGCGCCCAGCGTCTGGCGGCTCGCGACGTGGGTGAGGTTCGGCCCGATCGTCCCTTCGGCCGGCGTGCCGGCGATGGTGTGGCAGCCCGCGCAGGCGTTTTCGTCGAACAGTTCCTTGCCGCGCCTGGCCGCCGCGCTCGTCGGTTCGGCGGCGGGCTTCGCCCGGGCCGCGAGCCATTCCTCGAACTTCGCCTTCGGTTCGGCGATCACCCGGAAGGCCATGTGGGCGTGCTGGAGGCCGCAGAACTCGGCGCACTGCCCGCGGTAGACGCCCGGCTGTTCGGCGTACAGTTCGACCCGGTTGTTCTGGCCGGGGATCATGTCGATCTTGCGGTTCAGTTCGGGCACCCAGAAGGAGTGGATGACGTCCGCGGTCCGCGCCACGACGTCGATCGAGGTCCGATCGGGGATATGGATTTCGTTGGCGGTGACGACGCCCCCCTGCGGGTAGCGCGCCTCCCACCACCACTGGTGGCCGACCACGACCAGCTTCATCTCGGTGCGGCCGGCGGCCGGGGCGTCGGTCTTCCCCATCACGTAGAGGTCGGAGACGATGAACAGCGGGATCAGGATCGAGACCGGGATGACCATCCCGAAGACCACGACGAGGACGATGTTGGTCCGTTCGTTGTTGCCGAAGAAGGGCAGGCCCGGCTTCTTGCGGCGCAGGAACCCGAGGAACAGCATGCCCAGCGTGCCGATGAAGACGCTGCCCGCGACGACCAGCATCCACCACCACAGGGTGGCGATGTCGTGCGAGGCGGGGCTATGTGGGTCGAGGGGCGACAAGGCCGCCTGCCGGATACCCAGAGCCGGCTCTCCGGGCGCACCCGGTGTCAGATGAATGACACCGCGCTCATCCGCTCACGTCGGCGGCGACTCACCCGCTCACGTCGGAGGCGATCTCCTCCAGCGAGCGGTCCTTGGTCTCGGGCAGGCGAAGGACGAAGAAGAGGAGCGCGGCGATGCCGAAGGCGCCGTAGAGCCAGAAGGTCCCCTCCTTGGTGATCGCCCCGGTCAGCGAGAGGAAGAAGGTGGAGACGAGGAAGTTGGAGGTCCAGTTGCCGACCGTCGAGGCGCTCATCGCGGCGCTTTTCACCCGCAGCGGGAAGATCTCGGAGATCATCAGCCAGAAGACCGGCCCGAGCCCGATCGCGTACGAGGCGATGTAGACGATCAGGCAGGCCAGCGCCAGCCAGGAGTAGCTGTTCTGCAGCGTGCTCGAGGCGAAGAAGGCGCCGAGCACGCCGAGCGTGACGATGCAGCCGATCGTGCCGGCGATCAACAGCGGCCTGCGACCGACCCGGTCGAGCAGCAGGATCGCGACCACGGTGAAGACGAGGTTGGTGATCCCCACCGAGAGCGCCTCGGTGATCGCGCTGCCGTTGCTGAGCCCGGTGAACTTGAGGATCGTCGGCGCGTAGTAGATGACCGTGTTGACGCCGATCAGCTGCTGGGCGATCGCCAGGACCAGGCCGACCGCGACCATCGCCCGCACGCCGGGGCTGAAGAGATCGCGCAGGCCGCCCTCCTCCTCGGCCGCCGCCTCGATTTCGTCGAGCTCCGCTTCGACTTCGTCGTCCCCGGAGCGCGCCCGGCGCAGCACGTCGCGGGCCTCGTCGCGGCGGCCGCGCTCGACCAGCCAGCGGGGTGAGTAGGGCTGGAAGAACATGCCGATCGCCAGGGCGACGCCGGGGATCGCGCCGATCCCGAGCATCCAGCGCCACTCGCCGGGCACGCCCTTCAGCGCCCAGTTGACGACGTAGGCGGCGAAGATGCCGCTCACCACCATCAGCTGGTTGAAGGAGGTGACGCCGCCGCGGATGCGTTTCGGCGCCAGCTCGGAGATGTACATCGGCGAGACGAAGGAGGCGGCGCCGACCGCGATGCCGAGCACGAAGCGGGCGGCGATCAGCTCGGCCGGGGTCTGCGAGGCGGCCGAGCCGAGCGCCCCGATCACGTAGATCGAGCCGGAGACGATCTTGGTGCGGCGGCGCGAGAGGGCGTCGGCGGAGAAGCCCGACATGATCGCCCCGACCACCGCGCCGACCAGCAGCGAGCCGACGAAGGCCTGTTCGGCGAAGCTGCCCGCGTGCAGGTCCTGCTTGATGTAGAGCAGGGCGCCGGAGATGACACCGGTGTCGTAGCCGAAGAGGAAGCCGCCGAGCGCGGCGATGATCGCCAGTCGCATCACGAACCGGCTGCGCCCGCTGAACACCTCCCTCAGGAAATCCACGTCCGCTCCCTGACCCTGGCGAGGGCCGGGTGAAACCGACCCGGTCCGCCTGCTGACCGGGTGTCGGCCCACCATCGCGGGTAGTGGTGGTCGGCGAGACGATGATGGGGTTCGACCGACAACGGGTCCGGGAGGGGTTTGGCCAGGGGGTGAGGACCGCCCTGCGCAACAACCTCTCGGCCTTCGGCTTCTCGGTGATGATCACCGCCGCCTTCGGCATGTTGAGCGCCGACCAGGGAGCGCCGGAAATGGTCGACGTCTTCTCCTTCGCCGCCGGCGCGGTCACCGGCGTGGCCGCGGTCGACGCGATCAGCAGCCACGGATTCCGGGCGCATCTGCGCGAGGAGAAATCCGACGTCGTCGCCCTCGGGGCGGTCCTCTCCTACGTCTCGGTGGGAGCGGCGATCTCCGCCACCGCGGGGGTCGGGGAGGTGCTGCGCGGCATCTTGGCCTGGGGGCTCGGCTCCTTCGTCGCCTGCGTCTTCTTTGTCTTGCTGTCGGGGCTCGAGCTCACCTTCGCGCGGATCGCCCAGGAGCGCCGCGACGAGGAGGACGAGGAGGACGAGGAGGCGGACGGGTGAGCGGGCGGCATCCCCTCGGGCGGGCGCTCGGCGGTGAGCAGCCAGCCGCGCCGCTCGCGCGACAGGACGCCGCGGTCGTGGAGGCGAGACAGCGACGTGGTCACCGACGGGCGCCGCGCGGCGATCAGCTCGCTGATGATTCGATGGGTGAGCGGCAGGGGGATGTAGACGCCGTCGGCGCGGGTCTGGCCGAAGCGGTCGGCCATGTTCCAGAAGAGCATGACCAGGCGCTTGTCGACCCGCCGCTGGCTGACGATCGAGCTGGTTATCGCCAGGTAGCGGGCGCGCTGCAGCGCCCGGCCGGCCAGGTTGCCCGCGATCTCCGGGAAGGGCCCCGCGCGCCTGGCGAAGGAGAGGTCGAGGAGCGCCAGCTGGGTGCGCTCGAGGACGGCGAACTGCGCCTCGACCGGCAGCGTCGACCATTCGCCGACGCTGTCCCACGGCCGCAGCAGGTCGCCGGGACCGATCAGCTCGGCGGCGAAGCACTCGCTCTGCTCGACCCGCCGGTAGAGCGCGCCGGAGAGCACCAGGAGGCCGAAGCCGCGGTCGTCGATCGGGGTCGAGGTCGGGTCCCAGGCGCCGTTGCGGACCTCGACCACGCGGGCGCGGCAGGCGCGCACCGCCGCGGCGAGCCTCTCCCGGGGGATCCCCGCGGCGAGTTCCGGTTCGAGTTTTAGAAGGGGGACCGTGACCATCCGCCCAGGCAGGTACCCGGCTCGGCGCCGGCCTACCCCTGGACGGTCGCCGGCTACGGCTCGGCGGGCAGCCAGCGGTCGCCCTGGCAGCTCGGGCAGACCGGCAGGTTGGTCACCTTGCCCGCGTCGATCTCGAGCCGTTGGTCGCAGCGCCTGCAGCGGTAGGCGCCGCCGACCACGGTCTCCCCGGCGATGTAGTCGACGTCCTTGTCGTAGGTCTCTTTCACGACTTCCTCGCGGTCAGCCTCGCCAGGCCGAGCGCGGCCCCGCCCCCCGCCACCGCGAGGCCGGCGAGGAGCGCGGCTTCGCGGCCGCGGCCGTCGCCGTTCTGCACGAGGTCGGGGTAGTCGCGCTCCGGGTGCCGCGGCACCTCGCCGGAGCGCCTTTCCATCGCCAGCTGGATGAGCTGCGCGGTGTGCAGGGCGCGGCGTTCGGTCATGTCTTCGATCTGCGTCTTGCAGGAGAAGCCGTCGGCGACCAGGATCGTGTCGGCGTCGGCGGCGCGCACCGCGGGCATCAGTCGCTGCTCGCCGATCTCACGCGAGATCTCGTCGTGCTCGCGCTCGAACCCGAAGGAGCCGGCCAGGCCGCAGCAGCCCGAGTCGAGGATCTCGAAGTCGAGCCCGAGCAGCTCGTAGATTTCCCGCTCGGCGCTCATCCCCATCACCGCTTCCTGGTGGCAGTGCCCGTGGACCACCGCCTTCGCGTTCAGCCGCGGCGCCTCCCAGTCGGGCGCGTGCCGACGCAGGAACTCGGCCAGGGTCAGGGTTTGCAGGGAGAGGCGCTTGGCGTCCTCGTCGTGCGGCATCAGCCCGGGCAGCTCGTCGCGAAACGCCGCCACGCAGCTCGGCTCGACGCCGACCACCGGGATGCCCGCGCGGATCTGCGGCGCCAGGGTGTCGAGCATCCGCCGCCAGAAGGTCTTGGCGGTGTCGAGCATCCCGTAGTCGTAGAGCGGCCGGCCGCAGCAGAGGTCGGGCTCGGGCACGATCACCCGGAAGCCCGCGTCCTCCAGCACCAGGGCGGTCGCCTTCATCGTCTCCGGGTGCAGGAAGTTGTTGAAGGTGTCCGGGAAGAGGACCACCGGGTCGCCGTTCGGGTTGACGGCGCCGCGGCGGGCGAACCAGTCCTTGAAGGTCTGGTGCGCGAAGGGCGGCGCCTCGCGGTTCGGGCTGAGTCCGCCGGCCCGCTTCAGCACCGCCGACAGCCCCGGCGCGTGGGTCAGCGCGTTGGCCAGCCGCGGCGCCAGCTTGGCCAGCCGGGCGTGGAACATGATCAGCCCCATCGAGTAGGCGGCCCGCGGCCGCAGCCGGCCCTTGTAGCGGTGGGAGAGGAACTCGGCCTTGTAGGTGGCCATGTCGACGCTCACCGGGCAGTCGCCTTTGCACCCCTTGCAGGAGAGGCAGAGGTCGAGCGCCTCGTCGACCTCGTCGGAGCGGAAGCCGTCGGTGATCGTCTGGCCCTCGAGCATCTCGTAGAGGATCCGGGCACGGCCGCGGGTCGTGTGCTCCTCGTCCTTGGTGACCATGAAGCTCGGGCACATCGTCCCTTTGGAGGCGTCGCGGCATTTGCCGGCGCCGACGCAGCGCATGGTGGCGTGGGCGAAGCTGCCGCCGTCCTCGCCGAAGGAGAAGTGGGTGTCGACTTCGGGCGGCGAGTAGCCGGTGCCGAGCTTCATGTTGGAGAGGATCGGATAGGGGTCGACGACCTTGTGCGGGTTCATCCGGTTCGCCGGGTCCCAGATCCGCTTCATCTCGCGGAAGCCCTCGACCAGGTCCTCGCCGTACATCTTCGGCAGCAGCTCGGCGCGCTGCTGGCCGTCGCCGTGCTCGCCGGAGAGCGAGCCGCCGAAGCTGACGACGAGGTCGGCGGCCTCGTCGAGGAACCGCTTCCAGGTCCGCAGGCCGCCGGCGCTGCGCAGGTCGAAGTTGATCCGGCAGTGGACGCAGCCGTCGCCGAAGTGGCCGTAGAGCGCGGCGCGGTAGCCGTGCCGTTCGAGCAGGTCGCGGAAGCGGCGCAGGTACTCGCCGAGCCGCTCGGGAGGAACGGCGGCGTCCTCCCAGCCGGGCCAGTGGTCGCGCTCCATCGGCACGTAGGAGGTCGCCCCGAGCCCAGCCTCGCGAACCTCCCAGAGGTGCCGCTCTTCCTCCTCGTCGTCGAACAGCCGCATCGACGGGGTCTCGGCGTCCTCGCGCAGGCGGGCCATGCACTCTTCCGCCTTGCCGTCGCTCTCCTCCTTCGACTCGCCGGCGAACTCGACCAGCAGCCAGCCCTCGCCGTCGGGCAGCATCGGCACCTCGGAGGTTTTCCGGCCCTTGGCCACCATGTCCGCGACCAGGCGCGAGTCCATCCCCTCCAGTCCGGTCGGCCCGAACTCGAGGATGTCGGGGACGTGGTCGGCGGCCTCGAAGACGGTCGGGTAGCCGAGCACGAGCAGCGAGCGCGAGGGCGGCGAGGGGACGAGGCGGACGGTCGCCTCGAGGATCATCGCCAGCGTCCCCTCCGAGCCGACCAGGGCGCGGGCGACGTTGAAGCCCTTCTCCGGCAGCAGCTCGTCGAGGTTGTAGCCGGAGACGCGGCGCGGGATGTCGGGATAGCGCTCGCGGACGCGCTCGGCGTGGCGGTCGCGCAGGTCGCGCAGCGCGGCGTAGATCTCGCCGCGCCGGCCGCCCGCGGCGATGATCCGCTCCAGCTCCTCCTCGCTGGTCGGGCCGACCCGCATCCGCTCGCCGTCGTAGGTGACGATCTCCAGCTCTTCGATGTTGTCGGCGGTGCGGCCGGCCATCACCGAGTGGATGCCGCAGGAGTTGTTGCCGATCATCCCGCCGAACGTCGCGTACTCATGGGTCGAGGTGTCGGGGGCGAAGGTGAGGTTGTGCTCTTCCTCGGTCTGCTTGGAGAGCTGGTCGCGGATCACCCCCGGCTGCACCCGGGCCACCTGGCGGTCCGGATCGACCTCGATGATCTCCCGCATGTACTTGGAGGTGTCGATGACCACGGCGACGTTGGTGGTCTCGCCGGAGAGGCTGGTCGCGCAGCCGCGCGGCAGCACCGGCGCGCCGTGCTGGTGGCAGACCCGGACGGCGGCGACGACGTCGTCGGCGTCGCGCGGGATGACCACCCCGAGCGGCGGCTGGCGGTAGTTGGAGCTGTCGTGGGAGTAGATCGCGCGCGAGGCGAGGTCGAAGCGGACCTCGCCTTCGACCGCCTCGGCGAGGTCCTTCTTCAGGGCCCGCCGGTCGATCTCCCAGGCGCCTTCCGGCGCCAGCGTCGTGTGGCCGATCTCGGTCGCGCTCATGCAGCCCACCTCTCCACCTCGTCGTGGTTCAACTCGAGTCCCAGCCCGGGCCGCGAGCGGTCCGGTTCGAGCGCGCCGCCCCGCGGGTCGAGCGTGCCCTCGAAGAGCAGCCGCTCGATCCGCACGTGGTCGTGGAAGTACTCGAGGTGCTCGAGCGTCTCCATGGCGCAGCAGGCGTGGGCCGAGATCGCCGGCGCGCAGTGCGCCGAGAAGGGTCGCTGCAGCGCTTTGCAGATGCCGTCCACGCGCAGCAGGTTGGTGATCCCGCCGACCCGGGTCACGTCGGCCTGGACGATGTCGACGCGGGGCGCCAGGTCGGCGACCTGGGGCAGGTCCCACTCGTACTCGCCCGCCGCGATCGCCAGCCCGTCGGGGCCGTGCTCACGCACGAACCGCAGCCCCTCGCGGTCCTCGGAGCTGACCGGCTCCTCCAGGTAGGAGACGCCGAAGGCGGCGTACTCGGCGGCCCGGGCGAGCGCCTCCTTGGGGGTAAAGGCGCCGTTGGCGTCGACCATCAGCTCCACCTCCTCGCCGATCACCTCGCGGCAGAGGGCCAGGCGCGCCGGGTCTTCGGCCGGCTCGCGCCCCACCTTGATCTTCACCCGCGGCAGCTCGGCCTCCATCCAGCCCTCGAGCTGGTCGCGCAGCTGCGCCGCGGAGTAGGAGGTGAACCCGCCCGAGCCGTAGACCGGGGCCGCGTCGCGGCAGCGCGGCAGCGCGTCGGCCAGGCAGACGCCGAGCAGCCGCGCCTTCAGGTCCCACAGGGCGACGTCGACGGCGGCCACCGCCATCGCCCCGACCCCCGGCCGGCCGGCGTTGCGGATCTTCCGCTGCATCGCGGTCCAGGCGGCGCCGGGCAGCAGCGCGTCGGCGCCCTCGACCACCTCGCGCAGCTTCGATTCGACGAAGCCGGCGACGCTGGCATCGCCGTAGGTGTAGCCGACGCCGGTGTGCCCGCCGGCCTCGGCCTCGACGACGACGATCGTCGTCGAGTCCCAGGCCAGGGTGCCGTCCGACTCGGGGGCGTCGGTGGGGACGGTGCAGGCGCGGGCGGCGAGCCTGCCGACCGCGGCCTCCATCGTCTTCGTCGAGCCGGTCGCGGCGCTCATCGGTTGACGAACTCCGTCACCTTGCCCTTGATCGCCTCGCTGATGATGCGGCCGCGATTCGGGTCGCCCTGCATCAGCGCTTTCGCCATCTTGTTCGCCTGTTCGAGTTTGATGTGCGGCGGCAGCGGCGGCACCTCCGGGTCGGTGACGGCCTCGTAGAGGACGGGCCGTTTGGCGGCCAGCGCCTGGTCCCAGGCGTCGCCGACTTCGCTCGGGTGTTCGACCCGGATCCCTTCGAAGCCGAGCATCTTCGCGTAGCCGGCGTAGTCGAAGTCCGGGATTTTCTGGGAGGCCTCGAGTTTGGCGTCGCCGGAGAGCACCCGCTGCTCCCAGGTGACCTGGTTGAGGTCGTCGTTGTGGAGCACCAGCACGATCACCTGCGGGTTGCTCCACTCTTCCCAGCGGGCGGCGATGTCGATCAGGCCGTTGATGCCGATCATCTGCATCGCGCCGTCGCCGATCGTGGCGATCACCGGCCGATCCGGGTAAGCCTCCTTGGCGGCGAAGGCGTAGGGGACCGCCGGGCCCATCGTCGCCAACGTGCCGGAAAGCGCCGCCCGCATCCCTTTGCGCAGTTTCAGGTGGCGGGCCCACCAGTTGGTCGAGGAGCCCGAGTCGGCGCAGAGCATCGCGTTGTCGGGCAGCCGCGAGTTGAGCTCGTGGAAGACGAGCAGCGGGTTGAGCGGGTCGGCCTCGACGTGCGCCCGATCATCGAGGATCTCCCACCAGCGCTCCACTTCGGCTTCGATCCCCTGGCGCCAGGAGCGGTCCTCCTTGCGCTCGAGCTGGGGGATCAGCTCGCGCAGGGTGTCGCGGGCGTCTCCGACCAGGCTCGCCTCCATCGGGTAGCGGACGCCGATCAGCCGCGCGTCGATGTCGATCTGCACGCCGCGCGCCGCGCCCGGTTCCGGCAGCCACTCGGCATAGGGGAAGCTCGAGCCGATCATCAGGAAGGTGTCGCAGCCGTCGATCATCTCGTAGCTGGGCTTGGTCCCCAGCAGGCCGATCGGCCCGGTGACGTAGGGGAGGTCGTCGGGCAGCACGTCGCGGCCGTTCAGCGCCTTGGCGACGCCGGCGCCGAGCAGCTCGGCGACCTCCTGCACCTCCGCGGCGGCGGCGCGGGCGCCCTGGCCGACCAGGATCCCGACCCGTTGGCCCGAGTTGAGGATCTCCGCGGCGCGGCGGATCTCGGCGGCGGGCGGGATCAGGCGCGGGTCGGCCGGGGTCGCGAGGCTCGAGTAGACGGCGCCGTGGACGCGTTCCGGTTCTTCGTGCTCGGCCTCCTGCACGTCCTCCGGGATGATCACCGCGGTCACCGAGCGCGAGGCCTTGGCGATCTGCACCGCGCGGTCGATCAGGTGCCTGGCCTGGGAGGGCTCCATGCAGGTCTGGACGAACTCCGAGGCGACGTCCTTGAAGAGCGTGTTGAGGTCCACCTCCTGCTGGTAGTTGGAGCCCAGCGACATCCGTTTCTGCTGGCCGACCAGGGCGACCACCGGCTGGTGGTCGAGCTTGGCGTCGTAGAGGCCGTTCAGCAGGTGGATCGCACCGGGCCCGGAGGTCGCCATGCAGACCCCGACCTCGCCGGTGAACTTGGCGTGGGCGGAGGCGGCGAAGGAGGCGATCTCCTCGTGGCGGGTCTGGATGAACCGAACGTCGTCGCCGTGCTCGTGGAAGCCGCCGAGCACCCCGTTGATGCCGTCGCCGGGATAGCCGTAGATCCGGTCGACCCCGTGTTCGTGAAGCCTTTTCAGGACGTATGCGCCAACGGTTTCTGCCATGGGGTCCTCCTCAGACGGTGGGGTGGGCGATGGTCGACAGCAGCGCCAGGGCCGCCTGCCGGGAATCGAGTCGGGTGTGCTGGACGACGATCGGGACGTCGGCCTCGATCAGCGCCGCGTAATCGGTGTCACGCGGCACCGGGGCCGGGTCCTCGAGATCGTTGAAACGGGCGTGGAGGGTCCGGCGCGGCGGCACCGTGAGCCGGTAGGGGCCCTGCGGGTCGCGGTCGCCGAAGAAGACGGTGATCTCGACCGCCGCCGGGCGGTCGCCCGGGTTCAGCAGGCAGGCCGTCTCGTGGCTTTCGAACGCCGGCCCTTCGCCGGTGCTCTGCGAGGGGATGTAGCCCTCGGCGATCGTCCAGGTCCTGGCGCCGATCGCCTTTTCTTCGGTCCTTGCCTCCACGCCCGGCAGCTACCCGGGTGCTTCGGCGTGCCGCGGCCGGCTGTCTGCCTGCTGACAACCGGCCGCGGCGTTGCCTTCAGCGGGTCATTCGGCCTGCAGCGTGAGGCTGAGCGTGCCGAACGGGTCGCCGACGATGAAGTTGCTCGACGGCGCCGGTTCGGGGGCCGGCTGGTTGAGCAGGTTGTTGAACGTGGTCGCGGCGTTCGCCTGGAGCTTCAGTTCGACCCCTTTGATCGTGATCTGCCTGGTTGCCGGGTCGGCGACCACCGAGCCGGCGGGCAGCGTCACGGAGGCGACCGGGGTCCTGCCGGTCTGGCCCGGGAAGGGCGGCTTGGGCAGGAGGTCCATTTCGAACGTCGCGGCGCTTTCGTCGAGGTCGAGCTGGACGTTCTGCAGGTTCAGCTGCGGCGAGAGCGTCGGCGTGTGCTTCTTGACCTCGAGCCCGCCGCCGGCGTAGACGGTCCCTTCCGAGCCGTCCGGCGCGAGCGTGCCGCCCGCGACCGGCAGCTGCAGGGTGGTCGCCGACGTGCCCGGCGCCTTGCCCGGGGCGATCGCGAGGAGGCCGTTCGGGTTCACGCCCTTGAGCGAGAGCTTGGTGAGCAGCGTGCTGCTCGCCTTCCAGACCGCTTCGCCCTGCGGCAGCAAGGTCACGGTCCGCGGCTGGGCGGCGACGTAGACGTTGCTGAGCACCCGACCGGCGTTCAGCCGCTGGTGGCCGCGCAGGCCCAGCCGGTTGCTGATCAGCCGCGTCACCTTTTCGTTGAGGAAGAGCTGGGGCGCCTTGAAGTGGGCGCCGAAGCCTTCGCGGGTCATGGTCGGCGTCCTGAACGTCCCGATTTCCATATGCGCCCTCGCGACCTGGGCGTAGACCGCCTTGCGGACGGTGTTGACGGAGAGGTGGTAGATCGGGACGCCGCGCCTGCCGCGCATCAGCTTGAACCCGCCCCGCGGCTCGACGTGGCCTTCGACGTTGGTCGGGTCGAGCATCCCCTGGCCGAGGGTGAGGTGGATCTTGCTGCCGCTCGCTTCGGCGCTACCGAGCGGGCTGACGGCGATCCCGTCGACGGAGAGCTTGTGCAGGAAGCCCTTCTTCAGGTGCAGGTCGGTGTCGCCGCTCGCGATCGGGTCACGGGCCGCCGAGGCGGTCGAGGCGAAGGCGAGCAGGGCGGCGAGGAGGGCGGCGATCCCCAGATATATGGGCGTCCATCGCCGCGCCCTCGTCGGCTGCGGAGCAGTGGTCATAGTTGCCTTCCGGTCGCGTCACCGCGCCTGGCGGTGACATCGGTTTGCGGGAGTGCGAGTCGCGGGGACTCTCTTTCCCAAAACGGCCGGAGGGCCAGGAGTTCCGCTTTCGGTCAGCGGGCTTACAGGGAGGCACCGCCGATCCGGCGGCAGGACGCGGCCTGGATGGCTACCTGCGCCATATGCAAGTAACCATCCAGGGGCTCGGGCGCTACCGCCCGATCGGCTGGCGATTGTCGCTCTCGACCACGGTCACCGGCAGGCCGACCTCGTCGCGGAGGCGGTCGACCAGCGCGTCGGCCCCCTCCCAGCCGCTCTCGCGGCCGGGCAGCAGGATCAGCTCGTTGGCGGGGAACTCGCGCAGGCCGTCGATCGCCGCCTGCCGCGGCTCGCTGACGCTGACGTGGCCGCTCGCCTTGACGCCGTGGCGCTCGAGCTCGCGGATCGCGCTCGCGAGCCGGCGCTCGGCCGGGCGCAGCTCTTTGTCGCCGACGTCGTCGGCGAGCGCCTCGAACCGTGACGGGATGAAGACCGGCGCGAGGACCATCGCCTCGGTCTCGGCGCGGTCGGCGCGCCGGCAGACCTCGCCGCAGAGCGCCGGGTCCTCGAGGCCCTGGTTGGCGACCACGAGCACCCGGTGGCGCCCGCCGTCCGCGGCCGGCCGGACCGCCAGCGGCCCGGGGGGTCTGCCCGCCCCGCGGATCGCGAAGACCACCATCGGCACCCAGAGGGCGATCGCGACGACGATCCCGGCGATTGGCCCGCCGAACCGGAACACGGCGAGGCTGACGGCGAGCACGGCGAAGGTGTAGAGGGTCGCAGGGATCCCGACGAGGTCTGAGTCGAGCCAGCTTTGGAGGCGTTCTTTCATCATGTCGCCGAGGCTAGAACCGGCCGCCGGGCCATCCATCCGTAGTTCACCGACGCGCCCCACGGGGTGCCGGGCCGCGGGGATAATCGCCGGCGATGGCAGGCGAGTCGAAGGGCCTGAGGCAGAGGATGGCGCGCGCCGGCGCCGGGCTGCTCCGGGTGCGCTGGTTCGTGCGGGCGCCGATCTGGCTCTACCGCGCACGGCTCGGCATCCTGCTCGGCGGGCGGTTCCTGATGCTGGAGCACATCGGTCGCAAGAGCGGCCTGCGGCGCTACGCCGTGCTCGAGGTGGTCGATCGCCCCGAGCCCGACACCTACGTGGTCGTCGCCGGCTTCGGCCGGCGGGCGCAGTGGTACCGCAACGTCGAGGCCGAGCCACGGGTGCGCCTCTGGCTGGGCAGCCGGCGGCCGGTGGCCGCCGAGGCCAGGCCGCTGGGGGGCGAGGAGGCGGGCGCGTCCCTGCGCCGCTACGCGGCCGCCCACCCCCGCGCCTGGCGCTCGCTGCGACGGGTGCTGGAGGAGACGCTTGGCGTCCCGATCGGCGCCGAGGGCACCGAGCTGCCGGTGGTGGCGCTGCGCCGCGGTCGCCGCTCAGGGGATTGACGCGCGCCGGCCGGTGCCCTTGCACCTGGTTTCCCAGGCTAAACGTGGGTATGTCAGGACGCTGACGTTCCGAAAGCGACTTTCGGCCCGATCGGCGCCACCCGTGGTTGCCTACCGGTAAAGGGTTCCAACCGAACGGGGAGGCAATTTGATGTTGAGGAAGCTGACGGTCGCGGCGATCTGTGGCGCTTTCGCGATGCTGGCGGTGACGTCCGGCGCGGGGGCCGCCAAGCAGGCCACCAAGGTCGCCAAGGGGCACACCCGCCAGGGGCGCACGATCCGGGTCGCCGTGCAGCCGAACAGGGTCCGGTTCAAGAACTTCTCGATCAAGCTGCGCTGCTCCGGCGGCTACGTCCTGGTCGACCAGGAGAGCGGCTTCCTGCCCACCCGGTTGGGCTCCTCGGGCCGCTTCAACGACGTGCAGTTCGGCTCGACCGACGAAGTCAGGTTCAGCGGCCGGCTCACCCGCAAGGCGGTGACGGGCAAGATCCGGGTCCGCGACAAGCTCGGCAAGCACAAGTGCTCGTCGCCCTGGGTGAAGTTCAACGCGCGCCGTTGAGGGTCGGCGGCGCCCCCCGAGGGGCGCCGCTACCGCTTCTTGATCAGCAGGTCGGCGACCCCGATCCGGGTCGCCGACGCGATCACCGGGAACTGGCCGGCCTTGGTCGCCTTGAAGGCGACGATCGAGCTCCGGTCGATCGTCTCCTTGATGCCGAGGCCGCGGATCTCGAAGGAGAACGGTTCGTCGGTTTCGATCTCGAAGCGGACCCGTTCCCCCTGCCTGAAGGTCAGCTGCTTGGGTCCGGCGCCGGTCGGCGGGGCGCCGCCCACCACCTTGACCACCGGCACGGGCCGCGCCTTCCCGCTGGGCGTCGATTTGGCCGGCGGTTCCGCAGCCGGCCCTGCGGCCGCGCCGGAGCCTTCGGTCGAGCGCGAATCCCGGGGACGGGATGAAGGCGGCGCGGCACTCTGACCCGCTCCACCGCCGCTCAGCTTCGGCGCGTCGATCGTCCCTTCGGAGTGGCCGAAGACGAAGTAGACGAGGATGCCGAGGCCGAGCAGCAGCCCGACCACGATCCCGATGATCCGGTCCGTCCAGCGACGCCTGGAGGACCGGCCGTCGGAGCCCCCTGCGAAGAGCGGTGCCAAGGACCGCAGACTATTTGCTCAGGGCCGCTGCGGGGGGCCGATCTGGGGCGAGCGGACCGGGGCGGCGACGCCGAGGTAGGCGACGATCTGGTACCCGCCCGGGTTGGTCTGGATCGGCACGTTCTTCCAGTTGTTGGCCAGCCAGACGTTGCCCGAGGGGTCGACGGCGACGCCGGTGACCCGGACCAGGCCGTCGAAGCCGTAGCCGGTCCCTTCCGGGGAGATCGCGGCGCCGGTGCGGCGCTTGCCCGCCGGGCACTCGCTCGTCGAGGTGCCGCACAGCTCCGAGAGCCGCCGGCCGCCGAAGTTGGCGACCCACACCTGGCCATCGCCGTCGACCGCGATGCCCCACGGGTTGCGCAGGCCCGCGCCGCCGATCGGGTTGCCCGGGGCGATCTTGCCGTTCGGCTTGACCAGGGTGACGGTGCCGCCGCCTTCGCCGGCGGCCTTGAGGACTTCGGTCGGGGTCCGCTTGCCCGGGCACGGCGCCACCACCCAGCGCGAGTTCGACACCCACGCGTAGCCGTTCTGGTCGACGGCGACGCCCATCGGCAGGTGCAGGCCGCCGCCGCTCACCAGGCTGAGCGGCTTGCCGCTCGGCGACAGCTTGGCGATCGAGCCGCTCGAGTTGCCGGTGACGAAGACGTCGCCCTGGGCGTTGACCGCGGCGCCGAAGGGACGTTCGAAGCCGGCTTCGCCGCCGGCCGTGATCGCCGCTTCGCCGAAGTTGGCGGCGGCGGGCGGCCGGGTGGGCGAGACGACGCTGCCGGGGGTGAGCCGGGTGACGCTGTCGTTGCCGCAGTTGGCCAACCAGACGTTGCCCTGCTGGTCGGAGACCGTTCCCTGCGGCCAGCTGATGTCACCGACCTTGAAGCCGGCTTCCGGCGAGAGCGCTTCGCCGTCCAGGTTGAAGGCCGAGGCGGTGTAGTGGTCGGCCGCGGTTTCGCAGCCCTTGCCTTCGAAGCCGAAGTTGCCCAGCCAGAGGCGTTCGGAGGAATCGAAGGCGATGCCGAAGCCGACCCCGCTGAGGCCGCCGCCCGTGTACGGCGAGCCCGGGTAGGTCTGGCCGGTCGGGGTGAAGCGGAAGACCTCGTCGCTGCCGCAGGCGGGCAGACGGGAGCGGCGGCTGTAGGCGTAGTTGTTGGCCACCCAGATATTGCCTTCGGCGTCGATCGCGAAGTTGCCCGGGCCGTCCATCCCGGGCGGGCTGCCTTCGAAGCGCAGCGCCAGGGTCCAGGCGCCGGGTGCTTCGCCGTGACCGAGGGCCGGCGCCCAGGCGCTGTGCCGGCGCGCCGCCCGCAGCGCGAGCCGGTAGAGGCCGCGGGCGTTGTGCCACGGGTAGCGGGCGATGTCGGTGACCGCGGCGAGCGTGTCCCGGGCGGGGCGGCCGCCCGGCGCCCGCGCCCGCGAGAGCAGCCGCACGCAGGCCATGTCCTGGCGGCGGCAGAGGGCCAGCAGGTTGGCGAGCGAGTTGAAGGTCGGCAGGGTGGAGGTCGAGCGGCCGTTGGGGAAGCGCCGCAGCACTCGGCTCAGGCCGCCGCGGAGGGTGGTCAGGTCACCGGTCATCGCGGCGGCGTTGCGCAGCCCCGGGTTCTTGCCGGCGACCCGGCCGCCGGAGATGAATTGCGCCATCGCGAAGCCCATCGCCACCGTGGTGCGCTCGGTCACGGTCGCCCGCCGCGGCACGCGGCCTTGGTCGAGCGCCGCGGCGAGGCGGTAGCTCTGGCCGTAGATCGGATAGCCCGCTTCGGCTGCGCCGCCGGGGCGGGTCGCCAGCAGGTACTTGACCGTGTTCGCGCGGGCCCCGCGGTAGCGGAGCGTGAACCTGCCGCCGCGGCCGCTGCGCGTGGCGCCGAGCCGGCTCGGGGTGCCGGCGCCCGGCCTCGCCGCCAGCAGCTGGATGTTCATGCCCCGCTGCGGCACGGTGCCGGTGATCGTCCCGCGACCGCCGGCGGCGAGCGCCGCGCCCGGCAGGATCGCGGCGATGGCCAGCAGCGCGGCGAGGATGGTCGGGGGCAGGGCGAGGCGGCGAGGGGGCAAGGCGGTCTCCCTTTTGGATCGGAGCTCTCGATCGGTGGGCCGGCACGCTAACAGCCGAATAGAGTTCGGCGCGAGGAGGACCGACCCTTGTACGAGTACGACCCGACCAGCTTCCGCGGCGTCTTCGAGCGCGACTTCGGCTACCTCGCCGGGGTGGCCCGCAACGTCTCGCGCTTCGCCGACCGCCTCGCCCTGGCCGAGGCCGAGGGCGAGCGGTCATGGACCTACGCCGAGCTCTGGCGCGACGTCGAGCGGCTGGCCGGGGAGCTGGCGGCGCGCGGCGTGCGCCCTGGCGAGACGGTCGTCTTCCAGCTCTTCAACGGCCCCGAGTTCGCGCTCACCTGGCTGGCGGCGCTGCGGCTCGGCGCGGTCGCGACGCCGATCAACTTCCGCCTCTCGGCGGGCGAAACCGCCCACGTCCTCGACGACTCGCGGCCGGCCGCGTTCGTCTTCGACGCCGAGCTCGGCGCCGGGGCCCGGGAGGCGCTCGAGCTGGCGTCCCACGCCCCCGCCTGGACCGCGGTGGTCGGCGAGGACTTCGACCGGCTGCTCGCCGGCGATCCCGCCCCGCCGCCCCTACCCGACCGCGGCGTCTACGGCGAGACGACCCGTCTGTACACCTCGGGCACGACCGGGCTGCCGAAGGGCGTCTCGCTCAGCGACCTGGTCGAGGTGATGAGCGCCCACGACGTGATCATGCACTTCCCGCTCGGCCCCGACGACCGCACCCTCAACATGACCCCGTGGTTCCACCGCGGCGGCCTCTACTCGGGCGGGCCGAACCCGGTCTTCTACGTCGGCGCGGCGGCGGTCTCGCTGCGCGCCTTCGACCCGGCGGCGGTCCTCGACCTGGTCGCGGCGCGCGGGCTCACCTTCCTGGTCGGGGCGCCGACCAACCTGGCGATGCTCGCCGCCGAGCAGCGCCGGGCGCCGCGCGACCTGGCCAGCCTGCGCGGCATCGTGACGATGGGCGCGCCGCTCGAGCGCGAGGCCTGCCTGCTCTACCAGGAGTTGCTGACCCCGCGGATCTTCAACGGCTACGGGACCACCGAGTCGTTCTGGAACACCTTCCTGCGGCCGGCCGACCTGCCCGCCCACGCCGGCTCGGCGGGCCGCGCCTGCACCGACGACGACGTGGTCGTCGCCCGCCTTCGCGCCGACGGCGACGGCGCCGACCCGGCCGACCCGGTGGCGCGCGACGGCGAGGAGGTGGGGGAGGTGGTCGTGCGCACCCCGAAGGCGGGCTACGCCTACGTGAACAACCCCGTCGAGCAGGCGGCGCGCTTCCGCGATGGCTGGTTCCACACCGGCGACCTGGCGACCTGGGACGCCGAGGGGTTCGTGACGATCGTCGGGCGCGGCGACGACATGCTGATCTCCGGCGGCGAGAACGTCCACCCGGTGCAGGTCGAGGAGGTGCTGAACGAGCACCCCGCCGTCGCCGACTCCTGCGTGGTCGGCCTGCCCGACGAGCGCTGGGGAGAGCTGGTCGTCGCCTACGTGGTCCCCGACGACGAGGCGCTCACGGTCGCCGAGCTCGACCGCCACTGTCGCTCCCACCCGATGCTGGCCGACTACAAGCGCCCCCGCGCCTACCGCCTCCTCGAGACGCTGCCGATGACCGCGACCGGCAAGAAGATGCACTTCCGGGTGCGCGAGACGGCGATCGCCGACCACGCCGCCGGCCTCCTCGAGCGCCCCTGACGTCGTTTTTTTTTTTTTTTTTTTTTTTTTTTTTTTTTTTTTTTTTTTTTTTTTTTTTTTTTTTTTTTTTTTTTTTTTTTTTTTTTTTTTTTTTTTTTTTTTTTTTTTTTTTTTTTTTTTTTTTTTTTTTTTTTTTTTTTTTTTTTTTTTTTTTTATTTTTTTTTTTTTTTTTTTTATTTTTTTTTTAAAATAAAATATATATATATAATTATATATTAATAAAATAAATAAAAATAATTATATATTTTATATATATTATTTATAAAAAAATATAAATATATATATATAATATATATATATATATATATTTTTTTTTTTTTAAAAATAATTTTTATTTTATATATTATTTTTTTTTTTTTTTTTTTTTTTTTTTTTTTTTTTTTTTTTTTTTTTTTTTTTATTTTTTTAAAAAAATATATATTTATTTTATTTTTTTTATTTTTATATTTTTTTATTTTAAATTTTAAATTATTTTTTTTTTTTATATTATTTATTTTTTTTTTATTTTTTTTTTTTAAAAATTTAATATTTTTTTTTTTTTTTTAAAAAAAAAAAAAAAAAAAAATTCCCGAGTGCGCAGTTACCCACGCGTGACGTGGAGAAGTGCGAGCTCATGCGGTCCTCATCCCATTCATACTTATAATTTCTTTTTTCTTTCTTTTTCTTTTTTCTTTTTTTTTTTTTTCTTTTTTTTTTTCTATTTTTTTTTTTTTTTTTTTATTTTTTTTTTTTTTTTTTTTTTTTTTTTTTTTTTTTTTTTTTTTTTTTTTTTTATTACTTATTTTTTACTCGCTTCGACCTCGCCGGCAGCGCCGGACGGATCGGTCACGACAAGGACATTTTTTTTTTTTTTCTTTTTTTTTTTTTTTTTTTATTATTTTTTATTATTATTTTTTTTATCTTCCCGGTCGCGTCAGTAGCGAGGGTCGCGGTACTCGTCCGGCGGCCGCCGCCGCTCGTCGGGCGGCGCCTCCGGCTCGCGCGAGCGGCGCGACCAGGCCACCGACTGCGCGATGGCGATCAGGAACCCGACTCCGCCGACGATCATCAGGATCACGCCGACGGTCTGCAGGTCGACGCCTTCGATGTGAAAGTGGGTAGCGAACCGCAGGATCGCACCGACGGCGATCAGGAACAGGCTCCCCGCGAAGGTCATCGTCGCGCAGCGTATCCGCCCGGCAAGCGGATCGCGACCCGGGGCGGCCGCCGCGGCTGAAGCATTCGGGCGCCAGGACCACCAAAAGGCTTCAGCGAAGCGCTCCGGCGCCGGCTTTTTTTTTTTTTTTTTTTTTTTTTTTTTTTTTTTTTTTTTTTTTTTTTTTTTTTTTTTTTTTTTTTTTTTTTTTTTTTTTTTTTTTTTTTTTTTTTTTTTTTTTTTTTTTTTTTTTTTTTTTTTTTTTTTTTTTTTTTTTTTTTTTTTTTTTTTTTTTTTTTTTTTTTTTTTTTTTTTTTTTTTTTTTTTTTTTTTTTTTTTTTTTTTTTTTTTTTTTTTTTTTTTTTTTTTTTTTTTTTTTTTTTTTTTTTTTTTTTTTTTTTTTTTTTTTTTTTTTTTTTTTTTTTTTTTTTTTTTTTTTTTTTTTTTTTTTTTTTGGTTTTTTTTTTTTTTTTTTTTTTTTTTTTTTTTTTTTTTTTTTTTTTTTTTTTTTTTTTTTTTTTTTTTTTTTTGTTTTTTTTTTTTTTTTTGTTTTTTTTTTTTTTTTTTTTTTTTTTTTTTTTTTTTTTTTTTTTTTTTTTTTTTTTTTTTTTTTTTTTTTTTTTTTTTTTTTTTTTTTTTTTTTTTTTTTTTTTTTTTTTTTTTTTTTTTTTTTTTTTTTTTTTTTTTTTTTTTTTTTTTTTTTTTTTTTTTTTTTTTTTTTTTTTTTTTTTTCTTTTTTTTTTTTTTTTTTTTTTTTTTTTTTTTTTTATTCTTTTTTTTTTTTTTTTTTTTTTTTTTTTTTTTTTTTTTTTATTTTTTTTATTTCTCTACACTTTCATTTTCTTTCCTTCTTCTCTCTCTTCTTCTTCCATCTTCTCTCCCTCCCCTCTCTCCCCCTCTCCTACTCCTACTCTCTTCTCTTCTTCCTCTCCTTTCTCTTCTTTTTTTTTTTTTCTACTTTTATTCTCACCTCTTTTTTTTTTTTATTTATTTTTATTTTTTATAACGGACGCGCAGGCGGACCGGCGCGCCGGGCGCGAGCCAGGCTCCGGGCCGCGGGTGCACCGCGATCACCCGCAGCGGCCCGCGCGCCGCACGCGAGCGCGTCACCCGGCCGGTCCTGCAGCCCGCCGCGGCGATCTCCTGGCGCGCCGGCGGCAGCCGGTAGTGCTTCACCCGCGGCACGTGGCAGCCGATGAAGAGGTAGTGGGAGTTGCTGATCGAGGCGCCGCCCGAGGCGGCGACGATGATGCGGACCGCGTTGCCGTGCGGTTGGCGCGGCGCCACCGCGTCGATCAGATTCTCCGAGCGGACTCGGAAGGCGCGTGCCTTGTGGGTGCCGAACCAGACCCCGGCGACGTCGTTGAAGCCGCCGCCGGTGATATGGACGACGGTGCCGCCGTGGATCGAGCCCTTGTGGGGCGCGAAGCCGACGATCGCGGGCCCGGCGCCGCCGTTGCCGCCGGGACGAGCGGAGTCGCCGGCGAACGCCGAGACGGCCGCGATCGAGGAGACGGGCAGCAGCGCCAGCACGACCGTGAGCACGGCGATCAGGGCGCGGCGACCGGGCCTTCTCCGGACCATGGGCCCTATATACCCGCCGGGAGGGCCGGTGATGCGGTCAGGTGTAGACGGGGCCGCCGCACTTGATCAGGGTGCCGTCGCCGCCCGCGTCTTCGACCTCCTTGCGGGCGCGTTCGACGGCGTCGTCGCAGTTGTCGGCCTGGACCCGCAGGTGGTGGCGCCGCCGGCTCGTCCCTTCTTCGTCGGGCGCTCCCTGCACCCAGTAGTAGCCGGAGGTGGTCAGCTGGTCGATCGTGCCCTCGCTGAGCTGGGCGCGAACGGTCACGTTGAAGATCCCCACCGGCGAATCCTATGCCTCGGCGGCGGCGTCCTCGCCGGCGGGGTTGGGGGACGGGGGCGCGGCGCCGGCCAGGCCGAGCTCCGCCGCGCGCGGCTCGAGCGCCGCGATCACGAAGGCGAGGTGGGCGTCTAGGTCCTCGCCGAGCTCCGCCGCGCCGAGCCGCATGTCCTCGCGGCTGACCGCTGCGGCGAAGCTCGGCTGCTTCATCTTCTTCTTCACCGACTTCGGCGTCATGCCGGCGATCCCGGACGGGCGCACCAGCGCCACTGCGGCGATGAAGCCGCTCAGCTCGTCGACCGCGAAGAGAGCCCGCGCCAGCCGCGTCTCGCGCGGCACGCCGAGGTAGGGAGCGTGACCGGCGACCGCGTCGATCAGCTCCCGCGGGTAGCCCCGTTCCTCGAAGAGGGCGAGGGCCACGCGGGGGTGCCCGGTCTCCAGGTCCGGGTGGCGCTCGTAGTCGAGGTCGTGGAGGATGCCGGTCGCCGCCCACAGCTCGGCGTCCTCGCCGTAGCGCTCCGCGTAGGCCCGCATCGCCGCCTCGACCCCGAGCGCGTGGCGCCGTAGCGACTCGGACTCGGTCCACTCGCAGAAGAGCTCCCAGGCTTCCTCGCGGCTCGGCGCGGCCATCGTCCGCAGGCTAGATGATTGATTCCACGACACCGCCCATCCGGATGACGCGCCCGGCACACTGCGCATCTCGGCGTCCTCGGACTTGCCTTTGCCCACCGGCAAAGGCTGCGCCCTGCGTCCTTGACCTGCTTGGCCGGGCGCGCCCCCGGTCGCACCCTGCCGTGGAATCAATCATCTTGCGTCCGACCGGCGCGACCCGGGGCCGACCGCCCGATGCACGGCGCCCGATCCCACGCCCGCCGGGGGCACGGACGGGCCGCGGAACGCGGGGGTGCGTGAAAGGCGCCCGATCCCACGCCCGCCGCCCGGAGCGCGCGCCAGGCGGAGGGGCCCCCGGGCATGCGGTCGACCTTTGGCCCGCCCCGCCGGGCGCGGTCGTCCTAACGCCCGTCTTCCGGGACAAAGGTCGACCGCGACTTCAGGCCCGGGACAAAGGTCGACCGCGACTTCAGGCCCGGGACAAAGGTCGACCGCGTCCGGGCGGGGAGGCGCCCGCCGAGGCGCGGCCGTCCCGCCCTCCTTCCTGCCGAAGTGGAGGGTGGGACGGGCGCGCCGGCTCGGCGGGGCGGCTGGCGCCCCGAAAGCATGAAGTTCTGTACGTCTCGAGGGATCTGGCGTCGGGCCTGACCTTCGGCCGCCGGTGTCGGCGGCCTGCGAGGATTGGGCGAATGCAGACGCCACCCACCTCGCCGGTGGTCGCGACCGGCCTCCTCGGCGGCTTCGCGATCGCCAGATACAGCGGCCGGCGGGAGCTCGGCGGCCTCTTCTTCGCCGCCTGCGGCGCCTGGTCGGCGCGGCAGTGGAGCCGGGCGGGTGGCGCGGGCCTGGCCGCCGGCCTCGGCGCGACCTACGCCGCCGCCTTCGGCGTCTCCCACCCGCTCTCCAAACGGATCGGTGCCTGGCCCTCGGTGCTCGCCGTCACCGCGGTCGCGGCGGGCGCCGCCGCGGCCCTCGCCGACCGCCGCTGAGCGGCGTACCGCGCATCGCGCGGTATTGCGCTTCGCCGCGTCATCCGCGGACGACGGCGGACGCCGTGGGGTGGCCGAGGGCTACTGGCGCTGCTCCCACCAGCGGACGATCGCCGGCCAGAAGCGGATCAGCAGGATCACCGCCGCGATCGCCACCAGCGTGACGACGCCGCCGCCGCGCAGCGCGTGGTGGAGCAGAAACCTCTGTCCGAGCGCCAAGGGCATACATCGATCGTAGGAGGTCGCGAGTGCCGGCCGGCCGACCCGGTCTCCGTCCCGGCGCGCAAGGACAACCTTTGCCCGCGGCTGAAACCTTTTGGCGCCCTGACAACCAAAAGGCTTCAGCCGATCGATGCTCCGCCGGGCGGTTCCGGCGGCGGAGATTTCCGGCCGCGGGCAGCTCGCGGCAGGGCTAAAGGTTGCGTCCGTTTCTGCCGAAGGGGCGCGTGGTGGGAACCAGAAAGACAATCCTCCTGGTCGCGGCGTGCGCGCTGGCGGCATTGGCCCTGACCGCCTGCGGCTCCTCCGGCGGCTCCTCGGGCTCCGCGGGCTCCTCGACCTCCGCCACGACCGGCGGGGGCGGCCGCGAAGGCGGCACCCTGCTCGGCGCCTACGCGTCCTTCCCGGACCACCTCGACCCGGGCCTCTCGCAGACGATGGAAGGCTTCACCGCCACCTACGACACCTATATCCCGCTGCTGACCTACGAACACGCCAACGGCGAAGCGGGCAGCAAGGTCATCCCCGGCCTGGCGACGGCGCTGCCGAAGATCACCGACGGCGGCAGGACCTACACGCTGACCCTGCGCAAGGGGCTGCGCTACTCCAACGGCGAACCGGTGCTGGCGAGCGACTTCACCCACAGCCTCGAACGGACCTTCCGGCTCAACTCCGGCGGCACCCCCTTCTACGAAGACATCGTCGGCGCCGCCAGGTTCATCAAGACGAAGAAGGGGGGCATCTCCGGCATCGAAACCGACGACAAGACCGGGCGGATCACGATCCACCTGACCAACCCGCGCGGCACCCTCGAGGACGAGCTGGCGCTGCCCTTCGTCGCCCTCCTGCCGGCCAAGACTCCCGCCGAAGACCTCTCCGCGAACCCGCCGCCGGCCACCGGCCCCTACGTCATCTCCTCCTCGACGCCGGGGCGCGGCTGGGAATACGAACGCAACCCGCAGTGGGCGAAGAGCAACGCGAAGCTGCTGCCGCAGCTACCCTCCGGGCACGTCGACAAGATCAAGATCCAGGTGCTGCGCAACCGGCAGACCGCGGTCAACGAGATCGAATCGGGCAAGCTCGACTGGATGGGCAGCGAACCGCCCCCGGACCGCTACGCCGCGATCGCCGCCAAGTACGAAGGCAGCCAGTTCCGGGTCGAACCGACCTTCAGCACCTACTTCTTCTGGATGAACACGACGCGGGCGCCGTTCGACGACGTCAAGGTGCGCCAGGCGGTCAACTACGCGATCGATCCGCGGGCGCTCGAACGGCTCTACTCGGGCCGACTGAAAGGCGGCAAGCAGATCCTGCCGCCCGGCATGCCCGGCTACCAGAAGCTCAACCTCTACCCGCACGACGTGAAGAAGGCCAAGGAACTGATCGCCGCAGCGAACCCGGGCGATCGCGAAGTCACCGTCTGGACCGACACCGAAGCGCCCTCCGAAGACGTCGGCGCCTACTACCAGGGCGTGCTCGAAGAAATCGGCTTCAAGGTGAACCTCAAGCAGCTGGCCCCGGAGAACTACTTCACCGTCGTCACCAACGGCTCGACGCCGGATCTCGATACCGGCTGGGCCAACTGGTTCCTCGAATACCCGAGCCCGAACGGCTTCTTCGGGCCGCTGCTCTCCGAAGAAAGCATCGCGCCGACCTACGGCTCCAACCTGGCCCGCTTCGCCGACCCGAAGCTGAGCAAGAAGATCGCCCGCCTCGGCGAAGAACAGCTCGGGCCAAAGCAGGAAGCCGAATACGCCCAGCTCGACAGGGAATTCATGGAAGAGGCGCCGCTGGCGCCGTACGGCTCGAGCACCGCCTCGATCTTCGTCTCCGACGCGATCAACCTCGAAGGCGTCAACTTCAGCCCGACCTTCGGCCCCGACCTGGCGACCTTCGAATTCAAGTAGGGCCGCGCCGCGGGCGTTCGCACTTATCCACGATCTGCGTGGATAAGTGCGAACTCGCCGCGTGGCTATGCTCCGCCGCCGATGCGTGACCTGGACACGAAGCTCCTGCGCCTGATGCGCACCCGCGGCCACACGCCCGCGCTCGAGCGCGCCGCCAAGCTGCTCGGCAAGGCGGCCAACAACGGCGCCGGCTGGCTCGTCGCGGGTGCCGCCCTGGCCGCCGCGGACGCGCCGCGCCGCCGCGCCTGGGCCACCTGCGGGGCGCTCGGCCCCGCCGCGATCGGCCTCAACTACGGCATCAAGCGGGTGGCGCGGCGGCCGCGGCCGGTGCTCGACGGCCTGCCGCCGCTCGGCGGCGCTCCGAGCTCGCTCAGCTTCCCCTCGGCGCACTCGACCTCCTCCTTCGCCGTCGCCACCGCGATGACCCGGGTCGACCGCCGCGCCGCGGTCGCCTTCGTCCCCGCCGTCGCGATCGCCGCCGGCCGTCCCTACCTGGGGATGCACTACCCGTCCGACGTCGCCGTCGGGGTGCTGCTCGGCCTGGCGCTCGGGCTCGTCGTCCCGCTGCCCGAGGAAGAGGCGGCGCCCGCCGGGGAGCCGCCGGCGGCGGCGTCGCGCCCCGAGGAGGAGGCGCGGTGAAGGTCGGGATCGTCGGGCTGCCGAACGCCGGCAAGTCGACCCTCTTCAACGCGCTCACCTCGGGGGGCGCGCAGATCGGCAACTACCCGTTCACGACGATCGAGCCGAACGTCGCCGTCGCCCAGGTGCCCGACGAGCGCCTCGAGGCGCTCGCCAAGACGGTGCGCAGCTCCGAGCTGGTCCCGGCGACGATCGACTTCCACGACATCGCCGGTCTGGTCAAGGGCGCCAGCGAGGGGGAGGGGCTCGGCAACCAGTTCCTCGCCTCGATCCGCGAGACCGACGCGATCTGCCACGTCGTCCGCTGTCACCAGGACGCCGGCGTCGTCCATCCGGACGGCCGCGTCGACCCGATCGCCGACATCGAGACGATCGAGACCGAGCTGATCCTCGCCGACTACGAGCAGGTGGAGCGCCGCATCCCGCGGGTCGGCAAGCAGGCGAAGGCGGGCGACAAAGCGGCGCTCGCCGAGCAGGCCTGGCTGGAAGCCGTCCGCGACGCTCTCGCGGCGGGGAAGCCGGCGCGCTCGGTGCCGGTGCCCGAGACGGCGCCCGACGCGGCTCGCAACCTCGGCGCGCTGACCACGAAGCCGATCCTCTACGTCGCCAACGTCGACGAGGACGCCGCCGAGGTGCCCGAGGAGGTCGCCCGCCACGCCAACTCGGTCGACGCCGGGGCGGTCGCGGTGAGCGCCCGGATCGAGGGCGAGCTGGCCGAGCTGGAGCCCGCCGAAGCGGCCGAGATGCGGGAGTCCTACGGGGTCGAGGGATCCGGTCTGGCGCGCCTCGTCCGCGCCGCCTACGAGCTGCTCGAGCTGATTACCTTCTTCACCGCCGGCGAGGACAAGGAGGCGGTGGCGCGACCGCTGCGCCGCGGCGCCACGGCGCTCGAGGCGGCCGGGACGATCCACACCGAGATCATGGAAGCGTTCATCAAAGCCGAGGTGATCGGCTGGGCGGAGCTGGTCGAGTGCGGCGGCTACGTGGCGGCGCGCGACCAGGGCGTGCTGCGGGTCGAGGGCCGCGACTACCTCGTGCGGGACGGCGACGTGATCACGATCCGCGTGTAGGACCGGCGATGCGGGAGGGGCCGGGGCGCCCGGCTCAGTCGACGATCTCGATGATGCCGCCCGAGTCGTCGAGCAAAGACGCGGTGCGGCAGGCGGCGGCGGCGATCTCGATGCGGGGCGGGTCGGGCGGTGCGTCCTCGTAGTAGGTCCCCGGGCCGTAGAACTGGCCGTAGCGGAGGACGACGCCGGTCCCTTCGTAGGCGAGGACCTGGGACTCGTGGCGCTCACGGGAGGCGCCGCCCCCCACCGGAACCCAGGCGATGCTCTGGGCGAGGAAGCGGCCGGCCCCGGCGGCCCGCGCCGCGGCGATCAGGTTCGCGGTGCCCTCTTCGCGGATCCGCGCGTTGCCGGCCGCCCGGGCCGGGATCTCGGCGGCGTCGTCGGGCAGGTCGGTCAGCTGGTGCATCACCAGGTCGGGGGCGAAGGCGATCACCGCGTCGTGCAGGGCGTCCGCGTCGTAGACGTCGACCACCACCGGCTCGGCGCCGAGGCCGCGGACCAGCTCCGCCTTCTCGGCGGAGCGCGTCGTCCCCGCCACCTCGTGCCCGGCCCGGGCGAGGAGCGGCGTCAGCCGCGCCCCGATGACCCCGCCCGCTCCGGCCAGGAAGATCCTCACCTGCCGACCACCTTCTGGAAGCTCATCCAGGTCGAGTAGGCCCCCAGCGCGACCTCGAGCTGTTCGCCGGTCACCGTGGTCACCCCGCCGGTCCCGTAGAGCTTGGCTTCGATGATCCGCGGCGAGTAGCCGGTCTTCGTCACCACCACCCGCTTCAGCCGGCCATCGAGCAGCGCCGACAGCTTTTCGCTGATTTCCGGGCCGCTCAGCTTCAGCGTCCAGTGGTGCAGGGGGCAGAGGCCGTCGTAGGGGTCCTGCACGCCGACCAGGTACGGGACAGCCGAGCCGAAGACGTTCTGCATGCTCTCCGTCCGGCCGCCCGAGCAGGCCGAGAAGAGCGTCTCGGCGACTTCCCCTTCGTAGGTCAGCACCTGTCCCGCCGTCTGTTCGGCGGCTTCGTCGGAGGTCGTGTACTCCGATTCGAGGCCTTTGTAGACCTGGCTGCGGGTGTCGGCGTAGAGGTCGAAGCCGTGCCCTTCCACCCCGGCGGTCAGCGCGAAGGAGCGCGAGGCGACCGCCTGCGCCTTCAGCTCGGCCATCGGCCAGGACGGCGGCGACTCGTTGGGGATGACGCCCTTCACGTACTGGTCGACCGGCAGCGCGTTGACGACGTTCAGCTTCCCGCGCCCGGCCGGCACCGTCTCCAGGGCGCCGCGGTAGCGGCCGAGGCCGGCGATGTCGACGCTTCCCTGCCCGGCGGCGCGCAGCTTGCGGCCGCAGCGCTTCAGCGGCTTGCCGGCGGAGGTGCGCAGGACGACGATGTTGCCGGCCCGGTGGGCCTCGTAGCTGCGGCCCGGTGCGAGCTTCGTCCCGCAGGCCCCGGTCGCTGCCGAGAAGACCACGTCGCCCGAGGAGGCTTCCAGCAGCACCCGCACGATCTGCGGGCCGCTCATCTCCCCGAGGCTGGTCCCCGGGTAGTAGTGGCCGAGGATGAACCTGTAGCCCTTGCCGTGCAGCGCGTAGCCGTAGGCGCCGTAGGCGCTCATCCCGACCCCGTGGCCGAAGCCGTGCCCGTGGACGACCCAGTTGACCTGGGCGCGGGCGCTCGCGACGGGCGCGGCGACCGCGCAGGCGAGCGCCGCGAGCAGGGCCAGGAGGCCGGCCGCGAGGCGGCGCCGGGGGGCGGAGATCGGGGGGCGGAAACGCACGGGCATGAATCTCATCAACAGGCGGGAGGACCTGTAGTCGCGGCGGGGGTGCCGGGCGCTCGCCGGCGCTACGCTGGAGCCGTCTAGTTCTATTGAACGCCAGAGAAGGGACGGAGGTCGGAAGTGGCAACGGAGACGGTGAAACCCACCGATCACAAGCTCCTCGTCGCCGGCGAGTGGAGTGAGGGGATCGGCTGGCAGGAGGTGCTGAGCCCTTACGACGGAACCGTGGTCGGCCGGGTCGCCCAGGGCGACGCAAGTACCGCGGTACGGGCGATCGAGGCCGCCCATCGCGCCTTCGAGACCGCCGACTTCCCGCAGTACGAGCGCGCCGCGGTGCTCGACCGCGCCGCCGCCCTGGTCCGCGAGCGGGTCGACGACATCGCCCGGACGATCGCCGCCGAGGCGGGCAAGCCGCTGAAGACGGCCACGGTCGAGGCGCAGCGCTGCGTCGACACGCTCACCTTCAGCGCCGTCGAGGCGCGCAAGCTGACCGGCGGGACCGTGCCGATGGACGCCTCGGCGGGCGGGGTCGGCAAGCTTGGCGTGATGCTGCGGGTGCCCTACGGGGTGGTCGGGGCGATCTCGCCCTTCAACTTCCCGCTGAACCTGGTCGCCCACAAGCTCGGCCCGGCGATCGCGGCCGGCAACGCGGTCGTGCTGAAGCCCGCCGGGCAGACGCCGATCACCGCGATCAAGCTGGTGGAGATCCTGGCCGAGGCGGGGCTGCCGGAGGGCTGGCTGAACGTCGTCCCGGGCTCGGGCCGCGAAGTCGGCAACGCGATCGTCGAGCACGACCTGGTCGGCGCGATCACCTTCACCGGCTCGGCGCCGGTCGGCTGGGGGATCCGCTCGCGGGCCCCGCACAAGAAGGTGAACCTGGAGCTCGGCTCCAACGCGCCGCTGATCGTCAACGAGGACGGCGACTGGGAAGCGGCCGCCGACAAGGCGCAGATCCACGCCTTCGCCCACGCGGGCCAGGTCTGCATCTCGATCCAGCGCATCCTCCTGCACTCCGCGATCGCCGACCGCTTCACCGAGCGGATGGTGAAGAACGTCGAAGGCCTGGTGGTCGGCGACCCGCTCGACCCGAACACCGACGTCGGGCCGCTGATCACTCCCGACGACCGCGACCGGGTCAAGGCGTGGGTCGACGAGGCGGTCGCCGCGGGCGCCGAGCTGATCGTCGGCGGCGAGCTGGTCGACGAGGGCCGCTGCCTGGCGCCGACCCTGCTGCGCGGCGCGCCGAAGACCGCCAAGGTCTGGTGCGAGGAGATCTTCGGCCCGGTGGCGACGATCGACACCTTCGACGACTTCTCCGAAGGCCTGGCGATGGCCAACGACTCGCGGTTCGGCCTCCAGGCCGGCGTCTTCACCCGCGACCTCGGCCGCGCGATCGAGGCCGGCCGGACGCTCGAGTTCGGGGGCATCATGGTCAACGAAGTCCCCGCGTTCCGCGCCGACCAGATGCCCTACGGCGGCGTCAAGGACTCCGGCAACACCCGCGAGGGACCGGCGTTCGCGGTCTACGAGCTGACCGAGGAGCGGTTCGTCGCGCTGCAGGGGTGAGGCGAGAGGGAGGCCCGATGGTCTCCCTCTCTCACTAACTGCATGGAGGTTCGTTCGGGAGACCATCGGGCCTCCCGCGAGCCCCTCCGGCCGGCGGGCGTGACGAACCGCGTTCGCTCCGGCTTGCGGCTGGTGCGGGCGTGACGAACCGCGCCCGCTTGGCTTGCGGCCGGCGAGCGTGACGAACCGCGCTCGCCTTGGCTTGCGCGCCGGGGCGCAGGCGCGCTGCACGGATTTGGGCCCCTATAAGGGACCCGGACCATGGTCACGTCATCGCAACGTCTGAAGAAGAAGAAAGGAAGAGTGACCTTCCTGGACTCTTTGTGACTCCCGCGCCCCGTGCTTCCGGGTGCGGGTCGGGAGCGCAAGCGCGCCCGCGCCCGTCGTGGTGCAAGGGCTTGAACTGAGCCGCGCCGTCCCCTCCTGCCTGCCGATGGAGGAGGGGGCCGGGCGCGGCGTCGCTGCGGGGCGCGGAGCGGGCGGCGTGCGCCCGCCCCCTTCCCCTCAGTCCCCGTGCGGGCGGGCCATCGCGCGGTGGTCGAGGGCCTCGTCGAGGGTCTCGACCGAGACGCCGTGCTCCAGCGCGACCTCGCGCAGCGGCCGGCCGGAGTCGGCGGCGTCCTTGACGATCGCCGCCGCGGCGTCGTAGCCGATGTGCGGGTTGAGCGCCGTCGCCGTCGCCAAGGTGGCCTCGGCGTGGCGGTTGGTCATCTCCTCGTTCGGCTCGAGCCCCGCCACGCACTTCTCGTTCAGCAGCCGTGAGGTGCTGGTCAGCAGCTTGATCGACCCGAGCAGGTTCCGCGCGATCAGCGGCACCCGCACGTTCAGCTCGAACTGTCCCTGCATGCCGCCGATCGTGATCGCCGCGTCGTTGCCGATCACCTGCGCGGCGACCTGGATCACGACCTCGGGGATCACCGGGTTGACCTTGCCCGGCATGATCGAGGAGCCCTTCTGCAGCTCCGGCAGGCGCAGCTCGGCGAGCCCGGCCCGCGGGCCGGAGCCCATCAGCGCCAGGTCGTTGGCGATCTTGTTGAGCGAGACCGCGTAGACCTTGAGCGCCCCGGACAGCTCGACCAGCGCGTCGCGGTTGCCCTGCGCCTCGAAGCGGTCGAGCGGCGCCGAGATCTCCAGGCCGGTGTCGGCGGCGAGCCGCTCGCGCACCTTGGCGGCGAACTCCGGGTGCGTGTTCAGGCCGGTGCCGGTGGCGGTGCCGCCGAGCGGGATCTGGCCGACCCGCCGCAGCGTCGCCTCGACCCGCTGCACGGCGAGGCGCACCTGCGCCGCGTAGCCGCCGAACTCCTGGCCGAGGGTGACCGGCACGGCGTCCATCAGGTGCGTGCGGCCCGCCTTGACGATGTCGCGGAACTCGTCAGCCTTCGCCTGCAGCGCGTCCTCGAGCGCGCCCATCGCGGGCAGCAGCTGGTGGGTCACCTCGTCGAGCGCCGCCAGGTGCACGGCGCTGGGGAAGACGTCGTTGGACGACTGGCCCATGTTCACGTGGTCGTTGGGGTGCGCCCCGTCGCCGGCCAGCGTCGCGATCACCTCGTTGGCGTTCATGTTGCTCGAGGTGCCGGAGCCGGTCTGGAACACGTCGATCGGGAACTGGCCGTCGTGCCTGCCCTCGGCGACGGCCTTGCCGGCCGCGGCGATCCGCTCGGCGAGGTCGCCGTCGAGCTTGCCGAGGGCGCCGTTGGCCTCCGCCGCGGCGGACTTGATGCGGCCCAGCCAGCGCACCACGGGGACCGGCACGCGCTCGCCGGAAACGGGGAAGTTGTCGACTGCTTTGGTGGTCTCGCCACCCCAGAGTTGCTCGCTCGCGGTGGATTCTGCGTCAACGCTCAAGGTCTGCCTCCGTAAGTCTCGGTAGGGGGTCCCAAGCGTATTGCGCGGGCGCCCGCGGCGGCCCGCTCGGCTCCGCTGCCGGCGCGCTCCGACGATCGACCCCCCCGCCGCGCCCGCCGCCGAAGACGGTACGCCCGTCCGCGCGGCGTCGCCCGTCTGCCGAGGCGCACCCGTCCCGTCCTCCACTTCGGCAGGTAGCAGGGCGGGACGGGCGCGCCTCGGCACGCACCCCCCGCCCGGACGCCCGCGACTCCCAGGCGCGGTCGACCTTTCGCCCGCCGCGGCGGGCGCGGTCGTCCTGGCGTCCGGCTACCGGGCCAAGGGACGACCGCGAGATGGGGCCGGGTCAAAGGTCGACCGCACGCCCGACGCCGCCGCGGCGTTCGCACTTTCCCGTACATGCTCCGGAGAACCGCAAACGCGTCGGCCGGCGCCCCGGTGAGTTCGCACCTTCCCGTACATGCTCCGGAGAACCGCGAACGCGGGCCGCGGGGGGTGACGGATGCGTGACGGGGGCACAGTTGGCCGGCACGTCCGCTACCCCGCCCGCGCAGGCGCGCCCTTCCTCCCACCTGTCAGACCGGGGGAAGGGACGGGCGCGCCGTCTCGGATGGGCGCGCGACCTCTTGCCCGCCCGCCGCGTTGGAGGCGCGCCGGTGTGGGACCGGTCGCCTCAACCGTGGCCGCGGCCCGCGGCGAAGCCCTTTTCGTAGGTGGCGAGGAAGCGCGGGGAGAGCGGCCGGCCGCCCGGCGACCAGCGGGCGGCGACGGTGAGGCGGCGCAGCAGGTCGGCGTGGAGGCCTTCGGTCGCCGCGTTGCCGCGGGCGATCGCGCCGAGCAGGTAGCCGAGCTCGAGGTTGGCCTGGCCGCCCGGCTTGGCCCGTCCGGCGGCGTTCAGCTTGGTGGCCGCGGCGAGCGCTCCTTCGCCGAGGTCGGCGAGTTCGCCTTCTTCGGAGCCGATCACCAGGCAGCCGCTGATCGGCACCTCGCCGCCCAGGGTCACGTCGCCGGGGGCGGCGCGCAGCGCGTCGAGGATCGCCGCCTGGCCTTCGCCGCAGGCAACGGGCATCCGTTCCTGCCGCGTGCCGCCGCCGCAGCCGGCGAGGAGCGCCGCCGCGGCGAGCAGGCCGAGCAGCGCGAGCGTGGTCCGCGGGGCGCGCATCGGCGCCATCCTAGGCGGGGTCGCTCGGCCGGGGCCGGCTGCTCAGGCGAGGCCGTTCGCGCACAGTCCGGCGACGGTCGCCAGCGCGAACAGGCTCACGCAGAGGACCGCCAGCCCGGCGAGGCGCGGGGCGAGCGGCGCCTCCGGCACCTGGTGGCTTCTCAAGGTCTGATCTCTCACCTCTCCTTTATCGCCCGCCGCGCCGGGCAGGGGAAGCGATGCAACAAATCCCCCATCCAAACCACTACACCGATCGGTGTAACAAAGGCTCAACAACCGCTCAGCGGATCTCACGCCGGTAGGGGGTAGGCTGCCGCGAATGCCGACCGTCCGTGAGGCCACCTTCGACCTCTTCCGCGAGCAGGGGATGACGACGGTCTTCGGCAACCCGGGCTCCACCGAGCTGCCGATGCTGCGCGACTTCCCGGCCGACTTCCGCTACGTGCTCGGCCTCCAGGAGGCGGTCGTGGTCGGCATGGCCGACGGCTTCGCCCAGGCCTCGCGTCGCACCACCGCCGTCAACCTCCACACCGCGCCGGGGGTGGGCAACGCGATGGGGGCGATCTTCAACGCCCAGGCCAACCACTCGCCGCTACTGATCACCGCGGGCCAGCAGGCGCGCGCCCAGATCACCCTGCAGGCCAACCTCACCAACCGCGACGCGACCCGCATGCCCCACCCGCTGGTCAAGTGGAGCTACGAGCCGCCGCGTGCCGAGGACGTCCCGCTGGCGCTCGCCCACGGCGCCCACCTGGCCGGCCTGGCGCCGCGCGGCCCGGTCTTCGTCAGCCTGCCGATGGACGACTGGGAGGTCGAGGTCGACGCCGCCGACGCCCGCCACGCGACGACCCGCAGGGTGAGCGGCCGTGCCGTCGCCGACCCCGAGGCGGTCGCGGCCCTCGCCGCGGCGCTCGACGCCGCCGCCAACCCGGTGCTGATCGCCGGTCCCGACATCGACGCGGCCGGCGGCTGGCAGAGCGCCGTCGCGCTCGCCGAGCGCCAGCGCCTCCCGGTCTGGGCCTCGCCCGCGACCGGCGGCGTCCGCCTCGGCTTCCCCGAGGACCACCCAAGCTTCCGCGGCGTCCTGCCGCCCGCGATCGGCCCGGTCGGCCAGACGCTCGAGGGCCACGACCTGATCCTCGTCGTCGGCAGCTCGGTCTTCCCCTACTACCCGCACATCCCCGGGCCGCTGCTGCCCGAGGGCGCCCGCCTGGTGGCCATCACCTCCGACCCCGACGAGGCGGTCCGCGCGCCGATGGGCGACGCGATCGTCGCCGACGTCGGCCTGACCCTGGCGGCGCTGGTCGAGGCGATCCCCGAGTCGCGACGCGCGGCGCCCGAGCCCAACCCGGGACCGGGGGAGATGGAGATCACCGACCCGCTCAACGCCTCCACCGTCCACGCGGCGCTCCGCGAGGCGCTCCCCGAGGACGCGATCGTCGTCCTCGAGTCGCCCTCCTCGACCCTCGCGCTGCGCAACCAGCTGCGCCTCTCGCGCCCCGGCTCCTACTACTTCAGCGCCGGCGGCGGCCTCGGCTTCGGCCTCGCGGCGGCGGTCGGCGTGCAGCTGGCCGAGCCCGACCGACCGGTCGTCTGCGTGCTCGGCGAGGGCTCCGCGCAGTACGCGATCACCGCCTTCTGGAGCGCCGTCGCCTACGACGTCCCGGTCACCTTCCTGGTTCTGCGCAACGAGGAGTACGCGATCCTCAAGTGGTTCGCCGAGGTCGAGCAGATCACCGGGGCGCCCGGCCTCGACCTGCCGCGGCTCGAGGTCGCCGCGGTGGCCGAGGGCTACGGCGTCGCCGCCCACCGCGCCCGCGACCGCGACGAGGTGGCGGGCGCGCTGGCCGCGGCGCTCGCCTCCTCGCGGCCGGAGCTGGTCGAAGTCCCCGTCGCGCCCGGGATGGCGCTCTTCTAGTCGATGGCGGCCGGCCTCCGCTCGCTGCTCGACCGCGGCCCGAAGGCGCTGCGACCGCCGATCCGCGACCCTTCGCCGGACCGCGCCCCGGAGGCGCTCGCCGCGGGCGTCGCCCAGCCGCTACGCGGGGAGCTGCAGCGTCTGCTCGGCGCCGACCGCGTGCTGAGCGGCCCCGGCGACCTCGTCCGCTACGCCTCCGACGCCAGCCCCTACCGCCGCCTGCCGCGCGCCGTGGTGATGGCCAAGGAGCCCGACGACGTCGCCAAGCTGCTCGCCTTCGGCCGCGAGCGCGACATCCCGGTCACCTTCCGGGCCGGCGGCACCAGCCTCAACGGCCAGGGGCAGACCGACGGCATCCTGGTCGACGTGCGGCGCCACTTCCGCGGCCTCGCGGTGGAGGACGACGGCGCGGCGGTGCGGGTCGGGACCGGGACGATCCTCGGCCACGTCAACCGGGTGCTGGCGCCGCTCGGGCGCCGCCTCGGGCCCGACCCGGCGAGCACCGACGTCGCCACGGTCGGCGGCGTCGTCGCCAACAACTCCGGCGGGATGCGCTGCGGGGTGACGAGGGACTCCTACGCGACCATCCGCTCGCTCACCTTCGTGCTGCCGTCGGGAACGCGGATCGACACCGCGGCGCCCGGCGCCGCCGCCGCTTTGGCGGCGGCCGAGCCGGAGCTCTGCGCGGGGCTCGCGGCGATCCGCGACGAGCTGCGCGCCGACGCCGACCTGGCCGCCAGGGTCCGCCGCAAGTTCGAGATCAAGAACACCACCGGCTACCGACTCTGCGCCTTCCTCGACGCCGAGGAGCCGCTGGAGATCTTCCGCCGCCTGCTGGTCGGCTCGGAGGGCACGCTCGCCTACATCCCCGAGGTCGTCTTCGAGACCGTCCCGCAGCCGCCGCTCACGACCGTCTCCTGGGTCCACTTCCCCGACATCGACCGGGCCGTCGCGCCGGTCGGCGAGCTGGTCGCGAGCGGCGCCACCGCGGTCGAGCTGATGGTCGCCCCGGCGCTGATCACCGCCGGCTGGAACATGGTCGGCGCGCCGCCGGAGTTCAAGGAGCTCGACCCGGCCGGCGCCGCGCTGCTGGTCGAGTTCGGCGGCGAGACCGAGGCCGAGCTCGACGCGCAGGTGGCGCGCGCCGGCGAGCTGCTCGCCGCGCACGAGACGACGCTGCCGATCGCCTTCACCCGCGAGGCGGAGGAGATCGAGATCGCCTGGCGGGTCCGCGACGGCCTCCACGGCCTGGTCGGCAAGGTGCGCCCGGCGGGGACCTCGCTGATCGTCGAGGACGTCTGCGTGCCGCCCGCGCGGATCGCCGACGCGGCGCGGGACCTGCAGGCGCTGCTCGGCGAGCATGGCTTCCTGCCCGGGGTGGCGGGGCACGCCTCGGCCGGGAACCTCCACTTCATGCTCACCCCGGACTTCGCCAAGGAAGAGGACGTGGAGCGCTACGAGGCCTTCATGGGAGGGCTGGTCGAGCTGATCGTCGACCGCTACGACGGCTCGCTGAAGGCCGAGCACGGGACCGGCATCAACATGGCCCCTTACGTGGAGCGCGAGTGGGGGGAGAAGGCGACCGAGCTGATGTGGCGGGTGAAGCGGCTCGCCGACCCCGACGGCGTGCTCTCGCCGGGCGTCGTGCTGAGCCGCGACCAGGGCGCCCACCTGCGCGACCTGAAGACGACGCCGCCGATCGAGGGCTCGGCGAGCGCCTGCGTCGAGTGCGGCTTCTGCGAGCCGGTCTGCCCGAGCCGCGACCTGACCACGACGCCGCGCCAGCGGATCGTCCTGCGCCGGGAGATCGCCCGCCAGCCGAGCGGCTCCCCGGTGCAGGAAGCGCTGCTCGCCGAGCTCGGCCACGAGGTGCTCGACAGCTGCGCCGCCGACGGCAGCTGCCAGCTCGCCTGCCCGGTCGGGATCGACACCGGGGCGCTGGTCAAGGAGCTGCGCGCCGCGCGCCACACCGAGCGCGCCGCGCGGGCGGCGAAGGGCGCCGCGAAGCGGTGGGGCGCGGTCGAGTCGGCCTCGCGGACGGCGCTGCGGGTCGGCGGGCCGGCCGCGCGGCGGACGCGCCGCGGACGCTCGCTGCCGGGCGCGGCCAAGGGGCGCCTGCCGGCGACCAGCCGCGAGGGCGCCGCCGCCGTCTACGTGCCCTCCTGCACCAACCGGATCTTCGGCGGCGGCCCGATCGAGGCGCTGGTCGCCGTCTCGGCGCGCGCCGGGCTGCCGGTCTGGATCCCGGCCGCGGTGGCGGGCAGCTGTTGCGGGCTGCCCTGGAGCTCGAAAGGGTTCGGCGACGCGCACCGCCACAAGGCCAACGAGCTGGTCGAGCGGCTCTGGGAGTGGAGCGGCGAGGGGGCGCTGCCGATCGTCGTCGACGCGGCCTCCTGCACCGGCCAGATCGTCGAGCCGGGGGAGGGGACGCTGGGCGAGGAGAACGCGGCCCGCCTGGCGGAGCTGGAGGTCCTCGACTCGGTGGCCTGGGCGCACGACCGGCTGCTGCCCGGCCTGGAGATCGTCCACCGCCTCGACGCGGCGACCATCCACCCGACCTGCGCGACCCGCCGCCAAGGCGACGACGGGCGCCTCGCCGCCCTCGCCGCGGCGATCGCCGCGGACGTCCACCAGCCGCCCACCGCCACCTGCTGCGGCTTCGCCGGCGACCGCGGCATCTCCCGCCCGGAGCTGACCGCGGCGGCGACGCGGGCCGAGGCACGGGAGGTCGCCGCCGCGAGCGCCGCCCTGCCGGAGCGCCGCTTCGACGCCTACCTCTCCAGCAACCGCACCTGCGAGATCGGCATGTCCCGCGCCACCGGCCGCGACTACGAGTCGGTGATCAACGCCCTGGAGCGCGCCACCCGGCCCTGAGGCTCAGCCGCGGCCGCCTTGGGCGCGGGCGTCGACGTCGGCGAGCAGCGCCTTGGTGCGGGCGTCGCGCTCCTGGTAGCGGTCCAGCAGCGGGTTGAGGACGCCGCGCAGGGCGGAGACGTAGCGCCACCACTTCGGCGCGAAGACGCGCGGGGCGCGCTCTTCGATGCCGCGCACGAACGCGGCGGCGGCCTCGTCGGGCCTGATCCGCTTCATCATGAAGGCGGGGAGGTTCTCGTTCAGCTTCTGGGCGTCGGGCTGGGACAGCGCGTCCTGGACCATCGTCGTGTCGACCCAGCCGAAGTAGGCGACGGTCGCGCTCGCGCCGTGCGGCGCGAGCTCCACCCGCAGCGCCCGGCCGAGGCTCTCGACCCCCGGCTTGGCGACCGCGTAGGGGCTGTTGCCGAAGCCGTTGGCGAAGGCGTAGACCGAGGAGACGAGGGCAATCTGACCGCGCCGCTCGACGATCTGCGGCAGGGCCGCCCGCACCGTGCGGAAGACGCCGAGCAGGTCGACCTCGAGCACCCGTTCCCATTCCTCGCCGGAGATCCCGTAGACGGTCGCCAGCTGCTTCTGGGCGACCCCGGCGTTGGCGACCGCGCAGTCGAGGCCGCCGAACTTCTCGACCACCTCGGCGACCGCGGCCAGCATCGCTCCCTGGTCGGTGACGTCGGCGCCGATCCCGATCGCCCGCGCCCCGATTCGCTCGGCCGCCTCGCCCGCCTGCTGCGGGTCGAGGTCGAGCACCGCCACCGAGGCGCCGCGCATCTGCATCTGGCGCGCCGTCTCGTAGCCGATCCCGCGCGCCGCGCCGGTCACCAGCGCCACCTTGCCGTTCAGATCGAATGCAGGCATCGCTGCAACCATATTGGCTGCGCGGCCGGCCGGCGTGGCGGCCCACGGCGACGCCGGGCGCCGGCGCCCGCCCGCGGGCCGGTCCCGGTCCCGGGCGGCCTCACTCCTAGAATCGTGCGCCGTGCCCGGATTCGCCCCTGTCGACCCCAAGCAGTCCCTGCCCGACCTCGAGCAGCGCGTGCTCGAGCGCTGGCGCGGGCAGGACCTCTTCGCCCGCACCCTCGCCGCGCGCGCCGACGCCCCGGTGTGGAGCTTCTACGAGGGCCCGCCGACCGCCAACGGCCGACCGGGGTCCCACCACGTCCTCGCCCGCGTCTTCAAGGACGTCTACCCGCGCTACCGCACGATGTGCGGCTACCGGGTGCCGCGCAAGGCGGGCTGGGACTGCCACGGGCTGCCGGTCGAGCTGGAGGTCGAAAAACAGCTCGGCATCTCCTCCAAGCAGGAGATCGAGGACTTCGGGATCGCCGAGTTCAACCGGCGCTGCCGCGAGTCGGTCTTCGAGTACGTCGAGGAGTGGAACCGGCTGACCGAGCGGATCGGCTTCTGGGTCGACCTCGACGACCCCTACGTGACGCTCGAGGACCGCTACATCGAGTCGGTCTGGTGGTCGCTGCGCCAACTTTGGGACAAGGGCAGCCTCTACGAGGGCCACAAGGTCGTCCCCTACTGCCCGCGGGACGGGACGCCGCTGTCCTCCCACGAGGTGGCCCAGGGCTACCGGGACGTCAAGGACGCCTCGATCTACGTCCGCTTCGCGCTGCTCGGCGCGGACGGCGCCGAGACCGGCGAGTCGCTCCTGGTCTGGACCACCACGCCCTGGACGCTGCCGGGGAACGTCGCCGTCGCGGTCAACCCGGAGGTGACCTACGCGCGCGCCCGGATCGACGGCGAGGTGCTGATCGTCGCCGAGTCGCTGGTCGAGCGGGTGCTGGGCGAGGCGGCCGAGGTCATCGACACGTTCCCCGCGACCGACCTGATCGACCGCCGCTACCGCGGCCCGGTCTTCGAGCTCGCCGACGGCGGCCCGGGGCCCGGCTCCACCGACCCCTTCCACGTCCTCGGCGGCTCGTTCGTCACCACCGAGGACGGCACCGGCCTCGTCCACATCGCTCCCCCGTTCGGCGAGGACGACTACAGGGTCGCCGCCGACAACGGGGTATTCGACCCGACCGACGCCGGCACCCTCTACAACCCGGTCGGTCCGGACGGCACGTTCGACCACCGAGTCATCGGCTTCGCCGGCGAGTTCGTAAAAGGGAGTGAGACGACGCGCCGCCTCATCGACGACCTCGATCGCCGCGGCCTGCTCTTCCGCGAGCAGGTCTACGAGCACGCCTACCCGCACTGCTGGCGCTGCGGCACGCCGCTCCTCTACTACGCGACGACCAGCTGGTACATCGCCACCTCCGCGGCCCGCGAGGAGCTGCTCGCCAACAACGAGACGATCGGCTGGCACCCGGAGCACGTCAAGCACGGCCGCTTCGGCAAATGGCTGGAGAACAACGTCGACTGGGCGCTCTCGCGGAACCGCTACTGGGGCACCCCGCTGCCGATCTGGCGCTGCGCCGACGCCGACTGCGCGGCGACCGCCTGCATCGGGTCGGTCGCCGAGCTGCGCGAGCGCTCCGGCGGCGAGGTGCCCGAGGACCTCCACCGCCCCTACATCGACGAGGTCGCGATCCGCTGCGAGGACTGCGGCTCGGAGATGCGCCGGGTGAGCTCGGTGATCGACACCTGGTACGACAGCGGCGCGATGCCGTTCGCCCAGTTCCACTACCCCTTCGAGGGGCAGGAGGAGTTCGCCGAGCGCTTCCCGGCCGACTACATCTGCGAGGCCCAGGACCAGACCCGCGGCTGGTTCTACACGCTGCTCGCCGAGTCGACCCTGCTGTTCGACACCTCGAGCTTCCGCAACTGCGTCTGCCTGGGGCTGATCCTCGACCCCGAGGGCCAGAAGATGTCGAAGAGCCGCGGCAACGTGGTCGACCCCTGGGACGTGCTCGCCGCCCACGGCGCCGACGCGTTCCGCTGGTACTACCTGACCAGCCAGCAGCCCTGGGCGGGCTACCGCTTCTCGCTCGACACGGTCGGCGAGTCGGTGCGACTGTTCATCAACACGCTCTGGAACACCTACTCCTTCTGGGTCCTCTACGCGAACGCCGAGGGCCTCGGCCCGGAGGCCTTCACCGAAGGTTTTTCGTCCCCTGACGACAAAAATGCTTCAGCCGCCGCAACCGACCTCGATCGCTGGGCGCTCTCCCGCCTGCAGGCGACGGTGGCGACGGTGCGCGAGCGGATGGACGACTTCGACTGCACGACGGCAGGCCGGGCGATCGCCGACTTCGTCGAGGAGCTCTCCAACTGGTACGTGCGGCTCTCGCGACCGCGCTTCTGGGAGGGCGACCGGGCGGCGTTCGCCACCCTGCGCACCTGCCTGCTGGAGACCGCGGCGCTGCTGGCGCCGTTCGTCCCCTTCCTCGCCGACGAGCTGCACCGCAACCTCGCCGGGGGCGCCGACGAGGAGTTCGGGACGGCGCCGGACTCGGTCCACCTGCGCGACTTCCCGGCGGTCGAGGAGGCGCTCCGCGACCCCGACCTGGAGGCCGCGATGGCCGCCGTGCGGCGCACGGTCAGCCTCGGCCACGCCGCCCGCGCCACCGCCAAGGTGAAAGTGCGCCAGCCGCTGCGCCGTGCCGTGATCGTCGCCAACGAGGACGAGCGGGCGGGGATCGAGGCGCGCGCCGACCTGGTCACCGCGGAGCTGAACGTCAAGGAGCTGGACTTCGTCTCCGACGAGGGCGACCTGGTCAGCTACGAGGTGAAGCCGAACTACCGGGCGCTCGGGCCGCGCTTCGGCAAGCGGATGCCGCAGGTGGCCGCCGCGGTGGCGGCGCTCGACTCGGCCCACGTGGCGCGGACGCTGGCCGAGGGCGGCGAGATCGGGATCTCGATCGACGGCACCGACCACACGCTCGAGCCCGACGACGTGACGATGGCGCTGCGGCCCCTGGAGGGCTACGAGGTCGAGGCCGAGGCGGGCCACGCGGTCGCCCTGCAGCTGGAGGTCGATGAGGAGCTGCGCCGCGAGGGCCTCGCCCGCGAGGTCGTCCGCGCCGTGCAGCTCGCCCGCAAAGAGGCGGGCCTCGAGATCACCGATCGGATCGCGCTGGGGCTGGGGGGCGAGGCGGAGTTGCTCGAGGTCGCCCGCGAGCACCAGTCCTACATCGCCGGGGAGACCCTGGCGACCAGCATCGCGTTCGGCGATGGCGGCGGCGCGGGGAGCGCCGCCGGGGTCGCGACGATCGACGGCCGTGAACTGCAGATCTCCGTCCGGGTGGCTTGAGGCGCGTCGGGCTGCCCAAGGTCGTGGTCCTGGCGGTGTCGGTGGCGGCACTCTGCGTCGGCCTGCTCTGCCCGGGCGCGGCGACGGCCGCGAGCGCCGGCGGCGGCACCCGGACCGGCGCGGCCGCGCCTGGCGCCGGCGCGCGGGAAACGGGTGCCTATGAAACCGAAGACGGCGCGGTCGAAAGCGAAACGGGCGCGACGGAAGGCGAAGCCGGCGCGGCCGAACCGGAAGCCGGCGCGGCCGAACCGGAAGCCGGCGCGGGCGAACCCGGAGGGGCAGCCGAAGAAGCGGAAGAACCGGCGCCGGGCGCCGGGCAGCCGGTCGGGGGGGTGTTCGGCTCGACCCGGCGGCCACAGCTTCTGCTGATCCACGGCGGCTCGTTCCTCTTCAACGACCCCGACTTCGAAGCGCTGACCCGGGAACGGGCGATCGCCGCCGGCTTCGTCCCCCACTACGTCAGCTATCCGCTCGACAGCCTGCCCGCGGCGATCGACCGGGTCCGCGAAGAAGCGCGGCGGCTGCGGGAGAAGTTCGGCCTCGACCGGGTCTACGCCTACGGGTCCTCGGCGGGCGGCACGCTGACCGCGCTCCTCTCCGGCGACGACCTGGTGAGCGCCGCGGTGGCCAAGGCGCCGGTCTCCGACCTCGCCACCTGGGAATGGCCGATCGGCAGGTACGGGGCCGAATACTGGCAGGCGCTCGGGGTCGGTCCGATCGCCCGCCGCCAGTTCTCGCCGGCGCTGCGACCGCAATTGGCGCCGCTGCTGGTCATCCAGGGGCGTGAGGACGGCATCGTGCCGCCCACGATGAACGAGGAGTTCGCGGCGCGCTTCCGGCGGGTAAGACTCTGGGTTGTGGCCGGAGGGCACACCACCGACCGGGTGCGGCCGTTCCTGGTGACCCGCGCGATGCACTGGCTCGAGCGCACCGCGAGGCGCAAGATGGCCAGGGTGCTCGCCGCCGAAGAACGGGCGGCGATCCGGGAAGGCCACAGGCGCGCAAAGTCGGCTCACTAGGGGCGCGCGCGGCGGGCGGAGCGCACCGCGCCGCCCGACCACTCAAACTGAAGTCGTTTGTGAAACCCAGCTCAAACCCAAACGAAGCCGAGGCGGGCCGCCGCTTCCGCCCTGACATCGAGGGCCTGCGGGCGGTGGCGATCATCGCCGTGCTCCTCTGCCACGCCGGGGTGCCGTTCCTGGCGGGCGGCTACGTCGGGGTCGACGTCTTCTTCGTCATCTCGGGCTTCCTGATCACCCGCCTGCTGGTCGGCGAGCTCGAAGGCACCGGGACGATCTCCCTGCGCGGCTTCTACGCCCGCCGCGCCAAACGTCTGCTGCCCCTCTCGGCGGTGCTGCTCGCCACGGTCGCCGTGCTCGCGATGGTGCTGCTCTCGCCGCTGCGCAACACCGAAGTCTCCGGCGACATCGTCAGCGCCGCGCTCTACGTCGCCAACTGGCACTTCGCCGCCCAGTCGGTCGACTACTTCGCCCAGGGCCTCGAACCGAGCCCGGTGCTCCACCTGTGGTCGCTGGCGATCGAGGAGCAGTTCTACCTCGTCTGGCCGGGGATGATCCTGCTCGCCACCTGGTTCTGGCGGCGCCGCGGTCGTCCGGTGCGCCCGGCCATCTGGGCGGTGCTGGCGCTGGTGCTCGCCGCCTCGCTCGTCTACGGCGTCGTCCTCACCAACGACCAGCCCGCCTTCGCCTATTTCTCGACCTTCGCCCGAGCCTGGGAGCTGGGGCTCGGCGCGGCGCTGGCGCTGATCGGGGCGGTCCGCCTTTCGCGCCTCGGCGCCTTCGCGCTCGGCTGGGCGGGGATCGCGGCGATCGTCTACGCGAGCTTCGCCTTCGACGCCGGCACGACCTTCCCGGGCACCGCGGCCCTGGTGCCGACCGTGGGCGCCGCGGCGCTGATCCTCTCGGGCACGGCGCTGGTCGCCGGGGCCGGCAGCGTCACCGCGGTCAAGGTCGGCGCGGGCAGCGTGCTGTCCCTGGCGCCGGTCCGCTACGTCGGGCGGATCTCCTACTCCTGGTATCTCTGGCACTGGCCCTTGATCGTCTTCGCGGCGGCGATCTGGGGACCGCGCCTGTCGGTCGCCGCGGGGCTCGCCGCGGTCGCCGTCTCCTGGGTGCCGACCCACCTCACCCACACGCTGATCGAGGACCCGGTGCGCCGGGCGCCCGGCCTGCGCCGGCTGCCCAACCGGGCGATCGCGCTCGGCCTCGCCTGCACCGTGGTCGCGGTCGGGGTCGGGGTCGGCCTGCGCGCCGCCCAGCCGGAAATGCGCACGGCTCGGCTCGGCGACGTGCGCGGCGCCGCCGCCCTGCCCGAACAGCCGACCCCGCAGGAAACCGCGACGGCGCTGCGGCCGAACCCGCTGCGGGCCCGCGCCGACCGTTCCGAGGGCTTCTACTCCGGCTGCATGGTCGGGATCGAAGGCACCAACTCCAACAAATGCCTCTTCGGCGACCCGCACGGGAGGCGGACGCTGATCCTCTTCGGCGACTCGCACGCGATGCAGTACTTCCCGGCGCTCGACGAACTGGCCGAAATGCGCCACTGGCGGCTGATCGAGCTGACCAAGGCCGAATGTCCGCCGGAGGAACTGGAAGTGCGCAGCATGGTCGAAGATCGCGAGTACTCCCAGTGCGACGAATGGCGCCAGTCGGCGCTCGAACGGATCGAAGCGGGGGACGAAAACGTGACCGTGGTGATGAGCGGCGACACGGTCTACGTCCCCTACGGCCCGAACGGCGAAGAACTGGCCGGCCGGGCGGCCGCCGAAGCGATGGAAGCGGGCTACCTGCGCACGCTGAAGCGGATCAAGGCCGCCGGCCTCAAGGCCGTCGTGATCCGCGACACCCCGGCCTCATCCAAAGACGTGCCGAGCTGCGTCTCCGAAGACATCCAGCACCTGGCCCGCTGCGCGTTCCCCCGCCCCCACGAATGGGACCGCGAATACGACGTGCGCGCCGCCGAACGCTCCGGCACCCACCTGATCGACCTCAACGACGAGATCTGCCCCGGCGAAATCTGCCGGGCCGTGATCGGCAACGCCCTCGTCTACCGGGACAAGAGCCACCTGACCGCCACCTTCGCCCGCACCCTGGAGCCGATGATCGAAACGGACCTCCGCAAGGCCGGGCTGCTGTAGCGACCCGCGCCCGCCGGTCGGCCGCCCCGGCGCCACTCGCCCGCGGCCTACTCGCCGGTCGGGTTGATCAGGAAGTCGGTCTTCGGCGACTCGGAGAACTTGATCCAGCAGTGCTCGGGCGCGGCGCCGGCCACCTCGACCAGCGCCCGCTCGATGCGTTTGGCGATCTCGGCCTTCTGCTCGTCGGAGCGGCCCTCGAACCAGTGGACCTCGACGAACGGCATGGACGGGCCCCGCCGCTAGGCGAGCGCCGGCTCCAGTTCGGCCTCGAGGCGACGCTTCGGCATCGCGCCGACGATTTTCTTGGCCATCTGGCCGTCCTTGAAGAGGATCATCGTCGGGATCGAGAGGACTTCGTACTGCGCCGCCGTCTGCTGGTTCTCGTCGACGTTGAGGCTGAGGATCTTCAGCTCCTCGCGCTCGGAGTCGATCTCCTCGAGGACCGGATGGACGACGCGGCAGGGACCGCACCACGGCGCCCAGAAGTCGACCAAGACGGCGCCTTGGGCGTCGAGGACGTCGGATTTGAAGGTGGCGTCGGTTACGTCGGCCAGATTTCCACTCACGGTGATCGCTCTCCCGAATCGCGGTTTAGCAGCTCAATACTTCAAAAAGTATAGCGCCCTGTGATGGTGCCTGAAAGGTAGTGCCTACCCGGTCTCAGGGGATCGACTCTGGCAATGGCCTCGGACGCGAGGCCGCGCTTTTCCGCGCCATCGCCCCAAGGCGCGAACGGGCGCCGCTCAGGCCTCTTCGACGCTCGGTTCCTCACGCGGTCGCTCGGCGCGCTCCGCGCGGCGGGCGCCGAAGCGCAGCCGCGGCACCCCGAGGATCGCCTCGGCGACGATCGCGCCGTCCATCTTCGACTCGCCCGCGCGCCGGTCGCGGAAGACGATCGGCACCTCGGCGACGCGGAATCCGAGCTGGATCGCGCGGTAGGTCATCTCGACCTGGAAGGCGTAGCCGTGGGCGGCGATCGAGTCGAGGTCGATCGCCTCCAGCACCTCGCGCCGAAAGCACTTGAAGCCGCCGGTCAGGTCGCGGACGTCGACCCCCAGCACCAGCCGCGAGTAGGCGCTGCCGCCGCGGCTGATCAGCCGGCGCAGCGGTCCCCAGTCACCGACCCCGCCGCCCTCGACGTAGCGCGAGCCGATCGCCAGGTCGGCCCGCCGCGACGCCTCGAGCAGCCGCGGCAGGTAGGCCGGGTCGTGGGAGAAGTCGGAGTCCATCTCCAGCACCAGCTCCGCGTCGGAGGCCAGCGCCCGCCGGAAGCCCGCGATATAGGCGGGACCGAGCCCTTCCTTCTCGCGGCGGTGCAGGACGCTGACGTCGGCGTGGCGTTCGGCCAGCCGGTCGGCCCGCTCGCCGGTTCCGTCGGGGGAGCCGTCGTCGACGATCAGGATCCGCGCGTCGTCGGGCAGGTTGGAGCGCACCGCGGCGACGATCGGTTCGATGTTGTCGGCCTCGTTGTAGGTCGGCAGGACCAGCCAGGCGGGACCTTGGGCACGCTCGCTCATGGCCGCGATGCTACGCGCGCAAGCTAAACGCCCGAGGAGAGCCGTCCGCCGCCCCGATGCGTTCGCGCTTTGCCGTCCCCTGCACGGCAAAGCGCGAACGCGGGCGGCGCTAGGTTGGAATCGTGACCAACGCCGAGATCGCCGCCGCCCTCGAGGAGCTCGGGGTCCTCTACGAGCTCGACGGCGCGGTGAAATACCGCGTCCTCGCCTACTCGACCGCCGCCAAGGCGATCCGCGAAAGTCCGGTGTCGGTCGCCGAGCTGGCGCGGGCCGGGCGCGCCACCGAGGTCCCGGGGGTCGGCAGGACCCTCGCCGAGAAGATCGACGCGCTGCTGGAGACCGGCGAGATCCCCGCCGCGGTGAAGCTGAAGGCGAAGTTCCCGCCCACCCTGGTCGAAGTCACGCGGGTCCCGGGGGTCGGGCCGAAAACGGCGCGCCGGCTCTGGGAGGAGCTGCAGATCTCCTCCCTGGAGGACCTCAAGAGGGCCGCCGAGGAACAGAAGATCCGCGGCGTCAAAGGGCTCGGCCCGAAGGCCGAGGAAAACGTGCGCGCCGCGCTGGAGCGGCTGGGCGAGCCGGGGGAGGGGCCGGGGCGGCTGCTGCTCTCGGCGGCGCGGCCGATCGCCGCGGAGCTCGCCGCGGCGCTGCGCGAGCACCCGGGGGTCCACCGGGTCGAGGTGGCGGGCTCGGTCCGCCGCTGGGCGGAGACCTGCAAGGACATCGACCTGATCGCGACCGCCGAGGAGCCGCGTGGGCTGGCCGAGCACCTGGCCGCGCACCCGCTGATCGCGGCGGCCGGCAAACCGGGCCCGAACGGTCTGCGCGCCCAGACCCACGACGGCGTCGCGGTCGACCTGCGGATCGTCCCGCCCGCCGCCTTCGGCAACCTGCTGCAGCACTTCACCGGCTCCCAGGCCCACAACGTGCAGCTGCGCGAAGACGCGGTGGCGCGCGGCCTCTCGGTCTCCGAGCACGGGATCAGCGACGCCGAGAGCGGCGAGACGACCCTCTGCGAGGCCGAGCCCGAGGTCTACGCACGGCTCGGCTACGAGTACATCGAGCCCGAGCTGCGCGAGGGGCGCGGCGAGCTGCGGGCGGCGCGCGAGGGCAGCCTGCCGACGCTGGTCGAGCTCGGCGACGTGCGCGGTGACCTGCACGCCCACACGACCCTCTCCGATGGCCGCGACACGCTCGCCGAGATGGCCGCCGCGGGCCGCGACCGCGGCTACTCCTACATGGCGATCACCGACCACTCGGCCAGCCATGGCTTCGGCGACGACGTCCAGCCCGACGCGCTGCGCCGGCGGATCGAGGAGGTGGCGGCCTGGAACGAGGAGCACGGCAGCCGGCGCTTCCGCCTGCTGGTCGGCTCGGAGATCAACATCGGCCTCGACGGCTCCCTCGACTACCCCGACGATCTGGTCGCCGAGCTCGACTGGGTCGTGGCCAGCGTCCACACCTCCTTCAGCGTCTCCGAAAGGGACATGACGGCCCGCGTGCTCACCGCGATCGAGAACCCGAACGTCGACTGCATCGGCCACCTCACCGGGCGCCTGATCGGCCGCCGCGAGCCCTACGCGATCGACGTCGAGGCGGTCGCCGAGGCGGCGGCCCGGACCGACACGATGATCGAGATCAACGGCAACCCGAACCGCCGCGACCTCTCCGACCGCCACGCCCGGCTCGCCGCCGACGCCGGCGTCCGCATCGTCCTCAACACCGACGCCCACGGCGTCGACACCCTCGCCAACATGGTCTACGCGGTCGCCACCGCCCGCCGCGCCTGGCTGACCAGGGCCGAGGTCGCCAACACCCGCACCTGGTCGGAGTTCAAGAAGCTCAAGAAGAAGTGAGCGTCTGCATCGATGCCCGCGTGGCGGGTCCAGATGCAGACGCGACGAGAAGTCGGCGCCTCACACCGCGTGCAGGCGGTCGCTGCGCAGGCCGGGGGTGCGCACCAGCTCGATCGGCTTGAAGGCCGAGTTGGGGACGACGTAGAAGCGGACGCCGTCGCGCTCCTCGATCGCCAGGACGGCGGCCTCGCGGGTGTGCCAGGAGAGCGAGACGATCAGCGCGTAGCCGGTGCCGATGATCGCCACGCCGGGGAAGAAGACGCCGAGGCCGCCGGCGAGGATCGCGGTGAGGGCGATCGGCCAGAGGCGCTGCAGGGAGATCCGGGCCGGGGACTCCGGCGGCAGGGAGGTCGCGGTGCGGGCGCGGGCGAGCGGCTCGCGAACGTCCTCGCGGGCGCGCTCCGGCCGCCCCAGCCAGAAGCCGAGGATGAGCGAGATCAGCCACCAGGCGCCGGCGACGATCAGCGTCGTCGCCCCCGGTTCGCCGCCCACCGCGATCGCGCTGATCGTCCCCAGCGCCGTCGCCTCGGCACCGATGACGAAGACCGTGACGCGCAGCAGATCGGTGTAGGGCACGGCTACTCCGCGAGCCAGCCGAGGATCTCCAGCCACCCGGCCGGACCGTCGACCGTCACGTCGGCCTCCTCGGCGATCTCGGGCGGCCCCTCCGGGGAGATGACCCCGACCCGGACGGCGACCGTCAGCTCGCCCGCCTCGCGCAGCTCGCCGAGCCGGTGGAAGGCGTCGACGTCGGTGCGGTCGTCGCCGGCGAAGACGACCCGGTCGAGCCCGTCCTCGGCCAGCAGCGAGGCCACCGCGGCGTCCTTGCCGCCGCCGCCGACCGGCCGCAGCTCCAGCACCTTGCGGCCCCAGTGCGTCTCCAGCCCCGCCCGGCCCGCCTCGACGGCGATCGCCCGCGCCGTCGCTTCGGCGCGCGCCTCGGCGGCGGCGCCGCGCCAGTGCAGCGCCTGGATCGGGCCCTTGTCCTCGACCCGCAGCCCGGCGTCCTCGAGCCGCCCCGGCGCCAGGGCCGCGAGGAAGGCGGCCGCGTCGCCCTCGCGCCCGTCCAGCGAGGGATCGGGGCGCGGCTCGCTCTCGCCGGGCAGCAGCAGCTCGAGGCCGTGGTTACCCGCGTAGGCGACCCGGTCGAGCCCGACCAGCCGCCTCGCCTCGGTGGCGCGCCGTCCCGACACCGCCCCGACCAGGGCGTAGCGCCCGGCCAGCGCCGCCAGCACCTCGCGCGCCGCCCCCGGAACCGCGGCCTGCTCGGCGCGCTCGACGATCGGCGCCAGCGTGCCGTCGACGTCGGTGAGGATCGCGGCCCGCGCCGGCTCGGCGCGCAGCGGCCCGAGCAGCTCCCGCCAGGCCGCCGGTGTGGTCTGGGAATCACCCGCCATCCGTCCGTAGTATCGCGGTATGGCTGATCGGGACGCGGCGGCGCGCCCTCACGAGCTGCTGCGGCTGGCCGCGATCGGCACCGCGGCGGGCGCCTTCAGCGGCCTGTTCGGGGTCGGCGGCGGCACGATCATCGTTCCCCTGCTGATCATCTGGTTCGGCTTCGGGGAGCGGCCGGCGACCGGCACCAGCCTCGCCGCGATCGTCATCGTCGGCACCCTCGGCGCGCTCGCCCAGGGCGGCATCTACGGCAACGTCCACGTCCTCACCGGCCTCCTGCTGGCGATCCCGGCGGTGCTCGGGGTGCTGCTCGGGACGACGATCCAGCAGCGCATCCCGCAGCGCGCCGTCTCCTACCTCTTCGCCCTGCTGCTGGTCGCCGTGGCGATCGACATGATCCTGCGATGAGCGGCGCGGGAGCCGCACCGCGAGCCGATCTGCCGCGCTCCCCGCGGAGCGAAGCGATCCGATGAGCGTCGTCCTGGCGGCGCTCCTCTGCCTCGTCGGTGGCCTGGCCGGCGGCCTGGTCGGGGTCGGCGGCGGCATCCTCTTCGTCCCGGCGCTGACCGCCTTCATCGGCCTCGGCCAGGTCGAAGGCGAGGCGACCTCGCTGCTGATGATCGTGATCGTCGCCCTGATCGGCGCGACGCGCCAGCGCGGCTACGGCAACGTCCGGCTGCGCGAGGCGGCGATCATCGGCGCCCTCTCGCCGCTCGGCGTGCTGGCCGGCGTCGCCGCCGCCAACCTGCTCCCGGAGCGCGCCCTGCAGCTCGCCTTCGCGGCCCTCGCGCTTTTCATGGCCGCCCACCTGGTGCGGCGTGCCCGCGCCCGGTAACCCATCCTCTACGCTGAACTCGTGGATTCTTTGCGATGGGAAGCCGAACTGCCGGCGCTCCGCTCCCCGGTCATGGTCTGCGCCTTCCGGGGCTGGAACGACGCCGCCGCGGCCGCCTCGACCGCGCTGGCCGCGATCGGCAACTCGCTCGAGGCCGAACTGCTCGCCTCGATCGACCCCGAGGACTACTTCGACTTCCAGTCGACCCGGCCGACGATCAACATGGCGGCCGGCGAGGCGCGCGGCATCGAGTGGCCGGAGAACAACCTGATCGCGGTCCGCGCCCCGACCGCCGACCGCGACCTGGTGCTGCTCGACGGCACCGAGCCTAACCTCCGCTGGCGCACCTTCGCCGAGACCGTCACCACCGCCGCCGACGCGCTGGACGTCGAGCTGGTGATCACCCTCGGCTCGCTGATCGCCGAGGTCTCCCACACCCTGCCGGTGCCGATCACCGGGCTCGCCTCCACGGCGGAGCTCGTCGACGAGCTCGACCTCGAGCGCTCCAACTACGAGGGGCCGACCGGGATCGTCGGCATCGTGCATGACCTCTGCCGCCAGGCCGGCCTGGAGTCGGCCTCGCTCTGGGCCGCCGTCCCGCACTACGTCGCCGCCGTCCCCAACCCGAAGGCGGCGCTGGCGCTGCTGCGCCGGCTCGAGGGGATGACCGGGATCGCCGTCGAGGCCTCCGAGCTGGAGGAGGAAACCGCCGACTACGAGCAGCAGATCGGCCGCGCGGTCGCCGCCAACCCGGAGATCGAAGAGCTGGTCGAACGGATCGAGGCCGAACAGGCCGACCTGCTGAGCGAGGACGCCGACGAGCTGCCCTCCGCCGACTCGATCGCCCGCGAGTTCCAGCGCTTCCTGCGCCAGCGGGGCACCGGCCACGAACCAGGCTGAGAAGCGCGCTCAGCTTTCAGCCGCAGGGCAGATGAGGCGGTAGTCGCACCAGCCGCAGACGGATGGCGAGGGGCGGGGCTCGAAGTCCTGGGAGAGGACGCCCTCGCCGACCGTGACCACGGTCCGCTGCACCCGCTCGGCGTCGTCGGGCCGGGTCGGCGCGGGGATTTTCTCCGCGTCGAGCACGTAGTCGTAGGAGGCGTAGGCGGCCTCGATGTCCCAGGCCTCGCGCGCCGCCAGCCGGTAGAGGGCGAGCTGCAGGTCGGAGTCGAGGTCCTCCTCGGTCTTGCGCTCGCCGGTCTTGTAGTCGATCAGCTCGTAGTCGCCGTCGGCGAGGCGGTCGACCCGGTCGACCCGGCCGCGCACGTGGTGGTCGGCGACCTTGAAGTCGAACTTCCGCTCCAGCCAGACCGGCTCGGAGTCGGAGTCCCGTTCGCGCTCCCAGTAGCGCCGCAGCGCCTCCCGCCCGCGGTCGCGGTACTGCAGCTCGTCGTCGGAGGAGCCGAAGCCGGTGCGCCGCCAGCCGGACTCGAAGAGGCGGTTCAGCGTCCGCAGCTCCTCGCCGCGCTCGGGGGGCTCCTTGTGGAACCGTTCGAGGACGTTGTGCATGAGGATCCCGAAGCGCTGGTTGATGGTCGGCTCCTGCGGGATGCCGAAGACGCGGGCGAACTTGTACTTCAGCGGGCAGGTCAGGTACAGGGTGAGATCGGAGGCCGAGAGGCTGAGCCGGCCGTCGCCGCGGCGCGGCAGGAAGGCCTCCAGCGAGGGCTCCTCGCGGGCGGCGATCAGCTGTAGCCGGCGGCCCCGCTCACGCTCGGAGTCGAGCAGGTAGGCGTCGAGCGAGGAGGCGTCAAGCTCCGCCTGCTGCTCGGGGGTGGCGACCTGGCGCAGCAGGCCGTTGACCGCCTCGATCGCCTCCGCCGTCCCCTCCTCGCCGGGCCGCTGGGCGAGCGCCGCCAGCTTCAGCAGCTCCAGATAGCGGGCGATCGCCCGGTTGACGTCGATCGCCGTGTCGAGGCGCGGCTCCGAGAGCTCGCGCCCCGCCCGCCAGGAGGCCTCCAGCACCTGCTCGCGCAGCGTGCGATAGGTGGCGTGGAGGCCCTCGGCGGGGCCGAAGAGCTCCTCCTCGTGCTCCTCCTCGGCGGCGTCCGGGGAGGCGGCGAGCGCCTCCTCGTAGGCGCGGGCGGGCCGCGTCGCCTCGGCCCCGGCGACGTGGGAGAGGACCAGCTCGGCGCGGGCGGGCCAGCCGATCCGGTCCCACCCCGCCTCGCCTCCGAGGCCGAGCGCGAAGACGTGGTCGAAGCCGAGCCCCTTCACCGCGTCCGTCGCCAGCCCGACCACGGCGCCCGGCGCGGGGGGCTCCTCGCCGCCCGCCGGCTCGACTCCCGCCTCGGCGACCGCCGACAGGTAGGCGACGAAGCCGCGGGTCGAGCCGTGCGGCTCGCGCCGCGCCCAGGCGGTCGCCAGGTCGGCCAGCCGCGCCAGCCCGAGCAAGCGCTCGGCGACCTCCGGCTGGGCCGCGAAGAGCCGTTGCCGGCGCAGCCCGACCGCCTCGATCAGCCGGCGCACGAAGACGTCGGCGCGGCGCTCCTCCATCGCCCCGGCGGCGTTGCCATAGAGCTTCAGGAAGGTCTGGATCCGCTCCCGCGCCTCGGGCTGGAACTGGGGGCTGTCGAGGGCCGCCTCGCAGCCCGCGACCATGTCGAGCTTGCGCCGGCGGGCGATCGTCGTGAGGCGGGCCAGGTCGCCCGGCCGCAGCTCGACCGGCGGCCGGGTCAGCGCCCGCGCCGCGGCGGCCGAGTCGTCGGGGTCGGCGAGCACCCGCAGCCAGGCGATCGCGTCGCGCACCTCGGCGCGCTGAAAGAGCGCCGTCGGCCCGGCGAGGTGGAAGGGGATGCCGCGCTCCTCCATCGCCGCGGCGACCGCGCCGCCCTCGCGGGCCGGGTCGGCGAGCAGCACGCAGATGTCGTCGGCCCGCGTCCCGGCGGCCAGCAGGTGCTCGACCTCGCGCGCCGTCGCCTGCGCCTCGGCGCGCTCGTTGGCGCATTTCCAGAAGCGCAGCCGCGGCTCGCGGAAGCGGTGCTCGAGGACGACCGCGTCGCCGCCGGGGTGCAGGTCGCGGTACCAGGAACGGAGGGCGGCGCCCGCGGGCTCGTCGTCCGCCTCGGCCTCCAGCGCGAAGAGCTGGTTGGGGTTGTCCCCGGCCAGCCCCTCGAGCAGCGCCCGCTGGGCGGGGGTCGCCTCCTCCAGCTCGTCGACCATCACCTGCGCGAAGCGCGCCGCGATCGCCGCCCGCGCGTCGGGGCGTTCGACCAGCAGGCAGTCGAGGGCGAGGAAGACGTCGCCCCGGTCGAGGCTCCCCGAGGCGGCGAGGATCCGGTCGTGGGCGGTGTAGAGCTCGGCGAACTCGATCTCGCGCCGCGCCGTCTCGTGGCCGGCCTCGTCTTCGGCCTCTTCGGCCTGGCGCCGGGCGAGCTCGGCGAGCGTGGTCGGGCCGATCCGTTCCGCCTTCAGGGCGTCGATCCGGGCCAGCAGGCGGGCCAGGAGGCCGGCCGGGTTGCCGCGGATCTCGTGGCGGCGCAGGGGCAGCGAGTCGAGGCGGTCGAGCAGCACCGCCAGCCGCTCGGCCCGCCCGAGCACGTCGAAGAAGGGGTCGAGCCCGGCCGCCTCGGCGTGCTCGCGCAGCAGCCGCTCGCCGATCTCGTCCCAGCAGCCGACCCAGAGCTCCTCGTAGGGGCGGTCGAGCAGCGCCTCGCAGCGCGCCCGCAGGCGCCGCGCGGTGGCCCGGCGCGCCCCGATCACCAGCACCCGGTCAGGGGGAGTGCCGGCCGCCGCGAGGCCGGCGAGCCGGCGCGCCAGGACCTCGCTCTTCCCGGTCCCGGCGGCGCCGAGGACGAGCAGGGGGCCGTCGGCGTGCGCGACGACGCGTCGCCCGCCCGCCTCCCCGTCCACCGTCGGCTCGGTCTGACGCATCGCCCAAAGCTAGCGCGCCGTAGAGTCCGGGCCATGGACGTCTTCTCCGCCGACTGGCCGGGAATCTGCCGCCGCGTCGTCGCCGCCCAGCGCCGCATCTTCGGCGAGGTGGCGAGCAGCGAGGAACGGACCGTCTACGAGGGGGTCGGCGAGGGCGGCGACCGCACCCTGGTGATCGACCGCCGCTGCGAGGACGTGGTGTTCGCCGAGCTGGAGCGGCTGGGCGCCGAAGGCGCCTCCTTCGTCGCCATCTCCGAGGAGCGCGGCGAGGTCGCCTTCGGCGGCGGCGGGCCGGCCCGCGTGGTGATCGACCCGATCGACGGCTCGCTCAACGCGCGCCGCACGATCCCCGCGCACAGCCTCAGCATCGCGGTCGCCGACGGCGACTCGATGGCCGACGTCCGCTTCGGCTTCGTGTACGACTTCGGCGCCGAGGAGGAGTTCGTCGCGACCCGCGGCGAGGGCGCGACGGCGGGCGGGACGGCGGCGCGCGTGGCGGCCGGCGACGGCCGGCTCGAGGTGGTCGGCCTGGAGTCGGCCGAGCCGGACTGGTCGGTGCCCGCGATGCGGTCGCTCTCCGGCAAGGCCTACCGGCTGCGGGTGGTCGGCTCGATCGCGATCACCGCCGCCTACGTCGCCGCCGGGCGCTTCGACGCCTTCCTCAGCCTGCGGCCCTGCCGCTCGGTCGACGCCGCCGCCGCGCAGCTGATCGTCCGCGAGGCCGGCGGCGCGGTCGGCTTCGGCGGCGGGCCGCTGGAGGCGGCGCCGCTCGACCTCAGCGTCCGCTACCCGATGGTGGCGGCGCGCGACGAAGAGGCGCTGGCGATCGTCCGCGCCGCCCAGTCCGCCTGAGCCGGGTCGAGGGGCCGAAGGGGCGCGCCGGCCCGGTTGCCGGTATCGCTCTGTAACCAAACGGGTAACGGGTGTTTAAGAACGTGTGTTCTCAAGAACGTATGTTCGTTACACTCGGCCGCACCCGAGCCAGTCCGACTCGAAAAATTGAGGGGTACGTCACATGGCAACGCAGAGCAACAGCACCAATAACAGCAACAGCAGCAAAAACTCCAAAACCCAGGCCAAGCGCGCCACCACGGAAGCGAAGAAATCGGCCGCCAAGACGGCGAGCACGACGAAACGGGCGGCGGCCAAGACCGCCGTCGCCGAGAAGAACCAGGCGCAGGCGATGGTCGAGACCGCCGTCGACCTGCCGGTCGGCGCGGTGCTCTCCGTCAGCGACAAGCTCGGCGACATCGTCGAGCCCTGGACCAGCCGCAGCAAGGCCGAAAGAGAGCTGCGCTCCTACCGCAGCCAGATCGAGAAAGCGGCGAGGCGCACCGAGCGCCGCGGCGCCACCGCCCGCCGCCGCGCCACCAGTGAAGCGCGCAAGACGCGCAACCGGGTCGAGCGCGAAGCGCGCAAGCGGCAGCGCGCGGTGACCTCGACCGCGACCTCGACGATCCAGACGGGTCGCAGCGAGGTCGAGCGCCGGGTCCGCCAGGTCTCCGAGCAGCTCTCCGCGCTGCGCTAGGCGCTCACCGCGCATCCAGGCACCGAAGGCCGTCCCGGGGCTCTCCCGGGGCGGCCTTTCTTTTGCCGGCCGTGAGGAAGCTCCGGTCCGGCGGGGGTGCAGGCGGTCAGCCGGTGACCGCGCGCGGCCGCGAGGTGGCGGGCGCGAACGCCCAGTCGCCGGTCGCCGGGACGAAGGCGCGGAAGAGGAAGCGGACCCCGGCGCTGTCGTCGTCGCTGAACCGGTAGGGATAGCGGAAGCGCCCCGCGGCGTCGCTGCGCAAGGTGCGGAACTCGGCCCAGGCCATGCCCGGCAGCCGGAACTCGAGCTCCACCGGCAGGCCGGTCGGCGGGATCTGCGCTTCCGGGTGCAGGACGCGGCCCTTGAAGACCACCGGGGCGCCGCCGACCCGTGCCCGCGGGGTGGAGACGTGCATGCGGACGGCGGCGCGCACCCGCAGGCGCAGCACGCGACCCGCCGCCCGGGTGAGCAGGCGGGTGCCTCCGAACCGGGCGCTCACCTCGCGACTCGGCCCGGGGGAGAGCAGGGCGCGGAAGGTGCCGCCGGGGTTGGTGGTGACGATCGTGTGGCGGATCGCGGTGCGGGCGCCCGCGACGAAGCTCTCGATCACGTCGACGCTCTGACCGGCCAGCGGCGCGCCCTCGGCATCGAGCAGCCGGCCGCCGACCACGGCCCCGTGGCAGCAGGGGACGACGCGGGAGCGGGGCCGCTTCGCGAAGGAGCGGATGACCTTGCGGTGGCAACGGCGGCTGCCGTGGGAGCGCGAGCAGCGCTGGTAGACGAGGCGGTCGGCGCCGAACCCGAAGGCGAGCCGCGCCTCCCGCTTGACCGGGTCGTGGAGGACCAGCGCGTCGCCGTCGGCGGTCCGTCTCGAGGTCGCCGAGTTGCCCGCCGCGTCGAAGCCGACGGCGCGGAATTCATAGTCGCCGTGGGGGAAGTCGTCGGAGTTCCAGCGGGCGAGGAGCTTGCCGTCGCGGGCCTCGGTGGGCAGCGGCCGGAAGCGACCCGAGCCGCCGGCCGGGCGCAGCTCGATCCGCCCGCCTTCGGCGGCCGGCCCGGAGAGCGCGTCTTCGACGCCGGCCTCGATCCGCTCCGGGTCGCCCGGATCGTGGGCCGCGAAGCGCACCGTGGGCGGCGTTTCGTCGATCCGGACCGCGGCCGTCGCCGGGCGCGAGAAGGCGAGGCTGCCGTCGCCCGCGTTGCCGACCGCGTCGCGTCCCCAGTAGGCGACCCGGTGGACGCCCTCACCGGCGACGGTGGTGCTCGCGGTCGCGCCGGGGGCGAGCAGGGGCGGGGAGCCGTCGACTTCGATCGCGGTCGCGGCCCCGCCCGGCCCCGCCGCGGCCATCCCGGAGAGTTGGTCGCCTGCTCGCGCCGTCAGCCGCACCGGGCCCGAGGCCCAGCCCGCGGGCATCCCTTCGAGGCGCACCCGGGGTGGGGAGCCGTCGACCCCGATCGGCACCGTGGCGGTCGCCGTCGAGCTCATCCCCGAGCGGGTCACGGCCACCGCGTGAACGTAGTTGACGCCTTCCGGCGGCGAGGGCAGGGAGAGCGAGTCGTCGTCGATCCCGCCCGCGAGGTCGAGCTCGCCCGGCGCGCAGCGGTCGTCCCGCGCGCAGGGCGAGCCGCCGGCGGACGAGTCGACCGACACCGCGTAGCCGGCGATCCCGGAGATCGGCAGCGGCGCCGCCGGGTGGGAGACGTGGATCGGCACCGGGGCGCCCGCCGCGACCCAGCTCGGCGCCGAGACCGACACGGCGGGAGGCCGGGCGTCGTCGAAGGAGAGCCACAGGAAGGCGCTCGGGCCGCGTTCCCCGGGGGCGAGGGGCCCCGCCCAGTCCCAGGCTTCGAAGATGTAGACGCCGGGGACGGGCCACACCGAGACGGTGACGCTGTCGAGCGGGTATTCGGCGAGCTGCACGGGGAAGCCGGGGAGCGGTTCCCCGGCCGGGCCGCGGACGATGTAGCGGACGCCGCCGCCGGGCAGCGCCGGCGGCGGGTTCTGGTCCCAGGTGATCCGGAAGGAGTTGTCGGCGTGCACGACGTTGCCGCCGATCAGGCGCAGGCCGGTGAGCAGCCGGCCGTCCGAGGCGGCGGCGCGGCCGGGCAGCCCCGCGGCGCCGAGCATCGGCAGGGCGGCGGCGAGCAGGACGAGCGCGACGCGGAAGGCGCGGCAGTCGCTCATGGGCCGAACTCCCCGGCGGCGCTGCCGCTCGACGAGGCGTGCGAGGCGCCGCCGGAGGAGGGAGCCGGCGTGGAGCTCGGCGCGGCGGGCGGCGGAGGCGGTTCCGTGTATTCGACCGCGCCACTTTCGCTCGGCGGCATCGCGGCGGCGACTTCTTCCGGCGCGACGGCTTCTTCGACTTCCGGTTCGGGCGCCTGATCTTCGGGCTGCGGCGTCGGTTCGGCGGCCTGGGACGCCGGTTCGGGTTCCGGTTCGGGCGACGGCGCGTATTCGATGGTCGGTCCGGACAGCGTCTGCGCGGCGCGGTGGCGCGGCCGGTGGTGGACGACCCTGGCGGCGGGCCGGACGGCCCGCGCCGGCTGGTCGGGCGGGTCGAGCAGGGGAGCCGGGACCACCCCGGAGGCGACGCAGGCGGCCGCCCCGCCGACCGTGCCGGCGCAGACCGCCAGCACCTTGGCGAGCGCCGCCGCCCCGGCGCCCCGCGTCCCGCCGGTCACCGCGACGCCGCCCAGGGTCGAGTCGGAGGCGCCCGAGCCGCCGCCGACCCGGGTCGCGAGCGCCGCGTAGACGTCGTGGAGCTGGTCGAGGAGCGAGGCGCGCAGCGGGGGCAGGGCCGGCAGCAGCGCCCCGACGGCGCCCGGCGCGGCGCGGTAGGCGCGCAGGGTGGAGCGGCAGTGGGCGCAGGTGCGCAGGTGCTCGCGCAGGGTCTCGACGTCGGCCGGCTCGGCCTCCTCGTCGGCGAACGCGGAGAGCAGCGGCGCCAGCTCGGCGCAGCGGGCGCCGCCTTCGCGGCGGGCGAGGAAGCGGCGGAACCGCTCCCGGCCCTCGGCCACGCAGCGGTTGACCTTGGTCGCCGAGAATCCGGTTATCTCGCCGATCTCGCGGTAGGAGTAGCCCTCGGCGAGCAGGCCGAGGGCGCGCAGCTCCTGCGGCTTGAGGGTCGCCAGCGCCTCGCGGCTGCGCTCGACCGCCTCGTGGCGCTCGGCCCGCTCGGCCGGCCCGGCGAGGTCGGTGGGCAGCATCGCGACCCAGTCCTCGCGACCGGGCTCCGGGGTGGCGGCGGCCGGCCCGGCGAGGATCCGCTCGCGCTCGGCGCGCACCGCGAGCGCCTCGTGCTTGACCACGGTCTGCGTCCAGCGGACCAGTTCGCGCGGATCCTCGGAGGGCGCCTTGCGGAGCAGGATCTCGAGCGCCCGCTGCAGGGCTTCGTCGGCGTCGTCGGCGCAGATCGAGTAGCGGCCGGCGGTGCGGCGCAGGCTCGCCTCGTGGCGGGCGAACGTCTCGACCGCGACGCGCCCGCGGGTCCCCGGGTCGACTCCCGGGGCGTCCTCGGCGCGCCCCCGCCCGGTCCGCGGCGCGGGCCGCCCTCCGCCTTCCGCGACCGCTTCTTCCTGGGCCTCTTCGTCGGCCCGCTCGACCTCCGACGGGGCGCCGCCGCGCCCCGTGCCCCTGCTCGGACTCACTGTTTCAACTCTCCCCGTCCGGTTTAGTTGGCTGCAGCAAACACTGCCAGGGAAGTGGCCGACCCGGACTCCTTCTCCCCCCGGGTCGCGGTCGGTCGCTCCGAAACTCGCCCAATTTGGGGACAACAGCCGGCCGGCGGCCGTGCCGTCGCTCGCCGGGGCCGCCCCGGCGGAGGCGTCCGGGGCAAGCCGATAGCATCGGCACGATGACTACCTGTGTGGTGACCGGCGGCGCCGGCTTCCTCGGCTCGCATCTCTGCGAACACCTGCTCGGCAAGGGGCACCGGGTGCTCTGCCTCGACAACCTGGAGACGGGCTCGCTCGAGAACATCGCCCATATCCGCGACGAGCGGTTCGAGTTCCGTCACACCGACATCACCGAGTACGTCGACGTCCCCGAGGCAGTCGACTTCGTCTACCACCTCGCCTCGCCGGCCAGCCCGATCGACTACCTGCGGCTGCCGCTGCACACGCTCAAGGTCGGCTCGCAGGGCACCCACAACATGCTCGGGGTCGCCAAGTGGAAGCGGGCGCGGTTCCTGATCGCCTCGACCAGCGAGGTCTACGGCGACCCGAAAGTCCACCCGCAGCGCGAGGACTACTGGGGCCACGTCAACCCGATCGGCCCGCGCGGCGTCTACGACGAGGCGAAGCGCTACGCGGAGGCGCTGACCATGGCCTACCACCGCCAGCAGGGCGTCGACACGGCGATCGTCCGCATCTTCAACACCTACGGACCCCGCATGCGGCCCCACGACGGCCGCGCGATCCCGACCTTCCTGCGCCAGGCGCTCCAGGACCGGCCGCTCACCGTCTTCGGCGAGGGCAGCCAGACGCGCAGCTTCTGCTACGTCGACGACCTGATCCGCGGCATCGTCGCGCTCGCCGAGTCCGACGTCCACACGCCGGTCAACATCGGCAACCCGGACGAGTTCACGCTGCTGGAACTGGCGAAGAGCGTGATCGAGGTGACCGACTCCCGCTCGGAGATCGTCTACGAGGCGCTGCCCACCGATGATCCCCAGCAGCGCCGTCCCGACATCGGCCGCGCCCGCGACCTGCTCGGCTGGGAACCGACGGTCAAGCTCGACGAGGGCCTGCGGCGGACGATCGACCAGTCCGGCGTCGAGCGCCTGGTCGGCGCCGGCGACTAGCGGGCCTGGCGACCGCGACCCGCGGTCTCCCAATATCCTTCCGGGCGTGGCGAAGACCCCGGAAAGCTCCGCCGAGGAGACGCACCTCACGATCGCGCCGCTGGTCGGCCCCGACGACGAGCGCGTCTTCACCGATTCGGGGATCGAGATCGAGACCGTCTATGAGGAGGGCGACGTCGCCCCCGGCCTCGAGGAGCGGCTCGGCGAGCCGGGCGCGCCGCCCTTCACCCGCGGCATCCACGCCGGCATGTACCGCGACCGGCACTGGACGATGCGCCAGTACGCCGGTTTCGCCTCGCCCGAGGACACCAACGAGCGCTACCGCTACCTGATCGAGAACGGCTCGACCGGCCTCTCGATGGCCTTCGACCTGCCGACCCAGCTCGGCCGCGACTCCGACGATCCGCTCTGCTACGGCGAGGTGGGGAGGACCGGGGTGCCGATCGACACGATCGAGGACATGCGGATCTGCTTCGACCAGATCCCGCTCGACGGCGTCTCCACCTCGATGACGATCAACGCTCCCGCCGCCTGCCTCCTGCTGCTCTACGAGCTGGTCGGCGAGGAGCAGGGCGTCCCGTCGGAGAAGCTGCGCGGCACGGTCCAGAACGACGTGCTGAAGGAGTACATGGCGCGCGGCAACTACATCTTCCCGCCGGAGCCGACCATGCGGCTGACCACCGACATCTTCGAGTACTGCCGCGAGAACGTGCCGAAATGGAACACGATCTCGATCTCCGGCTACCACATCCGCGAGAAGGGCTGCTCGGCCGTCCAGGAGGTCGCCTTCACGCTCTCCAACGCGATCGCCTACGTCGAGGCGGCGCTCGAGCGGGGCCTGAAGATCGACGAGTTCGCGCCTCGCCTCGCCTTCTTCTTCAACTGCCACAACAACGTGTTCCAGGAGATCGCCAAGTTCCGCGCCGTGCGACGGATGTGGGCGAAGATCGTCGCCGAGCGGTTCGGGGCCGAGAACCCGAAATCGATGCAGATCCGCTTCCACACGCAGACCGGCGGCGTGACCCTGCAGGCCCAGCAGCCCGAGGTGAACATCGTCCGCGTGGCGCTGCAGGGCTTCGCCGCGGTGGCGGGCGGCACCCAGTCGCTGCACACCAACGGCTTCGACGAGGCGCTGGCGCTGCCGACCGAGCGCTCGGCGCGGATCGCCCTGCGCACCCAGCAGGTGCTGGCCTACGAGTCGGGCGTCGCCGACACGGTCGACCCCTTCGCGGGCTCCTACTTCGTCGAGTCGCTGACCGACGAGATCGAGGCCCGCTCCTGGGAGCTGATGGGCAAAGTCGAAGGGCTGGGCGGCTCGGTGGAGGCGCTGGAGTTCATGCAGCGCGAGATCGAGGAGTCCGCGCACAGCTACCACGAGCGCTACCGCTCCGGCCAGGACATCATCGTCGGGGTCAACAAATTCGTCACCGACCAGGTCGACGACGTCGACATCCTCAAGGTCGACCCGGAGTCCGAGCAGCGCCAGCTGGCCCGCCTCAAGGCCTTCAAGGAGCGCCGCGACCAGGCGGCGGTCGACGCGAAGCTGGAGAGCCTCCGCGACGTCGCCCGCGGCGAGGGCAACCTGCTGCATCCGATCCGCGCCGCGCTGGCCGCCGAAGCCTCGCTGGGCGAGGTCTGCGGCGCGATGCGCGACGTCTTCGGCGAATACAAGGGCGGCGCCTTCTTCTAGGTCCCCGCCCCTCCGACGCTTGTCCGCGTATCGAGGGCAAGCGTCGAGGCCTTGGGCCTTTTTGCCCAGGGGCGGGGCGGCGGCAGGATTGGGCGCACGGTGGCCGAAACGGGGGGCGTGATCGAGGCGTCGAGAACCCTGATGAAGTCCCAGCCGGAGCTTGCCGAGCTGGTCGCCGAGGCCGACGGCGTCGAGGTGACGATGGCCGAAAAGGGCTTCGGCACGCGGGTCCAGGTTCGTGCCGCGGAGGGCAGCGGCCTGCTGCAGTCTGATCTGGAGGCCTTTCTCGACCTGCTCGCGGAACCGCAGCGCCGTCCGTTCTGCTGAGCCCCGGGCCGCCTCGGCGGGCGCGCCTCCGGTGCCCACGCGGGAGCCGCCCGACCCCGGCCGGCCATTTGTCGCCCGGTCCCCATAGAATCGCCGCGCCGCCCTTTCGACCACCCCCGCGGCGGCCAATCCATGCGCGAGAAGAACCCCATCACCCACGAGGAGAAGCTCTCTTACCTGCGCGAACTGCGCGAGGCGGCGATCCACTCGGCTTCCGAGGAAGCCGTCGAGAAGCAGCACGCCCGCGGCAAGCTGACCGCGCGCGAGCGGATCGACCTGCTGCTCGATACCGGCTCGTTCGAGGAGCTCGACACCTTCGTGCGGCACCGCACGTACGACTTCGAAATGCAGAAAAAACGGCCGTGGGGCGACGCGGTCGTCACCGGCCACGGCACCGTCGAAGGGCGGACCGTCTTCGTCTTCTCCCAGGACTTCACCGTCTTCGGCGGCAGCCTCGGCGAGGTGATGGCGGAGAAGATGTGCAAGGTGATGGACCTCGCCGCCGAGGTCGGGGCGCCGGTGGTCGGCATCAACGACTCCGGCGGGGCGCGGATCCAGGAGGGCGTGGTGTCGCTCGGCGCCTACGGCGACGTCTTCGCGCGCAACGTCAAATGCTCGGGCGTGATCCCGCAGATCAGCCTGATCATGGGCCCCTGCGCGGGCGGCGCCGTCTACTCGCCGGCGATGACCGACTTCATCTTCATGGTCAAAGAGACCTCGCACATGTTCATCACCGGCCCCGAAGTCATCAAGACGGTGACCGGCGAGGAAGTCGAGTTCGAGGCGCTCGGCGGCGCGATGAGCCACAACTCGAAATCGGGGGTCGCGCACTTCGCCTCCGAGGACGAGGAGAGCTGCCTCGAGGACGCCCGCTACCTGCTCAGCTTCCTGCCCTCCAACAACCTGGAGCTGCCGCCCCGTTTCGAGCCGGCCGACGACCCGGAGCGCGAGGACCCCGAGCTCAACACGATCGTCCCCGACGATCCCTCGAAGCCGTACGACATGCGCGAGGTGATCAAGCGGATCGTCGACGACGAAGAGTTCTTCGAGGTCCACGAGCACTTCGCGAAAAACATCATCTGCGGCTTCTCCCGGCTCGACGGCTATCCGGTCGGGATCGTCGGCAACCAGCCCGCCTTCCTGGCCGGCGTGCTCGACATCGAGGCCTCCGAGAAGGCGGCCCGCTTCGTGCGCACCTGCGACTGCTACAACGTGCCGCTGCTCACCTTCACCGACGTGCCCGGCTTCCTGCCCGGTACCGACCAGGAGTGGAACGGGATCATCCGCCACGGCGCCAAGCTCCTCTACGCCTACACCGAGGCGACGGTGCCGAAGCTCACGGTCGTCACCCGCAAGGCCTACGGCGGCGCCTACGACGTGATGGCCTCCAAGCACATGCTGGCCGACTTCAACTACGCCTGGCCGACCGCCGAGGTCGCGGTGATGGGCCCGGAGGGCGCGGTGAACATCATCTACCGCAAGGACATCTCCGGCTCACCGACCCCCGACGAGCGGCGCCAGAAACTGATCGACGACTACAAAGCCCACTTCGCCAACCCCTACTCGGCGGCGGAGCGCGGCTACATCGACGACGTGATCGAGCCGCACGAGACGCGCCCGAAGCTGATCAAGGCCCTGCGCGTCCTGCAGAACAAGCGCGTCGCGCAGCCGAAGCGCAAGCACGGCAACATCCCGCTCTAGGGCCTTCCAGGGCGATCGACGCCGCCCGCGCTCACGCAACTGACGAAGCCCGCCCGTTGCGTTCGTACTTCTGACTCCTGGGTGAGCAAAAGTACGAACGCACCCGGGCCGCGGCGGTGGCGGCGGGCCGCGGGAGCATGGACAACCGGCCGGGCCGGAGTCGGGCCCGGAACCCGGGGAACCGCCGCCCGGACCCGCTAGAAGCCGGCGGGGTGGCGCACGACGAAGCCTTCGTTGTCGCGCAGTTCTTCGTGCCAGCGGGGGCCGGTTTCCGACCCTTCGTCGCCGCTGGTGTCGAAGCGCACGCCGGCGACGACCATGTAGGCGTGACCGCCGTTGGCGTAGACGGTGATCCACCGGCCTTCGCCCGCTTCGCCCCAGTGCTCCAGCGGGCCGGACGGGAGGGGCCGGGCGAGGAAGCGGCCGCCGTGCAGGGCGAAGGAGACCGAGCCGGAGCAGTCGTAGCCGCGCGAGGCGAAGGCGGCGTGGCCGCCGCCCCAGATGTAGGGCCGGGTGCGAATCCGGTTGGCGGCCGCGATCACGCGCTTGACCCGGGCCGGGGCGGTCGCCGGCGGGATCAATTCGCCGTCGGCCAGCAGCTTGGCCTTCGCGGTCGGCGTGCAGAGGTCCGTTTCGGCGGCGGTGAGGCCGCCGAAGTCGCATGCGGCGGAGGCGCTGCCCGGGGCCGCGAACGCGGCGGCGAGGAGCGCCAGGAGGACAACCAGTCCTGCGTTGAGCTTGAAACTGCGCTTCGGCAAACCGATCTCCTTCGTCGGCCTACGGGGTTAGCTGTCGGGCTGGCGCTGAAAGAGCCTGCGCCCCCACCGCGGTGGGTTAGCCCCGAAAACGTGGTTCCCCCGTTCCCGCTGCCATCCGGCTTGCAGGACTCGGCGTTTCGGTCATTCGGACCGGCGGCATAGTAGTGCATCCGTCCGCCTCCTGCTCACAGAACGCAAACATCTAGTTGGCTTTCGCACCAGGGGCGCGAGTTCCTTCGTGAGCCCCGGCCGACGCGGCACTAGTAGATTGGGCGTTTGGAATGGAGATCGCCGCGCGCACAGCACTGCTCACCGGGGCCACCGGCGGCCTCGGGCGGGCGATCGCGCAGGGGCTGGCGGATGCCGGCGCCGCGCTCGTCCTGAGCGGGCGGCGCGAGGAGGACCTCCTGGCGCTGGCCGAGAGCCTGCCGGGCGACGATCACCGGGTCGTCGTCGCCGACCTCGCCGAGGACGGCGCGGCCGAGCGACTCGCCGCGGCGGCGACCGGCGTCGACATCCTGGTCGCCAACGCCGGCCTGCCTGCGGCGGGCTGGCTGGCCGAGTTCTCGGCCGAGGAGGTGAAGCGCGCCCTGCGGGTCAACCTCGAGGCGCCGATGCTGCTCGCCCGTGCCCTCTTCCCGGAGATGCTCGAGCGCGGCGCCGGCCACCTGGTCTTCGTCTCCTCGCTGTCGGGCAAGTCGGCCAGCCCCCGCACCTCCATCTACAACGCGACCAAGTTCGGCCTGCGCGGCTTCGCGCTCGGCCTGCGCAGCGATCTCGCCCCGCGCGGGATCGGCGTTTCCCTGGTCTCGCCCGGCTTCGTCCGCGAGGCCGGGATGTTCGCCGAGGCGGGCGGCAAGACGCCGCCGCTGATGGGGACCACGACCCCCGAGGCGGTGGCCGACGCGGTCCGCCGGGCGATCGCCGAGGACCGCGTCGAGGTCACCGTGGCGCCGCTCTTCGACCGCGTCGCCGCCCACGCCGGGCTCCTCAGCCCCTCGATCGCGATCCGCGCCCAGAGCGGCGGCGTCGGCCAGCGCGCCGCCGCGGCGGTCGCCTCCGGCCATTCCAAGGACAAGCGTTGAGCCGGCCCCTTCCGTCCCTCCCCCCGAAAGGCTCCCACCGATGACCAACCCCACCGATTCCTTCGGCGCCCGCGCCACCCTCCAGGTCGGCGGCAAGACGTACGAGATCTTCCGTCTCGACGCCCTGCAGGAGCGCTTCGACGTCGCCCGCCTGCCCTACTCGATCAAGGTGCTGCTGGAGAACGTGCTGCGGCTCGAGGACGGGGTCTCGGTGAGCCGGGCCGACGTCGAGGCGATCGCCTCCTGGGACGCTGCCGCCGAGCCGAGCGCCGAGATCCCCTTCCAGCCCGCCCGCGTCCTGATGCAGGACTTCACCGGCGTCCCCGCAGTCGTCGACCTGGCCGCGATGCGCGACGCGATGGACGAGATCGGCGGTGACCCGGCCGCGATCAACCCGCTGGTCGACGTCGACCTGGTGATCGACCACTCGGTCCAGGTCGACGCCTTCGGCAACCAGCGCGCCTTCGCGGTGAACGCCGAGCACGACTTCGAGCGCAACCGCGAGCGCTACTCGTTCCTCAAATGGGGCCAGGGCAGCTTCGACAACTTCCGCGTCGTGCCGCCGGCGACCGGGATCTGCCACCAGGTCAACCTCGAGTACCTCTCCCAGGTCGTCTACAGCCGCGCCGGCGACGGCATCCCGCAGGCCTACCCCGACACCCTGGTCGGCACCGACTCCCACACGACGATGGTCAACGGGCTCGGCGTGCTCGGCTGGGGGGTCGGCGGGATCGAGGCCGAGGCGGCGATGCTCGGCCAGCCGATCTCGATGCTGCTGCCGCAGGTGATCGGCTTCAAGCTCTCCGGCGAGCTGCCGGAGGGCTCGACCGCGACCGACCTGGTGCTCACCGTCACCGAGATGCTGCGCGAGCGCGGCGTCGTCTCCAAGTTCGTCGAGTTCTTCGGGCCGGGGCTGCCGACCCTGGGCCTGGCCGACCGGGCGACGCTCGGCAACATGTCGCCGGAGTTCGGCTCGACCTGCGCGATCTTCCCGGTCGACGCCGAGACGCTGCGCTACCTCGACCTGACCGGGCGGCCGACCGAGACGATCGAGCTGGTCGACGCCTACGCCCGCGCCCAGGGGATGTTCCACGACGAGTCCAGTCCCGACCCGGTCTTCTCCGATCTGCTGGAGCTGGATCTCGGCGACGTCGTCCCCTCGATCGCCGGGCCGAAACGGCCACAGGACCGGGTGCCGCTCGACGAGGCCAAGGAGTCCTTCCTGGAGGCGATGACCGAGTTCGCGCCGGGCGCCGCCGAGCAGCTCGGCAACGGTCGCGACGAGGCGCTCGAAGAGTCCTTCCCGGCGTCGGACCCGCCGGCCGAGGACCACGACGACGCGCGCGGCAAGCCGCGGCCCGCGGTGAGCGGCGCCCCGGCGGCCCTCACGGCGCGGCGCAGCGCCGACGCGGTCGAGGTGACGGTCGACGGCGAGACCTTCGAGCTCGACCACGGCCGCGTGGTGATCGCCGCGATCACCTCCTGCACCAACACCTCCAACCCGAGCGTGATGGTCGGGGCGGGGCTCCTCGCCCGCAACGCCCTGGCGAAGGGCCTGACCCGCAAGCCGTGGGTGAAGACCTCGCTGGCGCCGGGCTCGACCGTGGTCACCGACTACCTGCGCCAGGCGGGGCTCGACGAGGCGCTCGACGGCCTGCAGTTCAACCTGGTCGGCTACGGCTGCACGACCTGCATCGGCAACTCGGGGCCGCTCGCGCCGGAGATCTCGGCGGCGATCGCCGAGCGGGACCTGGCGGTCTGCGCGGTCCTCTCCGGCAACCGCAACTTCGAGGGCCGCATCAACCAGGACGTCAAGGCCAACTACCTGGCGAGCCCGCCGCTGGTCGTCGCCTACGCGCTGGCCGGCCGGATGGACATCGACCTGACCACCGAGCCGCTCGGCGAGGGCGCGGGGGGCGAGCCCGTCTACCTGCGCGACATCTGGCCGGGCGCCGAGGAGATCAAGCGGGTGGTCGGCGAGTCGGTGGCGGCGGAGATGTTCAAGCGCAACTACGCCGAGGTCTTCGCCGGCGACGAGGAATGGAATGCGGTCGAGGTGCCGGAGGGCGACCGCTACGACTGGCCCGACTCGACCTACGTGCGCCGGCCGAGCTTCTTCGAGGACATGCCCGCCGACCCGCCCGGCATCGAGCCGGTCGAGGGCGCCCGGGTGCTCGCCCTGCTCGGCGACTCGATCACCACCGACCACATCTCGCCCGCCGGCGCGATCAAGAAGGAAAGCCCGGCGGGACGGTGGCTGACCGAGCAGGGGGTCGAGCCTGGCGAATTCAACTCCTACGGCTCGCGCCGCGGCAACCACGAGGTGATGATCCGCGGCACCTTCGCCAACATCCGCCTGCGCAACCAGCTGGTCGAGAGGGCGGGCGGCTTCACCCGTCACTTCCCGGACGGCGAGGAGACCACGATCTACGACGCGGCGATGCGCTACGCCGAGGACGGCGTGCCGCTGGTCATCCTGGCGGGCAAGGAGTACGGCTCCGGCTCCTCGCGCGACTGGGCGGCGAAGGGGACGAAGCTGCTCGGCATCGGCGCCGTGATCGCCGAGTCCTTCGAGCGCATCCACCGCTCCAACCTGATCGGAATGGGTGTCGTGCCGCTGCAGTTCGCGGCGGGGGAGAGCGCCGCGAGCCTCGGCCTCGACGGCTCCGAGACCTTCACGGTCGGCGACCTCGAAGGGGGCGAGGCGAAGACCGTCGCCGTCACCGCGACCGCCGAGGACGGCTCCGCGAAGACCTTCGAGGCCACGGTCCGCCTCGACACCCCCAACGAGGTCACCTACATCAACAACGGCGGCATCCTGCAGACCGTCCTGCGCAACCTGAAGTCCTGAAGTCCGTACCTTCCGGCACCACGTGCCGGCCTGGCGAGGGCCGGGGCCAGCGTCGCAAGGAGTCGCGAGGGAGCCTGCTCCGCAGGTGACCGAGCCACGACGCAGCGACGCGCTCCCCGGCGCCGCCAGACGGCACGTGGCGCAGGAGGGGCGCGGGAGGCAGGGGGGTCCGCGCGCCCCTCACTGCACCTGCGCGCCGGTAGCCAGGGAGGGATGCCGACGCGGCCATCCTGGGGAACCCCCCAGAACAGTCCGAATTAGCTATACCGCCCGTTCAGGCTCCGGTCAAGGTGATTGCAGCGAACCGCTACGTTCGCTCCGTCGCGCCCCGCGGCAGGCCGGCGGCCGGACGGGCGATGCCCCAGCCCCGGCGCTCGATCAGCTCGATGCCGATCACGCTGCCGATCGGCCCGAACGGGGTCAGGGTCGCCGCCAGCAGCGTGTAGGGCGCCTCGTGGCGCACGCAGGCGATCCACATCACCACGCAGAGCCCGCAGAAGCCGAGCCCGTGGGCCCAGCCGAAGATCATCGTCTCGGTTTCGAAGCCCGGCGCGATCCAGAAGAAGAGCAGGCCCGCGAAGATCGCCAGCTCGACGTAGGAGATGCGCTTCACCCAGACGAAGAGCTCGCCGGGGACCGGCTTCTCGAATGGCTGGAAGGGGCGGCGCATCGCCTCGGCGATCCGGCTAGATGCCGGGGGTGAGCGCCGTCAGGGCGATCCGCTCCTGCTCGAGCGCGTGGGCGGCGGCGTAGCCCTCGCCCGGGCTGGCGCGGCCGGGCCGGCCGATGTAGGTGAGGTCGACCCCCTCCGGCAGCACCTGCGGGAAGCGGCGCGACATGACCTTCCAGGCGCCCATGTTGCGCGGCTCCTCCTGGACCCAGGCGATCTCCTTCAGGTTCGGGTAGCCGGCGATCACCTCCTCGAGGCGTGATTTGGCGAACGGGTAGAGCATCTCGACCCGGGCGATCGCCACGTTCTCGGCGGCGGCGCGTCGCTCGGTGGCGTCCATGTCGTAGTAGATCTTGCCGGTGCAGAGCACGAGGCGCTCGACCTTGTCGCGGCGGCCCTCGACGGTCGGGTCGTCGAGGATGTGGTGGAACTCGCCGGCGGTCAGGTCCTCCATCGAGGAGGAGGCGCGATCCAGCCGCAAGAGCCCCTTGGGCGTGAAGACGATCAGCGGCCGCGCCTTGCGGATCAGCGCCTGGCGGCGCAGCAGGTGGAAGTACTGGGCGGCGGTGGTCGGGTTGGCGATCCGGATGTTGCCCTCCGCGCCGAGCGCCAGGAAGCGCTCGATGCGGGCGCTCGAGTGCTCGGGTCCGGAGCCCTCGTAGCCGTGCGGCAGCAGCATCGTGAGCCGGCTGGTCTGACCCCACTTCGCCTCGCCGGAGACGATGAAGCTGTCGATGATCACCTGCGCCGCGTTGGCGAAGTCGCCGAACTGCGCCTCCCAGAGGACCAGCGCGCTCGGCGTCGCCGCCGAGTAGCCGTACTCGAAGCCGAGGCAGGCGATCTCCGACAGCGGGCTGTTGTGCAGCTCGAACGGCGCCTTGGCCTCTTTCAGGTTCTTCATCGGCGTGTAGGCGAGGCCGGTGTTCTCGTCGTGGAGGACGAGGTGGCGGTGGGAGAAGGTGCCGCGCTCGGAGTCCTGGCCGGTCAGCCGGATGTGGACCCCTTCGGTGAGCAGCGAGCTGAAGGCGAGCCCCTCGGCGTGGCCGAAGTCGATCCCGCCCTCGGCCAGCGCATCGGTCCGTTTGCCGAGCGGGCGGCGCAGCTTGCGGTGCACGTTGAAGCCGTCCGGGACGCGCAGCAGTTCCTCGTTCAGCTTGATCAGTTCGTCGGCGGTGAGGGAGGTCTCGACCGGCGGGCTCGCGGTGCGGTCGAGTTCGCCGGTGCCGGTGGCGACGGTCGGGTCCTCGTAGTCCCCGGCGTCCATCTTCTCGCGCAGCTGCTTCAGCGCGCCGGACACCTCCGCCTTGCGGCTTTCGCCGTCCTGGACGACCTGCTCGGCGGTGGTCAGCCCCTCGGCGATCAGCTGGTCGGCGTAGAGCTCGGAGACCGGCTTGTGGTCTTTGATCTTCGCGGCGACGGTGGGCTGGGTGTAGGCGGGCTCATCCGTCTCGTTGTGGCCGTAGCGCCGGTAGCCGATCACGTCGATGACGACGTCGCGGTGCCAGCGCTCGCGGTAGGCCATCGCCAGGCGGACCGCCGACATGCAGGCTTCGACGTCGTCGGCGTTGACGTGGATGATCGGCACGTTGAACCCCTTGGCCAGGTCGCCGGCGTAGGGGGTGGAGCGGGCGTCCTTGGGGTCGGTGGTGAAGCCCACCTGGTTGTCCTGGATGATGTGGACGGTGCCGCCGGTGCTGTAGCCGTCGAGCGACTGCAGGTTGAGCGTCTCGGCGACGACCCCCTGGGCGGGGAAGGCGGCGTCGCCGTGCAGGAGGACCGGGACGGCCCGCATCGTGTCCTGCTCGAGCTCGGCGCCCTCGAACTTGTTCTGCAGGAAACGGGCCCCGCCGGTCACCACCGGGTCGACGAACTCCAGGTGGCTCGGGTTCGGGTAGAGGCGCACCGACGTTTTCTCGCCCTCGGCGGTCTCGTAGACGCCGCGGTGGCCGTAGTGGTATTTGACGTCGCCGGTGCCGCCGTGCGGGATCGCCGCGACCGCCTTCACGGCGCTCAGCCGCTTGGAGCCCTCGAACTCGGCGAGGATCGATTCGAGCGGGCGGCCGAGGTTGTGGGCGAGGACGCTGAGCCGGCCGCGGTGGGCCATCCCGAAGACGACGTCGTCGGCGCCGGCGCGGTGGGCGAGGGTGACGACCTCGTCGAGCATCGGCACGATCACGTCGAGCCCCTCGATCGAGAACATCTTCTGCCCGAGGTACGTTTTCTCCAGGAAGCGCTCGAACTGGAAGACGTCGATCAGCCGGTGCAGGAGGCGCTCTTTCTCGACCTCGGTGAGCGGGTTGCGGTGGGCGCCCGTCTCGATCATCTCGCGCAGCCAGATCCGCTGCTGGTGTGAGGAGATGTGCTCGAACTGGTAGCCGATCGTCGAGCAGTAGGCGTCGCGCATCCGCGGCAGCGCCTCGAGCAGCGTTTCGCCGGGGACGCCGATCCGCAGGATCGAGGCCGGGATCCGCGCCATCAGATCGGGAGTCAGGTTCTGGTTCTCGGGCTCGAGCCCGGGGTCGCCTTTCGGCTCCGAGCCGAGCGGGTCGAGGCGGGCGGCGAGGTGGCCCTGGGTGCGGTAGGCCTTGAGCAGCGAGGTCGCCGCCTGCACCGCCTGCAGCAGCTCCTCGTCGACCTTGCCCGGGGCGCCGGCTTCGGCCGGCGGCGCGGCGCTGGTCAGCGGCGTCGGCGAGGCCGAGGCGGGGTGGGCATTGGTGACCGGCGCGGCCTCGATCGCGAGGTCGGCGGCGACCGCCTCGTAGAAGCCGTCCTCGCCCTGCAGCAGCTGCTCGACCCGGCGCAGGAACTCGCCCGACTCGGCGCCCTGGATGACCCGGTGGTCGTAGGTCGAGGTCAGGGTCATGATTTTCGAGACGCCGAGCTGCTTGATCCGTTCCGGGGAGGCGTGCGACCACTCCGGCGGGTAGGCGATCGAGCCGGTGGCGATGATCGCGCTCTGGCCGGCCAGCAGGCGCGGCACCGAGGCCACGGTGCCGATCCCGCCCGGGTTGGTGAGGCTGATGTTGGTGCCCTGGAAGTCGTCGGCGGTCAGCTTGTTCTCGCGGGTCTTCGCGATCAGGTCTTCGTAGCGGGAGTGGAAGCCCGCGAAGTCGAGGTCCTGGGCGCCCTTGATCGCCGGGACCATGAGGCTGTGGGAGCCGTCCTTGCGGGTCACGTCGACCGCGATGCCGAGGTTGACCGGCCCGTTCTCGACCGCGTAGGGCTTGCCGTCGTGTTCGGCGAAGGAGCGGACCATCACCGGGTGGTCGCCGGCCGCCTTGACGATCGCCCAGGCGACCAGGTGGGTGAAGGAGGTCTTCAGGCCGCGGTCTTTGAGCTGCGCGTTGATCGCCTTGCGCTTCGCGTCGAGCGTGTCGACGGCGATCGTCCGGAAGGAGGTCGCGGTCGGCACGGCGCGGCTCTCGTCCATCGCCTTGGCGAGCATCGCCGCCGGCCCCCGCAGCTGCTTCTCCTCGCCGGCGCTCGGCGCCGCCGCGGCGCCGTTGCCCGCGTTCAGCACGTCCTCCTTGGTGATCTTCTCGCCGAAGCCGCTCGGCTTGACCGAGCCAAGATCGATCCCCTGCGCCGCCGCGACCCGCCGCGCCACCGGCGTCGCCCGCACGTCAGCCCCGTTCGCGGAGCCGTTGCCGGAGCCCGTCCCGGCGCCGGGCGCGGTCGCAGTGCCCCCACCCGCGGGTGGCGCGGATGGGGTGTCCTCGCCCGCAGCTTGCGAGGACGAGGGCGCCCCATCGGCGACAGGACCCGCGGTTGCGGGGCCGGTCCCTTGCCCGTCGCCCTCACCGGCCTCCATCTCCGCCAACGGCGAGCCGACCGGCACTTCGTCGTCGACCTCCGCCAGCAGCTTGGTGATCGTGCCGCTCGCCGGCGCCGGCACCTCGGCGTCGACCTTGTCGGTGGAGACCTCGACGACGGTGTCGCCCTCGTTGACGAAATCGCCAATGCCGACGTGCCACTCGAGGACGATGCCCTCGGTCACCGACTCTCCCATCTCGGGCATCGTGATCTGCACGGTCGCCGTGTCTGGCATTTCTTCGATTCAGTCTGTCAAACGACGCATGCGGGCCGCAGTCTCGGGATAGTCTGGTACCCGATGAGCTATTTCGTGACTGGCGCAACCGGTTTCATCGGCCGCAACCTGGTCGAGCGGCTGCTGCAGCGCGAGGGGACGATCTACGCCCTCGTGCGGGCCGGCTCGCGCGGCCGGCTGGAGGAGCTGCGCACCGGCTGGGGCGCCGACGGCGCCCGCGTGGTGCCGATCTCCGGCGATCTGACCCAGCCCGGCCTGTCGATCTCCGAGGAGGACCTGCTGGCGATGCGCGGCGAGATCGACCACTTCTTCCACCTGGCGGCGATCTACGACATCACCGCCGGCGCCGAGGCCCAGCAGGTCGCCAACGTCGAGGGCACCCGCAACGCGATCGAGCTCGCGGGCGCGCTGGACGCCGGCTGCTTCCACCACGTCAGCTCGATCGCCACCGCGGGCCTCTACCGCGGCGTCTGGACCGAGGACATGTTCGACGAGGCCGAGCGGCTCGACACCAACCCCTACTTCCGCACCAAGCACGAGGCCGAGCGCCTGGTCCGCGAGGACTGCCCGCGGCCCTGGCGCGTCTACCGACCGGGGATCGTGGTCGGCGACTCCCGCACCGGGACGATCGACAAGATCGACGGGCCGTACTACTTCTTCAAGGGGCTGCAGCGGGCGCGGCGGGTGCTGCCCTCGTGGCTGCCGACGGTCGGCGTGCAGGGCGGCGAGATCAACATCGTGCCGGTCGACTTCGTCGCCGACGCGATCGACCACCTCGCCCACCGACCGGGGCTCGACGGGCGCGCCTTCCACCTCACCGACCCGAACCCGCGGCGGGCCGGGGAAGTCGTGAACATCTTCGCCCGGGCGGCCGACGCGCCGCGGATGGCCTGGCGGCTCGACACCGACGTCACCGAGCCCGCGACCGGCGCGCTGCGCGCGGCGCTGCGCCTGCTGCCGGGGTCCAGGCGGGCGCTCTCGGCCGTGCTAGAGGAGCTCGGGCTGCCGGCCTCGGTGCTCACCTACGTCGACTACCCGACCAGCTTCGAGTCGGCCAAGACCCAGGAGGCGCTGGCCGGGAGCGGGATCGACGTGCCGCCGTTGGAGAGCTACGCGACGCGGCTCTGGGACTACTGGGAGCGCAACCTCGACCCCGACCTCTTCAGGGACCGCAGCCTGGCCGGCGCGGTGCGCGGCAAGGTGGTGCTGATCACCGGCGCCTCCTCGGGGATCGGCCGGGCGACCGCGGTCAAGGTCGCCGACGCGGGGGCGACGGTGCTGCTGGTCGCCCGCTCGGTCGACAAGCTCGAAGAGACGAAGGAGGAGATCATCGCCGCGGGGGGCATCGCCCACATCCATCGCTGCGACATGGCCGACACCGACGACGTCGCGCGGATGGCCGAGGAGGTGCTCGCCTACCACGGCCACGTCGACATCCTGGTCAACAACGCGGGGCGCTCGATCCGACGCTCGGTGGCGCTCTCCTACGACCGCTTCCACGACTACGAGCGGACGATCCAGCTCAACTACCTCGGGGCGCTGCGGCTGATCCTGGCGCTCCTGCCGACGATGCGGGAACGCCGGCAGGGCCACATCGTCAACGTCAGCTCGATCGGGGTGCAGACCAATCCGCCCCGCTTCTCGGCCTACGTCGCCTCGAAGGCGGCGCTCGACGCGTTCAGCCGGGTGATCGCGTCCGAGGTGATCGACGACAAGGTCCACATCACGACGATCAACATGCCGTTGGTGCGCACGCCGATGATCGCGCCGACCCGGATGTACGACATGTTCCCGGCGATCACCCCCGAGGAGGCCGCCGAGCTGATCGCCAAGGCGATGGTGGGACGGCCGAAGAAGGTGGCGACCAAACTCGGCAACCTCGGCGAGCTGATCTACGCGGTGGCGCCGAAGGCGAGCGACTCGATCCTCAACACCGCCTACAAGCTCTTCCCGGACTCGCAGGCGGCGAAAGGCAAAGCGGAGGAGAGGCCGGATCGGGCGCCATCCACGGAGGCAGTCGCATTTGCCCATCTCATGAAAGGCGTCCACTGGTAGCGCCCCGGCCGGGCGGGGCCTGTCCCGATGAGACAGGCCTGCGAGCGAGGTATTCGTTCTCGGCCTGTCTCATCGGGCCACCCGCCCGGAGGGGACGGCCCGGAGGACGGATTCCGGTGAACTAGCGTTCGCGGTATGGCGCGTCGGCTGAAGCACTGGGGCTGGGGGTTTGAGGACCAGGCGCCGACGGCGGCGCAGCTGGCGGAGGCGGCGGCGGGGATCCGGGCGCGGTTCGGGTTTGGCGGGGAGGCGCGGGCGGCGGTGCCGCTCGCCGAGGTGGAGGTGCGGGCGCCGCGGCTGAGACCCCCGGAGGCGCTCGGCGACCTGTTCACCGACGATACGTACGAGCGGGTCTCGCGGGCGCTCGGCAAGGCCTACCGCGACGTCGTGCGCGGCCACCGGGGGGAGTTCGAGCACCTGCCCGACCTGGTGGCGCTGCCGCGCGACCGCTCGGAGGTGGAGACGGTGCTGGGCTGGGCCGAGGCGGAGGGTGCCGCGGTGGTGCCGTTCGGGGGCGGCACCAGCGTGGTCGGCGGGGTGGAGGCGCGGCTCGGCGGGCGGCCGGTGGTGACGATGGACATGCGCCGACTCGACCGCGTCGTCGAAGTCGACCCGACCAGCCTGGCGGCGCGGATCGAGGCGGGGGCGACCGGGCCCCGGCTGGAGGAGCAGCTGCGCGAGCACGGGCTGACGATGCGCTGCTTCCCGCAGTCCTTCGAGTACTCGACCCTGGGCGGCTGGATCGCGACCCGGGCGGGCGGCCACTTCGCGACCAAGGAGACGCACGTCGACGACCTGGTCGAGTCGGTGCGCGCGGTGACGCCGCGCGGCGCCTGGGAGAGCCGGCGGCTCCCCGGCTCGGGGGCGGGCCCGTCCCCGGACCGGCTGCTGGTCGGCTCGGAGGGCATCCTCGGCGTGGTGACCGAGGCCTGGGTGCGGGTGCGGCCGCGACCGGGGTGGAAGGCGGCGGCGACGGTCCGCTTCGCGCGCTTCGGGAAGGCTTGCGAGGCGGTGCGGGAGATCGTCCAGGCGGGTCTCGACCCGGCCAACTGCCGGCTGCTGGAAGCCGCCGAGGCCGAGCTGACCGGCGCCGGGGACGGCGGCGCCCACCTGCTGCTGCTGGCCTTCGAGTCCGCCCACCACCCGGTGGACGGGTCGCTGGCGGTGGCCCTCGCCGCGGCCCGCGACCACGGCGGAAGTCCCGAGGAGCCGCGCGTCGGCGAGCCGGGCGGCGAGGCCGGGCCCGGCGGTGCGGCGGAGAGCTGGCGGGGCGCGTTCCTGATGGCGCCGTACCTGCGCGACACCTTCGTCTGTTGCGGGGTGCTGTCGGAGACGTTCGAGACGGCAATCACCTGGGACCGGCTGGAGGAGTTCCACGCGACGGTGATGGAGACGACGCGCCGCGCGGTCGCCGCGGCGTCCGGGGCACCGGGCGAGGGGCGGGGCGCGCCGCTGGTCACCTGTCGCTTCACCCACGCCTATCCCGACGGCGTCGCCCCGTACTTCACGGTGCTCGCGCCCGCCCTCCGCGGTGGCGAGGTCGAGCAGTGGGACGAGGTGAAGGCCGCGGCCTCCGAGGCGCTCCTCGAGGGCGGCGGGACGATCACCCACCACCACGCGGTCGGCCGCGACCACCGCCCCTGGTACGACCGCCAGCGCCCGGCGCCCTTCGCCGCCGCCCTGCGCGCCGCCAAGGCCGAGCTCGACCCGGCCGCCGTCCTCAACCCCGGCGTCCTGCTCGACCCCTGAGGCGGGCGGGCGCCCTTACAGAGCGCTTACACCCGCCTGACAGCGGCCGAACCGGCCGGCCGCAGCATGGAGCCAGGAGTTCATCGCAACCAGGAGGTATCCATGCTGAAGTCATTCGAGAAGCGGGCGCGGGCGATCGCGCTGCTCGGGGTCGTCGCCGCGCTGGCGCTGGCCGGCGTCGCCACCGCGCAGAGCGGCCCGAGCGGGTCCAACGGATCCGGCCAGGAGCACCACGCCGGGCGCCACGGCGGCCCGCCGCCCCTCGGGCCGGGGATGAAAGGGCTCACCTACGCCCAGTTCCACGTCCAGGGCAAAGCAGGCGAAGCGCAGGTGATCCGCCTCGACCAGGGCAAGATCACCGCGGTCGACGGCAGCTCGATCACGGTGGAGGAGAACGACGGCAGCGAAGTCACGATCGCGCTCGGCGAAGACACCAAGGTGGTCGCCGGGCCCGGGGCCGAAACGAGCGTCGGCGACCTCTCGACCGGCGAGCTCGTCGCCGTCTGCGGCCCCGAAGGGGAAGCCGCGAAAACGGTGATGGTGCTGCCGAAGAAAGGCGAAGCCCAGCGGGGCAAGGCGGGGCGCCAGGGGCCGCCGCAGGGCCACCGCGGCCCGCACGGCGGACCGGGCCCGCAGGGCCCGGAAGGCCCGCAGGGCTCCGAAGGGGCCCGGGGCGGGGCCTGAGGACGGCCCGACGGCGGGGGCGGCGGGGAGACCGCCCCGGCCGCCGCCTCGGCATGGAGACTTGCGGCATGAAGGGAGCCATCCTCCTGGTCGAGGACGAGCAGGCGATCGCCGACCTGGTCCGCGCCTACCTGCGCCGCGAGGGCTTCGAGGTCGTCTGGGCGCGCAGCGGCGAGGCGGCCCTCGAGGAGCTGGGCCGGCACCCGGTGCGGCTGGTCGTGCTGGACATCGGCCTGCCGGGGATCGACGGCTTCGAGGTCTGCCGGCGGCTGCGCAGTCGCACCGCGGTGCCGATCGTCATGTTGAGCGCCCGGGACGAGGAGATCGATCGGGTCGCCGGGCTGGAAGCGGGCGCCGACGACTACGTCGGCAAGCCGTTCTCGCCGCGGGAGCTGGTCGCCCGGGTGAAGGCGATCCTGCGCCGCGCCGACGGCCCCGGCGCCGGCCTCGCGGGCGGCGCGCTGGTGGTCGGCGACGTGGCGCTCGACCGCGCCTCGCGCACCGTCGCCGTCGCCGGCGAGCCGGTCGAGCTGACCTCGCGGGAGTTCGACCTGCTGGCGGCGCTGCTCGCCCACCCCGGGATCGTGCTCAGCCGCGACCGCCTGCTCGAGCTCGCCTGGGAAGGTGAGTTCGCGGGCGGGACGCGCACCGTCGACGTCCACGTCGCCCAACTGCGGGCGAAGCTCGGCCGCCCCGACTTCGTCGAGACGGTGCGCGGCTCGGGGTACAAGGTCAGCGGCTGATGCGCTCGCTGCGGGCGCGCCTGTTCCTGGCGATCTTCGGCACCGTGCTGGTCGCGGTCGGGGCGGCGCTGGCCCTCGGCGTGGTGCTGACCAAGGGCGCGGTGCGGGCGACGATCCGCAGCGACGTCGAGCGCCAGGCCGAAAACTTCGCGACCCAGGTCGGCGGGCTGCCGGCTGAAGCCGTGCGCCGACTGCGCGCCCAGGGGACCCGGTCGGCCCGCGCGGCGGGCAGGCGGCCGTCCGCGGGCGGGCCGCCGCCCGGGCGGGGGCTCCCGCCGCGCGGCGAAGCGCCGCCCGGGGGCGTGGCGCGGGCCGGGCCGGCGATCGGCCCGGGAGGTGGGGGCGGGCTGCCGGGCCTGCAGCCGCAGCTGCTGCTGGGCGAGGCGGCGGCGGCGCGGCTGCTGCCCGCCGCCGCGATGGACGAGCTGGGCAGGACCGGCGCCGCCGACGGCACCGCCGAGATCCGCGGTCGCGAATTCCTCTACGCCGCCCGCGAGGTGGACGAATCGGTCGTCCTCGTCACCCGGCCCGACGTGGTCACCGGCGACGACTTCAGCCGCTACCTGTCGGCGCTGCTGATCGCCAGCGGCGCCGCGGCGCTGCTGGCCGCAGCGGTGGCGGCGCTGCTGGCGCGGCGGATGACCGCGCCGCTGCGCCGGCTCGGCGCCGCGGCGGCTCAGCTGGCGGCCGGGGAGCGCCCCGAGCCGGTGCGGCCGGAGGGCGCCGAGGAGGTGGCCGAGCTGGCCACCGCCTTCAACGAGATGTCCGAGCAGCTGGTGCTGGCCCGCGACGCCGAGCGCGCCGTGCTGCTCTCGGTCTCCCACGACCTGCGCACGCCGCTCACCTCGATCCGCGGCTACGCCGAGGGGATCGAGGACGGGACCGTCGAGCCGCGCGAGGCCGCCGCGGTGGTCGGCCGCGAGGCGGCGCGGCTGGAGCGCCTGGTCGGCGACCTGCTGGCCCTGGCGCGGCTGCGCCAGGGCGTGTTGGAGGTGGGCCGTGAGCCGGTCGACCTCGCCGTGGTGGCCCGCGAGGCCGAGGAGCGGCTGCGGCCCCGGGCCCGCGAGGCCGGGGTGGAGGTGCGGGTCGAGGGCGGCCCGGCGCCCGCCGTCGCCGACCACGGCCGCGCCCTGCAGGTGGTCTCCAACCTGCTCGACAACGCGATTCGGGTCAGCCCCGAGGGCGGCGAGGTGACCGTCGCCGCCGCCCCGGGTGAGGTGCGGGTGGCCGATCGCGGCCCGGGCATCCCGGAGGCCGAGCTGCCGCGCGCCTTCGAGCGCTTCCACCTGCGCTCGCGGGCGGGCAACGGCTCCGCCGAGGGCGCCGGCCTCGGCTTGGCGATCGTCCGCGAGCTGACCGAGGCGATGGGCGGCGTCGCGACGGTCGAGAACCTCCCGGGCGGCGGCGCCCGGTTCACGGTTCGCCTCCCGGGCGCCTGATCCGGCGGTACCCTTTCGCAACCTGTATTGGCGGCGGGAAAGACCGGCTGCCCCACCGCCGCCGCGCGATGGAAACGATCACTTCCGAACAGCCGACCGTGCCACCTCCCGCCGAGAGCTCCGAGTTCGACGGGCCCGTGGTGCCGCGCCGCAGCCCGCTGCGCGCCGCGATCAAGACCGGCCGGCCGAAGGAGTGGATCAAAAACGTCTTCGTCTTCGCCGGCCTGCTCTTCTCCGGCAAGTTCACCCACGGCAACGACATCCTCGCCGCGGTCATCACCTTCGTCGCCTTCTGCCTGATCTCCAGCGCCGGTTACTTCGTCAACGACCTGATCGACGTCGAGCTGGACCGCAAGCACCCGAAGAAGCGCTACCGGCCGCTCGCCGCCCGCGAGCTGTCCGAGCGCAGCGCGATGGGGATCGCGCCCGCCCTGGCGATCGTCGCGGTCGGCATCGGCTTCGCCGTCAACTGGAAAGTCGGCCTGATGGTGGTCGGCTACGGCGTCGCCCAGATGTCCTACAGCCTCGGCCTCAAGCAGGTCGTGATCATCGACGTGATGACGCTGGCGGGCCTCTTCGTCCTCCGCGTCGCGGCCGGCGCCAGCGCGGTCGACGCCCACGCCTCCGAGTGGCTGCTGCTCTGCACCGGCTTCCTCGCCGCCTTCCTCGGCTTCACGAAGCGCCGCCAGGAGGCGGTCTCCGAGCTCCACGAGGGGACCTCGACGCGGCCCGTCCTCGAGCACTACTCGCTGCCCTTCCTCGACCAGATGGTCTCCCTGGTGACCACCGGCACGGTGATCAGCTACGCGATCTACACCGTGAACTCGCCGATCATCGGCAACCAGATGATGCTGACGATCCCGCCCGTGGTCTACGCGATCTTCCGCTACCTGTACCTGATCTACGACCGCAACGACGACCGCTCGATGTCGGGGATCGTCGTCGGCGACCGCGGCATCCAGGCCGCCGGCGCCGTCTGGGCGCTCCTCGCCTTCCTGCTCCTCTACGTGTTCAACTGACCTGCGGCGGCGCGGGGGCGCCTCGCGGCGTCCTCGGGGCGCTCGCCTCGGGTCACGCACTTTAGTGCGCTCCCCTCGGCTCGCTTCCTGCGTCCTTGGGAGGCTGGCCCACGCCGCCGCAGGGGCCGCTAGCCCAGCTCGCCGGTGTCCGGCACGCCTTCCATCAGGTAGAAGCGGGCGCGGCCGAGCTCCTCGCCGTTGACCTCGACGACCGCGGCGTGGGGGCCGGCGGTGGTGAAGGTCGCGGTGGCGGCGATCGACATCACGAGGCGCTGCTCCTGGCCCTGGGGGATGCCGGGCGGGCGGCCGGTCTCGAAGTTGGCGGTGAGGCCCTCCCCCAGCTCGACCCCATCGGGGTCCTGGATGGTGACGCTCAGCTCGTGGGGGCTGTTGGTCTCGTGCCAGGCGACGTCGATGCCGAGGCCGATGTGGAAGGACCACTCGTGGGGCAGCTCGGGGAGGCGGAGGACGTTCCAGCCGCCGCCGGTCAGGTAGAGCTTGCCGTTCACCGCCTCGGAGTAGTCGGTCAGCATGACGAAGCCGATGTTCACGAGCCGTCGCCTCCCGGCGCGTCGTCGTAGGGGATGACCGGCAGGTCGGGCACGAGCTCGGTCGCGCCGTCGCGCCGGAACTGGATGTCGACCGTCTCGTCCTTGCGGTAGGTGCCGAACAGCCCCAGGTACATCGCCAGCCAGCGGCTGGTGCCCATCTTCTCCTTGACGATCGGCCTGGTGAAGCGCAGTTCCCGGCCCTCGATCTCGAAGTCCTCGCCCTCATTCTGCTCGACCCCGTTGATGAAGACGACGAAGGGTGGTTCGGCGCCGGCGGGGATCTTCACCCGCTCGCCGGCCGCGTAGCTGCCTTTCGGGACGCCGGGCATGTTCATGTAGTCGGTCATCGCTTCGCTCCCTCCAGAGTCTCTCGCACCAGGTCGAACGGCGTGTCGTGGCCGCTGGGGTCGAGCTCTTCGCGGCGTACCCCGCCCCGAAAGGGGACGAAGGTGCCGTCTCCGCGCACGTCGATCCCGGCGACGGCCTTGCGCATGAGGCCGCGGCGGCCCAGCTCGAGCCGCGCCCGCACCTGGTCGGCCGGTTTGTAGGTGCCCAGCAGCTCCGCCGTCTTCGGCGGCGCCTCGGCGCGGATCCGCAGCGCCCGCTCGCGCATCGCCGCCACCGCCTCGCCGAGGTCGTCGAAGCCGTCGTGGTCGACTTCGGCCCCCACGCGAACGGTCAGCTTCCAGCCCGGACGAGCCACGCCCCCAGCCTACAAACCGACCGACGCTTGTTAGCCCATGGGTAACAAGCGTCGCCGGTGCGGGGGGCGGGGCGGCGCTCAGGCGCCGCGGCGCGGGCGCTTCGGCCGGCGGGCAGGCGGGCCGACGATTTTTTCCGGGCCCTCGCGGTCGGCGACGGCCAGGTAGTCGCGTTTGCGCTCGCCGGTGTAGATCTGGCGCGGCCGGGCGATTTTCTTGTCCGGGTCTTCCTGCATCTCCATCCACTGCGCGACCCACCCGGCCGTCCGCGGGATCGCGAAGATCACCGTGAACATGTCGGTCGGGATCCCCATCGCCTCGTAGATGATCCCCGAGTAGTAGTCGACGTTCGGGTAGAGCTTGCGCGAGGTGAAGTAGTCGTCGGCCAGCGCCTGTTTCTCCAGCTCGCGGGCGATCTCGACCAGCGGGTTGTACTCGGTCGCCTCGAAGACGGCGTCCATGTGCTCCTGGATGATCCGTGCCCGCGGGTCGTAGTTCTTGTAGACCCGGTGGCCGAAGCCCATCAGTTTCTCCTCGCGGTCCTTCACCCGGGCGAGGAAGTCGGGGATGTTCTCGACGCTGTCGATCCGCCGCAGCATCCGCAGCACCGCCTCGTTGGCGCCGCCGTGCAGCGGCCCGTAGAGCGCCGCGACGCCCGCCGCCACGGCCGAGTACGGGTCGACGTCGGAGGAGCCGACGCCGCGCACCGCGTTGGTGGAGCAGTTCTGTTCGTGGTCGGCGTGGAGGATGAAGAGGACGTCGAGCGCTTTGGTCAGCTCCGGCTTCGGGATATGCCGCGCTTCGGTCTTCTTGAAGACCATCGAGAGGAAGTTCTCGGCGTAGTTGAGGTCGTTGTCCGGGTAGACGTAGGGCAGGCCCATGTTGTGCCGGTAGGAGAAGGCGGCCAGGGTCGGCACCTTGGCGAGCAGCCGCACGGCGGCCATGTAGCGCTCTTCCGGGTCGTGGATCTGCTTCGCGTCCGGGTAGAAGGTCGAGAGTGCACCGACGCCCGACAGCAGCATCCCCATCGGGTGCGCGTCGTAGCGGAAGCCCTCGAACAGGTGCTTGAGGTCCTCGTGGACGAAGGTGTGATGGGTGATGTCGTAGGTCCAGCGCTCCAGCTGCGGTCCGGTCGGCAGCTCGCCGAAGATCAGCAGGTAGGCGACCTCGAGGAAGGTCGAGTTGCGGCACAGCGTCTCGATCGAGTAGCCGCGATGTTCGAGGACGCCCTTCTCGCCGTCGATGAAGGTGACCGCGGAGCGGCAGGAGGCGGTGTTGGTGAAGGCGGGGTCGTAGGACAACAACCCGAAGTCGTCCTCGTCGACCTTGATCTGGCGCAGGTCCATCCCGCGCACGGTGCCGTCGGTGATCGGCAGCTCGTAGGTCTTGCCGGTCCGGTTGTCGGTGACGGTCAGCGACTCCGTCCCGCTCGCGACCCCGTTGTCGGCACTGGCGTCAGTGGTCTGCTGCTCGGTGGCCATCACCCTCCTTCTCCTCTTCTCGGGAGAATCTCTCTGCTCTCAGCGGAGTCCCGAGTATCGCAGTTTGGCGCTGCCGACCTGTTGCCGAGATGGGTACGCGATCAGCCCGGACGGGCACGCGCCGAGCCGCCGGCGCGTGCCCGCGATCGCCGCTCGCGGGGCTAGCCGCGGGCGGCCGGGACGCCCTCGAACTGGGTCATCCCGCGGAGCGCCTCGAAGCGCTCGTCGATCTCCTCGCGGGTGAGCCGCGCGACCCGCTCGGTGCCGAACTCCTCGACGTTGAAGGAGGCGAGCACGGTGCCGTAGCCCATCGCCCGCCGCAGGTTGGCCTCGTCGAGGTCGCCGCCGGTCCCGTCGAGGTAGCCGAAGAAGCCGCCCGCGAAGCTGTCGCCGGCCCCGGTCGGGTCGTGCACGTCCTCCAGCGGGAAGCCCGGCAGGGCGAAGAAGCTGACACCGTCGGCGCCGGCGTCGGTGAACAGGGCGGCGCCGTACTCGCCCTGCTTGGCGACGACGGCGCGCGGGCCGAGATCCATCACCGCGCGGGCCGCCCGGGCGAGGTTCGACTCGCCGGTCAGCATGCGGATCTCGGCGTCGTTGACGACCAGGCAGTCCACCTCGGCGATCGCCGCCTGCAGCGAGTCCTTGGCGGTCTCGATCCAGAGGTTCATCGAGTCCAGGCCGCTGAACCCGGCGGCGCCGCACTGGGCGCGCACCTGGCGCTGCAGGTCGGGCTGGATGTTGGCGAGGAAGAGCGTGTCGGCGGCCTGCGCGGCGCCCGACAGCTTCGGCTCGAACTCGCCGAAGACGCCCAGCTGGGTGTCGTCGGTGTGGGCGACGTTGAGGTCGAAGTCGTAGTGGCCGCGCCAGAAGAAGCTCTGGCCGCCCGCCACGCGCTCGATGTCGTCGGTGCGGATCTCACGCGATTCGAGCAGCTCGAACTGCTCGCCGCCGAAGTCGTCGCCGACCGGGCCGACCGGCCGCACCTCGGTGAAGAAGCTCGCGGCGAGCGAGAAGTGGACCGCGGCGCCGCCGAGCATGCGCTTGCGCTCGCCGAAGGGGGTTTTCACGGAATCGAAGGCAATTGAGCCGACTACAGTTAGTGCCATAGGGAGGGCAGACTAGTAATCCCGCCGTTGGAGCGGGGTCTGCGAGACTGCTGCGGCGATGAATCGGCGGGAAAACCCCGGCGCCGGGGATGCTCTTGGCGACGCCGGCGACGGGCGGACTGCGGGTGACCCGCGGTGGCGTCTACCCTTTGTCGGAGGCGGCGCGCGCCCACCGGGCGCTCGAATCCCGCGCCACCACCGGCAAGCCGCTGCTGAATCCCTCCTCATGAAAGTCGCCTCCTCTGCTCTCACGAATGCCTGAAATGTCAGATACGGACAGGAATTCGCTCCCGCGTCCGGGGGCGGCATGACGACCTTCAAGGACCTCGGCCTCTCGCCCGCGATCCAGCAGGCGCTCGACGAGCTCGGCTTCGTCGAGCCGTCGCCGATCCAGGAGCAGGCGATCCCGGAGCTGCTCGCCGGCCACGACGTGATCGGCCAGGCGCAGACCGGCACCGGCAAGACCGCCGCCTTCGGCCTGCCGATGCTGCAGTACCTGGATCCCGACAACGACGAGGTGCAGGCGGTCGTCCTCACCCCGACCCGGGAGCTCTGCATCCAGGTGACGCAGGCGCTGCGCTCCTACGCCGAGCACCTCGACATCGAGATCGTCGCCGTCTTCGGCGGCGCCCCGATCCGCTCCCAGCAGTCGCAGCTGCGCTCCGGCGCCCACGTCGTCGTCGCCACCGTGGGGCGGATGATGGACCTGATGTCGCGCCGCTCGCTGGTGCTGACCGCGGCGCGCTTCGTGGTCCTCGACGAGGCCGACGAGATGCTCGACCTCGGCTTCATCGAGGACGTCGAGAAGATCCTCCGAATGTGCCCGAGCGGCCGCCAGACGGCGCTCTTCTCGGCGACCATGCCGCCGCCGATCCAGCGGCTCGCCGAGGGCTACATGTACGACCCGGTGATGGTCCGGATCACGCCGAAACAGCTGACCGTGGACGCGATCCAGCAGGCCTTCGTCGAGGTGCCCGGGCGCGAGAAGTCGGCGCGGCTGGTGGAGCTGCTGAAGATCGAAGAACCCGAGCAGGCGATCATCTTCACCCGCACCAAGATCGGCGCCTCGCGGCTCGAGAAGACGCTGAAGGACAAAGGCCTCGACGTCAAAGCGCTGCACGGCGACATGAGCCAGGGCGCCCGCGACGGGGTGATGATCGCCTTCAAGGACCACCGCGTGAAGCTGCTGGTCGCCACCGACATCGCCGCCCGCGGCCTCGATATCGAGCACGTCACCCACGTCATCAACTTCGACGTCCCCAACTCCTCGGAGGTCTACGTCCACCGGATCGGCCGCACCGGCCGGGTCGGGCGGACCGGCCGGGCGATCACCTTCGTGACGCCGGCCGAGCGCGACGAGATCGCCCGGATCGAGCGCGACGTGAAGACGACGATCGGCGAGTGGGAGAGCCCCGAGGACCGGCTCGAGCACGCGCCGCGACCGCGCCGGCGGGAGAGACGGGAGCGCGAGCGGCGCCCCGAGCGGTCGAGCGAGCCGGCAGCGGCTTCCAACGGCGGCGCCGAGGCGGCCGACCGCAACGGCGAGTCGGAGCGCGACGGCGGCGCGGGCGACGGTGAGAAGCCGGAGACCACCAAGCTGTTCGTCAACCGCGGCGAGCGCAGCGGGATCGACGAGGAGGCGCTGCGCTGGGCCCTGCGCGAGGGCGCCGTGCTGCCCGACGACGCGATCCACGACGTCCGCGTCCTGCACCGCTTCTCCTTCGTCGAGGTCGATCCCGACCAGGCCGACCGCACCGTCGAGTACCTCGACGGCACCAAGCTGAAAGGCAAGGAGATCCGCCTCGAGGTCGCCCGCAGCTAGGGCTGCGGCCGGCGGCTCGGCTTCGGCCGCTCAGGCCGCTGCGTTCTGGGTCAGCTCGGCGATCGAGCCGAGCAGCAGGTCGAAGTCGATCGGCTTGGTCACGTAGCCGCTGATCGCCAGGTCCTCCGGGACGTCGCCGTCGCCCCGTTTCTGGTGGGCGCTGACGATGATCGCGGGGATCTCGACCCCGGCCGCGCGCAGCTCGCGCAGCGCGTCGAGCCCCGACTTGCGCGGCATCATCGCGTCGAGCAGCATCAGGTCGAGGCCCGTGGCGCCGGCGACCCGCTCGGTCACCTCCTGGCCGTCGGCGGCGGTCTCGACCTCGTAGCCGGCCAGTTCGAGACGGGTCCGCATCAACAGCAGGATCGTCTCGGAATCGTCGGCGACCAGGACCTTGGTCATCGTCGCCCCTCGGCGGTCGCGCCGGTCCCGGGCGGGGTCGCCGCGACCTCGCCGCGGGCGGCGGTCGGCAGCACGACGGTGAAGGTGGAGCCGCGGCCGACCTCGGAGTCGGCCGAGATCGTGCCGCCGTGCAGCTCGACCAGCGATTTGGAGATCGCCAGGCCAAGGCCGGTGCCGCCGACGCGCTGCGTCAGGCCGGCGTCGCCGCGGACGAACCGCTCGAAGATATGTTCGAGTTGAGCGGGGGGTATGCCAGGGCCATTATCGGACACGCTGATCTCCACGCCCGCCTCGACTACCCGGGCGCGCACCTCGATAGACGCTCGTTCGGGCGAGTACTCATGCGCATTCGTAACCAGATTCACGAGTATTTGGCGAATCCGGTCGGGCTCGACCTCGACCAGCGGCAGATCGGGCTCGATCCGCTCGGTCAGCGTCTGCCGCGCCGGCTCGGTCTGGGCGCGCATCGTCCGCACCACGTCTTCGATCAGCGGCGCCGGCTCGGTCGGCCGCGGGTGGATCGCCAGCCGTCCGGCGTCGGAGCGCGCCAGGTCGAGCAGGTCGTTCAGCATCCGCACCAGGTGACGGCAGTTGTCGAGGATGATCTCCACCGTCTCCACCTGGCGCGGGGTCAGCGAGTCGCGGTCCATCATCAGCAGCTCGGCGAAGCCCTGCACGGAGGTCAGGGGGCTGCGCAGCTCGTGTGAGGCGGTCAGCACGAACTCGTCTTTCATCCGGTCCAGCTGGTCGCGTTCGGACGCCTCGATCTCGAGTTCGGCCGCCATCTCGTTGAAGGCCGTGCCGAGCGTCGCGACCTCCGAGACGCCACCCACCTCGACCCGGGCGCTGCGGTCCCCGGCGGCGAGCCTGCCGGCCGCCCCCACCAGCGCCTCGAGCGGCCGTCGCATCGCCGTGATCAGCCCGACGAAGAGCAGCAGGGCGCCGAGCAGCCCGGCGATCAGGCCGCAGCCGACCAGGATCACGGTGTCGCGGGTGTCGCCGGAGATCGAGTCGCGCAGGCGTTCGCGGTTCGCTTCCTCGCGGGCGATCTTCGCCTGCGCCGCGTTCGCCCGGACGCCTTCGGCGAGGTGCGCCCGCGCCACCATCTCGCTCTGGTAGGAGCGTTCGATCGCGCTCTCGTAGTTCTGGCGCTGCACGACCAGTCGGCCGACCCCGATCACGGTCCCCGCCGTGATCACGGCAAAGGCGATCGCGAAGCCGATCCGAAGGCGGTTGGCGAGCGATGGACTGAGGCGTCGGCCTCCGCGTGAATATGCTTTCGCAGCTATGGGGGACGAGGCTACAGGCCGCGATGACGGCCCGACCGCGGTCGACGGGATCGACGCCGACGGGGTCGGCGCCTGGTTCGCCACCCACGTGCCCGCGGCGCGCCCGCCGCTGGCCTACGAGCGGATCGCGGGCGGGCTCTCCAACCTGACCTACCGGGTCGCCGACGCGGCGGGGCGCGAGTGGGCCCTGCGCCGGCCGCCGCTCGGCAGGACGCTCAGCTCGGCCCACGACATGGGGCGCGAGTACCGGGTCGTCTCGGCGCTCGGGCCGACGTCGGTGCCGGTGCCGCCCGCGGTCGGGCTGTGCGAGGACGAGGCGGTGAACGGGGCGCCCTTCTACGTGATGGACTTCGTCCGCGGGCCGGTGCTGCGCGGGGTGAGCGAGGCCGAGGCCGCGTTCCCGGCGGAGTCCGACCGGCGGCAGATCGGACTGCGCGTCGCCGACACCCTGGCGGCGATCCACGCGGTCGACCCGGATGCGGTCGGGCTCGGCGATCTGGGTCGCAGGGAGGACTACGTGGCCCGTCAGCTGCGCCGCTGGTACGGGCAGTGGGAGAAGTCGAAGACTCGCGAGCTGGCGGCGGTCGACCGGGTCCACGAGCGACTCGCCGCGCGCATCCCGGCCCAGCGGGGCGCCGCGATCGTGCACGGCGATTACCGCCTCGACAACATGATCCTCGCCGAGTCCGGCGAGGTCGCGGCGGTCGTCGACTGGGAGCTCTGCACGCTCGGCGACCCGCTGGCCGATCTCGGCACGCTGATGGCCTACTGGCCGGAGCGCGGCGAACGGGGAGTCAGCCTCGGCATGCCCGCCAACCTGGCGCCGGGCTTCCCGACCCGCGAGGAGCTCGCCGCCCGCTACGCCGAGACGTCCGGCCGCGACGTGTCCGAGCTCGACTTCTTCATCGCCCTCGGTTACTGGAAGCTGGCGATCATCCTCGAGGGCGTCTACGCCCGCTCCGTGGCGGGCGGCTACGGCAAGGTGGAGCCCGACGCCGGCCTGGAAGCCTTCGCGCGCCTGGTCGATCGCCTCGCCGAGACGGCGGAGGCGATCGAGGCGCGCGGCTGAGGCGCCGCCGAGCGTTCGCCCTTTGCCGCGAGTGGCGCGGCAAAGGGCGAACCGGCCCGTCGGCCGATATCGCTCCTAGACCATCCGGGCGGCGTGCCGCGGCTCGAGCGGCTCGTCGCCCGCCTCGGCCTCGGCGCGTTTCGCCCAGCGGTTCAGCTCGCGGCGGGCGAGGACCATCTTGTGGACCTCGTCGGGGCCGTCGGCGAGGCGCAGCATGCGGCTGAACCGCCACATCGAGGCGAGCGGCGTGTCGTCGGTCATGCCGAGGCTGCCGTGGATCTGGATCGCCCGGTCGAGCACGTTCATCACCATGTTCGCGGCGACGATCTTGATCGCCGAGATCGACTGGCGGGCGGCGCGCTTGCCGTCGGTGTCCATCTTCCAGGCGGCGTAGAGGGTGAGCAGGCGCGCCTGGTCGATTTCCATCCGCGAGGTGGCGATCGCCTCCTGCACGAACTGCTTGTCGGCGAGCGGGCCGCCGAAGGCGTGGCGCTCGTTGGCGCGCCGGCACATCAGCTCGTGCGCCCGCTCGGCGGTGCCGATCGCCCGCATGCAGTGGTGGATGCGGCCCGGCCCGAGCCGGTCCTGGGCGATCGTGAAGCCGGCGCCGCGCTCGCCGAGCAGGTTCCCCTTCGGCACCCGGCACCCGGTGTAGCTGACCTCGCAGTGGCCGGGGCCCTTGTCGTGGCCCATCACCGGGATCGAGCGCACCATCTCGTAGCCGGGGGTGTCGGTCGGCACGCAGATCATCGAGGCGCGCGCGTGGGGCGGCGCGTCCGGGTCGGTGACCACCATCGCGATCGCCAGCTCGGCGCCCACCGCGCCGGTCGTGAACCACTTGTGCGCGTCGATGACCCACTCGTCGCCGTCGAGGACGGCGCGGCCCTGCAGCAGGGTCGGGTCGGAGCCGGAGACCTCCGGCTCGGTCATCGAGAAGCAGGTGCGGATGCGGCCTTCGAGGGCCGGCTCGAGCCAGCGCTCGTGCTGCTCGGGGGTGCCGTGCTCGGCGAGGATCTCCATGTTGCCGGTGTCGGGGGCGGCGCAGTTGAAGGCCATCGGCGCGGGGAGCGGGCTACGGCCCATCTCCTCGCAGAGCAGGCCGTACTCCCAATTCTTGAGGCCCGGGCCGAAGCGCTCGTCGGGCATGAAGAGGTTCCAGAGCCCCTGCTCGCGGGCGCGCTCGCGGATCGCGGTGAGGTTGGCGGGGTAGGGGACGCCGGGGCCGACCTCGGCGTCGAGCGCCTCGAACAGCTCCTGCTCGACCGGGTAGATCTCGGCGTCCATGAAGTCGAGGACGCGCTCGCGCAGCGCGGCGACCTCGGGAGTCGGTTCGAAGTCCATCTTCTACCTCCTGGTCGGGGCGACCGCCCGGACGGACGGTCGGCAGAAAGCTAGATGATCCAGCGCGGGCGCAGCGCGGTCAGGCGCGCACGTAGCGGGTGAAGAGCTCGCTTTCGGCCTGCAGGAGCCAGGCGAGCCGCAGCTCGGCGACCTCGGGCAGGGCGCCTTCGAGGATCGTCGCCCCGGCGCCGGCCAGCTTCGGCGCGAGGGTCAGGAAGAGCTCGTCGGCGAGCCGCGCCGCCTGCAGCTGGGAGTGGAGGCGCGGGCCGCCCTCGCAGAGCAGCGCCCGCACGCCGCGCTCCTCACGGAGCAGGCGCATCGCCTTTGCCAGGTCGACGCGGCCCTCGGCTTCGCGGACGACGTGGACCGGGGTGGCGGTCGGGGGCGGGTCCTCCGCGGCGACGGTGAAGATCAGCACCTCGCCGCCGCCCTCGGTGAAGAGCGGCGCGTCCCACGGCAGGTCCATGCGGCCGCCGACGATCACCACCAGCGGGTCGCGGGGAAGGCCGAGCGCCGCGCGGCGCCGGCGCTTCGCCGGGTCGGTGACGAGCCGGCCGTAGCGCTCCACCCGCATCGTCCCGGCGCCGATCATCACCGCGTCGAAGCGCTGCCGCAGCCCGACCAGCATCGCCGTGTCGGTATTCGAGCCGATCTGGCCGGAGCGCCCCTCGATCACCGCCCGGCCGTCGAGCGTCGAGGCGAAGTTCAGGGCGATGCGGGGGCGGTGCGGCGGCGGGTCCTCCCACGGCCGGTAGCCGTCGAGCTGCTCGGCGACCGAGGTCGGGCCGGGATCGGGGACGAGGCGCCGCACCGGGCACACCCTAAAGCGGGGCGGGCGGGAGGCGCGGGCGGGGCGTGCCCCGGAGCGCGGGCGCCCTCAGGCCGGGTAGTCGTGCCAGCCGGCGAACTCGCGGCCGGCGAACTTCTGCAGCTCGGCGACTTCCTCGCCGAAATGGCCGCGCAGCTGCTCGCGCAGGTCGTCAGGGAGGACCGGCTTGGGCGCCGGCGGCTTGTCGGGATCGTGGACGACCTTCTCGACGACCCAGCGCAGTCGCTCCGGCAGGCGGTCGAAGTTGCGGTCGAAGGAGCGGAAGCCCGGCAGCTTGATCAGCTTCTCCATGAACTGGTATTTGTCACCCGACTTGGCCGCCGACTTCTCCCACTCCCGGTCGAACTGCTCGGAGGTGAAGTCGGCGTCGACGCCCGCGTAGGAGAAGGCCTTGCGCATCGTCGCCTCGCGTTCGCCCTGCAGCTCCTCCTGGGTGATGACCTCGATCTGGGCGCGGTCGAAGCGCTCCAGGTAGGGCTGCAGCTGCATCCAGTAGCGGGAGCGGTTGACGTACTGCGTGTCGGGGTCGGAGAGGACCGGGACCAGCTCCCGCGTCTCGTAGCCGGCGCCGGTCGCGTGGACCCAGTGGCTGAGGATGCGCTTGATCGGGTCGCGCACCATGTAGATCAGCTTGGCGTCGGGGCAGTGGGTGCGGATCCGCTCGGCGACCCCGTCGTAGCGGGGCAGGTTCGTGTAGTGCGGGGAGGACTCGCCGCGCACCGGGAAGCGGTCGTCGAAGCGGCTCGCGTACCAGTCCATGCCGAGGTCCCAGTTCAGCTCGGCGACGAAGAAGTTCAGCTCCTTCGGCTTCGACATCTGGATTTCCGGATGCAGGCCGAGGTAGTGGTGGATGCTCGTCGTGCCGCACTTGAGGCCGCCGATGATGATCAGGTTCGGCATCGCCGCATGCGGTTTGCGCCGGCGGCGCCGGGCGCTCTTGCGATCGGCGGTGTAGCGCTCGCGGGCACGGGCGCACATCGCCTCGTCGGCGGGGTCCCGCGGCAGCTGCGGGCGCAAGGTGTGCGTGTCGGGGTCCGGCACGAGCGTGGCTAGTCTAGCTGTGATGCCGGCTTTCCTCGTTCAGCTTCCGCGGGCCGACCTCGCGACGAGCCTCGAACACTTCTTCGACGCGACGACGGAATTCTTCCGCCACCTCTCGGAAGTGCACTGGACGCCGTTCTGTCTGGCGCTGCTCTGCCTGCTCGCCATGCAGCTCGCCCGCGCCAAGGCGTGGCGCAACGTGCTGCGGGCGGCCTACCCGGACCGACGGATCGGCTACCTGCAGCTGGCGGCCGCCTACCTGGCCGGGGCGGGGATCAACGCGGTGGTCCCGGCGCACGCCGGCGACGTCACCAAAGTCTTCCTGGTCAAACGGCAGATCCCGGGCTCCTCCTATCCGGCCGTCACCTCCTCCTTCCTGGTGCAGACGGTCTTCGACACCTCGGTCGGGATCCTGGTGCTCCTCTACGCGTTCACCCAGGGCCTGCTGCCGCCGCTTCCGCGGCTGCCCAACCTGCCCGCCTTCGAGCTCTCCTTCTGGGCCGACCACCCGAAGACCCTGGCGATCACGGTGGCGGCGCTGATCGTCGCGATCGTGGTCGGGGTGATGCTGCTGGCCCACCGGGTGCGGCGCTTCTGGGCGCGGGTCCGGCAGGGGCTGGTCATCCTCACCCGGCCGGGCGACTACATGCGCGAGGTCTTCGCCTGGCAGGGCGTCGGCTGGATCTTCCGGTTCGCCGGCTTCTGGTTCTTCCTCGAGTCCTTCGGCCTGAAAGGCTCGATCGGCAACGTGATGCTGGTGATGAGCGTGCAGGCGATCGCCAACATCGTTCCCTTCACGCCGGGCGGCGCCGGTGCCCAGCAGGCACTCCTCGTCGCCACCCTGAGCGGTCCGTCGCGGGCCGCCGTCCTCTCCTTCTCGGTCGGCACCCAGATCGCGATGGCCGCCTGGTCGGTGGTCCTCGGCTTCGGCGCGATCCTGCTCGTCTTCCGCACCACCGATTGGCGCGGCCTGATCCGCCAGGCCCAGGAGGAGGCCGACCGCGAGGGTGGCGGCCCCGACGGTGCGGGCACCGGCCCCGACGGTGCGGGCGCCGAGCCGGCCGGCGAAGCCACCAGTCCGACCTCGGCCTGAGCCCGCGCAGGCCCGACCTGAGCGAGCGGCGCGCGGCCCGGCGGGGTGCGTGTGGCGCCCTTGGTTCCGCATGGAGCGACCAAGGCGCCACGGGCGACTTCGGTCGCGGCCGTGGAGCGGTCAGTCCGACCAGCCCGGGTAACGGGCTTCGACCTGCCAGCGCCAGGGCGGGACCTCGCCGGCGGGGAAGTCGTAGTGGTCGTGGCCGGGGAGGGTCTCGAGCGGGACCAGGACGGGGTCCTGGGAGCGGAGCAGCCGGGTGCCGGCGGCGGCCTCGACGTCGGCCTCCGTCGCGGCGCGCCGGACGGCCCGCCAGCCCAGGGTCGGCCGGTACTCCCAGTAGACGATCTCGACGGCGCCGCCGGCGCGGCGGTGGTCGAGCAGCTGGGTGAAGTCGGTGGTGCGCCGGTTGGAGGCGGTGAGGTGCGGCCCCGCCGCGACCGCGCAGCTCTGCCGCCGGCAGCGGCGGAAGTCGACCGCGACGAGCGGCAGGCCGCCAGGTCCGGGCAGCGCCTCGGGCGGCGGGGCGAGCGCCCGGGCGAGGCGGGCCAGCGGCCACCCGTAGGCCGGGACCAGGGAGCTGTGCCGGCAGGCGTCGGGCAGGTGGGGGGCGCAGGCGAGGCGCCTGCCGATCGTCCCGGCCAGCTCGCGTCCCGCCTTCACCTCACCGCCGCCTGCGACCAGCGCGATCGTGGCGAGGAGGACGAGCGCGAGGAGCGCCGCGAGCCCGGCGCTCTCGATCGTCGCCTGGCCGCCCTCGCCGGGCGCCCGCCGCCTCGCGCCCGCCCCTTTCTCCGTCCGTCGCGCCGCCATACCCGCGACGCTAGGCGGCAATTGCGCGCGCGTGGCGCGCAGCGGGTGCCAAATGTCGGTCGGCGAGGTGCCAGGTTTGCTTAGATCTCCATATGGAGGGAAGCCCGTTCAACCTATTCGGCGATCCCGACGAGTTCCGCGCCCGCATGGAGGAGCTCTCGGAACAGATGCAGTCCTCGCAGCGCGTCGCCTGGGCCGACAACGCGATCAAGCTGGCGGTCGAGATGACCGTCGCGGCGATCAACCGGCTCGACCTGAACGGCGGCGCCGACGAGCAGGCCACGCAGGTCCGCGACGCGATCCGCGTCCTCTTTCCCGAGGCCGTGACCCTGGTGCGCGAGGCCCGCGAAGGCCTCAGCTGAGCCGTCCCGCGCGGACGCCGGGATCGCCTCCACCGCTAGAGCAGTTCGAACCGCAGGTCGACGACCGCACCGCGGCGGAACAGCGCGCCGGTCAACTCGATCGGCAGCGCGACGATCGCCGCCGGGATCGCCAGCACGACGCTGGCGAAGGCGTCGATCCGCCGCTGCCAGCGGTGCTCGGCCGGCGCCACGCGTCCCCCTCCCAGTGCCGCGAGCGCCACGTTGTGGCCGAAGGTGACCGAGTTGAGCAGGGTCTGCCAGGTCACGGCGAGCGCCGGTCCGGCCGCCCAGCGCCGCCGCCGCACCACCTGGTCGCGGCCGGCGAGGAGGCGGCGCACCGACTCGACCGTGAAGAGGTAGTGGGCACCGGGCTGCAGGCCGGCCCAGCCGGCGCCGCCCAGCGAGCAGGCGAAGCTCGCCCGGTCGACGATGCGCGCCCGCTCCCGATCGCCCAGCCGGTCCAGTGCGGCGAGCGCCTCCTCGGTGCCGGCCGACGCGCCGACGATGCCGAGGCCGCAGCTCTCGCAGCGGCGCACCGGCGCCCCGAGGCGCTCCTGCTCGGCGAGCCAGCCGAATAGCGGCTCCCCGCAGGCGGGGCAGGGCGGGTTGTCGGGGCCTGCCCCCGCCTCGAGGGGGACGGCGGGTGCGCGCGTCGTCGTTTCATCCATGGGATGTAGCGTACGGACCCGTGCGAGAGGGCAGCCCGAGTTGAACCGCCGCAAATCCGACGTCCTGGTGTGGGAGTCGCGCTGGAGCCTGCCGACCGGGCTCCTTACCTTCCTGGCCGTTGTCATCCTGATCGTCTCGGCGGTGGTGATCGCCGACGTCAACGGCAGCACCGAAGTCGAACTGCTGGGCTCGGCCTATCAACACGCCTCCTCGGTGACGATCTCCTCGATCCTCGAGGCGCTCGGCTTTCTGCTGCTGACCGCGCCGCTCTACTTCCTCTTCCGCGCCGGGGTCGCCCGCGCCGACGGCAAGATGAAAAGCCAGCTGGTCGGGGTGATCGTCGTCGCGCCGATCTTCTTCGCGATCAGCGGCGTGCTGAACGGCGTCGCGACCAACGAAGCGGCCACCGCCTTTCACAACGGCGAAGCGAAGTCGACGCTGAGCGCCTCGAAGGGCGCCGAAGAATGCCGCGACGAAGAACGCGAAAAGGGGGCCAAGGCATTCGCCGAAGCGCATGAAGGCGGGCCGACCCCGCTGAAGGCCTGCGAAGCCGAAGAACAGGAAGAAAGCGCGGCCGAAAACGCGCTCAGCGACGCGTCGCTGCGCGCCGCGGCGACCGGCTTCGCGCTGGCCGGGCGGATCGGCCTCGCGGTGGCGCTGGTCTACAGCTGCCTGTGGGGGATGCGGCTGGGGCTCCTGTCGCGCTTCTGGGGGTCGCTGGGAATGGCGCTCGGGGTCGCCGCCCTGCTGCTGCTGGTCCAGTTCGTGCTGATCTTCTTCATCTACTTCGGCCTTCTGTTGATCGGCAAATTGCCCGGCGGCAGGCCGCCGGCCTGGGCGGCGGGCGAGGCGATCCCATGGCCGACGCCGGGCGAGCGGATGGCGAAGGAAATCGAACCGAAGGACGGCGGGCCCGGGCCGGACGGCGATGGCGAAGCGGCCGGCGCGCCGCCCGAGCCCGAGGGCGTCGAAGCTCCGGAGCCCGAGGAAGCGCCCGACTCCGCCGCGGACGACGGCTCCGCGGCGGGCGGCGGCGGGCCGCAACGGCGCAAGCGCAAGCGCCGCAACTGACTCTGGGCCGGGGGGCTCGGCCGGCCGCCGGCAGGCCCTCTGCCTGGCCGGATCGGCGGGGACCCGCCGCGAGGCGCTAGATGGAGGTCGCCCGCTCGGCCCCGAGCGCGGCCCGCTTGCGGTGGGTGCGGATCTCGCTCATCATCCGCTCGAGCCGCGGCTCGGTCGAGTCGTCGACGAACCCCATCGCCGCGGCGACGCCGGGATGGACGGCGGCGATCTGCTCGTGCATCGCCTGGGCGACGGCGCGGTACGCGGGGTGGCCCTCGCGGCCGGAGCGCAGCTCGATCAGGTGCATCGCCTCGCGGGCGTTCAGGTCGAGCACGTAGCGGATGCGGAAGGCGAGGCTGAGCGCGTAGGGGGCGAGCTCCTCGAGGCCATCGCCGGCCAGCCGCTCGTACTCGGCCCGCGAGATCTCCAGCGCCCGCTCGAATTCGCCGCCGAGTCCGGCTTCGCGCACCTCCTCCGGGACCCCCGCGCCGAGGTCGGGGCCGAGCCGCTGCCACTGCACGGTCAGCATCCGGTGCCGCTGGAGGTCGCGGAAGGCGCCATAGTCGGAGACGATCTCGAAGCGGTAGCGGAGCGCCTCGAAGCCGCGGCCGGGACGGTGCCGGCGGTTCGTCCGCTCGCCGACCGCGGCGGCCAGCATCGCGCCTCGCTCGGCGGCGGTCGCGGCGGCGACGCGGGCGCGGATCTCCGCCTCGGGGACGGCCGCGGCCTCGAACAGGCAGGCGCTCAGCAGGGCGGCTTCGTCGCCGTCGACGTGAACGAGGTCGACCGACGGCGCCGGGTCGGCCTCCTCGCGACGGCCGAGGCCGAGCCGGGTCACCCAGTCATCGGTGGCGGCGCGTCGTGCCTGCAGGTAGGAAACCCACTCGCCGCCGCGCTCGGGCCGCTCGACCCGGGCGACGAAGCTCGGCATCACCTGCTGCAGCTCGGCGAGGATCATCGCGCCGAACTCGCGCGCCTCCGGGAGCGGTGAGGCCATCAGCCGCAGCAGCAGCTGCTCGTAGGCCTGCCCAGAGGCGTAGATGCCGACGTGGCTGAGCGTCGCTGCGGGGAGCAGGCCGCGCAGCAGGTCGAGGGCCTTGGCGCGGATCGAGCGCCGCCAGGCCGCCTCGGGCTCCTCGTCGCCGCGCGGCCAGCGTCGCGCCGCCCACTCCTCGACCCGACCGAGCGAGCGCGAGTAGATGACGAAGAGCTCGTCCATCGCGGCGCGGAACTCGGGGCCCAGCCGCTCGTCGCGGTAGAAGCGGTAACCGCCTTCGGGCAGCGCTTTGTCGTAGGGGATGTAGCGGGTCGACTGCTCCAGGTAGGCGGCGAGCCGGCCGCGCTGCAGCAGCTTGGTGAGGATGTTGGAGACCCACTCGCAGGCGACGTGGGCGCCGCCGACCTGGGCGATCGAGTCGTCGCCGTAGCCGACGAAGACGCGCTCGTAGAGCTGCGCGGCGCGGGCTCCCTCGGCGGCGTCGAACGGCCGCCCGCCGGCCGGCGCGTCGGCCGCGAACTCCTCCAGGTAGAGGCGGCGCACCGAGCCGGAATATCGCGAGTAGCGGGCAAAAAGCGCCCCTTTGACGGTCTCCGGAAGGTTGACGAGCGCGAAGACCGGCCGGTCCAGGTTGGTGAAGTGAGGGGCGAGGAGGACCTCCTCCTCGGGCGTGAAGCGTTCGGCCGGGTAGCGCATGGGTTGGCCATCGTAGACCCGCCGCCCGACGTGCCGGGCGGGGTCGGCGGCACTCCCCGCACGGTGCGGAGATGGGCCGGGACGGAGGTGTGTCGCGTCGCCTGGAGATGTGCCGATAGATGCGCCTTCGCGCCAATTCGCGCGCGGCTGCTTGACCGTTCGCGGCGGGCGCGCTTGGGTGGCCGCCATGCGAATCGCCGCGCTCGTCCCGCTCCTGGTCCTGCTCCTCGCCGCGCCCGCCGCGGCACGACCGACCGCGATCGTCGCGATGGGCGACAGCTTCATCTCGGGCGAGGGCGGTCGCTGGCTGGGGAACGGCTCCGAGCCCTTCGGGACGCGGTCGGGGACCGATCGCGCCGCCCACGGCTGCGGCGCGCTGGGCTGCGAATACGACCCGGCGCGGATCTATGGGGCGAGCGAGGCCGATGGCTGCCACCGCTCCGACGTGGCGCCGATCGAGAGCGCGCCGATCGCGGTGGATCGGAAGGTGAACCTCTCCTGCTCGGGGGCGAAGGCGCGCGACCTCCGGCCTCGGGCCGATGGCGGGACGGCGCACTTCGGGGAGCCGCCGGAGGCCGATCAGCTGGCCGCGGTCGCGCGGCGCGACCGGGTGCGGATGGTGGTGGTCACGGTGGGCGCCAACGACGTCGGCTTCGGCGGCCTGGTGGTCGAATGCGCGCTCGATTGGGCGCGGAGCCCGGCGGGCGATCCGGTTCGCTGCCACCGCGATGCCGAGGCGCGGATCCGCGGTTCGCTGCCGCGCGCCACGCGCGGGATCACGGCGGCCCTGCACGGCGTGAGGAGGACGCTGCGGGCCGCGGGCTACGCGCGCTCGGACTACCGGCTCGTCGCGATGGGCTACGCCTCGCCGTTCCCGGAAGGTCGCTGGTTCCGCTACCCGGAGGACGGTTGGAGTCGACTGACGGAGGGCGGCTGCCCGGTCTGGAACGCCGATGCCGACTGGGCGGCCGAGCGGGCCACCGTGGACCTCGCCGAGGCGCTGCGGCGGGCCGCCGGCGCGACCGGCGCCGAGTACCTGGACCTGGCCCACGCCTTCGACGGCCATCAGCTCTGCGACCGGCGCGCCGCGCGGGTCGGCGCCGCCGGCCCCTCGCCCCTCGCCGCCGAGTGGTTTCGTCGCCTGTCCGTCATCCAGGGCTCGACTCGCGAATCGCTCCATCCGAACGCCTACGGCCAGCGGGTCATCGGAGCCTGCCTCGGCCTCCTCTTCGCCCGCCGCCGCGGCGACTACGCCTGCCGCGACGCGCCCGGCCGCTTCCTCGCCGGCGTCCACCTGACCGCGCGCGGCGGTGCGGGCACCACCCGTTCGGGACACTCGCGTGCCTCTCGCCCGAACCCGCCGCCCGCCATCCGAAGCCAATCTCCCGCCCGCCACGACGACCCCTGGCGAATCGGCCCCAACCCGGCGCACCCCAGCGAGGAGGGAGGATGACTCTGAGCGAACCTCCCCGCAGTTCGTGAGTGAAGAGTCATCCTCCCTCCTCGCCGAGGCCCGCCGTATCGAGGCACGCTCAGCCGGCCGGCGGTGGCGGCGCCTTCATCAGCTCGACCCGGTGCCCACCGGGGCAGATCGCCAGGGCGCGGGGCTCGCCCCAGTGGCGGCGGCGGCGTTCGACCTCGAAGCCGTGCTCCTGGAGTCGGGCGAGGGCGGCGTCGAGGTCGGGGGTGACGACGGCGAGGTGGGCGCGGGGCGGCACCGTCGGCGAGTCCTCGTGCATGAGGTGGACCTGGGTGCCGTCGCGTTCGAGCCAGGTGAAGCCGCCGTCGAAGGGGTCGGGGACGCGGGCGAAGCCGAGGATCGCGAAGAACTCGACGGCGCGATCGAGATCGGCGGGCGACACCTCGAGGCCGACGTGCTGGAGCATCAGGCACTCAGAATAGGAGCGAGACCAGTGCCGCGACCACCACGATCGCCGTCGACCAGGTGATCGACTCGGCCACCGTGCGGCTGTCGAGGCCGTAGGCGTGGGCGACGATCATCGCGTTCAGCCCGGTCGGCATCGCCGAGAGCAGGCGGTAGGCCGAGGGCAGGTCGATCAGTGGCGCCGAGATCGCCATCAGCAGCGCCGGGGCGAGGGCCAGGCGGGCGCCGACCGCCAGCGCCACCGGCCGCGTGAACGGCGGCGGCAAGGGCAGCTCCCCGCGCTCGGCGCCCTCCGCCAGCGTCGCCCCGACGGCGAAGAAGCCGATCGGCAGCACCGCCACCGCCAGCACCTGGGAGGCGTCGACGAGGACGGTCGGCGCCAGTGCCCGCGGTGCCAGGAGGCCGAGGACGGCCGCGTAGAGGGGCGGGTTGCGGGTCAGGAACGCCTTCGCCCGCCCGCGCAGGCCCTCGCCCGCCCGGTCGCCGAATGCCGCGCCCACCCCGAAGGCGCCGAGCATCAGCGTCGGGCCGCTGACCAGGACGTCGTAGAGCACCCCGGTCGAGAGGTGGTCGTGGCCGAGCAGGGCGACGACCAGCGGGTATCCGAGGTAGGCCGTGTTGGCGAGCAGCGCGCAGACGATCACCGCACCGGTCTGCGCCCGGCTCAGCTTCAGCACCCGGCTCGCCAGGAACCAGACGATCGTCCCGACCAGGGTCAGGTTCAGCCAGGCGAGCATCAGGCCGACCCCGTTGTCGACGCTGATCGTCACCGTCGCCAGGTTGAAGAAGATGACGATCGGGACGAGCACGTAGAGGATCAGCCGCAGGAGGCGGCGGGCCAGGCCGATCGCGGCGCTCGGGTGGCGGTGCTCGGCTCCGACCCCGACCGCCGTTCCGGCGACGATCAGCACGGCGGTCAGCAGGACGCCCATCGGAGGCCAGATATATCGGCCGGCGCGGCCGAGCCCTCGGCGGAGCGGATCGCGAGGGCCGGCCGGTCCGGTCTAGAAGATCGAGGCCCCGGCGTGGGTCGCGAAGTCGACCAGCGGCTGGGGGATGACGCCGAGGAAGACGGTGATGCCGGCGGCCAGCACGGCCGGGCCGACCAGGTACCAGCGCCGGCCCGCCCCCGGGTCGACCGGATCGGCTTCCGGCGAGGCGCCGGCGATCGCCGGGGCGGCGCCGACCGGCTCCTCGGCGCCGCGCATCCACATCGCCGCCACCACCCGCAGGTAGTAGGCGAGGGAGATCATCGTGCCGACCGCGATGAAGATCGCCAGCCAGAGGTAGTCGCCTTCGACCAGCGCCTCGATCAGGTAGAGCTTGCCGATGAAGCCTGCGGTGGCCGGCAGCCCGGCCAGCGCCAGCATCGAGATCGTCAGTGGCCAGGCGAGCGACGGGCGCTCCGACCCCAGCCCCCGCACGCCGCGGATGTCGTCGCCGAACGGCGTCTCGCGCTCCCGCGCGACGACCACCGCGAACGCCGCCAGGTTCATGAAGAGGTAGGCGGCGAGGTAGAAGATCAGCGAGCTCGCCCCTTTTTCGGAGGCGACCACGATCCCGCCCAGCATGTAGCCGGCCTGGGCGACGCCCGAGTAGCCGAGCAGCCGCTTCAGCGAGTCCTGGCCGAGCGCGCCGACGTTGCCGACGACGATCGAGATCGCCGCCAGGATCGCAAGGCCCATCTGCCAGTCGCCGGTCTCCGGGCCGAGCGCGACGACGAAGAAGCGCAGGAAGACGGCGAACGCGGCCGCCTTGGTCGCCACCGCCATGAAGCTGGTGATCGGGGTCGGCGCCCCTTGGTAGACGTCCGGCGTCCACTGGTGGAAGGGGGCGATCGAGGTCTTGAAGGCGAGCCCGACCGCGGCCAGCGCGATGCCGATCAGGATCAGCGGGTCGTGCAGCAGCCCGTTGGCTTCGATCCCGTGGGCGATCCCGGCGAAGTCGGTGGAGCCCGTGCCGCCGTAGAGGAAGGCCATCCCGTAGAGCAGCGTCGCCGAGCCCAGCGAGCCGACGATCAGGTACTTCAGCCCCGCCTCGAGCGAGCCCTCGCGGCGCAGGTTGGTCGCGCAGAGGATGTAGAGCGGGATAGAGAGCGTCTCCAGCGCGACGAAGAAGGTGACCAGGTTCTCGGACTCCGCCAGCAGCACCATCCCCAGCACCGAGCCGATCAGCAGCGCGTAGTACTCGCCCTGACCTGCTTCCTCGGCGGCCCGCTCGCGGGTCGAGAGCAGGATCGCGAAGAACGCCGCGACGATCGCGACCAGCGAGATCGAGATCGCCAGGTCATCGACCCGCAGCGCCCCGGCGAGGAGACTGATCTGTTCGTCCCAGTGCCAGATCAGCAGGCCGGCGGCCGCCGCCAGGGTGAGGATCGCGAGGCCCGGCGCCCAGCGCTTCGTCGTCTGGAAGACGCCGCTCATCAGGATCACGACGAGGCCGACCGTCAGCGCGATCACCGGCGCCAGGCCGGCGTAGTCGACGTGGGGGGCGTTGAAGCCTGCGCCTGCCATTACTTGCTCACCGCCAGTTCTTCTTCGGAGGGTTCGGATTCGCCGGCCGACGCGGTGGCGGGCGCGGCGCCGGTCACCGCCGCGACCGACTTCTGCACGCTCGGGTCGGCGCGGTGGAGGATCAGCTGTGGGTAGAGCGCCAGGCCGAGGATGCAGAGCACCAGAGGCGCCAGGACGATGCCGTCGCGGAGGCTGATCTCCCGCGAGGCGACGCCGTCGGGCTTGCGGTGGTGCATGGTCCCCTGGTAGAGCCGCAGCGCGTAATAGGCCGACATCGCCACCCCGGAGATCGCGATGAAGGCGAAGACGATCTTCGACTGGAAGAGTCCGTTGAGGATGTAGAACTCGCCGACGAAGTTGGCCGACCCGGGCATCGCCAGGGTGGCCAGGGCGACGATCAGGAAGAAGGCCGCCAGCACCGGAGCGCGCATCGCCATCCCGCCCATCGAGCGGAGATCCTCGGTGCCGGTCCGCTCGACCAGGATCGCGACGATGATGAAGATCGGCGCGACGACCAGGCCGTGGTTGACCATCTGCAGGATCGCCCCGTCGGCCCCGTCGGCCCGCAGGGCGAAGATCCCGGCGGTGATGAAGCCCAGCTGGGCGACCGAGGAGTAGCCGGCGATCAGCCGCACGTTGGTCTGCGTGAAGGCCATCACCGATCCGTAGAGGATCGAGGCCAGGGCGACCAGCAGGATCACCGTCTGGAACTGGGCCGTCGCCTGCGGGAAGAGCGGCAGTACGACGCGCAGGAACCCGTAGGCGCCGACCTTCGCCAGCACCCCGGAAAAGACGACCAGCACCGGCAGCGGCGCCGCCCGGTAGGCGTCGGGCATCCAGCCGTGGACCAGGAAGGCGGGCATCTTGACCAGGAAGGCGGCGGCGAAGAACCAGAAGATCCAGCGCTGGCTGCCGAGCGGCACGCCCGCCTGCTGGATCGCCGCGATCGAGAAGGTGAGGTGGCCGCCGTGGGCGGAGACGATCGCCGTGGCGATCGCGCCGACCAGCATCAGCAGCGAGCCGATCAGCGTGTAGACCATCATCTTCAGCGTCGCCCGCGGCGCGGTGGGCCCGCCTTCGGCGGTGCGGTCGACGCCCCAGGCGCCGAACAGGAAGTAGAACGGCACCAGCATCAGGTCGAAGAAGAGGACGAAGAGCAGCAGATCCTGGGCGACGAAGGAGCCGAGGGTCGCCGTCTCGGCCGCCAGCATCAGGAAGAAGAAGAGCTGCGGCCGCTCCTGTTCGCGGAACGCGGCGAAGGCGATGCCGCCGATCCACAGCACCGCGGTGAGCAGCACCAGGAACAGGTTGAGCCCGTCGAGGCCGAGGCTGTAGTCGACGCCGAGGCCGGAGATCCAGGTCGTGTCGACGGTGTACTGGAGGCCGGCGGCGCCGTTTTCGAAGCCGAAGGCCATGATCACGCCGATCGCCAGCGTCGCCACCGCACCGGCCGTCGCCCACCAGCCGACCACCCGCTTCGGCAGGAGAAGGCCGACGATCCCGAAGGCCAGCGGTATCCAGAGGAGCGCGTTGATCATGACTGCTGGATGAGGAAGTAGAGGGCGAGGCCGACGGCGCCGAAGACGAGGAAGAGGCCGTAGGTGCGGACGATGCCGTTCTGGAAGGTGCGGACGATCGCCCCGGCGCGGCCGACCGTCTCCTCGGTGCCGCCGGTGATCGCCCCGTCGATCACGTAGCGCTCGAAGACCCGGTTGGCGAAGCGGCCGATGGCGAGCGCCGGGCGGACGACCAGGAAGTCAATCGCCTCGTCGAAGTACCACTTGTTGTAGAGGAAGGTGTGGACCACCGAGAAGCGCTCCTGCAGGCGGCGCGGCATCTCCGGGCGGAGCACGTAGAGCCAGTAGGCGACCGCGATCCCGGCGAGGCTGATCGCGGCGCCGATCGCCAGGCCGATCCAGGCGGCGGTGTTGGAGGGCTCGATCGCCGCCAGCGGCGAGTTGGCGAAGACCGGCTCGAGGAAGTTGGTGATCGTCTTGTCGACGCCCGGGATCTGGACGAAGCCGGCGAAGAGGGCGAGGAAGGCGAGGGTCCCCATCGCGACCTTCATCGGCGGCGACTGCTCGGCGACGTGGTGCTCGGCGCCGGGGAAGCCGACGTCGGTGTCCTCGGTTTCGCCGGTCGCCGGGTTGAAGGGGTGGGCGTGGTGGACGTGGCCGGTGTCGATCAGCTCCTGGGCCTCGGGGCAGGGCTTGCCCGGCAGCACCCGGAAGATCAGCCGGAAGGTGTAGATCGCGGTGAGGAAGGCGCCGACGTAGCCGCCGATCGTGAAGATCAGGTACATGCCGCCGCGGGCCGTCGCGTAGGCGAGGATCTCGTCCTTGGAGAAGAAGCCCGAGGTGAGCGGGAAGGCGGCGAGCGCCAGGCCGCCGCAGACCATCGTGAGCGAGGTGAACCGCATCGCCTTGCCGAAGCCGCTCATCTTGTCGATGTTCTGCTCGTTGGCCATCGCGGCGATGATCGAGCCGGCCGCCATGAAGAGGAGCGCCTTGAAGAAGGCGTGGGTCATCAGGTGGAAGAGGCCGGCGCTGTAGGCGCCGATCGAGACGCCGACGATCATGTAGCCGATCTGGCTCATCGTCGAGTAGGCGATCGCCCGCTTCAGGTCGGTCATCACCAGGGCGATCGTGGCGGCGACCAGGAGGGTCGCGAGGCCGACGAAGCCGGCGATGTCGGCGGCGGTCGGGGCGAGCACGAAGAGGACGTGGGTGCGGGCGATCAGGTAGACGCCGGCCGTCACCATGGTCGCCGCGTGGATCAGCGAGGAGACCGGGGTGGGGCCCTCCATCGCGTCGGGCAGCCAGGTGTGGAACGGCAGCTGGGCCGACTTGGCGAAGGCGCCGACCAGCAGCAGCAGGCAGATCGCGGTCACCGACCACTGGTTGGTGTGGAAGACCTGCGGCGCCTTGGCGAAGACTTCGGTGTAGTCGAAGGTGCCGAGGTGCTGGAAGATCAGGAAGGCGGCCAGCACCAGGCCGATGTCGCCGACCACGTTGATCACGAAGGCCTTCATCCCCGCCTTGGTCGCGGTGGCGCGCCGGTACCAGAAGCTGATCAGCGCGTAGGAGGCGAAGCCGACGAAGGCCCAGCCGACGATCAGCAGGACGAAGTTCCCGGCCAGCACCAGCAGCAGCATCGAGAAGACGAAGAAGTTGAGGTAGCTGAAGAAGCGGTGGTAGCCCTCGTCGGACTGCATGTAGCCGAACGAGTAGAGGTGGATGAGGGTCGAGACCCCGGTGACGACCAGCACCATGAAGACCGAGAGCGGGTCGACGTAGATCCCCAGCTTGATCTGCAGCCCGGCGACGCTCGCGTATTCCCAGATCGAGGAGGCGTGGTGGCGGGCGTCGGGGCTTTCCCCGAGCAGGTTGATCAGGGCGAGGATGCCGCAGACGAAGGCGAGGCCGATCGCCAGCGTGCCGAGTCCGCCGGCGAAGCGCCAGGACGTGCGACGGAAGCCGAGCGCGATCGTGATCGAGCCGAGCAGCGGGAAGAGGAGGACCAGCCAGGCCCAGCTGGTGGCGCTCATCCCCGGAGCTCCCGCAGGTCGTCGACGTCGAGCGGCAGCTTGCGGCGGAAGATCGCGACGATCAGGCCGAGCCCGACGACCACCTCGCAGGCGGCGATCACCATCACCACCAGGGCGAAGACCTGGCCCTGGCCGTTGCCGACCTCGCGGCTGAAGGCGACCAGCGCCAGGTTGGCGGCGTTCAGCATCAGCTCGAGGCAGAGCAGGATCACCATCGGGCTGCGGCGGACGAGGATGCCGATCGCGCCGATCGTGAACAGCAGGGCGCTGAGGACGATGTACCAGTCGATGTTCACCGCTGGACTCCAAGGGTCGGGGTTTGCGAAGCCGGCGCCGCGGCGGCGCCCTCCGGACGCGCCTCCGGCGCTGAGTGTCCGGAGGACACCGCCCCGTCACCGGCGTCACCGTCGCTCGTACCGGTCGCGCGCTGACCGGTCCCGCTGCCTGCGGGGCGGTCGCTCCGTTTGCGAGCGGCGAGGACGATCGCCCCGACGGCTGCGATGAGCAGCAGGACGGACGAGGCCTCGAAGGGGACGAGGAACTTTTCGAGGAGGAGGTTGCCGATCGCGGCGGGGTCGCCGAAGCCGGCGGGAACGTCGGGACCGTGGGTGCCGAGCGCCTTGAGGGCGGAGGAGAGGACGGCGGCCGAGATCTCGACGAAGAGGAAGAAGGCCAGCAGGCCGGCGAACAATCGCTGGCCCGGGACCGGGTCCCACTTCGGCTCCTGGGCGCTCCCCACGTAGGCGACCACGAAGACGTAGAGGACCATCACCGCGCCCGCGTAGACGACGACCTGGGCGGCGGCGACGAAGGCCGAGGTCAGCAGCAGGAACAGCACCGCCAGGCTGAACAGGTGGGCGATCAGCGCCAGCACGCTGTAGAAGGGGTTGCGGGCGGCGACCACGCCGATCGCGCCGACCGTGGCGCCGATCGCGGCGATGAAGAAGATCACGGCTTCCATCAGTGGCCCCTCCGGTAAGTCGAGTGCCGGTCGGACGAGCGAAAACCGAGCAGGCCGCGGACGCAGGGAGGCCCGATAGTGGGCACTATCGGGCTGACCGAGGACAAAGGTCGGCGACGGTTTGCAGCCGTCCGGGCGGTGCTCGAATTTGCCGGAGGGGCCACTTATTCGTCCTCGCTTTTCAGCGGGGTGCGCTCGACCGACTCGGCGAGCAGCATCTCCTTGGTGAAGATCAGGTCGGTGCGGTCGTAGTCGGCCATCTCGTAGTCGTGGCCCATCGTGATCGCGTCGAAGGGGCAGGCGATCTCGCAGTAGCCGCAGAAGATGCAGCGCGAGAGGTTGATCTCGTACACCGCCGCGTAGCGCTCGCCCGAGGAGACCCGTTCGCCGGGGATGTTCTCGGCGGCGACGACGCGGATGCAGTCGGCCGGGCAGGCGGCGGCGCAGAGCGAGCAGCCGACGCATTTCTCGTGGCCGGTGTCCTCGAAGCGGTGCAGTTTGTGGCGGCCGCGGAAGCGCGGGTAGACCGGCGTCTTCTCCTCCGGGTACTCGATCGTCAGCGGGCCCTCGATCAGCCGCGACATCGTCGTCTTCAACCCGCGCAGGGTCTCGCCGAAGGCGCGGTAGGCGCCGCCGACGCCGCCCGGCTCGGGGCCGCGCTGGACCTCGACCACGTCGATCGAGTCGAGGTAGGAGGCGGCCTGGCGGTAGACCATCTTGTCGCTCACGTGACCACCACCAGGACGGCCGTGACCAGCACGTTCAGGGTCGCCAGCGGCAACAGGACTTTCCAGCCGAGCGTCATCAGCTGGTCATATCGAAGTCGCGGCAAGGTCGCCCTCACCCAGATGAAGACGAACACCAGGGCGAGCATCTTGATCAGCATCCAGATCGGGTCGAGCCAGCCCGGGCCGGGGCCCATCCAGCCGCCGAGGAACATCGCCGCGGCGATCCCGGAGACGACCAGGATCTCCATGTATTCGACCAGCAGGAAGGAGCCGAAGCGCATGCCGCCGTACTCGGTCATGAACCCCTGGACCAGCTCGGCGTCGGCCTCGGGCATGTCGAAGGGGGTGCGGTTGGTCTCCGCGAAGCCGGCCAGCATGAAGATCAGGAAGCCGACGATCTGCGGGCCGATGTACCAGACGCCGCCCTGGGCGCGGACGATGTCGACCAGCGAGAGGGAGCCGCTCATCATGATCACGCCGAGCAGCGCCAGGCCCATCGAGACCTCGTAGGAGATCAGCTGGGCGGCCGAGCGCATCGCCCCGAGCAGGCTGTATTTGGAGCCCGCGGACCAGCCGCCGAGGAGGAGGCCGTAGAAGGCGATCGAGCCGACGGCGAAGAAGTAGAGGATGCCGATCGGGACGTCGATGCCGTAGAAGCCGACGCCGTTCTTCACATCGCCCCAGGGGATGATCGCCAGGGCGAGGACGCCGGAGAGGACCGGTAGCAGCGGTCCCAATATGAACAGCGTCGAGATCGCGTTTTCCGGCCGGAACGACTCCTTGGAGATCAGCTTGCCGACGTCGGCGAGCGGCTGCAGGAGGCCGAAGGGGCCGACCCGGTTGGGGCCGTAGCGGTGCTGGAAGCGACCGATCAGTTTGCGCTCGACAACGGTGAGGATGGGGAGGATGCCGAAGATCACCGCGAAGATGACGATCGACTTGGCGATCATGATCCAGATCGATTCGGCGAACTGGGTGTCCGCCAGCGGCAGCAGGTGCGTCACGCGGGGACCTCGCTGAGCTTCTCGATCCCGACGCGGACCTGGTGGCCGTTCAAGAGGGCGTTGGCGTTGCCGCCCGCGACGCCCTCGGCGAGGAAGCAGACGCCCTCCGGGACCCGTTCCTTGACGGCGACCGTGGTGTCGAGCGTCTTCTCGCCCTGGGAGACGCGGACCCGGTCGCCGGTCGCGAGGCCGAGGCGCTCCGCGTCGGCGGGGGAGAGTTCGAGGCGCTGGGTCGGCTTCAGGAAGTGCAGTGGGGGGTTGAGCTCGGTGATGGGACCTGCCCACAAATCCCGGTAGGTGCCGAGGGACAGGGTCCCGGAGAGGGCCCCCGTCACCGCGCCCGCCTCGGCGGACGCGCGTTCGCGCTGAGTGTCCGGCGAGTCAGCCGCGGCGCCGGGGGCTGCGCTCGGGGTGCCTGCGGCCGACGGCGCGGGGCCGGTGGCGTAGGCGGCTGACGGCGGGCGAAGCTCTCCGCCGGCGGGGTCGGCTTCGTCTTTCGCCGGCGACTGCTCTTGGCTTGCGGTCGGTTGCTGAGGGTTCGCGCCGCCGGCGGGGAAGCCCGCGGCCGACTCGGTCTCCTGCCAGCGGAGGCCGCGGCCGCCGATCGCCTGGTCGGTGATCGAGGCGTAGAAGGGGACGGCGGCGGTCAGCGCCGCGAAGGCGGTGGGCTGGGAGGTGACGCCGGTGTCGTGGCCGAGGGCCAGCGAGAGGCCGGCGAGGGTCTGCCAGCCGGGGCGCATGTCGCCGGGCCGGCCGGCGGCCGGGCGGACCCGTTGCAGGCGGCCGTCCGGGTGGGAGACGGTGCCGTCTTTCTCGGCGTGGGTCTCGAGCGGGAAGAGGACGTCGGCCTTGGCGGCGGTCGCGGTGGCGAAGGTGGAGAAGCCGACGATGAAGGAGGCGGCGTTCAGCGCCTCCTCCCAGGCCGCCGTGTCGGCGAAGTCGCGCAGCGGGTCGACGCCGACCAGGACGAGCCCGTCGAGCGAGCCGTCGAGGAGCGCCGCGCGGATTGCCTCGGTGCCGTGACCGCGCACGGCGAGCGGCGCCAGCCCCGGCCCGGCGTCGGGCAGGACGCCCGCCTCGCGCAGGCCGCGCGCGTTGGTGGTCTCGGGAATTTCCAGGAGGCCCGCGCCCTCGGTCCCGGCGACGCCGAGCGCGGCGGCGAGGCCGAGCAGCTCGCTCGCGCCCGCGGCGCCGATCCGCTCGCCCCAGACGACGACCACCTTGCCGGCGTCGCGGAGGCTCTCGGCCAGCGGCGTGGCGACGTTCTCGGCGCCGCCGAGAGCCGCGGTCAGCGCGCCGAGGAAGTAGGCGGCCTGGCCGGGCGCGTAGCGGGCGATCGCCTCGGCGCCGCCGTCGAGCGCGGTCGGCCGCTCGGTCGCCACCGCCAGCCTCGCGCCGCTGCGGCGGATCGCCTTGCGGATCCGCAGGTCGAGGATCGGCGAGGACTGCATCGGGTCGGTGCCGAGCACCAGGATCACGTCGGCTGCGTCGATGTCGGTCACCGTGGCCTGCAGCTCGGGGCGCTCGAGGGCGAGGATCGTGTCGACGTCGGGGCCGGCCGCCGGGCGCGAGTCGAGGTGCGGGGAGCGCAGGGCACCGCGGAGGATCTCCTGAACCAGGAAGCCCTCCTCGTTGGAGGCGTCGCCGACGATCGCCGCGACCTTGCCGTCCTGCGCCGCGAGGCCCGCGGCGGCGCGCGCGATCGCCGTCTCGTAATCGGTCTTGGCGCCGCCTTTGAGGCGCGGCTCGGTAACCCGCTCGGGGGCGTCGAACATCTCGAAGCCGTAGCGGCCGCGGTCGCAGAGCCAGCCGTCGTCGACGCCCGGGTTGTCGCGGGCGATCACCCGTTTCACCTTCTCGTCGCGGACCGTGAAGCTGACGTTGCACTGGCTCGGGCAGAGCGTGCAGACGGAGCCCGCCTGCTCGATGTCCCAGGGCCGGGCGCGGAAGCGGTAGGTGTAGTTGGTCAGCGCGCCGACCGGGCAGAGGTCGGTGATGTTGCCGTGGAAGGGCGAGACGTAGGGCCGCTCGTCGAAGGTGCCGACGTAGGTGCGGTCGCCGCGGTCCAGCAGCTGCAGCTGGGCGTCCTCGGAGACCTCCTGGCTGAAGCGCACGCAGCGGTAGCAGAGGATGCAGCGCTCGCGGTCGATCGCGACCAGCGGCGAGAGTTCGATCGGCTTCTCGAAGTGGCGCTTTTCGTCGATCACCCGCGACTTGCCCGGGCCCCAGCCCTGGGTGATGTCCTGCAGCGGGCACTCGCCGCCTTTGTCGCAGACCGGACAGTCGAGCGGGTGGTTGACGAGCAGGAACTCGACCACCGCGTTCTGGGCCTTCTTCACCTGGTCGGTGCGGGTGTGGACGACCATCCCGTCGCGCACCGGGGTCGAGCAGGAGGTCTGCAGTTTCGGGATCCCCTCGATCTCCACCAGGCACATCCGGCAGGCGCCGACCGGGGCGCCGAGCTTCGGCTCATAGCAGAAGACCGGGATCTCGACGTCGCCCTTGCGGGCCGCGTCGTGCAGCATCTCGCCCTCGACCGCGGTCACCTCGCGGCCGTCGATCGTCAGCGCAACCTGGCGCGCTCCATCTTTCTTGCTCACGTGGAAGCTCCCAACGTCTCGGGCGGCGCGTTGACGACGACGTGCGGATCGATGCCTTCGGCCGCCTCCGCCATCGCCTGCTCGAACTCGCCGCGGAACTTGCGGACCATCGCCGAGACCGGCATCGCCATCGAGTCGCCGAGCACGCAGAGGCAGTGGCCCATGATGTTTTCCTGGACCGAGCTGATGATGTCCAGGTCCATCGGCGTCCCCTCGCCGCGGACGATCCGCTCCAGCATCTTCACCGTCCAGTTGGTCCCCTCGCGGCAGGGAGTGCACTTGCCGCAGGACTCGTGGTGGTAGAAGCGCGCCGTGCGCAGCGCCATCAGCGGGATCGAGACCCGGTCGTCGGCGACGATGACCGAGCCGGAGCCGAGCATCGAGCCCGCCTCGGCCATCGCCTCGAAGCTGTAGGGGAGGTCCATCGCTTCGGCGGCCGTCAGCACCGGTGAGGAGGAGCCGCCGGGGTAGATCGCCTTGACGCTGCGGCCGGGGAGCGGGCCGCCGGCCAGCTCGTAGATCAGGTCGCGGGTCGGGATCCCCAGCGAGACCTCGTAGTTGCCGGGCCGGCGCACGCAGCCGGAGATCGAGACGACCTTGGTGCCGGGCGACTGGTCGGTGCCGAACTCGCGGAACCAGGCGGCGCCTTTGGCGACGATCCGCGGCACGTTGGAGAGGGTCTCCACGTTGTTGATCAGGGTCGGCCCGCCGTAGAGGCCCTGCACCGCCGGGAAGGGCGGCTTCAGGCGCGGGTTGCCGCGCTTGCCCTCCAGCGCGTCGAGCAGCGCCGTCTCCTCGCCGCAGATGTAGGCGCCGGCGCCGCGGTGGACGACCAGCTCGAGGTCGCGCTTCGTCCCCAGGATGTCGGTGCCGAGGTAGCCCGCCTCGTAGGCTTCGGCGACCGCGGCGTCGAGCGTGTCGGCCTGGGAGTCGTACTCGCCGCGGATGAAGATGAAGGCGTGGCCGGCGTCGGCGGCGAGCGCCGCGATCGCGATCCCCTCGATCAGCTGGTGCGGGTTGCGCTGCATCAGCTCGCGGTCCTTGAAGGCGCCCGGCTCGGACTCGTCGGCGTTGCAGCAGAGGTACTTGCGCATCTCGCCGCGGGGCAGGAAGGAGGCCTTTTTGCCCATCGCGAAGCCGGCGCCGCCGCGGCCACGCAGGCCCGATTCTTCAAGCTCCTTGAGGACTTCGTCCTGCTCCATCGACCGGTAGGCGCGCTCCAGGGTGGAGTAGCCGCCGACCAGCTCCTTGTAGCCCTGCAGGGTGGCGAGCCGCGGGTCCTCGGCCTTCTCGAGCAGGACGCGGGTCTCGAGCGCGTGCGGCATCAGCACATCACCGCCCGCGTGCTCTGCTCTCGCTCGTTCGGGCTCATCATCACCGGAGATCTCCCTCTCTCGCTTCCGCGTCCGCCGCGGACGGCCGATCCCCGGCCAGCGGCCGCTTCTCCAGCGATTTCTCCGGCAGCACCGGGTCGCCGGCGAGCAGCTGGTCGATCGCGGTCCGCGCCTCCTCCGGCTCCAGCGGCCCGAAGTAGCGCTGATCGATCGAGGCCATCGGGGCGATGTCGCAGGCGCCGAGGCACTCGAAGCCGGTGACGAAGACGTCCTCGCCGGCGGCCGCGGCGCGGAAGGCGTCGAGCAGCTCGTCGCCGCCGCGCATCCAGCAGCTGATGTTGGTGCAGACCTCGATCCGGTGCTCGCCGACCCGTTCGGTGTGGAAGAGGTCGTAGAAGGAGGCGACCGACTCCAGGTAGGCGGGGGTGACCCGCATCACCGCGGCGGCCTGGCGGATGCCCTCCGGGGTGCACCAGCCGTAGCGCTCCTGCACCGCCCAGAGGGCCGGGATCGAGGCCGATTTGCGCTCCGGGTAGCGGGCCATCAGCGCCTCGATCCGCTCCTTCAGCTCCGGTGGGCAACCGACCTCGGCGAGCTCCGGGATCTGCTGCGGGTCGGTGCTCGGCACCCGCCCCTCGGTGACCGCGCGGTCGACCGGCAGGTTCGGGTTGAAGGCGCCCGCGCCGTCCACCGGGGTCATGACAAGACCTCGCGCTTCGCTCGCGGCGCGAAGAGCCAGAGATGCACGCTTGCTCGCTCCGCGCTCATCGATCGACACCCCCGAGGATCGGGTCGAGCATCCCGAGGCTGCAGATCATGTCGGCGACGTAGGAGTCTTTCGCCATGTGGCGGAAGGACTGCAGGTTGACGAAGGACGGGTCGCGGAAGTGGACGCGGGCCGGCTTCGCCGAGCCGTCGGCGAGGACGAAGCAGCCGAGCTCCCCGCGCGGGCCCTCGATCGCGTAGTAGATCTCGCCGGGGTCGACCCGAAAGCCCTCGGTGACCAGCTTGAAGTGGTGGATCAGCGACTCCATCGAGGTCGAGAGCTCCGAGCGCGGCGGCAGCACGTACTTGCGGTCCTCGGCGATGTAGGGGCCCTCCGGCAGCGCCTCCAGCGCCTGGCCGATGATCTTGGTCGACTCGACCATCTCCGCGACCCGCACCCGGTAGCGGTCGTAGTTGTCGCCGACCGTGCCGACCGGGATCTTGAAGTCCATCTCCGGGTAGACGAGGTAGTCGAAGGCTTTGCGCAGGTCCCAGGGGTCGCCCGCGGCGCGCAGCAGCGGCCCGGTGACGCCGAGCTCCAGCAGCTGCTCGCGGTCGACCACGCCGACCCCTTTGGTGCGCTGCAGGAAGACCTCGTTGCGGTCGAGCAGCGCTTCGTACTGGCCGACCCGGACCGGCATGTCGCGGACGAACTCGCGGCACTTCTCCTCCCAGCCGAGCGGGATGTCCTCGATCACGCCGCCGACCTGGAAGTAGCGGGTGTGCATCCGCTGCCCGGCCGCCATTTCGAAGAGGTCGAGGATGCGGTCGCGCTCGCGGAAGCAGTACCAGAGCATCGAGATCGCGCCGAGGTCGAGCGCCGTCGTCCCCAGCCAGACGAGGTGGGAGTGGATCCGGTTCAGCTCCAGGAAGATCGTCCGCAGGTACTTGGCGCGGGGCGGCAGCTCGAGCCCGATCAGCCGCTCGACCGCGCCGCAGTAGGCCTCCATCTGGAAGAAGTAGGAGACGTAGTCCATCCGCTCGACGAAGGGGATGACCTTCCAGTAGCTCTTGTCCTCGCAGGACTTTTCGATCCCGGTGTGGACGTAGCCGATCACCGGCTTGAGGTCGCGGACCACCTCGCCTTCGAGGTCGACGACGAGGCGCAGCACGCCGTGGGTCGCCGGGTGGTGGGGGCCGATGTTGACCGTCATCACCTCGGTGGTGCGGTCGGCGTCCAGTTCGCCGTAGAGGTCGGCGACGGTCGGCGCCGCCGGGTCCTCGTCGACCAGGCTCTGCGGGAAGGTGTGCTGGTCAGCCATACCGCTCTTCGCTGTAGGTGAAGGTGACCGGCTCGCCGCCGACCGGGAAGTCGCGGCGCTGCGGCCAGCCGACGTAGTCCTCGGGGAGCAGGATCCGGGTCAGCTCCGGGTGGCCCCGGAAGACCACGCCGAAGAAGTCGAAGGCTTCGCGCTCCTGGAAGTTGGCGGTCGGGAAGAGCTCGGTCGCCGAGTCGATCTCCGGGCTCTCCGCCGGGAGCATCGCTTTCACCCGCAGGCGCTCGCAGCGGTCGCGGTTCAGCAGCTCGTAGTGGACGCCGAAGCGCGGCTCGGCGGGCAGGTAGTCGGCGACGTGGAGGCTGGAGAGGAAGCGGTAGCCCTGGCCCGGGGCGTCGCGCAGCCAGGTCAGGACCTCGAGCACGCGGCCCGGGTCGACGATCAGCGCGGCGCGCTCCTTTTCGTAGGAGGTGGCGAGGACGGCGCCGGGTGCGTCGCGGTCGATTTCGCCGCGCAGCAGCTCGAGTCCGGGCCCGTCAGGCAAGGGTCAGCTCCCGCGCGACCTCGTAGGCCTCGGCGGCCTCGGCGCTCGGCTTGGAGGCGGGGCCGCCGCGCGCCCACTCCTCGGTGCCGACCGCGTTGTAGCGCTGCCGCCAGCCCTGGTCGGCGTTGCCCATGATCTTGCGCTGCAGCTTGTTGAAGCCGTACATGACCGCCTCCGGGCGCGGCGGGCAGCCCGGGACGTGGAGGTCGATCGGCATGAACTTGTCGGCGCCCTGGACCACTGCGTAGTTGGCGAACATGCCGCCCGAGGAGGAGCAGGCGCCCATCGAGATCGCCCATTTCGGCTCCAGCATCTGGTCGTAGAGGCGGCGGACGACCGGCGCCATCTTGATCGAGACGCGGCCCGAGAGGATGATCAGGTCGGCCTGGCGGGGCGAGGCGCGCAGCGCCTCGGCGCCGAAGCGGGCGAGGTCGTAGCGGGCGGTGACGATCGAGATCGGCGCCTCGATCGCGCAGCAGGCGAGGCCGAAGGTGAGCGGGAAGATCGAGTTGGCCCGCGCCAGGTTCAGCATCTTCTCGAAGGTGGTGGTGACGACCCGCTCTTCGACGTAGCGCTCGAGGTCCTCGCCCTCGAGGTCGCCACGCAGCATGTCGCGGGCGGTGACCTGGCGGTCACGCAGGTTGCGGCGCTCTACCTCCAATCGAGGGCTCCCTTCCGCCAGACGTAGACGAAGGCGAGCATCAGCAGGACCACGAAGGTGATCAGCTCGCCGAGCACGAAGACGCTCGAGGCGCCCCGCATGATCACCCCGACCGGGTAGAGGAAGACGACCTCGATGTCGAAGAGGATGAAGAGCATCGCGACCAGGTAGAAGCTGACCCCGAAGCGGAAGTTCTTGACCGGCTCGACCGGGATGCCGGACTCATACGGCTCGGTCTGGCGGCGGCTCGCGTCGGTGGGCCGGACCGGCTTCTTCGGGCCGATCAGGTGGTTCAGCATCGCGAAGAGCCCGCCGACGGTGAGGCCGAGCGCCGCGAAGACGAGGATCGGGAAGTAGGTCTTGAGCACGAAGTGGTGTGATGTCTCGGTTTGTTTGAGACCCGAGACGACCCGTTCACGGCCCCTCGGTACCTCTTAGCCGTGCTTTATACAACCACATTGTGACAACTTGCTACATAGTGATTTTCCGCATCAGCAAGCGGAATCCCGACCCTTTCAGGAGGATTTAGGCGAAAATGGTTGGCCTTCACATCGCGGTCGGAACGTTGGTGATCGCTGCTCAATCTCGCCGCCGGTGCGATCGGGGGTTGGGCCTGGTTCAAGCAGCGTCCATCGGTCCCCTTTTGGTACCTCCTCCGCTTCGCCCAGGTGTCCGTCTTCGTGCAGGCGGCGCTCGGCGGCCTGCTGCTGGTCACCGACCACCAGGCCAAGGAAAGCCTCCACTACCTCTACGGCATCCTGCCGCTGGTCATCTCCTTCATCGCCGAGGGCGCCCGGCTGGGGGCCGCGCAGCGCGAGCTGGGCGAACTCGACATCGAATCCTTCCCGGCCGAGGCCCAGGAATCGATCGCCCTGCAGATCGTCCGCCGCGAGATGGGGATCATGGCGGTCAGCTGCATCGTGATCTTCTTCCTCGCGGTGCGGGCGGCCACCACCAGCGGGATTTAGTGGTCGGGCCTGGCTCGGGCCGACCGGCAGACGATCGATCCCACGGCGGGGGGCTCTGCGGCCGGCTTTGAGTTGGCGCGCCCGTCCGAGGGAGTCACGCCCGTCCGCCCGAGCCGGTCCGGCCGTCCGAGGAGGCGCGCCCGTCCCACCTTCCACTTCGGCAGGTAGGAGGGCGGGACGCCCGCGCCTCAGCGCGCGCCTCCCCGCCCCGGACACGACCCGCGATCCCCCGATCGCACGCCCCGCGCCGCCTGGCGTTCGCAGTTATCCGCGGATAGCGCGGAGAACTGCGAACTCATCGGGAGGGGGCTCGCTGAAGCCTTTTGGTCGTCGGGGGACCAAAATGCTTCAGCCGAGGGAGGTGGCGCTCGTGGCCATTCCAGAACGGAATAGATGGGTTCCCGATCCGACGGATTCGACGGGCGCCCCGGCGCTCCCCGCCCGCGCAGGCGCGCCGATCCCTTCCTACCTGCAAGACGAGGAAGGGACGGGCGCGCCGTATCGGTCGGGCTGGGCTATTCGAGCTTGAAGACGGGGTGGTCGGGGGCGATCGTGAGCAGTTCGGCGTCGCTCGCGTCGGCGCCGACGCCGCCGAAGAAAGCGCCGACCTCCCACTTCCACTTCTCCAGGTAGGCGCGTAGGACCGGGACGGCGGCCTCGCCGGTCAGCTCGGCGGCCTCGAAGTCCTCGGTCCTCCGCCCCAGGTGCAGCCGGCCGCCGCCCGCGACCCGCATGTTGCGGACCCACTGGGTGTTGCCGCGCGGCGCGACCAGGTACCGGGCGCCGTCGTGCTCGAGCAGGTTGATCGGGGTGCGGCGCCACTCGCCGGACTTGCGGCCCCTCACCTCGAGGACACGGGAGCCGGCCACGCTGATCCCGGCGGCGGTGAGGCCGGCGACCAGGCGGTTGAAGACGTTGCGGGTGAACCAACCCGGCTCCTGAAAGCCCTCTGCGCCGGGACCGGGGGGCGGCGATGCGGCGTTCATCGCGGCAATTGTCGCACCGCCGGCGGCTCTCCGGTGATGATCCGGAAACCCGCCACATTCCCGTGTAGGGTTCCGCGCGTCCTGAGAGGCAGACACACGTGGTGGCGGACCTTAGGAGGGGGGGCGCGCAGATGGTGGACAGGGGAGGGGAGGACCGAACAGGGTCGCGGCCGTCGCCGCGCAACAAGCGGGCCGAGATCCTGGCGGTCGCGACCGAGTTCTTCGGGGCGAACGGCTACGAAGCCACCAAGTGGGCGGCCGTGGCGGGCGCCGTCGGGCTCGGGCCCACCGCCCTCTACCACTACTTCGAATCGAAGCAGCACTGCCTGTTCGAGATCCTCGGCGAAGCGATCGAGGACGCGCGCACCGAGTTCGCGCGGCTGAGCGAGGGGGAGTTCGCCGTCGTCTTCCCGGCCGTGGTCCGGGCCGGCTTCGAGCGCAGCGACCGCGAGGCGCTCCGCGCCCGGGTCCTGGTCGCCGAGCAGGGCCTGGTCCGTCACCCGCGGGCGGCGCCGCGCGAGGAGGCCGCCCGCCGGCGCGCCTTCACCCTGCTCAAGGAGTACGAGGCGGGCTGGCGCGAGCTGCTCGCGGCGGGCATGCGCGACGGGACAATCCCCAGCGTCGAGCCGATCCTGCTCGCCCGCGCCCTGATCGGCTCCTACAACAGCGTCTGGCAGTGGTACCGGCCGCAGGGCCGCCTCTCGCTCGAGGAGATCGCCGATTTCTACGTGCCGCGGTTGTTGGCGCTCGCCGGACTGCCCGAGGAGTCCCGCAGCGCCGAGCCGACCATCTAGGCCAGTGGCCGGTACTCGCCGCCGTGGAAGACGAGCGGCGTGCCGTGCGCGGTGGTGAGGTCGGTGACCGCGCCGGTCAGGATCACGTGGTCGCCGGCGGCGATCACGTCCTCCAGCTCGCAGGCGACCCAGAGCAGCGCGTCGTCGATCGCCGGCAGGCCGTCGCGCTCGCTCCAGTCGACGCCGGCCCACTTCTCGGCGACCGGCTTCTTGGTCGCGAACGAGCGGGCGATCTCCTCCTGGCCGTCGTGCAGGACGCTGATCGAGAAGCGGTCCGCGGCCTGCGCGGCGAGCAGGGTGCGGGAGCCGCGATCGAGGCAGGCGAGCATCAGCATCGGCTCGATCGAGAGCGAGGTGACGGCGTTCGCGGTGGCGCCGGCGGGCCCGTCGTCGCCGCTGGTGGCCAGGATCGTCACCCCCGTCGGGAGGCTTGCCAGTGCGGATCGGAAGCTTTGTGGATCAGGTTTCGGCATGGCGGACGGTCGAGATCTGCGCCAAACAATATGATCCGCGCCGCGTGCGACCGAAAGCATTGATCGTCATAGCCGCCGTGATCGCCGCCGCCCTCGGCATCTCGGCCTGTGGGTACGGCGAACAGGGCCTCGCCGTCAAGCAGGGCAACCCGAACTACAACGGGGCGGTCCTCTTCGCCCAGCACTGCTCCGGCTGCCACACGCTGAGTGCCGCCGGCACCCAGGGCAGCGGCAACCGCGGCGAGCGGACCCAGGGCCCGAACCTCACCCAGCGCGAAGAGAGCGTCGAAGACGTGATGTTCGCGATCGAGAACGGCGGCTTCTCCGGCGCGATCATGCCGCAGAACATCGTCGTCGGCGAAGAAGCCGAAGAGGTCGCGAAATTCGTCGCCAAGTACGCGGGCGAAAACGCGGAAGGCTCACCGCGCCCCGGTCAGAAGGCCGGTCCGCCTCCCCCGTAGGCGGAAGCCGATGCTGGACCTGAAGCTGCTCCGCTCCGACCCCGAGCGGGTCAAGGCGGCTTTGGCGCGCCGCGGCGCGAGCGGCGAAGTCGACGAGCTGCTGTCGCTCGACGCGCGCCGGCGCGAGCTGCTGCCTTCGCTGGAGACCGCCCAGGCGGAGCGCAACGCCGCCTCCAAGCGGATCGGCGAGATCAAACGCGAAGGGGGCGGCGCGGAGCGCGAGATCGCCGCCGTCGGGCGGCTGCGCGAGAAGATCGACGCCGGCAAAGAGGAGCTGGAGGCGGTCGAGACGGCGCTGCGCGACCTCAGCCTGGCGGTGCCGAACATCCCCGACCCCGACGCCCCCGACGGAATGGCCGAGGAGGACGCGGTGGTGCTGCGCGAGGTGGGGGAGAGGCCGAGCTTCGACTTCGAGCCCCGCGACCACCTGGAGATCGGCACCGAGCTCGACCTGATCGACATGGAGACCGCGGCGCGCCTCTCCGGCTCGCGCTTCGCCTACCTGAAAGGCGACCTGGTGCTGCTCGAGCTGGCGCTGGTCCGCTTCGCGATCGACGTCGTGCGCGCCGAGGGCCACGAGCCGGTGGTGCCGCCGGTCCTGGTCCGCGAGGAGGCGCTCGAGGGGACCGGCATGTTCCCCGGCGACCGCGACCAGATCTACGAGATCGAGAAGGACGACCTCTTCCTCACCGGCACCTCCGAGGTGGCGCTGGCGGGCCTGCACGCCGATCAGATTCTCGAAGCCGACCAGCTGCCGCTGCGCTACTGCGCCTTCTCCACCTGCTTCCGCCGCGAGGCGGGCGCCGCCGGCCGCGACACCCGCGGCATCTTCCGCGTCCACCAGTTCGACAAGGTCGAGATGTTCTCGTTCGTCGAGCCGGGGGAGTCGAAGGCCGAGCACGAGCGGCTGCTGGCGATCGAGGAGCGGATCCTCGGCGAGCTCGAGCTCCCCTACCGGGTGGTCAACATCGCGGTCGGCGACCTCGGCGCGCCCGCCGCGAAGAAGTACGACTGCGAGGCCTGGATCCCGTCGCAGGGCCGTTACCGCGAGCTGACCTCCTGCTCGAACACGACCGATTACCAGGCGCGCCGCCTCGGTTGTAGGTATCGGCCCGGCGACGGCGAATCACCGGAGGCAGTGCATACGCTGAACGGGACCGCGACGGCCGTGGGAAGGACCATCATCGCCTTGATCGAGAATCGGCAGGAAGCGGACGGCGGCTTCTCCCTACCCAATACTTTGCAGCGCTACGGCGCGCCTGCAAGTATTCCCGCCCGATGAGCACGACCGTCCGCGAGGCCCGACGCGTAGTCCTCTGTGACGACCATGAGATCGTCCGCGAGGCGATCAAGGCGCGCATGTCGGATTCGAGCGTCGTCGAGATCGTCGGCGAGGCGAGCAACGGGCGCGACGTCGTCGACGTCGTCAAGGAGCTGGAGCCAGACGTCCTGATCATCGACGTCGAGCTGCCCAAGCGCGACGGGATCGAGGCGACCCGCGAGGTCCTGAAGGTGCGGCCGCGCACCAAGGTCATCATCTTCACCGCCCACGCCCAGCCCGACCTGCTGGCCCTGGCGCTGCGCGCCGGGGCGTCCGGCTACGTGCTGAAGTCGGCGCCCGCCGAGGACATCGCCAAGGCGGTCAAAGCGGTGACCGGGGGCGGCACCTTCCTGGGCGGCGACTTCGCCGGCGGCAAGCCGTCGGAGGTCGAGAAACTGCTGGAGCTGTCGCCGCGCGAGCGGCAGATCCTCGAGCTGCTGGCCGAGGGGTTGCGGGTCAAAGAGATCGCCGAGCGGCTGCAGCTGAGCCCGGCGACCGTCCACACCCACGTGCGCAACGCGATCGCCAAGCTCGAGGTGGACACCCGGACCGAGGCGGTCGCGCTGGCCGTGAAGTTCAGCTATCTCGGGGCTGGGGGGACGGCTTGAAGTCCAGCGCGCAGCCGTTGATGCAGTAGCGCATCCCGCCCTGGTCGGCCGGACCGTCCTCGAAGACGTGCCCGAGGTGAGCGTCGCAGTGCTTGCAGACGACCTCGGTGCGGTTCATGAACAGGCTGCTGTCCGGGCGCAGTTCGACGTGCTCGAGGTTGGCGGGCTCGGTGAAGCTCGGCCAGCCGGTGCCGGAGTCGAACTTGGTGTCGGAGCTGAACAGCTCGGTGCCGCAGCAGACGCAGGTGTAGCTCCCCTCCTGCTTCTCGTCCACGTAGGGGCCGGTGAAGGCGCGCTCGGTGCCGGCGCGGCGGGTGACCTCGTACTGCTCGGGGGTCAGCGCCTGGCGCCACTCCTCATCGCTTTTCTCAACTTTGGCAGGCATGCGGTGCATTCTCCTTTCGTCGCAAGGTCAGGGTACGCGGTCTTCCTTGCGAGCTTGTGACATCGCCAGTTCGGCGCGACGGGCGTGCGGGAAGTCTGCCTAGGATGGCGCCTTGTCCGCCTTCTACGAGCCGGCCGGGACCGGCTATCTCGCGACCGAGCTGACCCGGGGACCGTGGGATCGCGGCGCCCAGCACGCCGGGCCCCCGTCGGCGCTGCTCGGGCGGGAGCTGGAGCAGCTGCCCGACGCCGAGAGCTTCCAGGTCTGCCGGATCACCTTCGAGATCCTGCGCTCGGTCCCGATCGGGCCGGTCGAGGTTGGGGCGCGGATCGTGCGGCCGGGCCGCCGGGTGCAGATGCTGGAGGCCGAGCTGCGGGTCGACGGCGAGGTGCTGATGATGGCCCGCGCCTGGCGGCTGCGCCGGGCCGAGCTCGACCTGCCCGCCGCCGCCGCGGCGATCCCGCCCGGCCCGTCGCTGCCCGCCGGGCCCGGGCCGGCGACCTTCTTCCCGACCGGCGAGAGCGCCGGCTACCACACCGCGATGGAGATGCGCTTCGCCTCCGGCGGCTTCGACGAGATCGGCCCGGCGGTCGGCTGGCTGCGGATGCGCCGGCCCCTGGTCGGCGCGGAGCCGCCGACGCCGCTGCAGCGACTGCTGGTCGCCGCCGACGTCGGCAACGGGATCAGCGCCGCACTCGACTTCCGCCGCTTCACCTTCGTCAACGTCGACCTCACCGTGCAGCTGGAGCGGCTGCCGGAGGGCGAGTGGATCGGCCTCGACGCCGTCACCCTGCCCCGGCCGACCGGCAACGCCACCGCCGAGTCGGTGCTGAGCGACGAGCGCGGCCGCGTCGGCCGCGCGATGCAGACGCTCTTCCTCGCCGAACGCTGACCCGCGCCGATGGAGTTCGCACTTTGCCGTAACCGGTACGGGGAACTGCGAACGCGGGCGGCGGGTCAGGCGACGAGGGCGGCGAGGTTGGCCACCGTCTGGTCAGGCTTGACGGCGGCGCTCGCGGGGTCCTCTGAGCCGCCGCCCGAGCCGCTGGTGCCGCTGAGGACGAGGATCGTGTCGAGCCCGGCCGCGTGGCCGCCCGCGATGTCGGAGGAGAGCCGGTCGCCGATCATCGCCACCCGCCGCGCCGCGGGGATCCGCGAGAGGGCCAGCTCGAAGAGGTGGCGCTCCGGCTTGCCGGCGATCTCCGCCCGCCTGCCGGAGGCGACCTCGACCGCCGCCAGGATCGATCCCGACCCCGGCCACTCGCCGCCCGGCATCGGCATCGTCGCGTCGTGGCTGGTGGCGAGCAGCGCGGCCCCCGCGTCGAGCGCCCGCTTCGCGGCGAGCAGGTGGGCGTAGGCGAACTCGCGCCAGCCGGAGACGACCACCACCGCCGCCTCGGTCGGCTCCTCGAAGTCGACCAGCCGCAGGCCTTCCCCGGCCACCATCTCGCGCAGCGGCTCGAAGCCGAGCACCAGCGCCCCGGCCCCCGGCCCGACCGCCTCGGCGGCCAGCCGCGCCACGGTGATCCCGGCGGTGACCACCCGCTCCGGCCCGACCTCGACCCCGAAATCGCGCAGTCGCTCCGCGTATCTCTCCGGCAGGTGGGTGGGGTTGTTGGTGACGAAGACGAGCTCCTTGCCCGCCGCGAGCATCGTCGCCAGCGCCTCGGGGGAGCCGGGCACCGGCTCGCGCCCGGTCCAGACGACCCCGTCGAGGTCGATCAGGAAGCCGTCGTAGTCGTCGATCGCGGGCACGGCCGCCCAGCGTATTGACCGGCGGGGTACGGTGATGGCCTGCGTGACACCCGCTGACGGAAAGGTCGTGGTCGCCTCCGAGCTGACCAAGCTCTACGGGACCGGCGAGACGGCGGTCCACGCGCTCGACGGGGTCAGCACCGCCTTCGACCGCCACCGCTTCACCGCGATCATGGGGCCGTCGGGCTCGGGCAAGTCCACGCTGATGCACATCCTGGCCGGGCTCGACACGCCGACCGCCGGGACGGTCTTCCTCGACGGGGTCGAGATCACCGCCCTCGACGACGGCGCGCTGACCAAGCTGCGCCGCGACAAGCTCGGCTTCGTCTTCCAATTCTTCAACCTGCTGCCGGTCCTCACCGCCGAGGAGAACCTGGTGCTGCCGCTCTCGATCGCCGGGCGCAAGCCCGACCGCGAGTGGGTCGACCGGCTGATCCGCACGGTCGGGCTCGAGGGTCGGCGCACCCACCGGCCCGCCGAGCTCTCCGGCGGCCAGCAGCAGCGCGTCGCCGTCGCCCGGGCGCTGGTCTCCAAGCCGGCGGTCGTCTTCGCCGATGAGCCGACCGGCAACCTCGACTCGAAGGCCAGCGCCGGCGTCCTCGAGCTGCTGCGGGGCGCCGTCGACGACTTCGGCCAGACCGTGGTGATGGTCACCCACGACCCGGTCGCGGCTGCCCACGCCGACCGGCTGATCACCCTGCGCGACGGCAAGATCGTGCACGACGACGTGCCCGGCGGCGCCGACCAGGTGATCGAGCTGTTGAAGCAGCTCGACTAGGCAGGCCGGGCCGGCGTGACCAAGCTCGCGATCAAGAGCCTCTGGGCGCGCAAGGCGCGGGCCGTCGCGACCTCGGTGGCGGTGATCCTCGGGGTCGCCTTCATCGCCGGCTCCTACGTCCTCACCGACACGATGTTCGCCGCCTTCGACGAAATCTTCAGCGAGTCGCTGCAGGGGACGGCGGTCGTGGTCACCGCGGAGAACCCGGTCAAGCAGCAGTCGAGCGAAGTGCCGACGATCCCGGCCGGCTATCTGCCGAAGGTGCGCGGCGTGCGCGGGGTGCGGCGGGCGGCCGGGGCGATCTTCACGCCGGGCGGGTTCTTCGACGCCGAAAACAAGGCGATCGGGACCAAATTCGCGCCGAAGTTCGTCTCCTCGACGCTGCCCAAGGGGCTCGAGTCGCTCACCTACGTCGACGGCCGCAAGCCGCGCGGGCCGGGCGAAGCCTCGATCGACAAGGCGGCGGCCGAAGCGGCCGGCCTCGAGCTCGGGGACACGCTGAAGATCGTCGGTGCCGGCCGCGCCAGGGCGTTCCGGCTGGTCGGGCTGACGCAGCTCGGCCAGGCCTCCTTCGGCGGCGCCTCGATCGCCCAGGTGACGCTGCCGGTCGCCCAGCAGCTGACCCACAAGCGCGGCCGCCTCGACCAGATCTCGGTCGCCGCCGCGCCGGGCGTGTCCGAGCGGGCGCTGAAACGGCGGGTCGAAGCGGCGCTGCCCGCCACCGCGCGGGTGGAGACGGCGAAGGAAAACGCCGAACGCAGCTCCGAACAGATCCGCGAAGGGCTCGGCTTCCTGCAGACGATCCTGCTCGTGTTCGGCTACGTCGCGGTGCTGGTCGGCGCCTTCATCATCTTCAACACCTTCTCGATCACCGTCGCCCAGCGCGTCTCCGAGTTCGGCGTGCTCCGCACGCTGGGCGCCTCGCGCCCGCAGATCCTCTCCTCGGTGCTCCTCGAAGCGGGGGCGATCGGCCTGTTCGGGGGGCTCGTCGGGCTGGCGGGCGGCTACGTGGTCGCCGCCGGTCTGCGGGCGCTCTTCGCGGCGATCGGCGCCGACCTGCCGAGCACCAGCCCGGTGCTGGAGACGCGGACGGTGATCGTCTCGTTCCTCGTCGCCCTCCTGGTCACCGCGCTCTCGGCGCTGGTGCCGGCGGTGCGCTCGACCCGGGTGCCGCCGATCGCCGCCCTGCGCGCCTTCTCGCCGGCGCCGAGCCGGCGCCGCCGCATCGCGACGCCGGTGATCGCCGGCCTGCTGGCGGCGGTCGGGATCGCCTTCGTCGTCGCCGGCCTCGCGGGCGGCGGCGGGATCGGCTCCCGCGCGGCGCGGATCGGCGGCGGCGGGATCGCCGTCGTGGTCGCCGTGTCCCTGTTCAGCCCGGTCCTGGTGCGGCCGCTCGCCGACCTCGCCGGCCGGCCGCTGGAGTTGCTGCGGCGCCTCACCGGACGGCTCGCGCGGGAGAACTCGAAGCGCAACCCGGGGCGCACCGCGGCCACCGCGGCGGCGCTGATGATCGCCCTCGCCCTGGTCACCTTCATCACCGTCTTCTCCGCCGGGCTGAAGGCTTCGGTCGGCCAGATCATCGAAGAAAACTTCGCCGGCGGCCTGGTGATCGAGAACTCCGACGGCTTCTCGCCGATCCCGGCCGGCGCCGCCGTGGCGGCCGCGAAGGTCCCCGGGGTGAAGGGAGTCGCGACGATCCGCGGCGCCGAAGCCAAGGTGACCGGTGGGGGCGGCGAAACGGTGCGGGTGAGCGGACCGTCGCCGAACATCGAAGCAGGGCTCGGGCTCGAATGGAAGGCGGGCGGGCCGGAGCGGCTCCGACGCCTCGCCGACGACGAGGCGATCGTCTCCGAAGACTTCGCCTCGGCCCACCGCCTTGCGGTGGGCGACGAGTTCAGCCTGCTGTCCCAGTCGGAGGCGCGACCGACCTTCACCGTCGCCGGGGTCTTCGAATCGAAGGCCGGCGTGCTCGGCAGCGTGCTGGTCACCCGGAGGGTGATGGCGAAGGCGTTCCGGCAGCGCCAGGACACCGCCGACTTCGTGATTCTCGAACCGGGCGCCGACGCCGCGAAGGTGCAGGCGATCCTCACCGCGGGCGCCGAACGCGCCTTCCCCACCGCGGAAGTCCTGAACCAGCAGGAACTGCGCGAAGAACGCGAAAAGCAGATCGACTCGATCGTCCAGCTCTTCTACGTACTGCTCGGCCTGGCCGTGCTGATCTCCCTGATCGGCGTCGCCAACACGCTCGCCCTCTCGATCTACGAGCGCACCCAGGAGCTCGGGATGCTCCGCGCGATCGGCATGTCGCGGCGCCAGGTGCGGACGATGATCCGCTACGAGGCGGTGATCACGGCGCTGATCGGCGCGATCCTCGGCCTCGCCCTCGGCGTCGTCTTCGCGGCGCTGATCGCCCAGCCCCTGAAGGCCGAAGGCTTCACCCTCTCCTACCCGATCGGCACCCTGATCGGGATCGTCTTGCTGGCGGCGCTGGCCGGCGTCGTCGCCGCGATCGTCCCCGCCCGCCGCGCGTCCCGCCTCGACATCCTCGAAAGCCTCCAGTACGAGTGACGCCTCGTCGGGAGGCCGGGTCTACGCTGCGCGCATGTTCCGCCTGAGCGCGAAATCGCCGTCGCCGTGGCTCGGCCTCCTCGCCGCGATCCTCGTCACCGCGATCGGCGCCGGGGTGGTGGCGGTGCTGCAGGGCATCGCCGAGGCGGTCTCGCTGGGCATCGTCTTCATTCCCGGCGTCCTCGTCGTCTCCACGGTCTGGGGACTGAGGATCGGCCTGCTCACCGCGGTGTTGAGCGCGCTCGTCTTCAACTTCTTCTTCCTGCCGCCGCTGCGCACCTTCACGATCAACGCCCAGCACGACCTCGTCGCCCTGGTGATCATGGTGATCGTCGCGATCGCCGCCGGGACGCTCGCCGAGCTGGCGCGGGCGCGCGCCGCCGAATCCGAACGGCGCCGCGAGGAGGCCGACCGGGCGCTCGCCGAGGCGGCGGCGCTTGCCGAGGAGCGCGACCGGATGGCCGCCGAGGCGATCGAGGCGGAGGCCCTGCGCCGCTCCGACGAACTGAAGACCTCGCTGCTGCGCTCGGTGTCCCACGACCTGCGCACCCCGCTCACCGCGATCATCGCGGCGGGGGCGGCCCTCGACTCACCGAGCGTCACCGCGGCGGAGCGCCACGAGCTGAGCGAGGCGGTGGTCGACGAAGGCCGGCGGCTCTCGCGGCTGGTCGAGAACCTGCTCGATGTCTCGCGTCTCGAGTCCGGCAAAGCCGAGCCGCACCAGGAGCAGGTCGAGGTCGGCGAGCTGCTGGCCGCGGCGCGGGAGTCGATCGGGCTGGACGCCGGGGTGGTGCGGTTGGCGCTCGACGAAGAGCTGCCCTCGCTGCGGGCCGACCCCGACCAGCTGGAGCGGGCCTTCGCGAATCTGCTGGAGAACGCGGTGGTGCACGGCGCCGGCGCGCCGGTGCTGGTCCGCTCGCGCCTGGTCGGGCCGCGGCTGGTGGTGCGGGTCGTCGACCAGGGCCCCGGCATCCCGGAGAATTTGCGCGAGCGGATCTTCGAGCCGTTCTATCGGGCGCCGGAAGCTGCGAGCGGCGCCGGGTCGGGCCTCGGCCTGGCGATCGCGCGGGGCTTCATCGAGGCGAACGGGGGAGAGGTCGAAGTCGAGTCGCTGCCCGGTCAGGGGTCGAGCTTCGTGGTCAGCTTCCCCGCCCCCGACGTTTCCGACTTTTCGGGGTCATATGACCCCGAAAAGTCGGAAACCCCCGGCGGGCCGGGATGAGCGAGGCGCACGTGGCGCGGATCCTGGTCTGCGACGACGAGCCGCAGATCGTCCGGGCGCTGCGGGTGATCCTTCGCGATGCCGGCTTCGAGGCGGTTACCGCGTCGAGCGGGGAGGAGGCGCTCGACCTGGCGGCGGTGCGGCCGCCGGAGGCGGCGATCCTCGACCTGATGCTGCCCGACATCGACGGCGTCGAGGTGACGCGGCACCTGCGCGAGTGGACCCAGCTGCCGATTCTGGTGCTCTCGGCGGTCGGGGAGGAGGACCGCAAGGTCGAGGCGCTGGCGGCGGGCGCCGACGATTACGTCACCAAGCCGTTCGGACCGCGTGAGCTGATCGCCCGACTGGAAGCGGTGCTGCGCCGTGCCGCGCCGGAGGGGGCGGAGCCGAGGATCGTCGCCGACGGTCTCGAGGTCGACCTCGCCGCCCGCACCGTGCGCCGTGACGGCGAGCCGGTCCACCTCACCCCGATCGAGTTCGGCCTGCTCCGGACGCTCGCCCGCAACCGCGGCCGCCTGATGACCCACCGGGCGCTTCTGGTCGAGGTCTGGGGCGTCGAGTACGAAGGCGACCTCCAGGTCCTGCGCGCCCACATCGCCAACCTGCGCCGCAAGATCGAGCCGCCCGACGGTCCGAAGTACATCAAGACGGACCCCGGCGTCGGCTACCGCTTCGCTGCCTGACGTTCTTCACAGGATCTGTATGGGAGGCGGCCGGAACTTCATGCGGCCTTGACGGCGGCGGGCGCACGATGGTGACGTGACCCACCTCGTCCACCTGATCGACGTCGCCGACATCTTCCCGGGTGGCGGCAGCCCGCTCGCCGACGCGTTCGCGATCGCCCTCTCGGTCGTCCTGTTCGCCTTGATCTTCTGGGCGATCGAGCTGATCGACCGGATTTGATCCAGATGCTCGCGACCCCGCTCGCCGCGCTTTCCGGTGCCGATGTATTCGGCCTCCTCGCCGCGGCCGCCGTCTGCTGCTATCTGGTCTACGCGCTGCTGCGCGGGGAGGATCTCTGATGGCCCAGGGCTGGCTCCAGGTCGCCATCTTCGTCGCCGTCGTGATCGCGCTGACGCCGCCGCTGGGCATCTACATGGCGAAGGTCTTCGGCGGCGAGCGCGTCTTCCTGACGCCGGTCCTCGGGCCGCTCGAGCGCCTCACCTACCGCGTGCTCCGCGTCGACACCGCCGAGGACCAGGACTGGAAGGCCTACGCGAGGAGCCTGGTGCTGTTCTCGCTCTTCTCCTGGGTCCTCCTCTACCTCATCCTGCGCACCCAGGGCATCCAGCCGTTCAACCCGGAAGGCTTCCACTCGGGGTCCTGGGACGTCAGCTTCAACACCGCCTCCTCGTTCGTCTCCAATACCAACTGGCAGTTCTACGGCGGCGAAACGACGCTCAGCTATTTCGCCCAGATGGTCGGCCTCACCGTGGAGAACTTCGTCACCCCGGCGGTCGGAATCTGCGTGCTGCTGGCCCTCATCCGCGGCATCGCGGGGCGCGGCGGCGGTCTCGGCAACTTCTGGAAGGACCTGACCCGGGCCCTGTACTACGTGCTGCTGCCACTTTCGGTGATCGTCGCCCTGGTCCTGGTCTCCCAGGGCGTCGTGCAGACGCTCGGCGGCTCGAGCGTCGCGAAGACGATCGAGGGCGCCGAACAGGCGCTCGCGCTCGGCCCGGTCGCCTCGCAGGTCGCGATCAAGCAGCTCGGCACCAACGGGGGCGGTTTCTTCGGAGTCAACTCGGCGATGCCATTCGAGAACCCGAATCAGCTCACCGGCTTCCTCGAGCTGCTCTCGATCATCCTGATCCCGGCCGCGCTCACCTACAGCTACGGCCGCCTGGTCGGCCGCCAGCGGGAGGGCTGGTCGATCTTCGCCGCGATGCTGGCCATCTACCTCGTCCTGGTCGTCGCGATCGTCCCGGCCGAGCAGCACGGCACCCCGGCCGAGCACGCCGCCGGCACGCCGACCAGGGCGATCGCCGGCTCGAGCGGCGGCAATCTCGAAGGCAAGGAGCAGCGCAACGGGATCACGACCTCGGCACTCTGGGCGACGACCACGACGGTGACGTCCAACGGCTCGGTCGACTCCGCCCACGCTTCCTACACGGGCATCGGCGGGGCTGTCCCGATGGCCGGCCTGGCGACCGGCGAGGTGGTTTTCGGCGGGGTCGGCACCGGCCTCTACACGATGCTCCTCTACGTCCTGCTCGCGGTGTTCATCGGCGGCCTGATGGTCGGTCGCACCCCCGAGTACCTGGGCAAGAAGATCCAGGCGAGGGAGATCAAGCTGGTGTCGCTGGCGATCCTGGTGAGCCCGCTGGCGGTGCTGTTCGACGCGGGGCTGGCGATCGCCGCCCCCGCCGGCACCCGCTCGATCTCCGGCGCCGGTCCCCAGGGCCTCTCGGAAACCCTCTACGCCTATCTTTCGCAGGCCAACAACAACGGCTCCGCCTTCGCCGGCTACGCCGGCTTCGTCCAGCCGCACGCCCCCGGCAACGTCGGCGCGTCCGGGATCGCCTTCGCCGACCTGCTCGGCGGCGCGACGATGACCCTGGCCCGCTTCATCCCGATCGTCCTGATCCTCGCGGTCGCCGGCTCGCTGGCGGGCAAGAAGACCGCCCCAGCCGGCCCCGGTACGATGCGGACCGACGCCCCGACCTTCGTCGTCCTGCTGGTCGCGATCGTGATCCTGGTCGGCGCGCTCACCTTCTTCCCCGCCCTCCTACTTGGGCCGATCAGCCAGGGCCTGACCGCGAGGCTCTTCTGAGATGCGCCGCGCCGTCGTGACCTCGGTGATCGCGGTGATCGCGTTCACGGCGATGTTCGGCCTCGCCTACCCGCTGGCGATGACCGGCGCCTCCCAGCTCCTCTTCCCGGGCGCCGCGGACGGGTCGAAGGTCACGCTCGACGGCAGGGTCGTCGGCTCGACGCTGATCGGGCAATCGTTCTCGAGGCCACTCGTCGGCAAGGACGGCAAGCCGAGGCTGAATCGGGCTGGCGAAGCGATCTTCGTCCCCGATCCGCGCTACTTCCAGCCGCGCCCGTCCCAGTCCGGCTACTCGGCGAACGCGACCTTCTTCAGCAACCTGGGGCCGAACAGCGTCGAAGAGCGCGAAGCGGTGCGCGCGCGCATCGCCGGATACCTGAAGCTGAACCGGCCATATGACAGGTCGCTGACCGTGGCCACGGTCCCGGTCGACGCGATCACGACGTCGGGCTCCGGGGTCGACCCGGAAATCTCCGAAGCCAACGCCGCGATCCAGGCGCACCGGGTCGCCGCCGTGCGGGCCCTGCCGATCGGCAGGGTCGAGGAGCTGATCGCCGCCCACACCAGCGGCCGCTTCCTGGGCGTCTTCGGCGAGCCAGGCGTGAACGTCCTGCAGCTCAACCTCGCCCTCGACCAAGCGGCGCAGAGATGACCGACATCGCATCGCCCCCCGAGCCCCAGGCCCCGCCCGCCGACAGGCACGGCGAGCGTGGCGGATCGCGCTCGCTCTTCGACCCCGACATCCTGCGCCCGGCGCTGGTCGAGTCGCTGCGCAAGCTCGACCCGCGCGTCCAGGTCCGCAACCCGGTCATGTTCGTGGTCGAGGTCGGCGCCGCGATCACGACCGTCGCCTGGCTGTGCCAGGTCCTCGGCGGCGCTCCCCCGGGCGGCGGCCGCGAGCCTGCCTGGTTCACGTTCAGCGTGACCGCCTGGCTCTGGCTCACGGTCATCTTCGCCAACCTCGCCGAGGCGATGGCCGAGGGGCGAGGGCGCGCCCAGGCGGCGAGCCTGCGGACGATGCGCGCCGAGACGACGGCACGGCTGCGCGACGGCGGCGAGAAGCCCGCCTCCGAGCTGGCCCGCGGCGACGTCGTCGTGGTCGAGGCGGGGGAGACGATCCCCGGCGACGGCACCGTGGTCGAGGGGATCGCCTCGGTCGACGAGTCGGCGATCACCGGCGAGTCGGCGCCGGTGATCCGCGAGGCGGGCGGCGACCGGTCTGCCGTCACCGGCGGGACCAGGGTGCTGTCGGACCGGATCGTCGTCGAGATCACCCAGGAGCCCGGCAGGTCGTTCCTCGACCGGATGATCGGGCTGGTGGAGGGCGCCGAGCGGCGCAAGACGCCGAACGAGGTCGCGCTCGGCATCCTGCTGTCGGCCCTGGCCCTGGTCTTTGTCTTCGTCGTCGTCAGCCTTCGCCCGATGGCGCTCTACGCCGGCACCGAACTCTCGGAGACGACCCTCATCGCGCTGCTGGTCGCGCTGATCCCGACGACGATCGGCGCCCTGCTCTCGGCGATCGGGATCGCCGGGATGGACCGCCTGGTGCGCCGCAACGTACTGGCGCTCTCGGGCCGCGCGGTCGAGGCCTCCGGCGACTGCGACGTCCTGCTGCTCGACAAGACCGGGACGATCACGCTCGGCAACCGCGAGGCGGTCGAGTTCATCCCGATGCCCGGCGTGGGCTCGGCGGAGCTGGCCGAGGCCGCGCAGATGTCGTCGCTGGCCGACGAGACGCCCGAGGGGCGCTCGATCGTCGTCCTGGCCAAAGAGCGGTTCGGCATCCGCGGGCACGAATTCGGCGGCGAGGAGCCGACCTTCGTGCCGTTCACCGCCGAGACGCGGATGAGCGGCGTCGACTTCGATGGCACCCGGCTGCGCAAGGGGGCGGGCGACGCGATCTCCGCCTGGATCGCGGACGAGGGCGGCCACGCTCCGCCGGAGCTGCAGGTCGAGCTCGACCGCGTCGGCCGCGAGGGCGGCACGCCGCTGGCGGTCGCCCGCGACGAGCGGGTGCTCGGCGTCGTCTACCTGAAAGACATCGTCAAGGAGGGGATGAAGGCGCGCTTCGACCAGCTGCGGGCGATGGGCATCCGCACGATCATGGTCACCGGCGACAACAGGCTCACCGCGGCGAAGATCGCCGAGGAGGCGGGCGTCGACGACTTCCTGGCCGAGGCGACGCCGGAGCGCAAGCTCGAGCTGATCAAGGAGCAGCAGGCCGACGGGCGGCTGGTCGCGATGACCGGGGACGGCACGAACGACGCGCCCGCGCTCGCCCAGGCGGACGTGGGCGTCGCCATGAACAGCGGCACCCAGGCCGCCCGCGAGGCCGGGAACATGGTCGACCTCGACTCCAACCCCACGAAGCTGATCGAGATCGTCGAGGTCGGCAAGCAGCTGCTGATCACCCGCGGCGCCCTGACCACGTTCTCGATCGCCAACGACATCGCCAAGTACTTCGCGATCCTGCCCGCGATGTTCGCGACCACCTGGGCGGTGGGTGGCCGGCCGGGGCCGCTGAGCTCGCTGAACGTCATGTCGCTGGGGACGCCGGAGTCGGCGATCCTCTCGGCGGTCATCTTCAACGCGCTGATCATCCCGCTGCTGATCCCGCTCTCGCTGAAAGGGGTCCGCTACCGTCCGCTCGGCGCCACGGCGCTGTTGCGCCGCAACATGCTGCTTTACGGGCTCGGCGGGCTGATCGTCCCCTTCGTCGGGATCAAGCTGATCGACCTCGTCCTCCACAACCTGCTGGGGGCGTGAGGGTGGGGGCGTGGTCCGAGATCCTCCGGAGCCGAGCGTGGCGGGCCGACTGAAGGTCTTCCTCGGGATGGCGGCCGGCGTCGGCAAGACCTACCGGATGCTGCAGGAGGGCCGGGCCGAGGCCCTGGCGGGTCGCGACGTGGTGATCGGCTACCTGGAGCCGCACGAACGCCCGGAGACCTCCGCCCAGGCGCTGGGGCTCGAGGCGATCCCCCGGCGCGAGGTCGAGATCCGCGGTGGCGCAACCGTCGCCGAGATGGACCTGCCGGCGCTGCTGCGCCGGGCGCCGGGGCTGGCGCTGGTCGACGAGCTGGCGCACACCAACCCGCCCGGCCTCGAGCACGGCAAGCGCCACGAGGACATCGCCGACGTCCTGGCCGCAGGGATCGACGTCTTCTCGACCGTCAACGTCCAGCACCTGGAGTCGCTGAACGACCAGGTGGCCGAGCTGACCGGCGTGCGGGTGCGCGAGACGGTCCCCGACTCGGTGCTCGGTAGGGCCGACGAGGTGGTCCTCATCGACCTGACCCCGGAGACGCTGATCGCCCGCCTGCGCGACGGGAAGATCTATCCGCCCCGGAACATCGACGCCGCGCTGAACAACTTCTTCAAGATCGAGAATCTGGCGACGTTGCGGGAGGTCAGCCTGCGCCAGGTCGCCGAGGACGTCGAGTCGAAGCGGCTCGACTTCACGGCGGTCGAGCCGCTCGGCACGAGGGTCGAGGAACGGGTCTCCGACGAAGCGCCGAAGGCGGTGGGGGAGCGCCTCCTGGCGCTGGTCCGCCCGGAGCCGGACGCGCAGCGGCTGGTGCGCCGTGCCTGGCGCTCGGCGCAGCGGCTGGGGACGGATCTGGACCTGCTCTGGGTGAAGGCGCCGGGGCGGGTGATCGAGGGCGATTGCGAGCGCCAGGTGACGGCGCTGCGACGGCTCGCCTCGGTGCTCGGCGCGACGCTGCTGATCGAGGAGCACGACGACGTGGTGGCCGCCGCCGCGCGCGTCGTCCGCAGGCGCGGCAGCACCTACATCATGGTCGGCGAGTCGCCCCCGGCCCGCGGCCTCGCCCGCCTGCGCGAGCCGCTGCCCCAGCGCCTTATGCGTGCCACGCCGCCCGGGGTCGACGTCCGGATCGTCGCCAACCGCGCCCGGAGGGCCCCATGAGCCCCGGGCCGCCCCGGCCGACCGCCGACGCTTGTCGCCCAGAGGGCGACAAGCGTGCGAGGTCACGCCCGGCCTTCGACGCTTGTCCTCGTATGGAGGACAAGCGTCGAAGGGGGCGAGGGGGTTTGGGGTGATCTGGTTGGCGCTGGTGGCGGTGGCGCTCGCGCTGGGCGGCGCGGGCGGGTTCGCGCTCGCCCGCCGGCGGCGCGGCGGGGCGGGCGGGGATGCCGTCCATCACATTCTGCTGCCCTTCACCGGGGCCGAGATCTCGCGGCGCGCGGTCGACGCGGCTCTGCGCCTCGCCCGGGCGGAGGGGGCGACGCTGGCGCCCGCCTACCTCGCGGAGGTGCCGATGAGCCTGCCGCTCAACTGCGCGATCCCGGGCGAGGCGGCGCAGGCGATGGCGATGCTCGAGGCGATCGAACAGCGGGCGGCCGCGCGCGGCGTCCCGGTCGACGCCCGCATCGAGCGCGGTCGTACCTATCGCCACGCTCTCGCCCGCCTGCTCTCCGCGGAGTCCTTCGACCGGGTGGTCGTCGCCACCGGCGCCACCGGCGCCCAGGGCCTCTCCGGCGCCGACCTCGTCTGGCTGCTGGAACGTGCGCCCGCCGAGGTGATGATCCTCCGCCCCGGGCCCGACGACCACCGCATGGTCGTCCCCGCCGCCGCGCCGCGGTGGAAGGGGTCGCGGGCGGCGTCCCCTCCTGAGGTCGGAGCGACGGATAAGGGCCCGGCCCGCGCAGTCGGAGATCCGGCTCGCTGAAGCATTTTGGCCGTCGTGCCCCCAAAAAGCTTCAGCCGGCCGTCGCCGGCGGGGCGGCGAGGGTCGACCGAGTCGAGGGTTTAGCGCTTGCGTTTTTTCGGCAGCGTGTGGAAGACGACGTCCCAGGTCGGCGAGGAGACGCCGTAGCCGTAGCGGTGGTCCTGGAAGTGGTGGCGCATGTGGTGCTCGCGCAGCTTCTTGCCGAACTTCGAGCGCGGCACGAAGTGGTGGACGTAGTAGTGCGTGTAGTCGTAGCCGAGGTAGCCGAGCATGAAGCCGCCGAAGGCGGGGTAGGCGGCGTTGCCCAGCACCACCAGGAAGCCGAGGAAGAAGAGCGCCGCCAGCGGGATCGAGACCGAGGGCGGCATCACCAGGCGCAGCTTGTCGTTGGGGTGGTCGTGGTGGATGCCGTGGATGATGAAGTGCATGCGGCGGCCGAAGGCGTTGTCGGGCTGCCAGTGGAAGACGAGCCGGTGCAGCCAGTACTCGGTCAGCGTCCAGAAGACGACGCCGGCCGCCGAGATCAGGACCAGCTGCCAGGCGCTCCAGCCCTTCGTCGCGCCGATCCACTCCGCCGCGACGACCACCGGGACGAAGATGATCGCGGGCAGGGCGGGGTGCACGCGGGAGAAGAAATCGATGAACTCGCTCTTGAAGAGCGGCGGCGAATCGGCCAGTCGCTTGCTGCGGTTGTGAGCCTCCATCTGGCCGAATGTTAGCGGCGCCGACCGGCCCCCTCGCAAGACGCGGGGACTCTGTGAAGCACCTGTTACGCGGATGTAGCGATTTGCGGATTCCGGCCCGACACGGGCACGAAGACGTTGCTTTCATGCCCGCCGATGCCGCGCAAGCCCAAAGCCCCGACCTGCGAGGACTGCTACTTCCACCGCAATATGTTGTGCGCCCTGGAGCTCGGCGAGCCCTGCGCGACCTTCCGCCCCAATCGCCCCGAGGGCCTCGTCCCGCCGCGCCAGCCGGTGCTCCTGATGCGGGCGCCGCGCTGGGCTTCGACCAGCCGCGCCGCCTGACCGTTATCCCGCGCGGTTCGATCTCTATGTTGTGGGAGATGCCGCAGCGCGATCTCTTCGCCGACTTTGCGCGGATGCGCCGGGAGATGGACCAGCTGATGGGCGATCCGTGGGGTCGCACCCGCTACGCCAGCCGCCGCGCCTCCGGCTTCTCGCCGAACGTCGACGTCTACTACGTCGACGATCCGCAGCGCGCCGTGGTCAAGGTCGACCTCGCCGGCGTCGACCTCTCCGAGATCGGGATCGAGGTCGCGGGCCGGCAGCTGGCGATCGTCGGCAAGCGCGCCCTGCAGGAGACCGAGGGCCGCGTCTACCAGCAGATCGAGATCCCCTCCGGCCCCTTCCGCCGGGTGGTCGAACTGCAGGTCGAGGTGGACGGCAACCGCGCCGCCGCCAATTACGAAGACGGCCTGCTGACCGTCGAGCTGCCGCTGCGCGACCCCCAGCAGACCACCCACCGGGTACCCATCGAGCGTTCATGATGGAGGGCTCGCCCAGCCTCGAGGTCGTCGAATCGCCGCTCGACGCCGACAGCGCCCTGCGCGGCGCCGTGCCCCTGCCGGAGGCGCTGCCGGTGCTGCCCCTGCGCGACTCGGTCACCTTCCCGGACACGATCACCCCGCTGGCGGTCGGCCAGCCGCGCTCGATCAAACTCGTCGACGACGTCCTCGGCGGCAACCGGATGCTGGTCATGGTCGCCTCCCGCGACGCCGAGCAGGAGGAGCCGGGGCCGGAGGACCTCTACGACGTCGGCGTGGCGGGCGTCGTCGAGCGGATGGTCAAAGTGCCCGACGGCAGCCTGCGGATCCTCGTCCAGGCGACCCAGCGGGTGCGGCTCGAGGACTACGTCACCGACCGCCCCTACCTGATCGCCCGGATCACCGACCTCCCCGACGAGCTGGAGCGCAGCGCCGAGCTGGAGGCGCTCGCCCGCAACGTGCAGCGCACCTTCTCGGAGATCGTCGAGCAGATCCCCTATCTGCCCGAGGAGCTGCAGATGGCGGTCGCCAACATCGAGGATCCGAGCGCCCTCGCCCACCTGATCGGCGGCGCCCTGCGCATCGACACCGCCGACAAGCAGGCGCTGCTGGAAGAGGTCGACGTCGCCAAACGGCTCCGGCGGCTCTCCCAGGTCCTCGCCCGTGAGCTCGAGGTCGTCCAGCTCGGCTCCCAGATCCAATCCCAGGTCCAGTCCGAAGTCGACAAAGGCCAGCGCGAGTTCTTCCTCCGCCAGCAGCTGAAAGCGATCCAGGACGAGCTCGGCGAAGACGACGAGGCGGCCGCCGAAGTCAATGAACTGCAGGAGCGGATCGAGGCGGCGAACCTGCCCGAGGAAGCGCGCAAGGCGGCCGACCGGGAGCTGGGACGGCTGGCCAAACTGCCCCCCGCGGCGGCCGAGCACGGGGTGATCCGCACCTATCTGGAGTGGCTCACCGAGCTGCCCTGGGACGTGGAGACCGAGGACAACCTCGACATCAAGCACGCGAAGAAGGTCCTCGACGCCGACCACTACGACCTCGAGGACGTCAAGGAACGGATCCTCGAGTACCTGGCGGTGCGCAAGCTGAATCCGGAGAGCCCCGGCCCGATCCTCTGCTTCGTCGGCCCGCCCGGGGTGGGGAAGACGAGTCTCGGCCGCTCGATCGCCAAGGCCCTGGGACGCGAGTTCGAGCGGATCTCGGTCGGTGGCGTCCGCGACGAGGCGGAGATCCGCGGCCACCGCCGCACCTACATCGGCGCCCTGCCGGGGACGATCGTCCGCGCCCTGCGCGACGCCGGCTCCCGCAACCCTGTCTTCATGATCGACGAGATCGACAAGATGGGCGCCGACTTCCGCGGTGATCCCGCCTCGGCGATGCTCGAGGTGCTCGACCCGGCCCAGAACGACACCTTTCGCGATCATTACCTCGACCTCGCGTTCGATCTCTCCGACGTCGTCTTCATCGCCACCGCGAACGTGCTCGACCCGATCCCGGGCCCGCTGCTGGACCGGATGGAGACGATCGAGCTGCCCGGCTACACGCTGGACGAGAAGCGCCACATCGCGCGCACCTACCTGGTCGCCCGGCAGATCGAGGCGAACGGCCTCAAACCGTCCCAGATCGATTTCTCCGACGCGGCGCTGACCACGATCGTCGAGGAGTACACGCGCGAGGCCGGGGTCCGCAACCTGGAGCGGCTGATCGGCACGGTCTGCCGCAAAGTCGCCCGTCAGGTCGCCGAAGGCAAGGCGAAGGGCAAGGTCCGGGTGTCGGGCAAGAAAGCGCGCGAGATGCTGGGCCGGCGGCGTGTCTTCGCCGAAACCCGGCGCCGCACCAAGGACCCCGGCGTCGCCACCGGGCTCGCCTGGACGCCGGCGGGCGGCGACGTGCTCTTCATCGAGGCGACCGGGATGCCTGGCTCCGGCCGGCTGACGATCACCGGCCAGCTCGGCGAGGTGATGAAAGAGTCGGCGCAGGCGGCGCTCTCCTACGTGCGCGGCCACCAGGCCGAGATCGCGCCGAAGATCAACGAGGACTGGTTCGCCGGGCACGACGTCCACGTCCACGTGCCGGCCGGGGCGGTGCCGAAGGACGGCCCCTCGGCGGGGGTGGCGATGACCGTGGCGCTGGCCTCGCTGATCAGCGGCCGACCGGTCCGCAACGATGTGGCGATGACCGGCGAGGTGACCCTGACCGGCAAGGTGCTGCCGATCGGCGGCCTGAAGGAGAAGTCCTTGGCGGCGCAGCGGGCGGGGATCAAGCGGGTGATCGTGCCCGAGCGCAACGAGGGCGACGCGGCGGAGATCCCGACCGCCGAGCTCGACGGCCTCGAGTTCGTCTTCGTCGACGAGGTCTCGAAAGCGCTCGACGTCGCCCTCTCCTGATGGGGCGCCCCGAGCGGGAGGCCTGCGGCGCGCCGCGGAAGGAGGGCGCCTGATGGAGGCGGCCACCCTGCCGCGGCCGGGCGAGGCCCGGGCAACGCCGGCGCGGCTTCGCTCGCCGCGCGAGTGGGTGCGGGGGCGCTCGCGGGCCTTCTGGATCGTCGCCGGGCTGACCGCCCTGGCGGCGCTGCTGCGCTTCGCCACGCTCGGCGTGCAGAGCTATCACCACGACGAGGTCGTCACCGCCAGCCGGGTGCTGCGCGGCGGGTTCGTCCACGCGATGCACGTGGTCTGGTTCAGCGAGTCGACGCCGCCGGTCTACTACGCGCTCGCCTGGATCTGGACGCAGCTGGTCGGGACCGGGGAGTTCGGGCTGCGGGCGGTCTCGGCGGCGGCCGGGGTGGCGACGGTGCCGGTCGCCTACCTGCTCGGCGTCGAGCTGCGGGGCCGCCGCGCCGGCCTCTGGGCGGCGGCGCTGGTCGCCGTCAACCCGATGATGCTCTGGTACTCCCAGGAGGCGCGGGCCTACGCCCTTGTGGCCCTGTTCGGGGCGCTCTCGGCGCTCTGGTGGCTGCGCGCCGAACGGCGCGGGGCGCGCCGGGACTTCGTCTGGTGGGGCGTCTGGTCGGGGCTGGCGATCGGCACCCACTACTTCGTCGTCTTCCCGATCATCGCCGAGGCGCTGCTGCTGCTCCGCCGGCGGGGGATGCGGGCAAGCCGCGTGGGGATGGCGGTCCTGGCGGGATCCGCGGCGGCGCTGGCGCCGCTGGCGATCCACCAGATGCTGGTCGGCCACGCCGACTGGATCGGCAACTTCTCCCTCGGCCACCGGCTCTGGGAAACGGCGGCGACCTTCGTCACCGGGGAGACCGGCGACATCATCGCCCGGCCCGAGCGGCCCTGGCCGGCCTTCGTGCCGCTGGCGCTCAGCCTGGCGGCGCTCGCCCTCCTCCTGCTTCGCCCGGCCGCTCGGGAGCGGCGAGCCGCCGCCCGGCCCCTGCTGCTGGTCGTCGCCGCGATCGGCATCCCGGTGGCGCTGGTCGCGGCGAGCAAGGACTTCGTCCTCGCCCGCAACCTGATCCCCGCCCTGGTGCCGCTCCTGGCGGCGATCGGGATCGCGGTCGCCTCGCCCGCCTCGCGCCGGCTCGGCGCCGCGGTCGGGGCGCTGCTGTTCGCCTACTCGCTCGGCTTCTGCGTTCTGGCGAGCACCGACGAACAGTTCCAGCGGCCGAACTGGAGCGCCGTCGCCGCGCACATCGGCGAGCCGCATGGCCCGCGGGCGACGGTCACCTGGACGCTCGGCGAGGCACCGCTGCGCTACTACCTCTCGACCGGCGCGATCCAGATCCGGACCAAGGAACGCTATTCCTGGCTGGTCAAGGAAGTGGACTTCGTCTCCGACGGGGTCGAGCCGGCGCCGCCGCGCCGTCTGCTCGGCCCGGGGTTCCGCCAGGTCGGCCGCGAAGACACCGGTCGCCTCTTCATCCGCCGCTACCGCTTCCAGCGGCCCGGCCTGGCGCCGCTGCGGCTGCGCCGGCTGCGGCACGCGCGGCTTGATTTCCGCAGCAACGGGGTGCTGCTCGACGGCGTCGGGCCGGAGTGAGCGCCGGCCGCTCGGCCAGGCCGCGGTGTCCCCCCGCAAGGAGCGGGTATATCCTCACTCGAAACTGCATCGATATGCGAGGGAGAAGGGATGGCCAAGAGCAAGACGACCCAGACGGCGGACCGCGCAGGTGACCTGTACGAAGCCGCGCGCGAGAATCCGTACGTGCAGCGCCTGATCGAGGACGAAGATCTGCGCGAAAACCTCAAGGACGCCTTCACCTCGGCCAAGAAGGCCTACGGCCGCGCCACCGGCAACGGCAAGGGCACGGTCAAGGCGGTCACCTCCGACAAGAAGGTGCAGAAGGAAATGCGCCAGGCCGCCGAGGCGCTCCAGGAAGCCCGCGAACGGCTGCAGAAGCCGAAGAAGAAGAAGCACCGGCTCGGCAAGCTGATCCTGCTCGCGATCGTCGGCGCCGTCGTCGCCCTCGCGGTCAGCGAGGGGGCCCGCAAGGCGGTCCTCGACGCGCTCTTCGGCGCCGAAGAGGAGTTCGAGTACACGAGCACCACCAGCATCAACGGCTCCTAGGGGCCGGCGGCGGAAGCGACGAGACACTCGGTGGAGGCGGCGACCAAAGAGCGTCAGCTCAGCGGTGAGAAGGCGCAGCGCATCGTCGACGCGATGCGCGACAGCGTCGCCCGGCGCGGCGCGGCGGGCTCGACCTTCGAGCACGTCGCCCGCGAGGCCGGGGTGAGCCGCGGCCTCCTCCACTACTACTTCGGCACCAAGGAGCGCCTCCTGGTCGAGGTGGTGCGGCGCGACACCGAACTGCGCATCGCCCGCCTCGACAAGATGCTCGCCGAGGCGAAGACGGCGGATGACGTGCTCGGCGTCCTCGTCTCCAGTCTCACCGACATGATCGACAACGATCCGGGCTACTTCCTGCTGCTCTACGAGCTGTTCAGCGCGGGCCGCCGCAACCCCGACATCCAGCGCGAGGTCGGCCAGCTCTTCGAGGCGACCCGGTCCCACGTCGCCGACGTCTTCCGCGCCAAGGAAGCGGAGGGCATCCTCAGCCTGCGCTTCGACCCCGAGGCGGTCGTCGCCTACCTGCTCGCGGTCGCCGACGGCTTCGCCCTGCAGTCCCTCTCCGACCCGAGCCGCGACATCACCCCGGCCCTCGAGGCCGGCGCCGCCTCGGCCCGCTACCTGCTGGTTTCCGACTGAGTCGCCCCCGCCGGCGGGGGCACCGTCAGCGGAGCCAGAAGCCGAGCACCGCGCCCAGCCAACCGGCGGCCATTTTGGAAGTCGATTCCTGTCAGACGCCAAGCAGCAGCACCGCGAATCCGGCCGCGACGAAGATGGCAGTAACGCAGACCTGAACGACGAACTCGGATTCCGTCGATTCGGTTCGAGGCATGGGCGGTCGACCTGTCTATTGCTGCGCCTCCAGCCTCTGGAGCTTGCGCAGGCGGCGCCGATACCGGCCGTAGCGGATCACCTTTGCCGCCCAGCGAATCCGGTTGCCGACGATGTGTTCGTCCCCGGGGTGGCGCGGGGGCGGAGGTACGGGATCCAGGTTCCGTAGCTGCTCGGCGGCTGCGTTCGAAGTCATGGCGCGACGCTAGCGCGACCGCGACTCCTCGTCGTGGGAATTTGCACTTTTGTTTCACTTGGCCTCGCCTAGGCCCAGGCGGCGGGGTAGGATCGCGACGTGGCAGCGGGGGGAGACGACATCGCTTTCGCGGGGCTCGCCCGGCAGGCGGAGCTGATCCGCGCCGGGGAGGTGAGCGCGACCGAGCTGGTCGGCCAGGCGCTGGCGCGCATCGACCGGCTCGACCCGCAGTTGAACGCTTTCCGCAAGGTGTTCGCCGACAAGGCGATGCTGGAAGCCGAGCAGGCCGACGCGCGCCGCGGCGCCGGCGGCGAGCGGCCGCTGCTGGGGGTGCCGATCGCGATCAAGGACGAAGTCGACGTCGCCGGCGAGGTCAACACGCACGGCACCGACGCCTTCGAGGTTCCCGCCAAGGCCGATTCGGAGATGGTGCGCCGGCTGCGCGAGGCGGGCGCAATCATCGTCGGCCTCACCCTGCTGCCGGAGCTGGCGATCTGCGGCTTCACCGAGTCGGCCACCTACGGCGTCACCCGCAATCCCTGGAACCCGCAGCGCACGCCGGGCGGCTCGAGCGGCGGCTCCGGCGCCGCCGTCGCCGCCGGGATGGTGCCGATCGCCTCGGCCGGGGACGGCGCGGGCTCGATCCGCATCCCCGCCGCCTGCTGCGGCCTCTTCGGCCTCAAGGCGAGCCGCGGCCGCGTCTCGCTGGCGCCGCGCAAGGAAGGCTGGCGCGGGCTGGCGGTCGAAGGCTGCGTCAGCCGCACGGTGCTCGACACGGCGCTCTGGCTCGACGTCGTCTCCGGCGGCTCGACCGAGGACGAAGCGCCCGCCCCGCCGGAGCGCCCCTTCGTCGAGTCGGCCAAGCAGAGCCCCGGCAAGCTGCGGGTCGCCTGGTCGACCCTGGCGCCGCGGGCGCTGGCGCCGCCCAACGTCAGCGACGAGGTGAAGCAGACCGTCGCCGAGGCGGCCGAGTTCCTCGCCACGCTCGGCCACGAGGTCTCCCCGCGCGACCCCGACTGGGGCCGGGTCGGCGACACGATCACCGCCCGCTTCCTGAAGGGGGTGGCCGAGACCGTCGAGGAAGTGCCGCTGCCGGAGCGCCTCGAACGGCGCACCCGCGGCTTCGGCACGCTCGGCGGGCTGCTCCCCGAATCGCTCTACGAGAAGGCGATGGCGGGCCGGCCGGCCGAGATGGCGCGCATCAACGCGATCTTCGACGACGTCGACGTGCTGGTGATGCCGGTGATGGGCGGCACCGCGCTGCCGATCCGCCGCTGGCAGGGCCGCGGCGCCCTCTACACGGTGCTCGGGATGAGCCGCTTCTACCCCTACTGCGTGCCCTGGAACCACCTCGGCAACCCGGCGATGTCGATCCCCTTCGGGCTCGGCGGCGACGGCATGCCGCTGGCGATCCAGGTCATCGGCCGCCCGGGAGGCGAGTCGACCCTGATCTCGCTCGCCGCCCAGATCGAGGCCGAGCGCCCCTGGGCGGACCTCCGCCCGCCGATCTCCTAGCGCGTCCGCCCGGCGGTGCCTCGGTGGTGGTGCGCGGCGTGCCGCCTGTGGTGCCGATGGACCTTCCTATGCCGCTTTCTCAGCACGAGAGTGACCCGGCGCGTTTCGGTGGTCGCCGTCCCGTCGGTCGGTTCCCAGGTGAGTTGGAGTGCCAGCCGGACGCGCCCGTGCCGGCGCAGCTTGGCCAGCGCCGCGCCGCGCGCCCTGACGACGAAGCTGTCCTTGGTTTCGGCGTAGCCCGGCGTGGGCGACGTGTAGGCCAGTTCCCTGACGCCCCTGCCGCCGACCCGGAGCGTGACGCCTTTCATCTCATAGGCACGGAAGGAGACCTTCGCCGTCCCCGCCGCCAGGTCGTGCCTCACCTTTTCGACCATGACCGCGCGGACCCTATGGACCGTCTCGCAGTTCTCCACGTGATCCCAGATGTTGGCGGACGCGAAGCCTTCGCCGGGCCCGCAGTCGAGCCAGTCGACACCGGCGTCGACACCGTGTCCGCTGTCCCCGCCGCCGAGGTACTCATAGTTGTAGCCGGCCAGCAGCTTGTCGTTCCCTTCGCCGCCGCGCAGTTCGTCGTCGCCTTCTTCGCCGGCCACTTCGTCGTCGCCGGGGCCGCCTTCGATCGTGTCGTTGCCGGCTTCGCCGTAGAGCCTGTCGTTCCCCGGCCCTCCGTCGACGAGGTCGTTGCCGGAGCCGGCGCGGACGAAATCGTTCCCTTCGCCGCCGTAGAGCCGGTCGTTGCCGCTGTTGGGGGCGTTCTTGGTGACCAGCAGTTCGGCCGGAGCGGGCTTCTCTTCCAGTCCCTCGACCAGAAAGTCGTTGCCCGGGCTGCCTTCGACCGTGTCGTCGCCTTCGCCTCCGTCACCGGCTTCGCCGCGGATCGTGTCGTTGCCTGGGCCGCCGAAGATGTAGTCCTTGCCGGGCGAGCCGATCAGCGTGTCGTTGCCGGGCCCGCCGTTCAGCCATTCGCCGCTGCTGTGGAAGTAGTCGTTGCCGGAGCCGCCGATCACCTCGACAAAGCCGCTGATCTTGTCTTCTTCGCCGGCTGCGCCGAGGACGTGGTCTTCGAGGTGGAGCGGTTCGCTGCGCGCCGAGTCGTCGATGGCATTGAGGGTTCCGGTGCCGAAGTCGAAGGTGTCGTTGCCATCCGCCTGGGCGTCGGCGACCACGGTGTCCATGCCCTTGCCGGGGCTGACGGTGTCGTTGCCCGGGCCGGGGACGATCCGGTCGTTGCCGCTGCCGGTCGCGATCAGATCGTTGCCGCTGCCGCCGTCGACTTCCATCGGCCAGCTCTTGATGTAGCTCCCGTCGAAGCCGACGGCTTTGAAGGTGTCGCTGCCGTCGCCGAGCTCGATCTTCATCGCGTCCTGCCAGGCCGTTCCCGGGAGCCGTTTCACGCACATTTTGCCGCAGGGTTCGTAGTCTTCGTCATGCGGAAGGTGGAGTCGGCAGACCGCCAGGGACCCGGCGCCGCCGCCGGCGCACCCGGGGCCAACCGCCAGGCCGGCGCCGAGGTCGGCCACCTCTACGAGCGAGTGCCCTTCCCAGGTGGCGAAGGTCGGGACGGCGACCCTCAGTTCGTTCTGCTCTCCGGGGCCGGCGACGAAGTGGAGCACCGAGCGGTTGGTTTCGCCGGGGACTTCTTCGACGCTCACCGTCCCCCCCTGGGCGGCCGCCGGCGCGATGGCGAAGGCGGTAAGGGCTGCAATGGTGGCGATGATCCGACCGGTCAGTCTCATGGCCGCTTAAACCGGCGGCCCGACCAAAGGGTGCGGAATTCAGACGAACGCGCAGCGTCAGTCGGTCGGCGCCGCGGAGTGGGGCGCGCGGGCCGCTTGTTCAGGCGAAGACGCGGCGCATCCGGGCCAGCTCGCGGAGGCTGCCGTGGGGGCGGATCTTGCGGCTGAACAGCAGCTTCAGCGGCTTCGCGTCGGGTTTGGTCGAGGCGAGCCAGTCGGCCCAGCTCGCCTCGATCGTCACCGCCGGGTCGACGGCGAGGCCCGGCTCGGCGCGGGTCGAGCCGTTGTCGATCACCAGGTGCCACGGCTCTGCGTCGGTGAAGTTCCACTGGTAGACGAGCGGCGCGCCGCCCGCCGCGGTTGGGTCGGCGGACCGGGCCGTGACGTCGAACCAGAGGCGCATCAGCTCGGGATCGTGGCTCGGGGCGTCACCGGCGCCGACCGGGCCGATGATCCCACCCAGCATCAGTCTCACCTGGTCGGCGGCGACCTCCTCCGCGTTCTTGTCGGGGTCGAAGGGGAAGACGCCGGGCGGCATCTCCTCGATGGGGAAGCCGATCGTCCGCCACCGCTGCCGCACCAGCTTGAGGCCGAAGGCGAAGATGTCCTCCAGGGTGAAGCCGTAGCACTCGGTGTAGGCGCGGTCGAGGTTCGGCGGCCGGAAGACCGCGGGCGTGTAGCCGAGCACCTCGCGCAGCAACTCGACCACCGCGGCCCGGCACTCCTCGCCGGCGGGGTGGCTGGGGGCGAGCAGCTCGGAGAGCACTTTGACGCCGAAGCCGATGTGGCGCTGCTCGTCGCGGGAGACGTTCGCCATCCCGGCGCTGAAGCCCGGCATCGTCTCTTCGGAGGCGAAGAAGTCCTCGATGAAATGCTGACCGGGCTGGGCGAGGCTGCCCTCGACGATCAGGTGGTAGAGGGTGATCGCCTGCGCGTACCTGGGCAGTGAGGTGTCCTTGCGCAGTTCGTCGGCCATCCGGTCGAGCCGGTCAAACACGCCGCGGTAGCCCCAGTTCAGCTGCGGCAGGGTGGAGGCCAGGGTCTCCTGGACGCTCTCGCCGCCGACCCCGATCACCTCCTTGAAGAAGCGGTGGAAGAAGAGCGAATGGCGCACCTCGTCGACCTGCTGGGTGGCGAGGAAGTAGGACTGCTCCTCGGTCGGCGCGGCGGTGACGTAGGGGGCGAGCGTGTCGGCGACCCGGTCCTCGCCGTAGAAGAACATCGAGTAGATCCACATCGCCGAGCGGCGCTGGACGTCCGAGAGGGAAGCCCAGCCGGCGACGTCGGCGGAGAAGTCGATGTCGAAGGCCGACCAGTTCCCCTGCTCCCACCGCTTGTAGAGATCCTCGTAGGTGACGTTGTCCATCAACCGTTGGGATGCGACGCTCATCTCAACCCCGTTCCGTGTCGTATTCGGCGAGGGGGTCAGCCTAGCGAGAAACTGGCCGGCCGGCCAGTCGTGCCGGCGGCGACCGCGCTCGCGGAGATCCGCGCCCCCGCGCGGCGAGGCGCGAGCGCCGGCAGTGGCGCCTCAGTTCGCCTGCGCGTCGGCGGCCGGGACCTCGATCTCGCGCTTCACGATCTTGCCGGTCGGGCCTTTCGGCAGCTCCTCCAGGAACCAGACGACGCGCGGGTACTTGTAGGCGGCGATCCGCTCCCGCACCCAGGCGCTGATCTCCTCCGGCGTGAGCTCGGACCCCGGCTGGAGCACCACCGCGGCGCCGACCTCCTCGCCCCACTCGGGGTGGGGGACGCCGACCACCGCCGCTTCGCGGATCTCCGGGTGCTCGTAGAGGACCTCCTCGACCTCGCGCGGGTAGACGTTGTAGCCGCCGCGGATGATCATGTCCTTCTTGCGGTCGACGACGTAGAAGTAGCCGTCCTCGTCGACCCGCCCCATGTCGCCGCTGTGGAACCAGCCGCCGCGCATCACCTCGGCGGTCGCGTCCGGCCGTTCCCAGTAGCCCTTCATGATGTTGTGGCCGCGGATCACGATCTCGCCGACCTCGCCGGTCGGGACCTCCCGGTCCTGCTCGTCGACGATCCGCATCTCGACCTGCTCGAGCGGCGTGCCGATCGAGCCGGGCTTGCGCAGCTGGCCGGGGTGGCCGGAGGACGCGGTCGGCGAGGTCTCCGAGAGGCCGTAGCCCTCCAGCAGCTCGGCGCCGAACGCCTCCTCGAAGCCGCGCAGGATCTCGACCGGCATCGAGGCCCCGCCGGTGATGCAGATGCGCAGCGAGGAGGCGTCGAAGCTCTCCCGCTCCGGGTGGTGGAGCATCGCCCCGAACATCGTCGGCACGCCGTAGAAGTGGGTGACGCCGTCGCGGTCGATCGTCGCCAGTGCCTCGCCCGGGTCGAATTTGGGGACCAGGGTCAGGCAGGCGCCGCGGCGCAGCGAGCCGTTCATCGCCACCGTCTGCCCGAAGGAGTGGAAGAGCGGCAGGGCGCCGAGGACGACGTCGCCGGCGCCGACCAGGCAGGTGGTGCGGGAGACGATCTCCGAGTTCTGGTCGAGGTTGCGGTGCGACAGCTCGGCCCCCTTCGGCTTGCCGGTGGTGCCCGACGTGTAGAGGATCACCGCGGTGTCCTCCGCGTCGGTGTCGACCACCTCCGGGGCGGGCTCGAGGCCGTCCAGCGTCGCCGCCAGCTCCTCCGGCTCGACCGCGATCAGCTCCGCGCCCGCGTCGGCGGCGCCGTCGCGCGCCTCGGCGAGGAAATCGTGCCAGGCGAACAGCAGCTTCGCCCCGGAGTCCTCCAGGTAGAAGGCGATCTCGCGCCGTTTCAGCAGCACGTTCATCGGCACGACGATGCCGCCCGCCCGCAGCACGCCGTAGTAGACGATCGGGAACTCGAGCACGTTCGGGAGCATCACCCCGACCCGGTCGCCGGGCTCCATGCCGCGCTCGCGCAGCAGCGCCGCCAGCCGGGCGCTGCGGTCGTCGAGCTCGCCGTAGGTGAGGGTCTGACCGCCCAGCCGCACGGCCGGCGCGGCGGCGTCGCGCGCGGCGCTCGCGGTGACGATCGAGGCCAAGTTCGTTCCCATTGCCGTTCCCTCCTCCTCGCGGTTCCCCTTTGGAGTCTAGGTGGAGGGGGGTCGCTTCGTTAGGCTCGCGGCGATGCAGGACCTCGGCTCCAAAGTCTCCTACCTCGTCGCCCGACGCGGCGTCCCCGTCTTTTCCAGCGACGACGTGAAGCTGGGGACCGTGGTCGAGGTGCTCGACGCGCCCGAGGCCGACCTCTTCGACGGGATCATCTTCGACACTACGCCGAACCGCTTCGGCGGCCACAAGTTCGTCGACGCCCCCGAGGTCGAGGGCATCTACGAACACGGGGTGATCCTCAGCATCGACGCGGCAGCGGCCGCGAAGCTGACGAAGCCCGGCGAGAACCCGGCAACCGTCGAGGTGTCCCCGGACGACGTGGCGGGCGAGCCGCCCCCGAGCTTCTGGCGACGGGCCTGGGACATGCTCTCCGGCAAGGGCTGAGCGGGCGAGGGGGATCGGTTGGACCCCCTCTTTGACTGTGCGAGGGGACACTGGATGGACCCCCTCTCTCACGAACTGCAGGGAGGTTCGTTCGGGGGTCCATCCAGTGTCCGTCGGGCACCCCGGGGTGGGTTCCATCCGATCCCCTGCGAGGGCCTCGGTAGGGCTGCTCACCCGTGAAGGTGCGGGAGGTCCACGCGGCGCGTCTCACCGCGCAGGGGCTGACGAGGAGACCGGGGCGGGACCCGGTCGACGTCGCCGAGCGGTTGCTGGCGGTGCAGGGGCAGGACCTGCGCGGGGCGCGGTTGGCGGTGCGGGCGCGGAGCGAGGGGCTGGTCGCCTCCGATGTCGACCGGGCGCTGGCCGAGCGGAAGCTGATCGTCACCTGGGTCAACCGCGGCACGCTGCACCTGATCCGCGCCGCGGACTATCCGCTGCTGCAGTCGCTGACCACGCCGCCGCTGTGGACGTCCTGCGAACGGCGGCTGCGCCAGACCGGCGTGGGGGACGCGGCCGAGCGCGGGGTGGAGGTCGTCGCCCGGGCGCTCGCCGAGGAGGGCCCGCTGACCCGCGCGCAGCTGCGCGACCGCCTCGACTCGGCCGACGTCCCGACCGCCGGCCAAGCCCTCGTCCACGTCCTCTTCTACGCATCTCTGAAGGGGGTGTGCGTACGCGGACCGGTGAAGGGCGGCGAGCAGGCTTTCGTCCTGGCGCGCGACTGGCTGGGCCCGATGATGGATCCCGGTTGGACCCCTGAGCGAACCTCCCCGCAGTTCGTGAGCGAAGGGGTCCAACCGGGATCCACCCGCGAAGCCATGCTCGCCGAGCTCGCGCGCGGCTACCTGGTCGGCCACGGCCCCGCGGCCGACGCCGACCTCGCCCGCTGGGCGGGCCTGCCGCTTCGCGACGCGCGTGCGGGGCTCTCCGCGATCGCGCCGAAGCTCGTCGACCGGGGCGACGGCCTCGTCGACCTGAAGCGCCGCGAGGAGCCCGCGCCGCTGCCGCCGCCCCGCCTGCTCGGCGCCTTCGACCCGCTGCTGCTCGGCTGGACCTCGCGCGAGCACGTCGTCGGCGAGCACAAGGGCCTGGTCACCAACAACGGCCTCTTCCGCCCGTTCGCCCTGGTCAAGGGGCGCGCGGTCGCCACCTGGCGCCTGGCGAAGGGCAAGGTGGAGATCGAGCACCTGGAGGCGGTCGCCAAGAAGGCGAAGCTCGACCTCGAAGCCGATGCGGTCGCCGTCGAGGCCTACCTCTCAAATTGATCCGAGGAATATTTTGGGTCCCCAGCAACCACAAACCGCCTCGCGTCCCTTCCGCCGAGGTCCGGGTGTGGGATCGATTCAGTCGTTCTGGAGTTTCGGCGGCATCGGGTCGTCGCTTGGCCGCGGCGGCGGCTCCTGGCCCGGGGCCGGCGAGAGCTCCTGCTCCCAGACGTGGTTGAGGGAGACCTGCAGGTAGGCCCACATCCCCGGCGAGACGATCAGGTAGAGGATCAGGACGAGCCAGCCGTTGACCGGCTCGCGGTTGGCGAGCGCCGACGTCCCCTGGACGCGTTCGGTCCCCTTCCAGTAGGTGATCAGCGCCGGGACGATGATCAGCGAGCCGGGGAAGAGCGCGAGCAGCGAGTTGGTCGGGTTGCGGCCGAGGTCGTACCCCCGCGCCTCCCCGAAGGCCTTCATCTCCTTGTTGATCCGGTACCACCACACCAGGTGGTAGATGCCGAGCGTGATGAAGGGCAGCAGGGCCACCGCCCAGGGGTTGCGGACCTTTGCCTTCTGGTCGCTGTTCGGGATGTCCATCTCATAGGCCACGGGGAGCTCCAATCAGACGAGAGCAGGGTTGTCGCTTCGAACCTATTCGACCCGGCGGCCGCCGGGCTTGAGTTTTCAGTCGAGATCGAGGGACCCCCGGCGTTGTCGCTGGCGGGCGGAGTTGGGGGCCTGCTCGGCGCGTTTGACGGGGCCCCGTTGCGGGATTGCCCGCCCGTCGTATCCCCCGGTCAGTCGGGAGCGCGTTCGTTCGCCTCGGGTGGCGGCATCTCGGTTGGCGGTCCACCCGGGGTCACCGGAGGCGGCGGCGGCGGGAGGGTTTCGCCCAGGGGCGAGATCACGGTCATGGCGCCGGTGTCATCTGGTCCGTCTCCCCATCTGTTAGGCGGGGCGGAGCTGCCGCAGGCGAAGACGATCAACACGATCGAACCGATGAGCGGCACGAACGAGATCAGGACCCACCACCCGCTGCGGCCCGTATCGTGGAGGCGACGCACGAGCACGGCGAGGCTCGGGAGAAGAAGTCCCAGCACGGCAAGGCCGGCGAAGAGCTGGGAGTTGATCGCGGCATCGACGATCGACGCGGCGATGAAGACGAGGACGTAGAACAGGACGAACCACCAGTAGGCGGAGCGCGATGAGCGTCCGGTGAACTGTGCGTATTTCGAGAAGCTGTCGCCAATTGCCTCGCCAAACGTCATATGTCCTTCACTCCTCCGGGTTTGAGGTATGGCTACGAATGTGAACGGGGATCGCCACCGTGCGCTGGGTCCGTTGGCGCGAGTGCGAGGCAGACGAGCGCCGCAAAGACCAAGGGAGAAGCGGGGTTCGACTTGAGCGCTTGTCGCAGACGTCCGCGCCACAGCAGCACGAAGGCCCGGGTCATCCCACAACCGGGACACCCCCGGCCGGTGGTTCGGTGAACCGGGCAAACATCGGGAATGGGACGGCGCCCCACCACCAATGGCCTGCCGGGTGCGGGCTCCTCGGCTACGGCGGCCAACGCGGCGCTCGCAAGGAGCATGCCGACTGCGGCCGCCCTAGGCCTTGCCGAGTTTTTGCCACACGACATTCCCAAACTCATCCACCACCACCATCTCGCGCTTCTCACCGCCGGTCGCGGCGATGATCGCCCAGACGATCCCCCACAACAGGCAGGTAAAGATCGTGAGGATCGCGTGCAGCACGTGATTGACGGGCTTGCCCTCCACCAGAACCGCCTGGAAGTCGCTTTGCGACTCGATTCGCATTCCCCGTGCCGCGGCCGCCTGTAGCTGCTGGGAGAGGATCACCTTGCGTTCGTCCGCAGTCCGGTGAGTCGTGCTGACTTCGCTTCCGCCCTGAACGCGGTCGGTCCAGACGCTGCCGTCCCAATAGCGCATCAGGTTCGCACCGCCGGCATTTGGGTCCGGGTACCAACCGGGAGAGGGGGCGGCGGGGCCCTCCGTCCCGCTCGCATCGATTGGATCAGGCGTCGGCTCGGGGTTGTCGAATTTGGGCGAATCCGCCATGGCGAACCGGAAACCTATGTTCAATTGAAGGCGACTGTCAACTCAGGGCGATTGACGGATGTGGGTTTGGTCTGCCGCAGGGAGTTGCCGGCTTCCTTGGTTGGACGGAGTGGCGGCGCCAGGCCGTGTCGGGAGGATGGCCTTTGAGCTTTGCGTCTGGGCGCGTCTGACTTCGCCGTCTCAGCCGAGCTTCGGGCTCTGCCAGGGGGCTTCGAGGCGGCGGACCAGCTCGTCGCCGAGGCCCTCGATCGGGACGCGCACCTGCTCCAGGGAGTCGCGGTCGCGGAGGGTGACGGTCTCGTTCTCCATCGTCTCGCCGTCGACGGTGATCCCCCAGGGGGTGCCGATCTCGTCCTGGCGGCGGTAGCGCTTGCCGATCGAGCCGCCCTCGTCGAACTCGGCGGGGAGGCGCTTACGCAGGTCGGTGAAGATCTCGCGCGCCTTCTCCGGCATCCCCTCGCGGGAGACGAGCGGCAGCACGGCCACCTTGACCGGCGCCAGGCGCGGGTGCAGGCGCAGCACGGTCCGCGAGCGGCCCTCCACCTCCTCGACTTCGTAGGAGTCGACGAGGAAGGCGAGCGTCGCCCGGTCGGCGCCCGCCGCCGGCTCGATCACGTGGGGCGCGTAGCGCTCTTTGGTCTGCTGGTCGAAGTACTCGAGCTTCTCGCCGCTGTGGTTCGCGTGCTGGGTGAGGTCGAAGTTGCCGCGGTTGGCGACCCCCTCCAGCTCCGACCAGCCGATCGGGAAGAGGTACTCGACGTCGCTCGTCCCCGAGGAGTAGTGGGAGAGCTCGTCGGGGTCGTGGGCCCGCACCCGCAGGTGGTTGGGGCGGATGCCGAGCTCGGTATACCAGCGCTCGCGAATTCCGATCCACTCGCGGTACCAGCGCTCGGCTTCGTCGGGCGGGACGAAGAACTCCATCTCCATCTGCTCGAACTCGCGGGTGCGGAAGATGAAGTTGCCGGGGGTGATCTCGTTGCGGAACGACTTGCCGACCTGGGCGATCCCGAACGGCGGCTTCTTGCGCGCGAACCCGAGCACATTCTTGAAGTTGATGAAGATGCCCTGCGCCGTCTCGGGCCGCAGGTAGACCTCCGAGCCCTCGCCCGCGACCGGGCCGACGTGGGTCTCGAACATCAGGTTGAAGTTGCGCGGCTCCGAGAGCTCGCCGCCGCACTCCGGGCAGCGGATCTCGGCGTCCGGGTCGCCGCCTGCGGCCGCCACGGCCTCGCGCAGGTGGTCCTCCCGCCAGCGTTTCTTGCACTTGCCGAGGCACTGGACCAGCGGGTCGGTGAAGCCGGCCAGGTGGCCGGAGGCCTCCCAGACCTTGGGACTCTGCAGGATCGCCGAGTCGAGGGCGACGATGTCGTCGCGTTCCTGCAGCATCGCCCGCCACCACTCGTTCTTCACGTTGGTCTTCAGCAGGACGCCGTAGTGCCCGTAGTCGTAGGTCGAGCCGAGGCCGCCGTAGATCTCCGAGGAGGGGAAGACGAAGCCGCGCCGTTTGCACAGCGCGACGATCTCCTCCATCGTCACCTCGGTCTCGGGCGTCTCCTGCGGGGTCGTCGCCATGCCCGAACCGTAGCGGCTGCGATAATCAAGGGCCCCGTGCCGATCTACGAGTACAAATGCGACAACGGCCACGTCTTCGACGTGATGCAGAAGATGTCGGAGGAGCCGCTGACCGAGTGCGTCGAGTGCGGTGCCCCGGCGCGGCGCGTGCTGACCGCTCCGGCGGTCCATTTCAAGGGCTCCGGCTTCTACAACACCGACTACGGCAAACGCAAGGGCGGCGGAAGCGCCGGCGGCGAGGGCCCGAGCTCCTCGGAGTCGAAGTCCTCGGAATCCTCGTCCGATTCCTCGGGATCCTCGGACTCCGGGTCGAGCTCCAAGTCCGAGGCGAAGGCCGGCGCCGGCTCGTCCTCGTCCTCGTCCTCGAGCAGCGACTAGCGCTGCATGGCGCTGCACGTTTTTGGTCCCCTATAGGGGACCAAATCCGTGCAACGCGGATCGACCACACCATGGGGCGCAAAGGGCGTCGGGCGTGAGTCGGGCGGGCGGGGCGCGGTCGGCGCTCAGCCCATCAGGCGGTGGACGGCGGCGCGGCGCACCGACTGCGGCACTTCGATCGAGCCGCCCGGCCCGACCCCGCACCTGGCCTCTTCCTTCGGCGTCGTGCCGCAGAGGACGTCGGTGCCGCCGGTGCCGCCGATCGCCGCCGCGATCACCAGCTGCGGCATCGTGAAGAAGCCCATGTCGGAGACGAAGGCCTTCGGCGCGTCCCAGCCGATGATCGGGCCCTTGATGAAGTTGTAGGGGATGCGGCTGATGCTGGTGAGGCGGCTCCTGATGCCGTTGATCACCGACTGCTGGGCCTTCGCCCGGTTGAGGTCGCTGTAGCCGTAGGTGTAGGCGCTCTTGCCGGGGCCCGGGCATTCGCTGGGCTCCCGGATCCGCGCGTAGGCGAGCGCCTTTTCGCCATCCAGCGTGTTCGCGCCCTTCTTCAGGTGCAGGGTGACGCCGCCCTGCCCGTGCCCGGCGCCGCCGGAGATTTCGGCGCAGAGCTTGTACGGGAGGTTCACTTCGATCCCGCCGACCGCGTCGACCAGGCTTTCCAGGCCGGTGAAGTTGATGATCGCGACGTGGTCGATCTTGATGTTGAGGAACTTCTCGACCGTCTTGATCTCCAGCGCGGCGCCGCCGAAGGCGAAGGCGGCGTTGATTTTCTGCGGCTGCTGGCCGGGGATTTCGGCGAAGGAGTCGCGGGGGATCGAGAGTTTGTTGAAGGTGCCGCCGCCCGCCCGGATCACCATCAGCGTGTCGGCCCGATATTCGCCGTCCGAGCAGGGCGCGTGCGGAGCTTCGCCCTTTTCCTGCTGTTCGTAGCACTTCTGGCGGTGCGGCGCGGTCGGTTCCTTGGTGTCGACGGGGCGCGCGTCGGTGCCCATCACGAGGATGTTCTGGGCGCTCGGCAGGATGAACGGGTTGCCGTGCAGGGCGTCCTTGGCTTCGCCCGCCAGCTTGAAGGACTGCAGCTGGGCGGAGATCGCGAAGGAGAGCAGGCTGACGACGATCCAGCCGACGATCGCGATCCCGACCCAGAAGGCCACGCGCCGGCCCGTCGGCCTGCGCCGGCCGACCCGGGCGCCGCGCCGCTCGCGCCGCTGCCAGGGCATCTTGACCGGCGGCAGGTGGGGGCCTTCGCGGCGCCCGCGGCCGTAGTTGGTGCGGCCCTCCTCCTTCGGCAGATCCGGCCCGCCGCCGCGCCCGCCCGCGCCGCCCGCGCCCTCGCGTCCGCCGCCGGCCTCCGCCTCGGGCGCGTCGGAGCGCGGCACGTCGCCGCCGCGCAGGCGCGCGAGGATCCCCCGCCGGGAGCGGTAGATCTTGTAGTCGGGCGGCCCCTGCGGCCGCTTCTCACCGTCGTCGGGCATCTGGTCAGGAGAAAGGGGTGCGAAACCGTAGTCGAGGTTCCTAAGGAACAACGAACTTCGCCGGATGAGGCGATCCGCCTGCAAAGCGGCCGGGCGGCGCTTTGCGTCGTCGAGGCGGGCGGACGACTAGCCTAGCCCCGGTGAGCGAGGCGGAGACGATCGGAGTCGACCTCGGCGGGACGAAGATCCAGGTCGGTGTCCTGGCCGGGGTCGAGACCCTGTGGGAGAGCCGTGAGACCTCCCGCGGGCAGACCGAGGAGGAGCTGGTCGAGCTGCTGGTCCGCGAGGTGATGGCCGCCCGCGACGCCCGCCCGGAGGCGGTCGCCGTCGGCCTCGGCGTCCCGGCGACGATCGACCAGGAGCGCGGCGTGGCGATCGCCTCGGTCAACCTGCCGCTGGTCGACCTGCCGGTCCGCGACGTCGTCTCCGAGCGGGTCGGGCTGCCGGTCTTCCTCGACAACGACGCCAACGTAGCCGCGCTGGCCGAGTACCGCTACGGCGCTGCCCGCGGCATGCCGACGATGGTGATGCTGACGGTGGGCACCGGGATCGGCGGCGGGCTGATCCTCGGCGGGGAGATCTTCCGTGGGTCGACCGGGGCCGGGGCGGAGCTCGGCCACGTGGTGATCCAGGCCGACGGGCCGCCCTGCCAGGGCAACTGCCCGAACCACGGCTGCGTCGAGGCGCTCGCCTCGGGCACGGCGCTCGGCCGCGAGGGCCGTGCCGCCGCCGAAAGCGCGCCCGACTCGGCGCTCGGCAGGCTGCACGCCGAAGGCGGGGAGGTTGATGGCCTTGCCGTGACGCTCGCCGCACTCGACGGCGACGAGACCGCGATCGGCGTCTTCGAGCTGATCGGCGGCCGACTAGGCGTCGCCTGCTCGAGCTTCGCCAACGTCTTCCAGCCCGACGCGATCGTGGTGGGCGGCGGCGTGATCCGGGCGGGCGACCTGCTCCTCGACCCGGTCCGCGCCGAAGTCCGCTCCCGCGCCCTGCGGCCGATGAACGAGACCCCGATCCTGGAAGCGACGCTCGGCAACGACGCCGGCATGATCGGCGCCGCGGCGCTGGCCCGGGCCGAGCTCGAGAAGCGGCGCTGATGGCGGGCACGTTGGTCGTCTGCCCGACGCCGATCGGCAACCTCGACGACGTCAGCCCGCGGATCCGCGAGGCGCTGGTCGGCGCCGACTTCATCGCTTGCGAGGACACCCGCCGCACCGGCAAGCTGCTCGACCGGCTGGCGATCCGCCCGGCGCCGCGCCTGGTCTCCAACCACGAGGGCAACGAAGCGGCGCGGGCGCTCGAGCTGACCCAGCAGATCGAGCGCGGCAACGTCGTCGCGCTGGTCTCCGACGCTGGCATGCCGGGCATCTCGGACCCCGGCTTCAAGCTGATCCGCCGCTGCATCGACCGCGACATCGAGGTGACGGTCCTGCCCGGGCCCTCGGTGGTCCCGGTCGCCCTGGTTGCCTCGGGGCTGCCGACCGACCGCTGGCGCTTCGAGGGCTTCCTGCCGCGCCGCGCGGGGGAGATGGAGCGGGTGCTGCGCTCGACCGAGACGGTCGTCTGCTTCGAGTCGCCGCGCCGGGTGGGGGAGAGCCTCGCCGCCCTGGCGACCATCGCCCCGGACCGGGAGGCAGCCGTCTGCCGCGAGCTGACCAAGGTGCACGAGGAGGTCTCCCGCGGGACGCTCGGCGAGCTGGCGCGCCGCTTCCGCGGCGAGGTGCGCGGGGAGATCGTCCTCGTGCTCGGCCCTGCGGCGACCGCCGAGAACGGCCAGGACGTCGGCTTCGCGGTCGACGCCCTCCGTCACCTGGTGCAGAGCGGCGCCCGCCCGCGGGCGGCGGCCTCGGTGGTCGCGGCGCTCACCGGCACGCGCGCCAACGACCTGTACAAGGCGCTGACCGGCCGCGACGCGCGCCGCTGACCGGCCGCGACGGCGGTCGCGCCGCCGTCCGCCGCCCCGGCCGGCGGTGCCGATCCTCTAGGGTGGCGCGCCGTGCGCAAGGTCGCCCTCATCCCGGTGCTCCTCCTCGCCCTCGCCCTGGCGGCCTGCGGCGGCGGCTCGAGCAGCACCGCGGCGCCCGCCGGCGGTGGGACGACCGCGGGCGGCGGCACGTCCGCGGGCAACGGCACGCCCGCCGGCGGCGGGACCGCCGCAGGCTCGGGTGCCGCCGCAGGCTCGGGTGCCGCCGCAGGCTCGGGCGGCGCCAGGGCCGGTGAAGCCGCCGGCGGTGCCAAGCCGTCCGGCAGCCCCGCCGAAGCGGCCTGGGCAAAGGAAGCGACGGCGGTCCTCAGCCAGTTCGAAAACAACGTCTCGGCGACGATCGTCTCCCAGATCAACGAATCCTCGAACAAGGTGACGCTCGAACCGCTGTACCGGACCTGGTCGGGCTACCTGGCCAACCTCGCGAAGGAACTCGAGGCGACCCACGCGCCGCAGGCCTGCCTGGCGAAGCGCAAGGAGATCGCCGGATACGCCCACCGGGCGGCCGAGCTGACCGGGAAGCTGGGCCACCAGCCGGAACTCTCCCAGCAGGAATTCGCGGTGCTGCTCTTCCAGCAGGGCCAGAAGATCGACACGGTCGGGCGCAAGCTCGGCGTCTTCGCCACCAAGCCCGGCTGCTGAGGCCGGGCTCAGCCGCGGGCGCGGCGCATCCGCCGCCTCATCGCCAGCGGCAGGCCGACGCTGAAGGCGATGCCGCCCGCCAGGGCGACGGCCGCCCCGCCGCGGCCCAGGCGGCCGGTCCGCCGCAGCGCGCCGGCGCCCGCCGCGGCGTGGAGGCCCATCAGCGCGACCGCCGAGACGAGGCCCGGGTTGTAGGTGCGCTCGCGCAGCGCCATCCCGGTGTGCATCGCCGCGTTGCCCGCCTCGATCGCCAGCACGAAGGCCGCCGGCGCGGCGCTGCGGCGCCACAGCGCGGCGGCGAGGATGGCGCTGCCCCAGCCGAGCGTCACGTTGACGTGGAAGCCGTCGCGCTCGGTCAGCGGCCAGGTCGGCCGCCCGCTGCCCAGCAGCCGCTCGTTTCGTTGCAGAACGGCAGGAAGCCGCCCGGCCGCACCCACTCCTCGGTCTGGTGGGTGACGAGGATCGGCAGCCCCAGCATCGCCACCCACGCGTCGCCCTGTCGCAGCGCCTCGCGCCCCGCCGCCGCAGCGGCCCAGGACGGCCCCACGAGGGCGGCCGCGGCCCAGGGCCAGCGTCCGTGCGTGTCGATCGCCATCGCCCGCGCATTATCGTGGGGCGCCCATGAGCGAGCGCTTCTACGTCACCACGCCGATCTACTACGTCAACGCCGAGCCGCACCTCGGGCACGCGTACTCGACGCTGGCCGCCGACATCCTGGCGCGCCACCACCGGCAGCGCGAGGAGGACGTCTTCTTCCTCACCGGGACCGACGAGCACGGGGAGCCGATCGAGAACGCGGCGGCCAAGGAGGGGATCGCGCCGGAGGAGCTGGTCGACCGCAACGCGGCCAAGTTCGAGGCGCTGATGCCGATCATCGACGCCACCAACGACTTCTTCATCCGCACCTCCGACCCGCGCCACGAAGCGAAGGTCGCGGAGATCATGCAGCGCGTCTACGACAACGGCTGGGTGCGCAAGGGCGCCTACGAAGGCTGGTACTGCCCGCGCTGCGCCGACTTCAAAACGGAGCGCGAGGTCGCCGCCGGGAACACCTGCCCGATCCACGAGATCCCGCTCGACTGGGTCGAGGAGGAGAACTGGTTCTTCGAGCTCTCGCGGTTCCAGGACAGGCTGGAAGCGCTGTACGAGGAGCAGCCGGACTTCGTCGTCCCCGAGTTCCGCCGCAACGAGGCGATCGCCTTCATCAAGGGCGGGCTCGAGGACGTCTCGCTCTCCCGCCCGACCCTGAAATGGGGCCTGCCGCTCCCCTGGGACCCCGACCAGCGCATGTACGTCTGGTTCGACGCGCTCCTCAACTACGTCACCGCGCTCACCTTCGCCCGCCCCGACGAGGACCTGACCGAGCGCTTCTGGCCCGCCGACCTGCACGTGATGGCAAAGGACATCCTCAAGTTCCACGCGGTGATCTGGCCCGCCCTCTGCATGGCCGCGGGCCTCGAGCCGCCGCGTCGCATGGTGATCCACGGCTACCTGCTGATGGGCGAGAAGAAGATGTCGAAGAGCCTCGGCAACGTGCTCGACCCGTTCGAGGTGATCGAGCGCTTCGGCGCCGACGCGCTGCGCTTCTACCTCTTCCGCGAGGTCAGCTTCGGCCAGGACGGCTCGATCTCCACGGCGGGCTTCGAGGCGCGCTACGAGACCGAGCTCGCCAACGACTACGGCAACCTCGCCAGCCGCACGCTGGCGATGGTGGACCGCTACCGGGCCGGCACGGTGCCCGAGGCGCAGGTGGACGCGGTCCTCGCCGAGGACTTCGAAGGGGCGCTCGACCGCCTCACCGGCCTCCTCGAGCGGGCCGAGCTCTCCCAGGCCCTGGAGGTCATCTGGACGCTGGTGCGGCGCCTCAACCGCTACGTCGAGGAGACCGCGCCCTGGGTCCTCGCCAAGGACGAGGCCGATCCCGAGCGGCTCGACGAAGTCCTCTACAACCTGGTCGAGGGCCTCCGCGTCGTCACCCTGATGCTGGTCCCCTACCTGCCCGCGACCAGCGAGTCGCTGCTCGCCGCGCTGGGGGAGGAACGGCGCGGCCTGGCCGAGCTCGGCTCGCGGGGCGGCGGCCAGTCGGTGGAGCGGATCCAGCCGCTCTTCCCGAAGATCGAGGCGCCGACGACCTGAGGCGACCCGCCGGGGGGACCGGCCGGCCCCACTAGGCTGGGGCCCCGTGATCGACTCCCACACCCACCTGTTCCTCTGCGAGAAGCCGACCGCCGAGCTGCTCGAGGCGGCCGCCGCGGCGGGGGTGAGCCGGATGCTGAACGTCGGCCTCGACGAGACGACCAACGCCGAGGTGGTCGCGGTCGCCGCGGCCGAGGAGGCGGTCTTCGCGAGCGTCGGCCGCCACCCCAACGAGGCGGCGGGGTTCGACGAGAAGGCCCAGGCGGCGCTCGCCGAGCTCGGCGCGAGCGCGGTGGTGCGGGCGATCGGCGAGACCGGGCTCGACTTCTACCGCGACACCGCCCCGGCCGACGACCAGCGGCGCGCCTTCCGCGGCCAGATCGAGGTGGCGATGGACCTCGGCCTGCCGATCGTCATCCACGCCCGCGACAAGGACGGCGAGAGCGCCGCGATCGACGAGGTCTTCGCGATCCTCGACCGCCACGCCGGCGGCCACCCGGTGATCCTGCACTGCTTCTCGGCTCCGCAGAAGGTGGCCGACGCGGCCGAGCGGGGCTGGTACTGCTCCTTCGCCGGCAACGTCACCTACCCGCGGTCCGCCGACCTGCGCTTCGCCGCCGCCAAGGTGCCCGAGGACCGCATCCTGGTCGAGACCGACGCCCCGTTCCTCACCCCGCAGGTGCGCCGCCGTGAGCGCAACGAGCCCGCCAACGTGGTGGCGACCGCCGAGGTGGTCGCCGCCGAGCGCGGCGTCTCGCCCGCCGAGCTGGAGGCGGCGGTCGAGGCGAACGCCCGCGTCCTGTTCGGCTGGTAGCCGGGACCCGAGGTGGTCAGGCTCGGCCAGAACTTCCTCGCCGACCCCAACCTGCTCGAGGCGATCGTCCGCGACTCCGGCGTCGGGGAGGGCGACGTGGTGCTCGAGGTCGGGGCCGGCGAGGGCGTGCTGAGCAGGCGCCTCGCGCCGCTGGTCGCCCACCTGCACACGGTGGAGATCGACCCCGGCCTGGAGGCGGCACTCGCCCCGCTCGCGGCCCTCCCGAACGTGACGCTCCACTGGGGCGACGCGGTGCGCCTCGACCTCTCCGGCCTCGACCCGGCCCCGAGCGCGATGGTCGCCAACCTGCCCTACGCGGTGGCGACGCCGGTGATCCTGAAGACGATCGAGGAGCTGCCGTCGCTGCGGGCCTGGACCGTGATGGTGCAGCTGGAGATCGCCGAGCGCCTTCGCGCCGCCTCCGGCAACCGCATCTACGGAGCGCCCAGCGCGATCGCCCAGCTCGCCTGCGAGGTCGAGCTGGTGCGCCGCGTCGACCCCGCCGTCTTCAAGCCGCGCCCCCGGGTCGGCTCGGCGATCCTGCGCCTGCGGCGCACCGGCCCCGGCGCCGACGCGGCGACCCGCGCCCTGGTCCGCGCCGCCTTCGCGCACCGCCGCAAAACGCTCGCCCGCTCGCTGGAGATCGCCGGCCTGCCGGGCATCGCGGCGCCGCGGGCCGCCGCCCGCGCCGGCCTGGCGGAGCTCGGCCTCCCGGAGGACGCCCGCGCCGAGCGGCTGGCGCCGGACGATTTCGCCGCGCTTTCCGCGATCCTCCAGCGGCAAGAGCGCTGACCGACCGGCGCCCGTCCCACGATGCTCCTCCACGCCCCCGCCAAGCTGAACCTCGGCCTCTACCTCGGCCGGCCGCGGCCCGACGGCCTGCACGAGCTCTGCTCGCTGTTCGAGCCGCTCGCGCTGGCCGACCTCGTGCGGGTGGAGGAGGCGGAGCGCGACGAGGTCGTCTGCCCCGGCGTCGAGGGCGAGAACCTGGCGGCGCGGGCGCTGGCGGCGCTCCGCGAGCGCGGCTGGGACGCGCCGCCGCTGCGGATCGAGATCGAGAAGCGCGTCCCGGTCGCCGCCGGCCTCGGCGGCGGGTCGGCCGACGCGGCCGCGGTGCTGCGCCTCGCGGCTGAACGATTTTGGTCTCCAGAGGACCAAAATCCTTCAGCCGCCCGCCCGTTCGCCGACCTGCCGGCGATCGCCGCGGCGCTCGGCGCCGACGTTCCCTCGCAGCTGCGCCCCGCCCTGGCCCTGGTCCGCGGCGCGGGGGAGCGGGTCGAGCCGCTGCCCGCCCCGGCCGACCACGCGGCGCTGCTGCTGCCCGGCGGCGGCGGGCTCTCCACCGCGGCGGTCTTCGCCGCGGCCGACCGGTTGGGCCTGGGACGGGCGGCCGAGGAGCTGGCGGAGCTGGCGCCGCGCCTGCGCGCCGCCGCCGGGGCGGGCGCCTCGCCCCTCGCCTACGTCGACCTGCTGGTCAACGACCTCGAGCCTGCCGCGGTCAGCCTCCGTCCCGACATCGCCGCCGCCCTCGACGCCCTCCGCGCCACCGGCGCTCCCGCCGTCTTCCTCAGCGGCTCCGGCCCGACGGCGGTGGCGCTCTTCGCCACCCTCGCCGAGGCCGAGAGCGCCGCCTCGTCGCTGGGCCGAAGCGACGCGATCATCACCCTCGCGGGCCGGTCGGTGGCGGCGCCGTGACGCCCGCCGGACACTCAGCGCCGAAGGCGCGTCCGCCGGGGGTCACGGCGCCGCCACCCCTCGGAGCACGAACATGAGGCTCCCGGGAACTCCGACCCAGCGCAAGTGGGCGGGTCGCGCCGCGATCGCGGTCGGGGTCGGGGTCGCCTACTACCTCTTCACCCAGGTCATCAACCTGGAGAAGATCCTGGAGAGCGTCGCCAACGCGCTCGGCGCCTGGACCTACCTGCTGGTCGGCGTCTTCGCCTTCGCGGAGACCGGCGCCTTCATCGGCCTCGTCGCCCCCGGCGAGACCGTGATGCTGCTCGGGGGCGCCGTCGCCGGCCAGGGCGCGATCAACCTCTACCTCACCATCGCCCTCGCCTGGACGATGGCCTGCGCCGGCGACGTCACCAGCTTCTTCCTCGGCCGGCGGCTCGGCCGCGAGTTCCTGCTCCGCCACGGCCCCCGCTTCGGCTTCGGCCACGACCGCCTCGAGCAGGTCGAGTCCTTCTTCTCCCGCCACGGCGGCAAGACGATCTTCCTCGGCCGCTTCGTCGGCTTCGTCCGCGCCTTCGCGCCGTTCATCGCCGGCAGCTCCGGCATGCGCTTCCGCCAGTTCTTCCCCTACAGCGTGCTGGGCTGCGGGATCTGGGTGAGCGCGACGATCGTCGTCGGCTACCTCTTCTCGCGCTCGATCGAAACGGCGATCGACTACGCGGGCAAGGGCGCGGTGGTCCTCGGCACGCTGATCGTCGTCGTGGTCGGGGTCGTCTGGGCGGCCCGCTTCCTGCGCCTCGCCGAGAACCGCCGCGCGGCCGTCGGTTGGATGGACGGGCACGGCGCGACGCACTGGGTCGTCGCCCTCGCCCGCCGCTACGAAACGCAGCTGCGCTTCGTCGGCGACCGGCTGACCCCGGGGGGCGCGTTCGGGCTCGAATTCACCTCGCTGATGGCGGTCCTCGCCGTCGCCGTCTTCATCCTGGTGGCCTACACGGTGGTCGTCGTCCACGAACCCGGGGCCACCGCCGGCGACGCAACGGCGATCGAAGTGGCCGAGGCGCTGCGCTGCGGCTTCATGACCGACGTCGGCAAGTTCTTCACCTACTTCGGCTCGGGCTGGTTCGTCTGGCCGCTGACCCTGGCCTGCGCGGCGGCGCTGGCCTGGGCCCGACGCTGGACCGAGGTCTTCGTCCTGCTCGCCGGGATGCTGCTGATCCAGGTCGGCTTCCACGAGATCAAGGCGGCGGTCGACCGGCCGCGGCCCTGGCCCCGGCTGGTCGCCACGACCGGGTCCTCGTTTCCCAGCGGCCACGCCTCCCACTCGGTGATCTACGTCTGGCTGGCGACGACGATCGTGGTGCGGCTGCGGCCCGGGATGGCGCGGGCCGCGCTGGTCGTCGTCGCCGGGATCACGATGACGGCTCTGGTCGGACTGTCCCGGGTCTACCTCAACGTCCACTACCTCAGCGACGTCAGCGGCGGCTGGGCGCTCGGCGCCGCCTGCTTCTCGATCTGCGCGGCGATCGGCCTTCTCGTCGCCCAATTGCGCCACAATCCGCAGCAGTGATCCCTTTCGGCCTCGCCAAGATCGGCGATCAGTACATCCTCTTCGGCATCGCCGCGGTGATCTGCCTGATCACCTTCCTGGCCCTGATCCTCAGCCCGGCCCTGAGCGGCGCGGGTCGGCTCTGGGAAAAGACGGCGGCCGGCGTCCTCTCGCTCTTCGTGCTGGCGGCGTTGATCGTCGGCGGCGTCGTGATCGGGCTGGTGATCGTCAAATTCTGGCCTGAAATCCACGAATTCATCGGCGGCTGAGGCTCGCGGAGGGCCGCCGGGCCGCGATCTCGACATCGGTCGGAATAATGCGACGGTGTCCACCACGTCCAAGGAAGGCCGGTCCGCCGTGGCAACGGATGACCCAACGCTGCTCGACGCTCTCTCGGAGGCGGTCGAATCCGGTGCCGGGCTGCCCGCCGTGGCGCGCGCCGCGGCGCGTCTGCTCGACGCCAGCGTTGCCCTGATCGACCGCTCCAGCGCGGTGCTGGCGGTGGCGGGGGCCTCGCCCGACCAGGAGGAGCGGCTGCTCTCCGGCGGCGAGGGGGTCACCGTGGTCGAGCTGCGGGTCGCCGACAACGCGGTCGGCGAGCTTCGCTACCGCGCCAAGGCGGCGCCCGCGCCCTCGATCGCGCGGATGGTGACCACCCTGCTGGCGCTCGAGCTGGAGCGCTCGCGGTCGCCCGAGTGGGCGAGCGAGGAGCTGGCGGGCGCCTTCGTCGCCGACGTCCTCGCCCGCCGCCTCGTCGATCGCGGCGACATCGTCGCCCGCGGCGCCGAGCTGGGCGCCGACCTCGACCGCGGCGCCGGCGTCCTGGTGCTGCGCGCCGCGCCGCGCGCCGCGCAGACGGGGGAGTGGCGCGGCCGCGTCCTCACCCTGGCGATGCGCGCCCTGCGCTCGCTGGCGTCGGGCAGCCTGGCCGCCACGGAGGACGCCGAGCCCGCCGCCGAGGTCACGGTGATCGTCCCCGCCGAGGACGACGAGCGGCTCGCCCGGGCGGCCGCCGGGCTGGCCCGGGAGCTCGCCGACAGCCTCTCCGGCTTCCACCTGACGATCGGCCGCAGCCGGCGGTCCGCCGACCCGGTCGACCTCTACCGCGCGGGCGCCGAGGCGCGCCTCGCGGTCAACGTCGGCGAGGCCGAGGGTCGGCCGCTGCTGGCCTTCGCGGACACCGGCGCCTACCGCCTGCTGCTGCCGGCGATGAGCGACGACCCGGCCGAGCTGGAACGCTTCTACGCCGAGACGATCAAGCCGCTGGTCGACTACGACGAGCAGTACGAGACGGAGCTGGTGACCACCGTCGAGGCCTACCTCGACAACGACGGCAACGTCGCCGCCACCGCCAAACAGCTCTTCACCCACCGCCACACGGTGCGCTACCGGCTGGAGCGGGTGCGGGAGCTGTGCGGGCACGACGTCTCGGCGACCGAGGGCCGGGAGAAGCTCGGCCTCGGCCTGAAGGCGATGCGGGTGCTCGGCATCGCCTCCCCCCGCGGCCCGGCGCTGGAGCCGGGCGCCGGCGGCGGCAAGGTCGTCCGCACCGTCGACGACTGACTCCCCGGCCGAGCCGCCTCCGAGTTCGCAGTTCTCCGTAACCACTACGGCAAACTGCGAACGCGTTCGGCGGCGGTACGCTGCGGGGCCGATCGGGCCGGTCCGGGGTGGTGTAATCGGCCAGCACGCCAGGTTTTGGTCCTGGAAGAGAGGGTTCGAGTCCTTCCCCCGGAATAAAGTTCCCGCATGGAGGACGGGGGACCCCGCATGGAGAACGGAGGAGCGTCGCTCGACCCCGAGGCGCGCGAGGGCCTCGCCCGCGCCTGGAAGGCGTTGCGGGCGACCGGCATCGTCGCCGTCGTGATCGGCTGCATCGCGATCCTCCTGCCGGAGATCTTCTCGCTCGGCGCCGCGGTCTTCGTCGGCTGCGTCCTGGTCGCCGCGAGCGCCTTCCTCGCCGCCGCCGGGTTCGCGGCCCGCGGGGTCGGCAGCCTGCTGGCGCGGCTCGCGTGGGCGCTGCTCACCTTCGTCGTCGGCCTCTGGCTGATCATCGAACCGCACAACGGCACCCTCACCCTGACCCTGGTGCTCGGCATCTACTTCCTGCTGATGGGGCTGGTGCGGATCAGCGTCGCGATTCTCGGCCGCGGCCAACCGAACGCCGGCTGGATCGGCCTCAGCGGCATCGCCGGCCTCGTGATCGGGATCCTGGTGCTCGCCAAGTTCCCGTCCAGTGCCGACTGGGCGATCGGCCTGCTGGTCGGGATCGACCTGATCTTCGCCGGCTGGTCGCTGATCTCGGTCGCCCAGGTCGGCAAGGAACTTTCGCGCGACCTCTGAGGGCGACGCCGACCCGCCGACGCCAATAATCTGAGGGGCAGTGGCAGCCCCTCTGGTCCTGGTCATGGCGGCCGGCTCGGGAACGCGGATGCGTTCCTCGATGCCGAAGATGCTCCACCGCGTCTGCGGGCGGCCGATGGTCGCCTGGCCGATCCTGGCCGCGCGCGAGGCGGGCGCGGGGCGGGTCGCGGCGATCGTCTCGCCCGGGAAGGACATCTCGGCCGGGCTCCCAAAGGGGGTCGAGACGGTCGAGCAGCCCCGCCCCGACGGCACCGGCGGCGCGATCCGCGCCGCGAGCCCCCTGGTCGAGGAGGCCGAGACCGTCCTCGTCCTCTCCGGCGACGTGCCGCTGATCTCCGCCGCGACGATCGCCGCGATGCTCGAGGCCCACGCGGGCTCCGGCGCCGCGGCGACGATGCTGACCGTGGAGCTCGACGACCCCGGCACCTACGGCCGCGTCGTCCGCACCGAGCTCGGCGAGGTCGAGAAGGTGGTGGAGGCGAAAGCCGCGGGCGACGCCGACGCCGCCGAGCTGGCGATCCGCGAGGTCAACGCCGGCACCTACGTCTTCGACGCGGCGCCGCTGGCGACGACGCTCGCCGGCCTCGCCAACGACAACGCCCAGGGCGAGTACTACCTGCCCGACGTCTTCCCGGCGCTGCGCGAGGCGGGCCTCTCGGTCGCCGCGTACCTCGCCGACGATCTCGCGGTGACGATGGGGATCAACAACCGCGTGCAGCTGGCCGAGGTCGAGGCCGAGGCGCGCCGCCGCCTGCTGGAGGCCCACATGCTGGCCGGCGTGACCGTGGTCGACCCGGGCTCGACCTGGGTCGACGCCGGCGTCGAGATCGGTCAGGACGCGCGGATCGAGCCCGGCACCAGCCTGCTCGGCGCCACCACGGTCGGCGCCAATGCCGTGGTCGGCCCGCTGACCACGGCGATCGACAGCGAGATCGGCGCCGAGGCGGGGGTCGTGCGCTCCCACCTCGAAGGCGCCGAGGTCGGGGACGGCGCCGCGATCGGCCCCTTCGCCTACCTGCGCCCCGGCACCGTGATGGAGGCCGGCTCCAAGGCGGGCGCCTCGGTGGAGATCAAGAACTCCCGCATCGGCAAGGGGGCCAAGGTCCCCCACCTCTCCTACGTCGGCGACGCGGACGTCGGCGCGGGGAGCAACCTGGGCGCGGGGACGATCACCGCGAACTACGACGGCTTCCGCAAGAACCGGACGACAATCGGCCGCGACGCGCGGATCGGCGTCGACACGATGTTGATCGCGCCGGTTGAGGTCGGCGACTCGGCTTACACTGGCGCCGGCGCGGTGATCAAGGACGACGTCCCGGAAGGGGGCCTTGCCGTCTCCGAGAACGCGCAACGCAACATCGACGGCTACGCGGCAGACAAGGCGGCGAAGATGCGAGAGGAGCAGGACAAGTGAGCACGCTCGAGGAGCAGCCGATGGCTTCCACGGCGATCTCCCACGACTACTCGAAGCGGATGATGGTCTTCGGCGGGCGCAGCTCCGGCGAGCTCGCCACGAAGATCGCCCAGAAACTCGAAATCGAGCTCGGCCAGGTGACGCTGAAGACCTTCGCCGACGGCGAGGTGTACTGCCGCTACGAGGAGTCGATCCGCGGCGCCGACGTCTTCATCGTGCAGTCGACCTGCGGCAACGAGCGCACCGGGATGACCCCGAACGACTCGCTGGTCGAGCTGCTGGCGATGGTCGACGCGGCGCGGGGCGCCTCCGCGCACCGGATCATCGCCGCGATGCCGTGGTACGGCTACGCCCGCCAGGACAAGAAGTCGGCGCCCCGCGAGCCGATCACGGCGCGGATCGTCGCCAAATGCCTGGAGGCGGTGGGCGTCGACCGGGTCCTGACCATGGACCTCCACGCGGGCCAGGTGCAGGGCTTCTTCGACGTGCCGGTCGACCACATGACGGCGATGCCGATGCTGACCCAGTGGTTCATCGACCAGGAACTCCAGGAGGACCTGGTGATCGTCTCCCCCGACGCGGGCCGGGTGAAGACGGCGCGCAACTTCGCCCGCCGGGTCGGCACCCAGTGGGCGGTGATGGAGAAGGAGCGGCCCGCCCAGCAGGTCGCCGAGATCGGCTACGTGGTCGGCGACGTGAAGGACAAGACCGCGGTGCTGGTCGACGACATGATCGACACCGCCGGGACGCTCACCGCGGCCGCCCAGACGGTGCTCGACGAGGGCGCCGCGCGGGTCATCTCCTGCGCCACCCACGGGGTGTTCTCGGGGCCCGCCTACGAGCGGATCGCCGACTCGGCGATCGAGCGGATCGTCGTCACCGACACCCTGCCGCTGCGACCCGGCGCGCCCGACAACATCACCGTGCTCTCGACCGCCGGCACCTTCGCCGACTCGATCCGCCGGATCTTCACCGACGACTCGGTCAGCGAGATCTTCGCCGGCGAGAACCAACTGTTTTGAGCGGGCGGCTGCGGTCAGCCGCGGCGTCTGGACGCATATCGGCGGCGCGGATGCGCCCTCTCCCCGACGTCCCGCATAGCGCCGCTATGCGGGAGTCGTGTCGAGTGCGCCCCGCTTGCCGCTCTGCGCCCAGCCACCACGTCTGACCTTGCCGCCCGCTCGTCTTGGGTTTGGGGGAGGGTTGGGTTGGGTCGGGGTCTTGGAGGGACGAGCGGCCCGCGCGTTGGGGGGTTGTGAGTGAATGAGGGGATGAACGGCGGCGTGGGAGACGGGGACGAGCAGCGGCGCGGGTTGCGGCGGGTCGGGCACAAGGGGGCGGACCTGATCGCGCCGGGGAACACGCTGGAGAGCTTTCGGGCGGCGGTCGAGGCCGGGGTCGACACGATCGAGTTCGACGTGATCTGGATGCAGGACGCGCACCTGCCGTTGGCGCGGCGGGCGCCGCTGACCGTGGCGCACGACTGGGAGGACGCGGCGAGCCGGGAGCCACTGCGGCTGACCGAGGCGCTCGACGCGTTCCTCGAGCCGCCCCTGGACCAGGTGGAGATCGACCTCGACGTGAAGCTGCCGGGCAGGGAGGAGGAGCTGGTCGAGGCGCTGCGGGAGCGCGGCCTGGTCGAGCGGGCGATGATCTCGACGATGGAGATGCACACGCTGAAACGGGTGCTGGAGCTGGAACCGAACCTGCGGCGGGGCTGGACTTTCCCGAAGACCAGCCGCGACTGGACGCGCCGGCCCTGGGCGAAGCCCGCGGTGTGGGCGGCGCTGCGGGGGATGCGGCTGCAGCTGCCCGGCCTCGCCGCCGAGAAGCTGCCCCGGTTCGGCGTCTTCGCGATGTGGGTCTACCACCCGCTGGTCAGCCCCCGCCTCGCCGGGATCTGCCGGCGCAGCGGGGTCGAGCTGATCGCCTGGACCGTCGACGAGGAGCCGCGGATGCGCAAGCTGCTGGAGATGGGCGTCGACGGCCTGGTGTCGAACGACCCGCGCCTGTACTCCCGCCTCGACCGCTGAGGCTATCCCCGCCTCGACCGCTGGGGCGACCCGTGCCTCAACCGCTGATGCCTCGGCTGCAGGTGGCCTGCCGCGGGCTTCACCCCGGCCGAGCGCCGCTGCACGGATTTGGTCCCCCAGAGGGGCCCAAATCCGTGCAGCGCGTAGGACTCAGACCGTGCCGGGGGTGGCGCCCGGAAGCTCGGCGCCGCGCTTGCGCTTCACCGCCGACTCGAGCTCCGCGGCGGTGAAGCCGCCGACCGCCTCCCCGGTGGTCGCGTAGCGGTAGAGGGCGACGCCGAAGATGCCGCTCAGGGCCTTGGAGATCAGCATCGCCACGGCGAGGATCAGCGCGCCGATCACCACCAGCAGGGCGCCGAGGAAGGAGGCCGAGGGCCAGACGACGATGCCGAGCACGATCAGCGCCGCGGCGGGCAGCATGCCGAAGAGGGTGACGGCCGCGCCGATCGCGATGTTGCCGGTCACCTGCTCGCCCCAGCGCTCGCGGAAGACCGAGGCGGAGCGCTTCAGCGTGCCGAGGGCGCCGGTGCCCTCGATCGCGATCACCGGCACGGCGAGGAAGGTGACCAGGGACCAGGCCATGCCGATCAGGCGGGCGGCGATGTCGCCGGCGATGCCGCCCTGGTTCTCCAGCGCCGCCATCAGCAGGCTGATCGCGGTGGAGAGCGCCGCCCAGCCGCAGATCGCGGCGAAGCGCGAGCGCGCCACCGCCAGCCCGTCGGCGACGGTCGCCGGCTGTCCGCGCAGGATCAGGTCGGCGCAGGCGGCGAGGCCGACGCTGAAGTAGACGCCGATCACGCTCAGCACGTAGACGCCGATCACCAGCAGGGGGATCGCGCCGCCGTAGGAGCTCTTGTCGAGCAGCAGCAGCCCCGGCCCGAGGAAGACGATCGCCAGGATCACCGTTGCCACCGCCCCGTAGAGCGGGAACCGCATCAGCTCCCGGTGCTCGTTCAACAGCGTCCAGCTTTTCTTGGTCAGCGCCCATCCGCGCTTGATTCGGCTCATGTCAAGGGATTTCGGCCAGGCCCGGCGTTCTCTTTAGCCCGCGGTCCTCGAAATACTCCCACTCCTCCCGGCCGAGCTCGGTGGCGGGCGGGTCGGCGTAGACCCACTCGCGCACGATCCGGTGCCAGTTGCGCTTCGCGCGCAGCTGGCCGAGGACCGCGACGACGCCGATCTCCATCCGCCGTCCCATCAGCTCGTCGGCGGGGAGCGACTCGCGCCGCATCAGGTCGAAGTACTCCGAGCGAGGGTCGTTGGTCGATTCGATGATCTTCATCACCCGCCGCGGGGTGATTTCGAGCTCGCGGTCTTCCAGGTACCAGCCGCCGACCGCGCGCATGTGGCCGAGCAGCCGTTCGGCATCGAGCTTCGACGGGTCCCGGACGATGCCGAGTTCGTGCAGCGCCTGGCGGGCGGCTTCCGGTTCGTCGCGCGCGGCGGCGTCGAAGGCGCGCTGCTCGAGCAGGATCTGCTCGCGGTCGAGCTTCTTGGTCATCCCGAAATCGAGGAAGGCGACCCGGCCGTCGTCCATGAGGATGTAGTTGCCTGGGTGGGGGTCGGCGTTGAACTGCTGCAGGTGGTAGATCGAGCCGAAGCTGCCGCGGAAGACGATCTCGCCGAAGCGGCTGCGCTCCTCGTGGGGCAGCTGTTTGATCTGCTCGAAGCCGATCCCCTCGACCAGCTCGGTGACCAGGACGCGGCGCCGCGAGAGCCGGGTGACGACTTCCGGCACGTAGATGAAGGGATGTTCGCGGTAGGCGCGTGCGAAGGAGCGCTGGTTCTGCGCCTCGTACTCGTAGTCGAGCTCCTCCATCACCCGCTCCCGCAACTCCTCGGCGATCGCCTTGGCGTCGAGCCCGGGCGCGATCGCCCGTGCCAGCCGCACCAGGGTCCCGGCGTTGCGCAGGTCGGCGTCGAGCGCCTCGGCGATCCCCGGGTACTGGATCTTCACCGCGACCGGCCGCCCGTCGAGCAGCTCGGCCCGGTGGACCTGGCCGATCGAGGCGGCGGCGAACGCCTCCTTCTCGATCTCGGCGAAGAGCTCCGAGAGCGGTTCGCCGTCGTACTCCTCCTCCAGGACCTTGACGACCTGCTCCCAGGGCATCGAGGGCGCCTCGCTGCGCAGCTTGCCGAGCTGCTCCTGGTAGATCTCGCGGTACTCCTCCGGGATGAACTCGCTGTCGATGAAGGAGGCGAACTGGCCGAGCTTCATCGCCGCGCCCTTCATCTGGCCGAGCGCGCCGACCATCTTCATCGCGGTTTCCAGGTGGCGGTCCTCGAGCCGCTCTTTGCCTTCCTCCTCGGAGCGCGCCACGTTGGCCGCCTTGGTGCCCGCGTAGCGGGCCCCCTGGGAGCCGATGATCGACCCCAGTTTCGCCGAGCGGCGGAACCGACCTTTGGGGATCTTGGCCTCGTCAGCCATGTCGAGAGCTTGCCACAGACGCGTTTGCGCGCCGATTCTCTATCCTCTCCTGCCCGATGGCAGATGCACGCTCAACTTTGAACGTCGCCCCGCGCGCCGACTTCGGCTCGCGGTCGGCACGCCGCATGCGTCGCGAGGGGCTCGTCCCGGGCGTCGTCTACTCGGGCGGCGCCGCGGCGACCGCCTTCCAGGTCTCCGAACGCGACATCCGCCAGGTGCTCGCCACCGGCGCGGCGCTGTTCGACCTCTCGGTCGACGGCGGCAAAGCGCGCCCGGTCGTGCTGAAGGAGCAGCAGATCCACCCGGTCCGCGGCACCCTCACGCACATCGACCTCCAGGAGGTCAAGCTCGACGAGGCGATCCACGCCGAGGTCGCGCTCGAGCTGGAGGGCGTCGAGGACGCTCCCGGGGTGAAGGCGAGCGGCATTCTCGAGCACGTCACCCGCGAGATCACGATCGAAGCGCTGCCGACCGCGATCCCGGACCGGATCGTCGTCGACGTCTCCGCGATGGAGATCAACGACACCGTGCAGCTGTCGGCGGTCACGCCGCCGAGCGGCGTCACCTTCGTGGTCGAGGACCCCGAGGAAATCACCGTCGCCACCCTCTCGCCGCCCCGGGTCGAAGAAGTCGAGCCCGAGGTCGAGGAGGAGACCGAGCTGGTCGGTGGGGCCGAGGGCGAGGGCGGCGAGGCCGCCGAGGGCGACTCCGGCGGCTCCGAGGGCGAGTAGCCCTCCCCGGGCGTGCCCTTGCTCGGTCGTCGTCAGGAGGACGACGGGCGGATCCTGATCGTCGGCCTCGGCAACCCGGGGCCCGAGCACGCCCGCGACCGCCACAACGTCGGCTTCGACGTGGCACGTGAGCTGGTGCGCCGGTGGGACCTCGGCAAGCCGCGCTCCAAGTACAAGGGCGAGCTCTGGGAAGGGCGCACGGGGCCGGGCGGCGCCCGCGTCGCGATCCTCCTGCCGCTCACCTTCATGAACGCGGTCGGCGACTCGGCCGGGCCGGCGCGCGGCGCGCTCAAGGTGCCGCTCGGGCGGACGATCGTCCTGCACGACGAGATCGACATCCCCTTCGGCGAGATCCGCGTCCGCGAGGGGGGAGGGCTGGCCGGCCACAACGGCCTGAAGAGCCTCAAACGGGGCTTCGGCTCGGCCGATTTCTGGCGGGTGCGGATCGGCGTCGACCGTCCCGACTCGACCGACCCCGAGATCGTCGCCGCCTGGGTCCTGGGACGGTTCCGCGAGCCCCCCGCCGAGGTCGAGGCCCTGGTCGACAGCGCCGCCGAGGAGTCGGAGAGGTTGGTCGAGCGGCTGAGCGAGGGCTGAGTAGCTTCCGGCGAGCGCCGCCCGGCCCCCGGGGCGCGGTCGCCCTAAGGTCCGGTAGGCGGACGATAGGTCGACCGCACGGGCGCCGGCGGACGAAAGGACGACCGGGCTTCGGCGGGATGCCGGTCAGGGCGACCGCGCGCCCGTCGCGCGGTCGATCGTCTAGCTTCCCCGGGCGATGAGTGAGGAAGCCGTCACCAGCTACAGCGTCGCGGAGGACGGGGTCGCGCTGATCCGGCTGGAGCGGCCGCGGGCGCGCAACGCGATCAACACGCAGATGCTCGGCGAGCTGCTCGAGCACCTGGCGGTGGCGCGCGGCGACGAGGCGGTCCGGGTCGTCGTCTTCTCCTCGGGCGACCACATGGGGCTCTCGGCCGGCGCCGACGTGCGCGAGGAGCTCGACCACGCCGCGCATGTGCGCCGCATGGAGATGTTCTCCGACCTCTACGACACCGTCGTCGCCTTCCCGAAGCCGACCGTGGCCGCCTGCCACGGCGACGTGGTCGGCGGCGGTGCCGAGATCGCGATCGCCTGCGACCTGCGGGTCGGCGGCGCGAACCTGCGGATGCGCTTCCCCGGCGCGGCGCTCGGCATGCCGGTCGGCCCGGCCCGCCTGGTCACCCTCTGCGGCCTCGCCGCCGCCAAGTACCTGCTGCTGACCTCGCGCACCGTCGGCCCCGACGAGGCGCTCCGCCTCGGCCTCGTCAACCGGGTCGCCCCGGCCGCCGCGACGGAGGAGTCGGCGCTGGCCCTCGCCGCCTCGGTCGCCGCCCATCCGCCGGAGTCGGTCGCCCGCCTGAAGCGGATGCTCCACGAGTGGGACGACGTCGAGGGCCGCTCCGCCGCCGAGGGTCGCGGCCAGGTCGAGCACGTCCGCAGCGGCCCCGGCTTCCCTTAGAACGGCGGCGCGGCCACCACCTCTCCTCCGGCCCGGGCGACCGCGGACCCGGCGCGGTCCTCATGCCGGGGCCGGCCGGAGGCCGGCGGACCCGCCTTCGTAGAATCGACGCCGAGGCCGGATCGCCCGATCCGGTCGTCCTGCGTGCCCGCCACTCCCCGCCCCGCCCTCCCGAGCCCCAGAACCAGCCACCGCCATGAGCCTTCGCCCTCTTCTTGACCTCGCCGCCGAGAACGAGCGCGTTCACGCGCTCGCCGCCCGTGTGCTCGCCGCCGCCGACGGCGGTGAGAGGGTCGACCTGCGCGCCTCGACCACGCTGCGGCCGCTGCTGCTGGCGACCCTGCTCGAGGACGAGCGCGGGCTCGCCGACCGACCCGCCCTGCTGGTCGCCGCCGACGACCGCGCCGCGCGCGATCTCGCCGCCGACCTGCGCGCCTTCCTGGCGCCGCGCCGCGTCCGCCTCTATCCCTCCCGCGGCACCGGCTACGCCTCCAGCGTCACCCCGCCGCCGCACCTGGTCGGCCTGCGGATCGACGCCCTCGACGCGCTCTCGCGCGAAGCCGACGCGGTCGTCGTCGCCTCCGCCGTCGCGCTCGCCGAGGCCGTCCCCGACGCCTCCCTGCGGCCGGCAGGCTTCGAAATCGCCAAGGGGGACGAGGTCGACCTCGGCGCGGTCGCCGAGGATCTCGTCGCGGCGGGCTACGAACGGGCCGAGCAGGTCACCGAGCGCGGCCAGTTCGCGGTCCGTGGCGGCATCCTCGACGTCTACCCGGCGACCGAGGAGCGCGCCGTGCGGATCGAGCTGTTCGGCGACGAGGTCGACTCGATGCGCTGGTTCTCGACCTTCACCCAGCGCAGCCTCGGCGACGCCGAGCTGGTGGAGCTGGCCCCCGCCGCCGAGCTCGACGCCGACCACCGCGAGCTCGCCGCGCTCGCCGCCCAGGAGGCCGCCGAAGGCGAAGGCGGTGCCACCAACCTGGCCGAGCTCCTCCCGCTCGACCGGTTCCGGGCCCCGCTCGACCTCGTCCCGGCCGGCGCCGCGGTCGTCCTCGCCGCCGCCGAGGAGGTCGAGCCCGCCCTGCGCGACGTCTGGGAGGACGCCACCACCGCGATGAAGGCCGAGGACGCCCGCCACCTCTACGTCGACGTCGCCGCGCCGCTCGCCGCCCGCGCGGCGCTGTCGCTGACCACCGCCGGGGAGGACGACGAGGAGGCCTTCCGGGCCGCCCGCGCCGAGAGCCCCGCCCGCTCGATCAAGGAGGCCGAGTCCGAGCTCGAGAAACTGGTCCGCTCCGGCTACCGCACCGTCGTCGCCTTCGACAGCATGGGGGAGGGGGAGCGCGCCCGCTACGGCCTCGACCGGCTCGACGTGCGGATCCTCGAAGGCGGCCGGCTCTCGCCCGATCCCGGCCTCTCCTTCGCCGAGGCGCGCCTGCGCGAGGGCTTCGTGGCCCCGGAGCTGAAACTCGCCGTCTACCCCTTCCGCCGCCTCGTCCACCGCCGCCGGCGCGCCGAGGAGACCCCCGCGGTCGGTGCCGGCGGCCGCGGGCGCCTCGCCTTCTCCGACCTGCGGGTCGGCGACCACGTCGTCCACGAAGACCACGGCGTCGCCCGCTTCGCCGGCTTCGAGACGCGTGAGATCGGCGGCGTCACCCGTGACTACCTCTATCTCGAATACAAGGGCGAGGACCGCGTCTACGTCCCCACCGAACAGCTGGCGAAGCTCTCCCGCTACGTCGGCGCCGGCGGCGAACCGGCCCTCTCGGCGCTGGGCGGCAAACGCTGGCAGAACCTGAAGGCGCGGGCCCGCAAAGCGGCGGGCGCCCTGGCGGGGGAGCTGCTGAACCTCTACGCGGAGCGCAAATCGCGCCGGGGCCACGCATTCCCGCCGGACGGCGAGTGGCAGATCGAGATGGAGTCGAAGTTCCCCTACCGCGAGACCGCCGACCAGATCGAGGCGATCGAAGCGGTGAAGGGCGACATGGAGGCCGAGCGGCCGATGGACCGCCTGGTCTGCGGCGACGTCGGCTTCGGCAAGACCGAGGTGGCGCTGCGCGCCGCGGTCAAGGCGGCCGCCGACGGCACCCAGGTGATGATGCTGGTGCCGACCACGATCCTCGCCCAGCAGCACTGGGGCACCTTCCGGGAGCGGCTCGCCGACCTCCCCTTCCGGGTCGAGGGGATCTCCCGCCTGCGCCCCGCCGCCGAGACCAAGGCCGTGCTCGCCGACTTCGAGGCGGGCAAGGTCGACATCCTGATCGGCACCCACCGGCTGCTCTCGCGCGACGTCCGCGCCAAGCAGCTGGGCCTGGTGATCGTCGACGAGGAGCAGCGCTTCGGCGTCAAGCAGAAGGAGCTGCTGCGCCAGCTGAAACTGCGGGTGGACGTGCTGGCGATGTCGGCGACGCCGATCCCCCGCACCCTGCAGATGAGCCTCGCGGGCCTGCGCGACATCTCGGTGATCGAGACGCCGCCGGAGGGCCGTCGGCCGGTGCGCACCTACGTCGGCCCCTACGACGACGACCTGGTCAAGAAGGCGATCTCGCGCGAGGTCGAGCGCGGCGGCCAGGCCTTCGTCCTGCACAACCGGATCGACTCGCTGTTCGAGGTCGCCGAGCGCCTCCGCGGCCTCGTCCCCGGCGCCCGCTTCCTGGAAGCGCACGGCCAGATGGACGAGCAGCAGCTGGAGGAGACGATGCTCGCCTTCCTGCGCGGCGAGGCCGACGTGCTGGTCACGACGACGATCATCGAGTCCGGCCTCGACATCCCGACCGCCAACACCTTGATCGTCGAGCGCGCCGACCAGCTCGGGCTGAGCCAGGCCTACCAGATCCGCGGGCGGGTGGGACGCTCCAAGGAGCGTGCCTTCGCCTACCTGCTCTACCCGAGCGCCGAGGCGCTCACCGAGGAAGCGGCGGCGCGCCTCTCCACGCTCGCCGACCACACCGAGCTTGGCTCCGGCTTCCGCATCGCGATGCGCGATCTCGACATCCGCGGCGCCGGCAACCTGCTCGGCGACGAGCAGTCGGGCCACGTCGCCGCGGTCGGCTTCGAGCTCTACTGCCAGATGATCGACGAGGCGGTCGCGGCCGCGGCGGGGGAGGGCGCCGAGCGGGAGGAGGCGCCGGAGCCGGTCCGCCTCGACGTGCCGGTCGACGCCTATCTGCCCGCGACCTTCGTGCCCTTCGAGGCGGCGAAGATCGACATCCACCGGCGCATCGTCGCCGCCCGCGAGCCGGGCGAGCTGCGTCAGATCCGCGACGAGCTCGACGACCGGTTCGGCCAGCTGCCCGACCAGGCCGAGAACCTGCTGAAGCTGCAGCGGGCCAGGATCGAGCTGGGACTGGCGGGGGCGCGCAGCGTCGAGTTCCGGGGCGGCAGGCTGACCGTGAGCGGGGTGGAGCTCGACTCGACCGGCGCCGGGGTGCTGTCGGAGCGGGTCGAGGGGGCGCTCTACGAATGGCGCGAGCAGGCCGCCTCGCTGCGGGTGGCGGGCGATCCCCAGGAGCGGCTGGAGGCGGTGCTGGAGCTGGCCGACGCCCTTCGCGAGGCGAAGCGCGCCACCGAGCCCGCCGCCGCCTGAGCCCCGGCGGGCGGGTTCCTCCGGGGGCGCCGAGCCGGCGTTTAGCCACCGCACAGGCACTTTCACTATGCTGCCCCGTCGGTGGGAGCCAAATCGGGGCGAAACAAACGGGGCGCCAAACCCGGTTCGAAAAAGCAGGGGGCGCCAAAAGGCGGCAAGGGCAGCGCTTCGCGCGCGACCCAGCGCATCGGCCTGGTCCTGTTCGGGGCCGTCTTCATCGCGCTCTTCGTCGTCTTCGCGGTCGCCCAGGGGATCGGCGCGCCGAGCGTCCCCTCCGGCGACATCGCCCTGGTGACCAACGTCCCGAGCGAAGTCGGCCACATCTCCAAAGACGAATACAAGCGGAAGCTCGTTCAGGAGGTGGCGCGGGCCGGTCTGAAAAAACCGCCCAAGCCCGGCTCCAAAAAAGCCAAGGAACTGCAGAAGAACGCGATCGGCGAACTCCTCAACGTCGCCTGGATCACCGGCACCGCCGAAGAACTCGGGGTCAAGGTGACGAACAAAGAAATCGAAACCGAACTCGCCAAAGTCAAAAAAGAAAGCTTCAAAACCGAAAAGGCGTTCCAGGAATTCCTGAAGAGCTCGAAGCTCACGACGGAAGACGTCCACCAGCTGCTCGAACTCCAGCTGCTGCAGAAAAAGATCGAAGAAAAGGTCAAAAAAGAAACGCCTGAACTCACCGAAGCGGAACTCCAGGACTACTACGAAGCCGAAAAGGCGACCCAGTTCACGAAAAAACCGACCCGCGACGTCCGCGTCATCGTGAACGAAGACAAAAAGGAAGTCGAAGCCGCGAAGAAGGCGCTGGAAGCCGACAACTCCGCGGCCAGCTGGAAAAAGGTGACGAAGAAGTACTCGCCGACCACGGCTTCCCAGGGCGGGCTCCAGAAAGAAATCTCCGAAGAATTCCTCACGGGACCGCTGAAAAAAGACATCTTCAAGTCCCAGACCGGTGAACTGATCGGCCCGGTCAAACAGGAAAAAACGTACCTGCTGCTCGAAGTCGTGAAACTGCATCCCGAAAAAACGCAGTCCCTCAAAGAAGTCGAAGCGACGATCAAATCGACGCTGGGCCAGGAACGGCAGCAGAAATTCTTCTCCGAATGGGTGACGGCCTTCCAGGAGAAATGGACCTCGCGCACCCACTGCGCCCCCGGCTACGTGATCGAACAGTGCGCCAACTACAAGGGCTCGGCGCACCCCTCGACGGCCGCGGCCTCCTGCTACGAAGCCAATCCGAAGGTGCCGCCCGCCGAATGCCCGGCGCCGGTCGCGCAGAACCAGCCCGCCGCCCCCGGCTCGGTGACCGTCGCCAAACCGGAAGGCGAACGCCTCGTCCAGCGGCCGCGGCCCGAAGAAGCGACCAAGGCGGGCAAAGAAGGCAAAGCAGGCGCCGCCGGCGCGGCGAAAGCCGGCAAAGGCTCCTCCGCCGAAGCGGAAGCGGCGACCAGAGCGGCCGAAGAAGCGGCCGCCAAAGCCGCCGAAGAAGCGGCGAAAAAAGCCGGCGGCAAAGAAGGCAAGTAGCGGCCGCAGGCGCACCGCGCCGCGCCGCGCCGGGTGAATAGGATCGCGGTTCGTGAGCACGATCACCGCCATCCACGCCCGCCAGATCCTCGACTCGCGCGGCAACCCGACCGTCGAGGTCGAGGTGACGCTGGAGTCGGGCGCCCGCGGCGTCGCCGCGGTCCCGTCCGGCGCCTCGACCGGCGAGTTCGAGGCGGTCGAGCTGCGCGACGGCGGCGAGCAGTGGGTCGGCAAGGGCGTCGGCAAGGCGGTCGCCAACGTCAACGGCGAGATCGCCGCGGCGCTGACCGGCGCCCGCGCCGCCGAGCAGAAGGCGCTCGACGAGACGATGATCGAGCTCGACGGCACCGCCAACAAGGGCCGGCTCGGCGCCAACGCGATCCTCGGCGTCTCCCTGGCCGCGGCCAAGGCCGCCGCCGCCGGCTCCGGGCAGCCGCTCTACCGCTACCTGGCCGAGCTCTACGGCGGCGGCGAGCCATGCGTCCTGCCCGTGCCGATGATGAACGTGCTGAACGGCGGCGCCCACGCCGACAACTCGGTCGACTTCCAGGAGTTCATGATCGTCCCCGCCGGGGCCTCCAGCTTCGCGGAGTGCCTGCGCTTCGGGGCCGAGGTCTTCCACGCGCTGAAGAAGAGCCTGGCGGCACGCGGCCTCGCCACCGCGGTCGGCGACGAGGGCGGCTTCGCCCCCAACCTGGAGTCCAACGAGGCGGCCCTGCAGGCGGTCCTCGAGGGGGTCGAGGCGGCCGGCTACGAGCCCGGCGCCGACATCTTCATCGCCCTCGACCCGGCCACCAGCGAGGTCTTCGAGGACGGCAGCTACGTGCTCGCGCACGAGGGCCGCACGCTCTCCCCGCAGGCGATGGCCGAGTACTGGCGCGACGCCTGCGCGAAGTACCCGATCGTCTCGCTCGAGGACGGCATGGACGAGGAGGACTGGGACGGCTGGAAGCTCCTCACCGAGATGATCGGCGACCGCGTCCAGCTGGTCGGCGACGACCTCTTCGTCACCAACCCGGAGCGGCTGCGCCGCGGCATCGAGCTCGGCGTCGGCAACTCGATCCTGGTCAAGGTCAACCAGATCGGCACCCTGACCGAGACCCTGGAGGCGATCCGCATCGCCCGCGAGGCGGGCTACACGGCGGTCATCTCGCATCGCTCGGGGGAGACCGAGGACACGACGATCGCCGACCTGGCGGTCGCCACCGGCGCCGGCCAGATCAAGACCGGTGCCCCGTCGCGCTCCGATCGGGTCGCCAAGTACAACCGCCTGCTGCGGATCGAGGAGGAGCTCGCGGGCGCGGCCGAGTTCCCCGGCCTGAACGCTTTCCTTCAACGCTCGGGAAGCGCGTGACGCTTCGCGTCTCGGCGTCCTCGGTCGCTCGCGTGCAGAGCACGCCACGCTCCGTGCGTCTTTGACCCGCTCGGCCACGCGCTTCTCGGGCAGGGAGGAAAACGCGGGTCGATCGCAAAACACGCCGTATGGCGAGAGGATCCGCACCGAAGCGCCGTCCCGCGGCCCGCAACCGGCGGCCCGCCGCGCGCCGCGGCCAGAGCCGGATCAAGTGGGACAGGGTCGGCCGGATCGCGCTCGTCCTCGTCCTCTTCGCGGTCGCCTACTCTTACCTGAACCCGGCGATCGACCTCTTCAAGACCTACCAGGCGACGACCGCGGCGAAGGCCGAATTCCACGAGCTGCTGCGCGAAAACAAGCGGCTGCACCACGAGGTCAAGTCCTCCAAGGAAGCCGCGGTGGTCGAAGGGGCGGCGCGCCGGCAGGGGATGATCGCCGCAGGCGAGACCCCGTTCGTCCTGCGCATGCGCTGAGGCCGCATGCCTAGCTTCGGCTCCTACCTGCTGGGGGCCGCCCAGCTCGCCGCCCTCCTCGGCGCCCTCGGCTACGCGGCCTGGCTGGGACGGGCGCGGCTCCTGCCGGGCTGGCGGGGCGCGCCGGCCCGACTCGTCGAGGCGGTCCTCGCGGTCGGCCTGCTGACCGTGATCGCCGAGGTCCTCGGCACCTTCGGGCTGCTATACGCGGGCGCGCTGATCGCCGCCGCGGCCCTCACCGCCGCCGCGGCCCGCCTCCTGCGGGCCGGTAACGACGGGGAACAGACGGCGCGCGGCGCCGAGCTCGGCGTGTGGGCGTCGCTGGTCGCGATCGCGGTGATCGCCGGCGTCGCCTTCCAGTGGGCGGAGACGGCCAAGCACGCGCTCGACAGCGGGATCTTCAACTTCGACTCGCTCTGGTACCACATGCCGTTCTCGGCGGACATCGTCCAGTCGCACTCGACGACCGGGCTGCACCAGATCGAAACGGTGAACGTCAACTGGTTCTACCCGCAGGGCTCCGAGCTGCTGCACGCGATCGCCTTCCTGCTGATCGGCCGCGACACGCTCAGCCTCTTCATCAACTTCGGCTGGCTGGCGGTCGCCTTCCTCGCCGCCTACTGCGTCGGGCGTCCCTACGGACGCGGCGTGCCCGCGGTGCTCGCCGCGGCGATCGTGGCCGGCTGCCACACCCTGGTCGTGCGCGAGCCCGGCGCCGCCAAGAACGATCTGATGGCCGCCGCGCTGCTGCTGGCCGGCATCGCGATCCTGGTCGAGGCCTGGAACGCCCGGCCCGCCGCGGGCGCCGAACCGGGCGCCGAGGTCGCCGACGGCCCGGCCACGGAGGCCTCGCCCGGCGCGCCCCCGGGAACCCGCGGCACGCGGGGCGAGCTGCGAGCCCGGGCGCTCTACGGCCGGCCGTTGGCGGCGGCGGGGCTGGCGGTCGGTCTGGCGGCGGGGACCAAGGTCACCGTGCTCGCCCTGGCCGGGGCGCTCAGCGTGGCGGTGCTGGTCCTGGCGCCGGTCGGGAGGCGATGGCGGGCGGCGGGGTGGTGGTTCATCCCGGCCCTGGTCGGCGGTGGCTACTGGTACCTGCGCAACCTGATCGCGGCCGGCAACCCGATCCCCGAGGTGACCAGGCTCGGCCCGCTCTCCTTGCCCCACCCGGAGCGCCTGCAGGAAGGGCGCCCGAACTTCGCGATCGCCCACTACGCGACCGACACCGGCATCTGGCGCCACTACTTCGCGCCCGGGCTCCACCAGGCCTTCGGAGTGCTCTGGCCGCTCCTCCTGGCGGGCGCCCTCGCCGCCTGCCTGCTGGCGATCCTCGCGGGGCGCGACAGGCTGATCCGCCTGCTCGGCGGCGTCGCCCTCCTCGGCCTCCTCGCTTACCTCTTCACGCCGCTCGGGGCGGCCGGGGCGGAGGGCGCACCGGTCGGCTTCGCGATCAACGTCCGCTTCGTCATCCCGGCGCTGCTGGCGGCGCTCGTCCTGGTGCCGTTGCCGCGCCTGCTCGACGGGCCGCGCCGCCGGTGGGGGCTGATCGCAGTGCTGGTCGTCGTCTACCTGCTCACCGACCGGCCCGACGACGCCCTGCACGACAAAGCGCGGCTCTTCGCCCTGGCCTTCGTGATCGTCTTCGTCGCGGTGCCGACGCTGATCTGGCTCTCGCGCCGCGACGGCCTCCCGGCCCGCGCCGTGGCGGGCGCGCTCGCCGCCCTGGCGGTGGCGGCGGTCGGGCTCGGCTACCCGGTCCAGCGCCACTACCTGAACCACCGCTTCGCCAACGCCTCCGCCGCCACCTCGGTCCCTGGCATGAGCCTCGACGAGGCCTACCGCTGGGCGCGCGGCGTGCGCGACGCGCGGATCGGCCTGGCGGGCACCACCGCCGGGTTCGCGAGCTACGGCTTCTTCGGGCCCGACCTCTCCAACCGGGTGATCTACCTCGGCGAACCGGGTGCCCACGGCGCCTTCAACCCGATCCCCGGCTGTCGCCGCTTTCGCGCCGCGGTGAACGCCGCCGAGCTCGACTACCTCGTCACCTCGCCCTTCCTCAACTTCATCCACCCCGGCAAGCCGATCCGCTCGCCGGAGGCGCGCTGGCTGCGCGGCGCGGGCGGCGTGCGGCCCTTCCTGCGCGAAGGGCCGGTGACCGTCTGGAAGGTGACCGGCCGGCTCGACCCCGGCAGGTGCGGCCCCCTCAACGCCCCGCTGCGAGAAATCCCGCAGACGCCCGCCGGCTGATCTGCGACCCCCAGCCGCCCTGGGGCACGCCGGCCGCGCCCTGGAGCACGACAGGCCACGCCCTGGCCCACGCCGGCCGCGCCCCGCCGCGCCCGGAGGGATCCGCGCGCCCTACGCCCGGCCGCGGCCGGTGGCGACCTCGCAGGCCTCCTCGGCGCCGATCATGGGGGCGAGGGCGAAGTACGTGAAGATCGGGGAGAGGCGCGGCAGGTCGGCGCAGGTGCCCTCGCGGACCGCCTCGAAGAAGACCCCGAGGATCGCCCCGACCGTGGCCTCGACCACCAGGTCGGAGAGGGCCTCGCCGCTTGCCCGCGGGGGGCGCAGCAGGTCGGCGACGATCCGCCTTCCGGTCGCGTCGCGATCGGCGGTCGCCTCCGGGCCGCCGCCGTAGACCTCGACCATCCGCAGCGCGGCGAAGGCGGGCTCGGCCGCGAAGAAGGCGCAGATCTCCTCGAAGCCGATCCGCACCGCCACCCGCCAGTCCGCGGTGCGCCGCACCGCGGGCATCACCGCCGCGAGCATCTGGGCGCCGCTCGAGTCGAGGGCCGCCCGCAGGGCGCTCTCCTTGGCGTCGAAGTGCTCGTAGAAGGTGGTCTGGGAGATCGCGGCGGCGGCGACATCGGCGATCGTCGTCGCCGGGTACCCCTTCGCGGCGACCACCGCCGCGAACCCGCGGATGATCCGCTGCTCGGCACTGTAGGAGGCGAAGGGCGGGGCGGCGGGGACCGGCCGGGAGACGATCAGCCGGGTCGGCCGGCGCAGCGGCCGGGGCGGCGGAGGGAAGCTCGCCGCCCAGTCCCAAAGCTCGGGGAGGACGTCGGGCAGCTCCCTCTCCCGGCCCTCCAGCAGCCGGACGTAGACCACCTGGTAGGCGCCCGAGACGACCCCCCGCACGAGCTTGGCGGGCATCCCGGCGCGTCCCGGCATCTTCTCGACCGCCTCGCGGACCAGCGCGACGACGTCGTCCACCGCCTCGCGCACCGGCTCCATCCCGGACTCGCCGGCCGCCCAGGACTCGACCAGGCACATCCGCGCCGCGGCCGGCTCGGCGACCGCCATCCCGACGAAGGCGGACAGCGCCACGCGCGGCCCCTCCAGGCCGTCCGCCCCGCGGAGCTCCGCGCCGATCGCGGCGAGCGCCGCGGCGACGATCTCGTCCTCGGCGGCGCGAAAGCAGTCGGCCTTGCCGTCGAACTGCTCGTAGAAGGTGGCGCGGGAGACGCCGGCGGCGCGCAGCAGGTCCTCGACCGAGGTCGCCTCGAACCCCCGCGTCGCGCAGGAGGCGACCATCGCGGCGAAGAGGCGCTCGCGCTGGCCGCGCCGCGCCGCCTCGCGGTCGCTGCTGCGCCCGGGGGGCAGCGCCGCTCCCGCAGGGTCTCCGCGTCTCCCCAGGGCGTGCGCAGCATGCCCGGACCATAGACGGCGACCCGCGGTGGGTACAGTCGGGGCGATGGCCTACCCCCTCGCCAACGCCCTCTACCAGTGGGAGGAGGGTGCCCGTGAGCTGGCGGCGATCGACGATCCCCGCCGACGCCGACTCGCCGACCGGGTGATCGACGCGATCCGGGTCGAGCTGCGGCGCCGGATCGGGCCGACCTTCAGCGCCGCGGAGCTCGCCGAGCTCTACGGCGAGGGCACCGACTGGGCGCAGCAGATCGCGATCGACGTCGCCCCCGCGGCGTCAGGCGAAGCCCAGACCCTGGCCGACGCGGCCTTCTGGGCCTATCTGCGCGGCGCCGGCGACTTCGCGGGCGGCCGCGGCCCGGGCGGCTGACCGGCGCATCCTCGCCGCGTGCGGAGCACTCGACGCCCGCACGAGACGTCGCATCTGCATTTCACCTTCCAGGAGAAGGTGAGATGCAGACGGTCGGCTAGCTAGTCGTCGGAGTCGTCGTCCGAGTCGGATTCGGAGCCGCCGGCGCGGCGGATGACGATCTGGTCGGCCTCGATCCGCACGGTGACCTCGCGGTTGCCGGCCCAGTGCTCGGCGTAGACGGGGTTGTCCTTGACCGAGGCGTCGAGCCAGAGGCCGTAGCCCTCGTCTTCGCCGTGGTCGAAGGTCGCCTCGTACTCCTTGCGGCGCCCGCGGCCGCCGCGGCGGCCGCGGCGTCGGCGTCGGCGAGAGCGGCCCGAGCCTCCTTCGCCCTTTTCGCCGCCTTCCTCCTCTTCGCCTTCTTCGCCTTCCTCGCCTTCGCCTTCCTCCTCGGCTTCGGATTCGGCCTCCTCGGCCTCTTCCTCGGCGGCGGCTTCGATCTCCGCTTCGATCTCGTCACGCAGATCGACGTCGGTCGAGCCGGCGTTCTCGTCGTCGGGGGAGAGTTCGTACTGCTTGCGGAACTCCCTCAGCTCCGTCGCGGAGACTTCGAGTTGGTGGGCGATCCAGGCGTCGGTGCGGCCCTGGTGGACCCAGGCACGGATCTGATTCAGCTGTGGCTTCAGCGAGCGTCGTGGCATCGGCGGGCGAGTCTATTGAAAGCGCGGCGGAGAGCGCGTCCCGCGCTAGGAGATCAGCAGCGAGAGCGCCTCGAACATCGCGATCGCGACGACCACGACGGTGACCGTGAGGCAGATCGCCAGCACGCTGAACCGGACCGTGCCGGACTGCTGGTTGCGCTCGATCCGTCGGGCGCGGGAGCGATTCGCCGCGCGACGGCGAAGCTGCTCGCGTCGCCGTCGCTCAAGTGAAGTCTCCTGCTCGAACGCGGTCTCGAACTGGGAGATGCTCTGTCGCATTTTCATAAGGTGGGCCCCGGGGGGCAGGCGGGCACCGTAGCAAAGGATCTTGCAGGTCTCATGTGCGGGACCCGCGCTGCCGATGACATGGGTCGCTCAACACGCATTCCAAAGCCCTTTCCCAGCCTTCGCCGCCTTTCGCTCAAGGGCTGCGAACCGGTCGGCTAAACGGTCGTTTGGATGAAAGGCGAGGGTGCGGGCGAGCCCGCGTCGCAGCAGTTGCGCCTCGAGGAAGCGCTCGCCCGCGTCCCGACCGACGGTGCTCCGCCGGCCCGCCCCGCCGGGCCCTGCGCCCACCACCCACACGTAGGCGAGCAGCCGGCCGTAGAAGTCGCGCGGTTCGACGCCGGTCAAGAGGCGTACGCGGCGCCCCTCGACCGTGCGGTGCTCGAAGGCCGAGGCCTGCGGTCCGAAGCACTGCACCGGGGTGTCGGGCTTGACCGTCTCCGGCGTGTCGACGCCGATCAGCCGCACCGTCTCGGTCGCGCCGTCGTCGAGCGCGACTTCCAGCGTGTCGCCGTCGACGGCCCGCACCACCCGCCCCGTCAGCCGCTCCGACGCCCCGACCCTCGACGCTTGTTCTCCATGGGGTAACAAGCGTCGCAGCGGGGGCGCGTCCCAGGGGCGCAGGAGGATCGCCGCGACGACCAACAGCAGGGCGATGCTCCCGCGTCCCTTCATCCCCGTCCAAGCCGGGCGGGGCCTCCGTCACTCCCCCGCGGCGCGGGGGAGATGCCGCACCTACGGGGTGCGGCGCACGTTGGAGAGCAGGCTCTCCTTGATCTGCTCGATGATCTCCAGCGCCTCGCTGCGCTCGCGCTGCCAGACGTTGCGGCCGAAGATGACGCCGCTGCCGCCCGCCTCCATCACCTCGCGGGTGTGGCGGAGGACGGTCTCGTCGTCGGCCTTGGAGCCGCCGGAGAGGACGACCAGCGCCCGGCCCGCCGAAGCGACGCAGTGGTTTATCGCCTCCTGCTGGTCGACCTGCATCTCGTTGTAGGGCGCCGGGGCGTCCTTGTCCTTCTCCGGGTCGATCTTCGGCATGTTGAGCTTGACGACGTCGGCGCCCATCTCCATCGCCATCCGCGCCGCGTAGTCGATCGCGTAGAAGGAGTTCTGGCCGCCCTTTTCGGCGACCGCTTCGCCGCGCGGGTAGGACCAGACGATCAGCGGCATGCCGAAGCGGTCGCAGTCTTCGCGGACCCGGCGCAGCTGGGCGAGGTCCTCGTCCTGGCGCGGGGTGCCGACGTAGAGCGTGTAGCCGATCGCGTCGGCGCCGAGCCGCACGCCGTCCTCGACGCTCGCGTTGCACGAGGAGAATGCCTTCGAGGAGCTCGGGAGGTCGGTCTTGCCGTTGACCTTGAGGATCAGCGGCACGCGGCCCGCGTAGTCGGGGTAGTACTTCTCCGCCATGCCGATCTGGCAGGCGAGGGCCGAGTAGCCCGCCTCGGCGGCCAGCGCGAACTGGTAGTCGGGGTCCTTGGAGGCGGGGTTGGGGAAGAAGTCCCGCGGGCCGTGCTCGATCCCCTGGTCGATCGGCAGCAGCATCAGCGTGCCGTTGCCTGGTCCGAACTCGTACAGAAGCCGGTAAAGACGGGCGCGTTTGCCGGGCGGAAGCGTCGCGAGCAGCGATTTCTGCTCGGTCAGGCTCTTCAACTCCACTGTGATTCCTCCTCGAATAAGGGTGGGGGGCCAGTATGGCAGCGAATCGACCCTTATGAGCGCGGTGGGCGGGTATCCTCGAAGGAAGCCCATGAGTGAGACTGAGCTCAGCGTCATCTGCAAGAACTGCGGCTCGGAGGTCAGTCCGTACGTGACCGAGTGCCCGTATTGCGGGGCACGGCTGCGCAAGCGGGCGCCCAAGCTGGAGCGGCGCGGCGACGGGCTGGAGGCCCAGCGCCCGAAGCGCCGCCGCCGGCGGCTGCGCCTGCGCCTGCCGGGACGGCCCGCGGCCCTCTCCGGGGCGGGAGTCTTCCGGCCCTACGCGACGCTGACCGTGATCCTCGGCTCGGCGGTCCTGCTGCTGATCCAGAAGGCGACCGGCAACCCGCTCGCCACCTTCGGCGGCGTGATCATTCCCTTCGGCGGCGAGTGGTGGCGGTACCTGACCGCGCCCTTCGCCTACGTCGACGTCGGCTACCTGTTCGTGGTCGCGGTAGGGCTGGCGATCTTCGCGACCGGGGTGGAGCGCCGGCTCGGCTCGATCCCGACCGCCCTGCTGCTGCTCGCCTGCGGGTCGCTCGGGGTGCTGGCCGCCGGCGGCATCGCCTCGGCCAACGGGGAAATCACGGTGATCGCGGGCGGCAACGGGATGGCGCTCGGCGCGGTCGCCGCGTGGTTCGCGATCCGCCGCTCCGAAGCGCACGGGGCGATCGACGAGGAGTACGACGTGGTGGGGGTCGCGGTGGCCGCCGCGGTGCTGATCGCGCTGCCGCTGTTCGCGCCCACCGCCAGCTTCTTCGCCTGCCTGGTCGGCGGCGCGGTGGGCGGCCTCGCCGGGCTGGCGGCGACCACGCTGCACCACAAGGAATAGGCCCGCGGGGAGTCGGGCGATGGGCCCGCCGAGGAGTCGGGTGGCGGGCGGCCGAGCTGGTCGTCGGGCGGCGGCGCGGGACCCGGCGCCGCCGGTCATCTAGGCTGCCCCCGTGCCCGACGAGAGCGAGCTGGAGGCGGCGATCGAGCGGCTGCTGGACGCCGAGCGCTTCGCCGAGGCGGAGCGGATCGTCGCCCAGGCGGCCCCGCAACTGCAGAAGGTGCTGGCGAGCGCGCTGGCGGCGGGCGGCTGGTTCGGCGAGCCGCATGACGCCGAGACGCTGCGCGCCGCCACCGTCCCCGACCCGGACGAGCGGCTCACCGCGGTCCGCGCCCTGCTCGCCGAGGAGGCGCGGATGGGAATGATGGTTGGGGTCGCCGTCGGCTGGGCACTCAACGAAGAGCTGCGCGACGGCGCCGACCCGGAGCCGCGCGACGACGTAGAGGGCGACGACCCGGCCCCCTGGGGCGAGGGCGAGCGCCGACCCGACCAGAAGGGAGACTCCTGAGATGGAGATCAAGTTCCACGGCCACTCCTGCTTCGAGATCGGCGACGGGCAGAAGACCGTCCTCACCGATCCGTTCCTGAAGCCGAACAACCCGGTCGCGGTGGCGACCGCCGAGGAAGTGAAGGCCGACGTGATCGCGGTCAGCCACGGCCACGCCGACCACATCGCCGACGCGATCCCGGTCTCCAAGGCGACCGGTGCCCGGGCGGTCTCGATCGTCGAGGTCGCCAACTGGCTCGACGCCCACGGGGCGGCCGAGGTCAGCGACCCGAACCTCGGCGGCACCGTCAGCTTCGACTGGGGCTGGATCAAGCTCGTGCCCGCCTGGCACACGAACACGCTCCCCGGCTCCGAAGACGCGCCGTTCAGCGCCGAGCAGGGCGTCGCGGTCGGCACCTGCACCGGGCTGCTGATCAACATCGACGGCAAGACCGTCTACCACACCGGCGACACCTGCCTATTCGGCGACATGAAGCTGATCGCCGAGCGCAACCCGGTCGACGTGCTGATGCTGCCGATCGGCGGCCACTACACGATGGACCGCCACGACGCGGTGGAGGCGGCGAGGCTGGTCGGCGCCGAGACGGTGATCCCGATGCACTACAACACCTTCCCGCCGATCGAGACGGACGCGGGCGCCTTCAAGGCCGACGTCGAGGCGGCCGGGGCGGGCACCGTGGTCGTGCTCGAGCCGGGGCAGACCCACACGCTGTAGGCGGGCCCCGGCGGGAGCGCGCGCCCGCGGTTCTCGCGCCGTCCACGGCGGGGCCGCGGGCGCGACGCGAACCCGGGGGCTAGGAGTCTTCTTCGGGCGTCGCCGTGGCTTCGGCGGGCGGAGCCGGCGCGGGCACCGGCGCCGGAGCTTCGGCTTCTTCGGCCGGGGGCGCTTCGACCGGCGCCGGAGCCGGTTCTTCCGCGGGCGGCGCTTCGGGCGCCGGTTCGGGAGGGGCCGGTTCACCGGTCGCGGGCGGCGGCGTGGCCGTCGGGGTGGTGCCGGCCGGCGGCGATTCCGGGCCGACGGTCACGGTGACCGTCGGCTTGCCGCCGTGGGCGCCCGCCGCGGCCGTCGGGCTCGCGGCGGTGGCCGGGGTGACTTCCGACTGGGCTTTGACGGCGGAGGTTGCGGCGTCGGAGGCGCCCGCTTCCGGTTCTTCGACCGGTTCGGCTTCGGCGGGCGGCGCGACTTCTTCGGCTTCTTCGACCGGCGGCGGGGTCACTTCTTCGACCGGCGCGACTTCCCTCGCGGCCGCCTGTTCCTGCGCTTCGGCTTCGCTCGGCGCCACGGCGACCGCGTTGGAGGCGATCGCCGGTTTGTGGTCCGGCTGGGCCGGCGCGATCGCGGCTTCGATCCCGCCGCTCGGCGCCGGCGCGTTGATCACGTGCGGGTGGGAGACGCGCGCCGGCGGCGTCACCGGCGTCGAGTGCTGCTGGCTGGGAAGCTCGACCGCGGCGCCCGCGGTGAGCACCGCCGCCGTGACCACGCCGGCCACCGCCTTGGTGCCCACGGCGCCGCCGATCGCGCCGCCGAGACCGCCGAGGCCGCCGGCCGCGCCGGAGCCGCCGAGCGCCGCGCCGATGCCGCTCGCCGCGCCGCCCGCGGCCGCCGCGCCGCCACCCGCCGCGGCACCGCTCGCCGCCGCGCCGGTGGCGGCCGAGCCGCCGCCGAGGCCCAGTTTGGAGGCGATGAAGCCCTTCAGGGCGATCAGCGGCGCAACCGGGAAGAGCGCGGCCAGAAGCTTCTCGTTGGAGCGGACCTGGGAGCGGAAGTCGGCGCACTCCTCGCACTCGCGCACGTGGCGGCGCACCGGCGCCGAGACCTTGCGCAGGCCCTCGGCCGCTTCGGAGAGCTCGACCCGCACCTCGCCGCAGGTCAGCAGGCGCGCCTGGCTCGCCTCGGCGAGCGAGATCCGCGCCCGCACCAGCAGCGACTTGACCGACGGCACCGTGGTCTCCATCGCGTCGGCGATCTCCTCGTAGGAGAGCGCGTCCATCTCGCGCAGCAGGAGCGCCGAGCGCTGCGTCTCCGGCAGCTTGTTGACGTCGGCGATGATCTGCCGGAACTCCTCGCGGTTGTGGACCTTCTCCGCGGTCGAGGCGGCGTCCACTTCCGGCACCATGTCCATCGATTCCTGGGCGTCGGCGCTCGGTTTGCGCAGGTGGTTGAGGCAGCGGTTGCGGGCGATCCGGTAGAGCCAGGGGCGGAGGTTGATCTCGCGCTCGTCGGCGAGCATCGCCCGGTAGGCGTTGACGAAGACCTCCTGCAGGACGTCTTCGGCGTCCTCGGTCGAGCCCAGCATCTGGCGGCAGAAGCCGAGCAGGCGTCCCTGGTAGCGGTCGACGATCGTCTCGAAGGCGCCCGGGTTGCCGCCGCGCGCCATCGCGATCAGCTTCTCGTCGCCCTGCAGTTTGAGCAGCGGCGACTTGCGGGCGAGGAGCCCGCGGCGACTGGCGTGATTTAGTGCTGATGCCTCCAAGGTCCCCCTCCAGGGAAGGCGTGGTCCGGTGCCTCTCAGACACGGTAACAAGGGGCGAGTTGCGGCCCGCCAGGTTTTACCGGCCCTTTATCGCCCCGCTCGCAGGGGTTTTGCGCGGTCCTCGCGGGCGATCGGCGGGTTACCATCGCCCTTGCCCGGGTGGCGAAACTGGTAAACGCGGCGCCCTTAAAAGGCGCTACTCCCTTGGGAGTTCGCGGGTTCGAGTCCCGCCCCGGGCACTCTTGGCGGCGGCGCGGCGGCCAGTTCGGGGTGCTCGACGTCACGCGTGGATAAGTGCGAACGCGTCCCGGGGGAGCTCGGCCCAGGCGACCGGCAGCCACTGCACGACCTCGTGACATATAGGGTTCGTCCATGGCCGAGCACGGGGGGCGGATCGTCGCCAAAGTCCTCAAGTCGCGCGGCGTGGACACCCTGTTCACGCTGTCCGGCGGGCACCTCTTCTCCATCTACGACGGCTGCCGGGAGGAGGGGATCCGGATCCTCGACGTCCGCCACGAGCAGACCGCCGCCTTCGCCGCCGAGGGCATCGCCAAGGCGACCCGCCGGGTCGGGGTCGCGGCGCTGACCGCGGGCCCGGGCGTCACCAACGGGCTGAGCGCGATCGCCGGCGCGCAGGCAAACCACTCGCCGATCTGCGTGCTCGGCGGCCGCGCGCCGGAGATGCGCTGGGGCTCGGGGTCCCTGCAGGAGATCGACCACCTGCCGTTCGTCGCGCCGCTGGTCAAGTCGGCCGCGACGGCCAAGGCGACCGACGCGATCGCTGCGCTGACCGCGGCCGCGCTCGACACCGCCGCCGCCGCGCCGAGCGGCCCGACCTTCCTCGACTACCCGCTGGACGTCGTCTTCAGCGAGGCCGAGCTCGAGGTCCCGGCATCGCCGGGCGCGCCCGCCGCGCAGCCGCCCGAGGGGGTCGAGGAGGCGGCCGCGCTGCTGGCGGGCGCCGAGCGGCCGGTGATCATGGCCGGCACCGGCCTCTACTGGGGTCGGGCCGAGCGGGAGCTGCGGGCGCTCGCCGAAGCGCTCGGCATTCCGGTCTTCCTCAACGGCCTCGGCCGCGGCTGCCTGCCGGCCGACCACGACCTCGCCTTCAGCCGCGCCCGCTCGACCGCCCTGCAGGGCGCCGACGTGGCGCTCGTCGTCGGGGTGCCGATGGACTTTCGGCTCGGCTTCGGCGGCAGCTTCGGGGCGGAGACGAAGATCGTCCGCCTCGACGTCGCGCCCAACGCGCTGACCGCCAACCGCCTGCCGGACCTCGACCTGGTCGGCGATGTCGCCGCCGGGCTCGACGCGATCGCCGCCGCGGCGGGGGAGGGGGAGCGGAGCCGGCCGTGGTTGGAGCAGCTGACCAGCGTCGAGGCCGAGGCGCGCGAAGGCGAGCGCGAGCAGCTCGACGATCCGCGCTCGCCGCTGCACCCGGTGCGCGTTTACCGTGAGCTCGACGCGGTGCTCGACCGCGACGCGATCGTGATCGGGGATGGCGGCGACTTCGTCTCCTACGCGGGCCGCTACATCAACACCTACGAGCCGGGCTGCTGGATGGACCCGGGGCCGTTCGGCTGCCTCGGCGCCGGCCCCGGCCAGGCGATCGGCGCCAAGGTCGCCAGGCCCGACCGGCAGGTCTGCCTGCTGCTCGGCGACGGCGCCTTCGGCTTCGCCGGGATGGAGTTCGACACGATGGCCCGCCACGGGCTCGGCGTGGTCGGGGTGATGGGCAACAACGGGATCTGGGCGCTCGAGCACCACCCGATGAAGTTCCTCTACGGCTACTCGGTGGCCGCCGAGCTGCAGCCGGAAACCCGTTACGACCAGCTGGTCGAGACGCTCGGCTGCGAGGGCGTCGTGGTTCGCGAGCCCGCTGCGCTGCGCCCGGCGCTGGAGAAGGCGTTCGCGTCCGGCGTGCCGACCTTGGTCAACGTGATGACCGACCCCGAGGTCGCCTACCCGCGCAAGTCCAACCTGGCCTGAGCGGCGGGCCGGTCGCGCACGCGCGCCGCGTCGCCACTTCGCCGCGTTCGCATTTCGGCGCGCTGTTCGCGGATAACTGCGAACTCACCGGGGCTCGCGAGCCACGAACGCGGCGGTACCGGGGTCCCAGAACGAGAATCGGCCGTCATCGCTGACGGCCGATTCACGCGGATCCCTCAGGACGGGCAGGGGTACGTCTTCAGGGACCCTTATTGATTGGGCTCAGACGGCGGGAGGCGCCATGATGCGGCAATCGCCCAAGCCCTATGCCAAGGGTAGGTGGGGTAAACCCCTCCTTGCCCCCGGTGCACATCAGTATTGCCAAGACAGGCAGGATTTGTCCACCGCTGCCGGCGGTGACTACCGGAAATTCGGTACAAATGTGGACGAATTATCGGGGTGAAGCGGCAGCAACCACCCGTTTGTCCTGTTGCACGGGGACCCGATGTCCACCCCGTACGTCGAGTTATCCCGAATGCAGCGAGAGTCTACTTAACTCGATTCCGATAACGCAATCGCCGCTCCGTACAAAATGTCGTGCTCGGAGACGGCGATGCGCTCGAGGCCGAAGGCCCGCATCGTCTCGATCAGGGTGACGACCCCCGCGACGATCGTCGGCGCCCGGTCGGGGTGCAGGCCGCGGATCTCTGTCCGCCGCGCGAGCGGGGCTGCGGCGAGCCGCGAGAGCATGCGCTGGATCGCGCGCAGCTCCAGCACGTGGCCGTGGACGCGCCGCGGGTCGTAGGGCTCCAGCTCCAGCTCGATCGCCGCCAGCGAGGTCGGCGTCCCCGCCACCGCGATCCCCGCCTCCGCCCGCGGCGCCGAGGCGCTCGCCGTCTCGATCAGCCCGCGCAGGTCGCCGGCCAGCGCTTCCAGCTCGACCGGGGTGGGGGGATCGTGGCTCAGGTGGCGCTCGGTGTGGCGGACGACCCCCGCCTGCAGCGAGGTGTGCCACCCGATCTCGCGGCCCTCGCCGACGACCAGCTCGGTCGAGCCGCCGCCGATGTCGACCACCAGGGTCGGCACCTCCGGCGCCCGCTCCGCGGTCGCGCCCAGATAGGTCAGCCGCGCCTCTTCCTCGCCGTCGAGCACCCGCGCCGAGAGCGCGAAGCGCTCTCGCAGCTCGGCCACGAAGGCGCTCCCGTTGGCCGCGTCGCGCACCGCGCTGGTCGCGATCGCGTCGACCCTCTCGGCCCCCAGCTCCTGCAGTGTTGCCACATACGGATCGACCGCCCCGCAGGCCGCCTCGATCGCCTCCACGGCCAGCTGCCCGCTCAGATCCACGCCCCGCCCGAGCCGCGTCACCATGCTCCTCCGCGCGATCGGCGTCACCCGCCCGTCCTCCACGTCCGCGACCAGCAGCCGGGTCGAGTTGGACCCGATATCTATGATCGCGACGCGCTGGGGGCTCTCGGCCATGCGGCCACCCTATTCAGCCACCGCCACCATCCTCCTCCACGCCCTTCCCCGATCCACCCCCGACCCCCGGCCCAGGAAATCGACGCCGCATTGCTAAAATCCGGCGACCGCCGCGGGGTGGAGCAGCCAGGTAGCTCGTCGGGCTCATAACCCGAAGGTCGCAGGTTCGAATCCTGCCCCCG
>CAVXNN010000003.1:0-209582 GCA_963763265.1 uncultured Actinomycetes bacterium | reverse complement strand
CTCCCAGAAGGGCGCGGTGAGGGCGGCAGCGACCGCCGAGTGTCGAGCTTGGCACGGAGGTTGTCGATCAGCACGATCGAGGGGATTGACGGAGCTTGGCGGTGACGCGCTTGCGCCATTCCTCGTCGTCGCGCCCCTCGGTCATCACGCTCGCGCCCGCGCCGGTCAGGATCCTGGCCATCGCATCGACCATCAGCGTGGCGCCGGTGCCGGGCGTGGGCTTCTCGATCAGATGCAGTGGCGTCGGCCCGTCGATCATGCCGCGCAGGAAGCCCAGCAGCAGGATCGCCACGACATGGGAGCGCTCGGCCTCGCCGGTGAAGGGGAAGTCCCCCGAGCAGGTCCTCGCAGATCAGGGCGCGGGCCGCGGCAATGTCCCCTCGTCGGTCGGCCGGCTGGGGATATCGGGCACAGTGAAGCCCGGGGCGGGCACGTAGAGCAGCCGGGCGTCGGGGTGATAGCCCGGCGTGGTGATCAGCGTGCCGGTGCGCCCGAAGACCGGCGTGTTGACGATGCCCGTGAGTACCGGCAGCGCCGGGTCGGGCGTGGCGAGAACGGATTTCACCACGGCCACGGGCGGCGGCGCGGGCAGCAGTTCGCCCTTGGCATTCTCGCGGACCCAGCGGGCGAGCCGCGCCAGCATGTGGCGCAGGCGCTCCTCGTTGAGCATGGTCGCCACGGGCCGCCCCTCGTCGTCCGGGACAACCCATGTGGGCTGGCCCGCGAAGCGGAAGACCCAGGGCGTGCGGTTGGAGGCCATGACCACGCTCCAGACCTGGGAGACGGCGCGGCCCAGATCGCCCTCGTCGGCCCGCAAGGTCGGAATGGTCTCGCCCGACCCCTGATAGTTGAGCGGACGGTGCTGGCCGGCTGCAAAACGGCTCGGCCTCGGTGATGGCCTCCGCATCGGCGATCAGCGCCGCGATTTGCGGCAGGGCCGTCGCTTAGCAGCAGGTCGTTGAAGTCCTGGCCCTCTCCGGGCGGTCGCGCGATGGCCACATCGCGGCCCTGTGCCCGCAGGCGCCGGGCGCAGGCTTCGGCAGCACGCAACCCGGCTCCCGAGGCGTCATGGTCGGCCAGGATCAGCACGCGTTGCGCCGCGGGCGGCAGATCGATCTGCTCAAGACCGGAGGCCGACGCGTCGCCCAGACCTGCAATCGGACAGGCGGTCATCACCGCCAGCCCGGTCTCGACGCCTTCCGACAACGCCAGCCGATCACCGGTTCCGAGCGGCGCGAGCCGCACCGCGCCGCCGGCAATCCGTCCGAGCATCATCTTGGGCTTGGAGACTGGCGCCTTGCGCACTTCGTTGTTCGTCTTCAACGATGTAGGTGCGGTGCAGCCCGATCACCTCGCCGCTGCGATCGCGCACCTGCCCCAGCAGGGCGGCATAGCCGGTCTTCGTTTCCCAATGCGTCAGATCGGGGTGGAACAGCAGATCGGTCTCGTCCGGGACGGCCAGTGCGCGCCCGGCGAGATAGGTCGCGGCAGGCGTGTCCGTGATCGGCACCGCGCGCGCGAGGATATGCGAGATATCCTGCGAGGCATCGCGCTTGGGTGCCGGTTTCGACCCCGGCATTTGACGCGCGGGCGCGCCGGGCTGAACACCCGCCCTCTCTGCCCCTCGAAGATCAGATCGCGCCCCGAAAGCCCTGTGCCTTCCTCGATCGCGCTGATCGGCCCGCCGCCCTCATTTCCGTCGAAGTCGATCCAGTCGCCGGCATGCGGACCGCGAAGGGCGATCACGCAGGAGCCGGTGTTGCGCGGCGCATCCCCGCGGATATTGGCCAGCCGCCATTCGTCGCCGACGCGCTTGCCGTTCGGGAAGAGGCGCGGCACCCAGCTCTCGGCCGTCTCGCGCAGGCGCTGGACGATCAGGTCCAGATCGTAACGCGCGGGCTGAACATGGGCCGGAGCGACATCGTTGAGGTCGATGACAACGGCACTCACTGGAACGCCCCCGGCGGGACCACGCCACCGAACCAGCTGCGATCACTGCGAATGGCGACGAACCCGAAGCCCGGCCCCCGATGCTTCGGATCCGGAACGATCGAGAGATCCTCGCCCTCGTCGTAGAAGGCGCCGTGATCCGGACCGTAGAGCTGCTCGATGAGATACTCTCGCGGAACCTCGCGCAACGCGTCTTCGAGCGCCGGATTTCCTCGACGCTCCTGCCGGACGCATCGGCATAGGACTGGCGCTCTGCTTCCTTCTGCGCCGGTGAACGCGGATCGCGCGATCGATTGCCCATGGTCTGCTCCTTCTTCGGCCGGGATGTCATGACAGGATCAGCAGGCCGCGCTCGGCCCGGGTGATGGCGGTGTAGAGCCAGCGGCTGCGTTCCTCGGCGGTGTGGCCGTATTCGTCGTCGACCACGATCACGGTCGGGAACTGGCTGCCCTGAGCCTTGTGGCAGGTGATGGCGTAGCCCCAGCTCGACTGGATCAGCCCGCGGCAGGCCATCCATTCGCGGCGATGGCGATCCCGGTCGAAGCGCACGTGGTCATCGTATTCGCCGCGCCAGAAGTCCTGCATGCCGGAGACAGGTGTTCCGTCGTCGGTCTGCACGCTGGCGCGGAAGGCCCGGTCGTTGTGCGGATGGGCCTGCACATCCGTAAGGGTCAGGAACATGCCGTTGATCAGCCCGAGATCGTGGCGGTTGCGCAGAGATGATCTTTTCGCCGGCGGCCGTTGGGTGATCGGCCTCGACCCGGCGGCGTCCTTCATCGCCTGTTGAGCCTTCGCCGCATGGCGCGGGGCCGCAGATCACCTGTCCGCCATGCAGCATCTGCGCGGGGCCGACCTCGTGGCGGGACATCTTCCAGACCTGATCGTCGTAGGCGCCGAAGGGGATGTCGTGGCCCTGCCGCGCCATTGTCGCGAGCCGCAGGATTGGGCTGTCGGCTGCCGGTGCACCTCGGTGAGCATCACGTCCGGCACAGCCCGGGTGAAGACGCCCGTGCCCTTCACGGGCGGCAGCTGGCCCGGATCGCCGAGAACGAGGATCGGTTTGCCGAAGGCCAGCAGGTCCTGCGCCATGTCCGCGCCGACGGGCCGGAGGCCTACTCCGAGCCGCTCGGGACGGCCGACCGATCCGCGACGGCGCCCGGCGCGCCGCGTGCTTCGATCCGCTGCAGCCGCAGCATCACCTTCTCGGCGCGCAGCCGGAAGGCGTCGATGCGTTCGTCGAAGGGGTCGGGACGGCGCGGCGCGGCGGCGCGGCGCTCGCCCGGTCGCAGCTCGTCGAAGGGGAAGACCGGCTCCGGCCTGGCGGGCTTTACCGGCTTGGGGGCGCCGGACTCCGGCGCGGGCTCGTCGGACGCCGACTCGTCGGACTCGGGCGCGGGCTCGTCGGACGCCGACTCGTCGGACCCGGGAGCGGGCAGGTGCTCCGCGGACTCCGGCGCGGACCCGGCGGACTCGGACTCGTGCGGCGCCCGCGCCGCCGGACGGCCGGCCGCGGCGCGGGCCGCGGCGGCGCTCGCCCGTTCGGCCAGGGCAGCGGCCCGGCGCGCCTGCTCGGCGGCCTCGAGGCTCGCGGCGCCGATCTCCAGCGCCGCCTCTTCGGCCGCCTTGGCGGTCGCCATCGCGACCTCGATCCGCCCTTCCAGCTCGGCGACCGTGGCGGGCGTCCGGTCGGGCGCGAGGCGCCACTCGTCGGTCGTGTCCCGCTCCCTCACCCCCGCGCCGGCCGCCTCGGCCGCGTCCCCGCTCGCCTCGGCCGGGGGCCGGTCCGGCGCCTCCCGTTCGGTCGTGTCGGTGCCAGAAGCCTCCATCGCCGGCAATGTAGAGGCGGACGAGGCGGAAAACCCGCCGAGTGCACGGATAATCGTCCCTTGCCCTCCCCCGATCCAGCCCGTGGCCTGTTCGAGACATTGCTCGCCGCCGACGGCAGGCCGGTCCGCGCCCGCGCCCACCTCGACCGCCTGGGCGCCTCCAGCCGCGCGCTCTTCGGCCTCGACCTGCCCGCCGAGCTGCCGCGGTCGGTGACCGAGGCGGCGCGCCCGCTGCGACTCGGCCGCATCCGGATCGACCTCCTCCCCGAGGGCGATGGGCCTGCGCTTCGAGATCCGTACCGAGCCGATCGACCCGGCGATCTTCTTCCCCTCCCGCGAGAACGGCGCCGACGTGCGCACGGTCCGGCAACCGGACTGGGCGGGCGCCCACAAGTGGGCCGACCGCGACTGGCTCGAGTCGGTCGAGGTCGAGCTCGGCGACGCCGTGCCGCTGATCCTCGGCGCCGACGACGAGGTGCTCGAGGCGGGACGCGCCAACGTCTTCGCGGTCGTCGACGGGGGTCTGGTGACGCCGCCGGCCGACGACCGCATCCTGCCCGGCACCGCCCGCGCCGCGACCCTCGACCTCGCCGCCGAGCTCGGCGTCCCGACTGCCGAGCGCCGCCTTCACCTCGCCGACCTGCGCCGCGCCGACGACCTCTTCCTCACCTCGTCGCTGCGCGGCATCCGCCCCGTCCGCAGCCTGGACGGCGAGCCGTTGAAGGGATCGGATCCGCTCGTCGAGCGCCTCGCGGCGGCGCTCCGCCGCCGCTGGCTCGACGAGGGATCCGTGACGTCCGAGCGGCCGTCGCAGACGGCCGGCCGCGGAGGGCTGATCAGCCCAGGCGCTCGCTCGAGCGCCTCGAGCTGGGCGCTCACCTCGGCCGGCAGGTGCTCGCCGAACTTGGCGAGGTGCTCCTTGACCTGGGGCAGCTGGTCGCGGTAGACCGCCTCGTCGACGGTGAGCAGCTCCTCCATCGCGGCGTCGGAGATGTCGAGGCCGTCGGTGTTGATTTCGCCGGCGGCGGGCAGGTTGCCGATCGCCGTCTCGACCGTCTCGCCTTCGCCGGCGCAGCGGCGGAAGATCCACTCCAGCACGCGGCTGTTCTCGCCGAAGCCGGGCCAGAGGAACTTGCCGTCCTCGTCCTTGCGGAACCAGTTGACGTAGAAGACGCGCGGCAGCTTGATGCCCTCGGTGCGGCCGAGCTTCAGCCAGTGGCCGAAGTAGTCGCCCATGTTGTAGCCGCAGAACGGCAGCATCGCCATCGGGTCGAAGCGCAGTTCGCCGACGTTGCCGGTCGCCGCGGCGGTCTTCTCCGAGGACATCGTCGCCCCCATGAAGACGGCGTGCTCCCAGTCGAACGCTTCGGCGACCAGCGGCACCGCGCTGGCGCGGCGACCGCCGAACAGGAAGGCGTCGATCGGCACTCCGTCCGGGTCCTCCCACTCCGGCGCGATCGACGGGCACTGGGCCGCGGGCGTCGTGAAGCGGGCGTTCGGGTGGGCGGCGGTTTTGTCGGCGTCCGGCGTCCAGTCGTTGCCGTGCCAGTCGATCGCGTGCGCGGGCGGCTCGCCGGTCATGTCCTCCCACCAGATGTCGCCGTCGTCGGTCTTGGCGCAATTGGTGAAGATCGTGTTCCGCTCGATCGTCTCCATCGCGTTCGGGTTGGTCTTGTGGCCGGTGCCCGGCGCGACGCCGAAGAAGCCGGCCTCGGGGTTGACCGCGTAGAGCCGGCCGTCCTCGCCGATCCGCATCCAGGCGATGTCGTCGCCGATCGTCTCGACCTTCCAGTCGGGCAGGGTCGGGACCAGCATCGCCAGGTTGGTCTTGCCGCAGGCCGACGGGAAGGCGCCGGTCACGTACTTGACCTCGCCCTGCGGCGAGGTGAGCTTGAGGATCAGCATGTGCTCGGCCATCCAGCCCTCGTCGCGCGCCATCACCGAGGCGATCCGCAGCGCGAAGCACTTCTTGCCGAGCAGCGCGTTGCCGCCGTAGCCGGAGCCGAACGACCAGATTTCCCGGGTCTCCGGGTAGTGGACGATGTACTTGTTGTCCTCGTTGCAGGGCCAGGAGACGTCTTCGGCGCCCGTCGGCGAGCGGCATCCCGACCGAGTGGACGCAGGGCACCCACTCGCCCTCGGCGCCGAGCTGGTCGAGCGCGGCCTTGCCCATCCGGGTCATGATCCGCATCGAGACCGCGACGTAGGCGGAGTCGGTCAGCTGGACGCCGATTTCGGCGTGCTCGGAGCCGAGCGGGCCCATCGAGAAGGGGACGACGTACATCGTGCGGCCCTTCATGCAGCCCTTGAAGAGATCGCCGAGCACCTCGCGCATCTCGTCCGGGGCGCGCCAGTTGTTGGTCGGGCCGGCGTCCTTCTCCTGCTCGGAGCAGATGTAGGTGCGGTCCTCGACCCGGGCGACGTCGCCCGGGTCCGAAAGGGCGAGGTAGCTGTTCGGGCGCTTCGCGTCGGAAAGGCGCTCGAAGGTCCCGGCGTCGACCAGGACCTGAGCGAGCCGGTCGTACTCCTCGGCGGACCCGTCGCACCAATAGACGGAGTCGGGCTGGGTCAGGGCGGCGATCTCCTCCACCCAGTCCAACAGCTTCCGGTTGGTCGTCAACTCAGTGGGGGCGGCAGTGGTCGAGTCGCTCATTCGCCTCTCTCTATTTGGTCGCTTCGCGCTCGACGACTGGGGCGTCGGCGCCCTTTTTCAGGATCTGCAGCGCTGTGGATCGCATATGACTCCGGCAGGGACCGGTCGGCCGACCTTGCACTCCGTCGGAGACGGAACAGTGGAGCGGTCGGGCGGCGAATCATCGCACGATCCGGCGTCGGAAGTTGATGGCCTCTCGTTTTTCCCGACCGGAAGCGGTTTCAAACCGATCGGCCGCGGAGCGCGCGCCCCGGGCGCGATCGCTCCCCCTCAGCCCAGCGGCGGCCGCGGGCTGAGCGATTCGAGCGTCAGGTCCGCCTTGGCGTCGCGAATCCGCAGCAGCGCGTAGGCGACCGTCCCGTCCGGGTAAAGCACCGTGCATTCGAACTTGGCACCCGGTTCGACCTTCACCCCTTGCGGGCAGTCGACGTTTTCGACCCTGGTGCCGAAGCCTTCGCGCTTCGATTCGAGGCTGGCGCGAACCGTTTCGGAGGCCTTCTGGTAGTCGACGTCGGTGCCGCCGCCGCAGCTGGCGAGCAGCAGGGCGAGCGTCGCCGCGAGGGCGAGCAGGGCGATGGGGCGGGCGCGGAGCACGTTGGCAGCATTGTTCCGTGTAGGCGTGTAGGGTGCGCCGCCGGATGCGGTTCTTCGAGTACGAGGCGCGCAAGATCGTGGAGCTGGCGGGGATCCCCGTCACCAAGTACGGCTTCTGCACGACGCCGGAGGAGGCGCGGGCGGCGGCCGAGGAGATCGGCGGCCCGGTCGTGATCAAGTCGCAGGTGCTGACCGGCGGCCGGATGAAGGCGGGCGGCGTCAAGTTCGCCGACACGCCGGAGGAGGCCGCCGCCCACGCCGCGGCGATCCTCGAGCTGGAGATCAACGGCCACATGCCGCGCGGCGTCCTCGTCGATCCGAAAGCCGAGGTCAAGCAGGAGTACTACGCGGGGGTCGTCTGGGACGGCACCGCGAAGCGCCCGCTGATGCTCTTCAGCGACATGGGCGGGATCGACATCGAGGAGGTCGCCCGCACCCATCCCGACCACGTCGGCCGCGGCCACGTGTCGAACCTCCTGCCGATCGCCGACTTCGAGGCCAAGCAGACGATCGCCGCGACCGGGGTCACCGGCTCGCAGCTGAACCGCGCCACGCCGGTCCTCGCCCGCCTCGCCCGCCTCTTCCGCGAGAACGACATGACGCTGGCCGAGATCAACCCGCTGGCCGAGCTGACCGACGGCAGCTTCGTCGCCCTCGACGCCCACATGGAGATGGAGAACGAGGCGGTCGGCCGGCAGAAGAAGCTTCTGCGGGGGGAGCTCGGGATCGCCGAGGACGACGGCCGCGACGCCTACGAGCCCTCCCCCTTCGAAGAGCACGTCGCCGCGATCGACGCCGCCGACCACCGCGGCGTGATCCAGGGCAAAGACCACGGCTTCACCGGCAACCTCGGCCTGGTGATCGGCGCCGGCGGCGGCTCGCTGACGCTGACCGACGCGGTCCGCAGCCAGGGCGGCAGGCCCGCCAACTACTCGGAGATCGGCGGCAACCCGTCGGTCGCCAAGGCCTGTGGCCTCGCCAAGGAGGTCCTCGAAAAGGACGGCGTCGAGAAGATCGCGGTGATGATGTCGATCGTCTCCAACACCCGCGTCGACATCGTCGCCCGCGGCGTGATCAAGGCCTGCCTGGAGCTCGGCAAGGATCCCGGCGAGACGATCGCGATCTTCCGCATCCCCGGCGCCTGGGAGGACGAGGGCTTCAAGATCCTCGCGAGATACGGGGTCGAGTACTGCGACCGCTCCGTCTCCATGTGGGAGGCCGCGGGCCGCGCCGTGGCGAAGATCCAGGGGGAATCATGAACCGCCGCCTCCTCTGCTCCCGCGAATCCCCGAAGAATCAGATATGGACAGGGATTCGCTCCCGCGTCCGGGGGCGGCGGGACTAAGACATGTCGATTCTCCTCAACAAAGACACCACCTTCATCGTCCAGGGCATCACCGGCCGCGAGGCCGTGAACCTGACCCGCGAGTGCCTCGACTACGGCTCCAAGATCGTCGGCGGCGTGACGCCGGGGCGCAAGGGCCGCGAGGTCCACGGCGTGCCGGTCTTCGACACCGTCGCCCAGGCGGTCTCCCACCACGGCGGGCCGATCGACGGCTCGGTCGTCACCGTCCCCCCCGCCTTCACCAAAGACGCCGTCTTCGAGGCGATCCTCGGCGGGATCAAGCTCGTCGTCGTCGTCACCGAGCGGATCCCGCGCGGCGACGTCGCCCAGATGGTCGAGCTCGCCGACCTGCACGGCGCCCGCATCATCGGCCCCAACTGCCTCGGGCTGATCGTGCCGGAGGTCTGCAAGATGGGCGGCATCGGCGGCCCGGCCAAAGACGCGGCGAAGGCCTACGCGCCCGGGCCGGTCGGCGTGATGAGCCGCTCCGGCGGGATGACCACCGAGATCTCCTCCTCGCTGACCCAGGCCGGGCTCGGCGTCTCGACCGCCGTCTCGATCGGCGGCGACGCGATCATCGGCTCCACCTACGCCGAGCTGATGCCGCTGTTCGAGGCCGACGAGCAGACCAAGGCGATCGTCATCTACACCGAGCCGGGCGGCCGCATGGAGGCCCAGTTGGCCGAGTGGGTCGCCGAGCACGAATCCCGCCTGCCGATCGTCGCCTTCATGGCGGGCAAATTCATGGACGACGAGGAGATGAAAGGGATGAGCTTCGGCCACGCGGGCACGATCGTCGAGGGTAAAGAGGACACCGCGACCGAGAAGATCGCCCGCCTCGAAGCCGCCGGCATCCGCGTCGTCGAGCGGATCGACCAGATCCCCACCGTCGTCAAGGAGAAGATCGGGGTGGGCGCCTGATGGCCGGCCCGATGGAGAAGGTCTTCATCGAGGTCGAGGTCGAGGCCTCGGTGCGCGACGACGCCGCCCTCGCCGCCAAGCTCGAAGAAGTCTGCCCCGTCGACATCTTCAAGGACGCCGACGGCAAGGTCGAGATCGTCGACGCCAACGTCGACGAGTGCGTCCTCTGCAAGCTCTGCCTCGAAGCGGCGCCCGCGGGCGCCGTCCACGTGCGCAAGCTGTACGACGGCACCGAGCTGAGCTAGCCCTTTCGGCGCCGCCCCGCGGCGTGTGCACCGAAGCACCCGGGGTCGACGGCGATCCCCACGCGCCGGCCATTGCTCAAAGATGTGTGTGGAAGATTTCGGTTCCCATAGACCCTAAATCTTCCACAGAGACGTTTGACCATCGACAGGCGCGGCGAGGAGTCGCCCGAGGCTCGGCTATGTGACCTCGTCACGTTACGCGGCACCAAATTTATAGTTCGGTAACGTGTGCATCGATGGATGCAGCGGTCAGATCGAGGCTGTCGCGGGGCGAGCGCATGGAGCAGACGCTGGGCGTCGCCCACGGGCTGTTCGCGGCGCGCGGCTACGCCGAGGTGACGATGGACGAGATCGCCGCCGCGGTCGGGGTGACCAAGCCGCTGCTCTACAACTACTTCGGCAACAAGGAGCGCCTCTACATCGCCTGCATGGAGCGGGCCGGGGACTCGCTGACGAGAACCGTCGGCGAGGCGATCGCGGGCACCGACAGCCCGGGCGACGCGCTCGGCGCCGGGGTGCGCGCCTTCTTCGCCTTCCTCGACTCCGACCGCGCCGCCTGGGCGGTCCTCTTCGACGAGACGCTGCCGGTCGGCGGCGAGGTCGCCGACCGCGTCACCGCCTACCGCGGCCAGATCATCGAGCTGGTCTCCGCCTCCCTGCTCGCCCAGCTGCCGGCGGCGCGGCGCGGCGCCGCGCGGGTGGAAATCGAGGCGCTCTCCGCCGCCCTGCTCGGCGCCGCCGAGGAGCTGGCCCGCTGGTGGCTGCGCACCGAGGCGATCTCCGCCGGGGAGGCCGCCGAGCTTTTGATCTCGACCGTCGAGCCGGGCATCCGCGCCCGCTCCGACGCCGCCCCGTCCCCCACTTCCAAACCCGGGAAAGGAACCCCAAAGGCATGAACAAAGAGACCCGCAGGGTCGCCGTCGTCGGCGGCAACCGGATCCCCTTCGCGCGCTCCGACGGCGAGTACGCGCACGCGACCAACCAGGACATGCTCACCGCGGCGCTCGATGGGCTGATCGACCGCTTCGGCCTCGAGGGCGAGCGGCTCGGCGAGGTCGCGGGCGGCGCCGTCCTCAAGCACTCCCACGACCGCGACCTGACCCGCGAGAGCGTGCTGGCGACCCGCCTCGCCCCCGAGACGCCCGCCTACGACGTCCAGCAGGCCTGCGGCACCGGCCTGGAGACGGCGATCCTGGTCGCCAACAAGATCGCCCTCGGGCAGATCGACGCGGGGATCGCCTGCGGCGCCGACACCACCTCCGACGCGCCGATCGAGCTGAACGAAGAGCTGCGCGCGACGCTGCTCGACGCCAACCGGCAGCGCTCGACCGGCGGCAAGCTGAAGACGCTCGCCCGCTTCCGGCCGGGCCACGTGGTCCCCAGGATTCCCCGCAACGAGGAGCCGCGCACCGGCCTCTCGATGGGCGAGCACTGCGCGATCATGGCGACCGAATGGGACATCGGACGCGCCGAGCAGGACGAGCTCGCGGTCACCTCCCACCACAACCTCGCCGCCGCCTACGAGCGCGGCTTCCTCGCCGACCTGACCACCACCTACCTCGGCCTCGAGCGCGACGGCAACCTGCGCCCCGACTCGAGCGTCGAGAAGCTGGCGAAGCTGAAGCCGGTCTTCGGCGGCCCCGAGGGGACGATGACCGCGGCCAACTCGACGCCGCTCTCGGACGGCGCCTCGGCGGTCCTGCTGGCCTCCGAGGAGTGGGCGAAGGAGCACGACCTGCCGGTGCTCGCGTACTTCGGCGAGGCGCAGACGGCCGCCGTCGACCACGTCCACAAGCGCGAAGGGCTGCTGATGGCGCCCGCCTACGCGATGCCGCGGATGCTCGACCGGGCGGGCGTCGCCCTGCAGGACTTCGACTACTACGAGATCCACGAGGCCTTCGCCGCCCAGGTCCTCTGCACGCTGAAGGCCTGGGAGGACGAGGCCTTCTGCAAGGAGAAGCTCGGCCGCGACGCGCCGCTCGGCGCGATCGACCGCGCCAAGCTGAACGTGAACGGCGGCTCGCTGGCCGCCGCCCACCCGTTCGCGGCGACCGGCGGCCGAATCGTCGCCGGCCTCGCCAAGCAGCTGCACGAAGACGGAAAGGGACGCGGCGTGATCTCGATCTGCGCCGCCGGCGGCCAGGGCGTCGTCGCGATCCTCGAAGGCCCGGAAGGAGCGGTGAGCTGATGTCCGATGTCTACTCCCAGATAGTCAACGCGCCGGTCGTCTCGACGATCGCCCGCCAGGTCGGCCTGCCCCGTCCGGTCGACCTCGACCGCCGGCGACCCGGCATGCCGGTCGTCGCCGGCGCCGTGCTGAGCGGCGCCGCCCCCGGCGGCCGGCTGGAGCGCCCGCTGAAGGCGGTGCTCGACGCGATCGGCGCCGAACGCGCGGGCGCCGAGGGCAAGGCCAAGGCGCTCGTCTTCGACGCGAGCGGGATCGCCGACTCGACCGAGCTGGTCGAGCTACAGCGCTTCTTCTACCCCTCGGTGCCGCGGCTGCGCCGCAGCGGCCGGGTCGTCGTCCTCGGCACCACCCCGGCACAGGCCGGCTCCGCCCGCGCCCACACCGCCCAGCGGGCGCTCGAGGGCTTCACCCGCTCGCTCGCCAAGGAGATCGGCGCCAAGGGCGCGACCGCGCAGCTCGTCTACGTCGAGCCGGGCGCCGAGGACCAGCTCGAGGCAACCCTGCGCTTCCTGCTCTCGCCGCGCTCCGCCTACGTCGACGGCCAGGTGATCCGGATCGGCAAAGGGGTCGCGCCGACCCCGGAGATCGACTGGGACCTGCCGCTGGCCGGCAAGAAGGCGCTGGTCACCGGCGCCTCGCGCGGGATCGGCGCCGCAATCGCCGCGACGCTCGGCGGCGACGGCGCCCAGGTGGTCGGGCTCGACGTGCCGCAGGCCGAGGCCGACCTGCGCGCCGTGGTCGAGGCGCTCGGCGGCGAGGCGCTGCCGCTCGACATCACCGCCGCCGACACGCCGGAGCGGATCGCCGCCCATTTCGCCGACGGCGTCGACGTGGTCGTCCACAACGCCGGCGTCACCCGCGACCGCACGATCGCCAAGATGCCCGAGGACCGCTGGGCGCAGCTGATGGAGATCAACCTCTCCGCCGAGGAGCGGATCAACGACGCGCTGCTCGACGCCAAGCGCCTGAACGCGAACGGGCGCATCGTCTGCGTCTCCTCGATGTCGGGGATCGCGGGCAACTCCGGGCAGACGAACTACGCCGCCTCGAAGGCCGGGGTGATCGGGATGGTCGAAGCGCTGGCGCCGCAGCTGGCGAAGCGCAAGGCGACCATCAACGCGGTCGCGCCGGGCTTCATCGAGACCCAGATGACGGCGGCGATGCCGATCGGCCCGCGCGAAGCGGGGCGCCGGCTCTCCTCGCTCTCCCAGGGCGGGCTGCCTGTCGACGTCGCCGAGACGATCGCCTGGTTCGCCTCCCCCGCCTCCACCGGGGTCAACGGCAACGTCGTCCGCGTCTGCGGCCAGAGCCTGCTGGGAGCGTGACGGTGGCCGCCGCGACCCGCCCCAAGACGAGGAAGCTCGCGAGCGCGCCGAGCATCCTGCCGCTCTACGCCCGCGCCGCGGCGCCGCTCGTGCCGGGCGCCTCGCTGCTGCCGTTCGTCCCCGGCGGCGGCGGCGAGATCCCGGCCGTGCGGCTGGAGCTGGACGGCATCCGCGCCGACCCGGGCGCGGTCGCCGCCTACGCCAAGGTCTGCGGCTTCGCCCTGCGCGACCACCTGCCGCCGACCTACCCGCACGTGCTCGCCTTCCCGCTGCACATGGCGCTGATGGCGGACGGCTCGTTCCCGTTCGGGGCGGTCGGCCTGGTCCACGTCGCCAACCGGATCACCCAGCACCGCCGGCTGGGGACCCGCGCGGAGCTCTCCCTGCGGGTCGAGGCGACGAAGCTCGTCGCGCACCCCAAAGGGCAGACCTTCGACGTCGTCACCGAGGCGCGGACCGGCCGCCAGATCGCCTGGCAGAGCACCAGCACCTTCCTGCGGCGCGGCAAGGGCGACCCCGAGACGGCGTCGGGGGAGGCGTTCCCGATCCTCGGCGAGGACGTCGCGGCGAGCGCCGAATGGCGCCTCCCCGGCGACCTCGGCCGCCGCTACGCGGCCGTCTCCGGCGACCGCAACCCGATCCACATGCACTCGCTGACCGCCAAGCCGCTCGGCTTCCCGGCGGCGATCGCGCACGGGATGTGGACCAAGGCGCGGGCGCTGGCGGCGCTCGAGCCGCGCCTCCCGGACGCCTTCGCCGTCGACGTCCGCTTCCGCCGGCCGATCCTGCTGCCGGCCCGGGTCGAGTTCGCGACCCAGGACGCCGGCCAGGGCGGGGAGATCGACTTCACCGTCCGCGGCCGCGGCGAGCAGCGCGACAACCGACATCTCGACGGCCGGGTGAGCCCGGTCGCGCCGAAGACCAGACCCAAAGGAAAGGCAAAGTGAGCACCACGATCGACACCGAGAAGGGCGTGGCCGAGCGCACCATGGGCATCGGGCTGCGGGCGCTGAACTGGCTCGCGGGCTCCGACCTGCTCGACCGCATCCGCATCCGCAAGGGGGTCGAGCGGGCCCTCTTCCAGGGCACCAAACAGGGCTTCCGCACGGCGACGGTCGCCGGGCGCACCTTCAAGTCCGCCCAACAGCTGGGCAAGCCGGCGCGCCAGCCGCGCGCCAAGTCGAAGGGGCTCTTCGACTTCACCCCCGACGACGAGCAGGCGATGTTCCAGGAGGCGGGGCGCGCGTTCGCCGAGGAGAAGATCCGCCCGGCGGCGCTCGCCGCCGACGACGAGCGCAAGACGCCGCCGGAGATCCTCGGCCAGGCGACCGAGCTGGGCGTCGCGATGCTGGGCGTCCCGGCCGAGCTCGGCGGGGTGATGGAGGAGGGCGCGGCGACGACCGCGGCGCTGATCGGCGAGGCGCTCGCCCACGGCGACATGGGGATCGCCTACGCGGCGCTCGCCCCCGGCGCCGTCGCCACCGCGATCGGCCTCTGGGGCTCGGCCGAGCAGGAGACCACCTACCTGCCCTCCTTCACCGGCGAGGACGTGCCCGCGGCGGCGCTGGCGATCCTCGAGCCGCGACCGCTCTTCGACCCGCTGGCCCCGGCGACGAAGGCCCGGCGCGAGGGCGGCGACTGGGTCATCGACGGCGCCAAGTCGCTACTCGCCCGGGCGGGCGAGTGCGAGCTCTTCGTGATCGGCGCCGAGGCCGAGGGCATCGGCCCGGCGCTCTTCGTCGTCGAGTCCGGCACCACGGGGCTGTCGATCGAGGACGAGCCGGCGATGGGCCTGCGGCCCGCCGCCACCGGGCGCCTCGTGATCGAGGGGGCGCGCGTCCCGGCGGGCGCGATCCTCGGCGAGGGCAGGCGCGAGGACTACGTCGAGTGCGTCTCCCGGGCGCGGATCGCCTGGAGCGCGCTGGCCGTCGGCACCGCGCAGGCGGTGCTCGACTACGTGATCCCCTACGTCAACGACCGCCAGGCGTTCGGCGAACCGATCTCCAACCGCCAGGGCGTCGCCTTCGCGGTCTCCGACATCGGGATCGAGGCGAACGGCATGCGGCTCACCACCTACCGCGCCGCGGGACGCGCCGACCGGGGCGAGGACTTCGCCCGCGAGGCGGCGATCGCCCGTCGGCTCTGCGCCCAGAAGGGGATGAAGATCGGCTCCGACGGCGTCCAGTTGCTCGGCGGCCACGGCTTCGTCAAGGAGCACCCGGTCGAGCGCTGGTACCGAGACCTCAGGTCCGCGGGCGTGATGGAGGGCGCCCTGCTCGTCTGAGCACGCTTGTTCGCGATACGCGAACAAGCGTCGATGCGCCCGCCCAGACCCGCGAAGGAGAAACCATGATCAACCTCGAGATTCCGAAGAAGTTCAAGCCGCTGGCGACGCAGGCGAACCAGGTCGCAAACGAGGTGTTCCGCCCGATCTCTCGCAAGTACGACGAGGCCGAGCACGCCTACCCGAAAGAGCTCGACATGCTGGCGTCGCTGATCGACGGCATGAACGAGGGCTCCGACATGGGTGGCGCCGGCGCCGCCGGCGTGCGGCGCTCCGCCAACGGGTCCGACGCGGGCGAGAACCGCAACGGCTCCAACCTCTCCACCGTGCTCGGCATCATCGAGCTCTGCTGGGGCGACGTCGGCCTGCTGCTCTCGATGCCGCGCCAGGGGCTCGGCAACTCGGCGATCGCCTCGGTGGCGACCGAGGAGCAGCTGGAGCGCTACGGCGGCAAGTGGGCGGCGATGGCGATCACCGAGCCGGAAGCCGGCTCCGACTCGGCGGCAATCCGCACCACCGCGGAGCTCGACGGCGACGAGTACGTCCTCAACGGCGAGAAGATCTTCGTCACCTCGGGCGACCGCGCCGACCTGATCGTCGTCTGGGCGACCCTCGACCGCTCCAAGGGCCGCGCCGCGATCAAGTCGTTCATCGTCGAGCGCGACAACCCGGGACTGAAGCTCGACCGGCTCGAGCACAAGCTCGGGATCCGCGCCTCCGACACCGCCAACTTCACCCTGCAGGACTGCCGGGTGCCGAAAGACGCGCTGCTCGGCGACCCGGAGGTGAAGGAGAAGGGCTTCGCCGGAGTGATGGAAACCTTCGACAACACGCGGCCGCTGGTCGCCGCGATGGCGGTCGGGGTCACCCGCGCGGCGCTCGAGGAGACGCGCCGCCAGCTCGCGGCGGCGGGGGTCGAGGTCGACTACGACCGCCCGGCGCTCGCCCAGTCGGCGGCGGCGAACCGCTTCCTGGAGATGGAGTCCGACTACGAGGCGGCCCACCTGCTCACCCTGCAGGCGGCGTGGATGGCCGACAACTCGAAGCCTAACTCGCTGCAGGCGTCGATGGCGAAGGCGAAGGCGGGGCGCACCTGCGTCGACGTCACGCTCGGCTGCGTCGAGCTCTGCGGCGCGGTCGGCCTCGGCGAGTCCGAGCTGCTCGAGAAGTGGGCCCGCGACGCGAAGATCCTCGACATCTTCGAGGGGACCCAGCAGATCCAGCTGCTGATCGTCGCCCGCCAGCTGCTCGGCAAGAGCTCCGGCGAACTGCGCTAGCCGCGGCCGCCGTCCCGCCCTACGTCGGTGTGCCGTGCGACGGAAGTCGCACGGCCGGCGGTTGCCGGCAGACTGCCGCGCGTGAACATCGTCGACGACCTCATGGAGCGCTCGCCCGCCTCGCGGCTGGGGATCGTGGCGATCGATCGCGACGGCAGGCGGCGGGACTGGCACTTCGGCGAACTGATCGCCACCTCGGCGGGGCTCTCCGGGGCGTTCGCGGCGCGCGGCGTGCGGCGGGGCGACGTGGTGATGACCCTGACCGGCAACCGGATCGAGTGGGTGCTGACCCTGCTCGCCTGCTGGCGGATGGGCGCCGTGGCGCTGCCCTGCAACACCCAGCTGCGGCGCAAGGATCTGGAGCTGCGGGCGGGCGCGGCGAACCCGGCGCTCTGCGTCGGCGAGGAGCGGCTGCTCGGCGAGCTCCCCGACCAGATCCCGACGATGACCCTGGCCGAGGTCGGCGACGTCCTCGACGAGGACCGCCCGCAGGAGACGCCCGCCTCGGTCGCCGACCTCGACCCCGAGGACCCGGCGCTGATCGTCTTCACCTCCGGCACGACCGGCGACCCACGCGGGGTCGTCCACGCCTACCGCTACCTCTTCGGCCAGCGGGTCCAGGCCGAGCACTGGTTCGGCTCGCGACCCGCCGACCTCGCCTGGTGCACCACCGCGACCGGCTGGTCGAAGTCGGCGCGCAACGTCTTCCTCGCCCCCTGGCTGACCGGCGCCGCCGCGGTCATCCACGATGGCCGCTTCGACCCGTCGGAGCGGCTCGACCTCGCCGACGACCTCGGCGTCAACGTCCTCTGCCAGGCGCCCACCGAGTACCGGATGCTGGCCCGTCGCACCCCGCTGCGGCCGCTGCCGGCCCTGCGCCGCATGGTCTCGGCGGGCGAGCCGCTCGACCCGGAGACGATCGCCGCCTGGCAGGAGGCGACCGGCCTGGAGCCGGCCGACGGCTACGGCCAGACCGAGACCGGCCAGGTGACCGCCAATCTCATCGGCGAGCCGGTCCGCCGCGGCTCGATGGGCCGGCCGCTGCCGGGGATCGAGGTGCGCGTCGAGGCGGGGGAGCTGCAGCTGCGCGCCGCCTCCTCCCCCACCTTCTTCTCGCGCTACCTGGACGGCGAGCGCTTCGAGGGCGAGTGGTGGGCGACGGGCGACCTGGTCACCGAAGACGAGGACGGCTTCCTCTTCTTCGACGGCCGCGGCGACGACATCATCCTCTCCTCCGGGTACCGGATCGGCCCGACCGAGGTCGAGGCCGCGCTCCTCTCCCACCCCGCCGTCGCCGAAGCGGCCGCCGTCGCCGCCCCCGACCCCGAACGGGGCGCCGTCGTCCGGGCGATCGTCGTCCCCCGCGAGCGCGAGCCCAGCGACGCCCTCGCCCATGAGCTGCAGGAGCACTGCAAAGCGCAGACCGCCCCGTACAAGTTCCCCCGCATCGTCGACTTCGTCGACGCCCTGCCGAAGACGACCAGCGGCAAGGTCAAGCGCGCCCAGCTGCGCGCCGAACGCTGAGCGCGCCGCCGCGCTCAGGTCGTTTCCAGCAGTCCCTGCTCGACGCCGACCGGCGGGCCGAGGTGGTACCCCTGGGCCATGTCGACGCCCATCTCGCGCAGCATCTGAGCGGTCTCCTCGTCCTCGACGAACTCGGCGATCGTGCGCTTGCCGAGCCCCTGGGCGATCGCGACGATCGCCTGCACGGTGAGGCGGTCGGCGTCGTTGCGGACCAGGTCGCGGACGAAGGTGCCGTCGATCTTGATCACGTCGAAGGGGAAGCGCTTCAGGTACTCGAAGGGGCCGAAGCCGGCGCCGTAGTCGTCGATCGCCACTTCGCAGCCGAACTCGGTGAGGCGGTCGGCGAAGCCCGCCGCGGTGTCGAGGTCCTCGATCCGCGCCGTCTGGGTGATCTCGAAGGTGAAGCGGGCCGGGTCGGCGCCGCCTTCGTCGAGCCCGCGCTCGATGTATTCGAGCACCGAGATGTCGGTCAGCGAGGCGCCCGAGAGGTTGACGTGAAGGGAGACCGGCGCGCCCGTCCGCTCCCGCGCGCCGAGCAGGCCGAGCGCCTGGCCGACCACCCAGCGGTCGAGCTCCTGGACCATCCCGGCGCGCTCGGCGATCCCGATGAACGCCGACGCGGGCAGCAGCTCCCCAGCCTCGCCGCGCATCCGCAGCAGCAGCTCGAACCGTTCCACGGCGCCGTCGGCGAGGCTCTGGATCGGCTGCGTCGCCAGGCTGAGGCGGTTCTCGGTCAGCGCGCTGCGGATCTTCGCGCTGGTGGTGAGCCGGCGGGTGTCGCCCTTCCAGGCCTCGACCGGCGCCTCGAACAGGGCGACGCGGTTGCGCCCCTCGGACTTGGCCCGGTACATCGCCTCGTCGGCGGCGGCCAGCACCGCCTCGGGGCCGCTCACCGACCCGCCGCCGAACATCGTCACCCCGATGCTGATCGTCGCCCCGGCCAGGTCCGGTTCGCCGGCGAAGGCGTCGACCACCTCGGCCCGCAGGTCGTCGCCGAGCTGCAGCGCCCCTTCGACGCTCGCCTGCGGCATCAGCACCGCGAACTCGTCGCCGGAGAGGCGGGCGACGATGTCGGTGGCGCGCACCCGCTCGCGCAGCACCGCGGCGACGCGGCGGATCAGGTTGTCGCCCTGCTGGTGGCCGAACCGGTCGTTGACCTCCTTGAGGCCGTCGACGTCGATCACCATCACCGCCCCTCGACCGCCGTAGCGGGCCGCGAAGCTGACGTAGCTGTCGAGCCGGGCGCGGAAGGCGCGGCGGTTGAGCAGCGCGGTCAGCGGGTCGTGGTCGGCGAGGTAGCGCAGCTCGGTCTCGGTCCGGTCCGCCGCGTCGAGCGCATCGAGGACGACCTGCCGGTCGGCCGGCTCCAACTTGGCCAGTACTGCCCGAAGGGCGGCATCGCGCCTGCCGCTGCTATCCACGATGTCCACTGATGTTCCGAAGGTAACCGAAGTCGGCTCCCGGGTGGGACTCGTTACCCTCGGACGAATGGCCAACCGGCTCGCCGCGGAGACCAGTCCCTACCTGCGCCAGCACGCCGAGAACCCGGTCGACTGGTTCCCGTGGGGCGAGGAGGCTCTCGCCCGGGCGCGCGCCGAGGACCTGCCGATCCTCCTCTCGGTCGGCTACTCGGCCTGCCACTGGTGCCACGTGATGGAGCGCGAGTCCTTCGAGGACCCCGAGACGGCCGCCTTCATGAACGCCAACTTCGTCTGCGTCAAGGTCGACCGCGAGGAGCGCCCCGACATCGACGCGATCTACATGGAGGCGGTGCAGGCGTTCACCGGTCAGGGCGGCTGGCCGATGACCGTCTTCCTCGACCCGGACGCGGTCCCCTTCTACGGCGGCACCTACTTCCCGCCCGACACCGCCCGCGGCATGCCGAGCTTCCGCATGGTGATGGAGGCGGTGCTCGACGCCTACCGCGGCAAACGCGGCGAGATCCGCGAGCGTGCCTCGACCGTCCTGAAACGGCTGCAGGCACTGGCGGAGATCGAGCCGAGCGGCATCCCGGACGCCGCGCGGCTGGAGCAGGCGTCGGCCGAGCTGCTCGGCCGGGCCGACCGGGTGAACGGCGGCTTCGGCGGCGCGCCGAAGTTCCCGCCCGCCTCCGCCCTGGAGCTGATCCTCTCCCACGCCGCCGGGTCGGGGCCCCGCCGCGGGGACGGCGCGGGGGCGCGCGACCCCGGACTCGGGCACGTCGAGCGCACCCTCGACGCGATGCTCGCGGGCGGCATCTACGACCAGCTCGGCGGCGGCTTCGCCCGCTACGCGGTCGACTCGGCCTGGCTCGTCCCCCACTTCGAGAAGATGCTCTACGACAACGGCCTGCTCGCCCGCGCCTATCTGCACGGCTGGCAGGTCCTCGGCCACGACCGCTACCGGCGCGCCTGCGAGGAGACGCTCGACTGGATGCTGCGTGAGATGCGCGGCCCCGAGGGCGGCTTCTACTCGACCTTCGACGCCGACTCCGAGGGCGAGGAGGGCAAGTTCTACGTCTGGACGCCGGCCGAGGTCCGGGCGGTGCTGGAGGGGCTGCCGCCGACCGAGCGGCCCGACGTCGACGCGGTCCTCGACCACTACGGCGTCACCGAGGCGGGCAACTTCGAGGGCCGCAACATCCTCCATCTGGCCAACGGCGCCGCGGCGCCGGCGCCGGTCGGGCTGGAGATCGCCCGCTCCGCGCTGCTCGCCGCGCGCGCCGAACGCGTCCGGCCCGGACTCGACGACAAGCGCCTCTGCTCCTGGAACGCCCTGGCGATCGCGGCGCTCGCCGAGGCGGGCGCGGTGCTGGACCGGCCCGAATACCTGCGGGCGGCCGCCGAGTGCGCCGACTTCGTGCTGGGGACGATGCGCGACGAGGCGGGCCGCCTGCTGCGCACCTACAAGGACGGCCGCGCCCACCTGAACGCCTACCTGGAGGACCACGCCTTCATGGTCGAGGCCCTGCTCGTCCTCTACGAAGCGAGCTTCGAGCCGCGCTGGTTCAGCGCGGCACGGGGGCTCGCCGAGACGATGATCGAGCGCTTCGGCGACGAGGAGCGCGGCGGCTTCTTCTCGACCTCGAGCGACCACGAGGAGCTGATCGCCCGCCGCAAGGAGGTCGGCGACCACCCGATCCCGGCCGGCCAGAGCTCCGCCGCGCTCGGCCTGCTGCGGCTCGCCGCGTTGAGCGGGGAAACGGCCTTCGCCGAGCGCGCGCTCGGCGTCCTGGCGCTGTTCGGCGAGCCCGCGGTCGACCACCCCGAGTCCTTCGCCCACCTGCTGCGGGCGCTCGACTTCCACCTCTCGAAGACCCGCGAGGTCGCCCTGGTCGGCGACGACGTGGAGGCCCTCGCGGGCGTCGTCCGCGGCGCCTTCCGGCCCGACCTGGTCCTCGCCGGCGGCCCGGCGGGGGCCACCGAGCCGCCCCTCCTCGACACCCGCACCGAAGTCGGCGGCGAGCCCGCCGCCTACGTCTGCGAGGGCTTCGCCTGCAACCTGCCGGTCACCGACCCGGCGGCCCTGGAGCGCGAGCTGGCGGAGACGACGCCTTAGCCGCTCGCTCCTCTCCAAAATGCGCTGCACGGATTTGGTCCCCCATAGGGGCCCAAATCCGTGCAGCGCGTCTGGACGAACCGCTCCCCTGGGCGCCGACTCCTCCCAACCCTTCGCCGATCCTGCGGACCGACGCTAGAGCGCGACCTCGCGGACCTCATCCAGGACGACGCGGCCGCCGACCTCGGCGCGGCCGTCGCCGAGCGCCCGGGCATCGAGTCGCGAGCCACGGCCCTGGCGGATCTCGATCTCCCGGTCGAGCACCGCGGCGAGGCAGATCGCCGCCGAACCGGTGGCCTCGTCCTCGCCGATGCCGTCCTCGTGGGAGAAGCAGCGCGAGCGGACCGTGCCCTCGGCCTCGTCGACCCAGGCCCAGACGCAGCCGACGTCCTCCGGTTGGGGTAGATCGGCCGCCTCCTCGACCGCCAGGGCGTGGGGCAGCTGGAAGAACTTCCACGGCGGCCCCCACTCCGGCCGCGCGGCGACGAAGGTGAGTCCGCCGTCGAATCGCACCGGGACCTCGCCGGCCGGCGGACGCAGGGTCGCGACCGGCGCGACCTCCCTCGCCAGCAGCCAGGCGGTTCCCACAGTCGGGTGCCCGGCGAAGGCGAGCTCCAGCCCGGGCGTGAAGATGCGGATCCGCCCGCTCGCCGCGTCGTCGACGAAGACGGTCTCCGAGAACCCCAGCTCGGCGGCGACCTCCTGCCGCCGCTCCTCCGGCACCTCCGCCCCGTCGAGAAAGACCCCGAGCGGATTGCCGAACTCCCACTCCGCGTCACAAAACACGCGCAGGACGTGCAGCTCCGCCATCCTCACATCACCTCCGCCCTCGACCCCTTGCACGCTTGTCCTCCATTCGCGGACAAGCGTGAAGTGCGGCGGCGGGCGCCGTCACAGGATCGGTAGGAAGTTTTCGATCTCGAACGGGGTGACCTGGATGCGGTAGTCGTCCCATTCCTGGCGCTTGATCTCGACGAAGCGGCGGAAGGTGTGCTCGCCGAGCGTGCGCAGCACCAGCTCCGACTCGGCAGCCACCTCGATCGCCTCGCCGAGCGTCGCCGGCAGCTGCTCGATCCCCTGGTGGCCGAGCTCCTCCTGAGAGAGGTGGTAGAGGTTCTGCTCCATCGGCTCGGGCAGCTCGTAGCCCTTCTCGACCCCTTCGAGGCCCGCCTGCAGCATCCCCGCGAAGCAGAGGTAGGGGTTGGCGGCCGGGTCGGGGCAGCGCAGCTCGGCGCGGGTCGCCGCCTCCTTGCCGGGGTGATAGAGCGGCACCCGGATCAGCGCCGAGCGGTTGCGGCGCGACCAGGCCAGGTAGACCGGCGCCTCGAAGCCGGGGACGAGCCGCTTGTAGGAGTTGACCCACTGGGCGAAGAGCGGCGAGATCTCGCGCGCGTGCTTCAGCTGGCCGGCGATGAAGGACTTGGCGACCGGCGAGAGGAAGTAGGGGTCGTCCTCGTCGTAGAAGGCGTTCCTGCCGTCTTTCGAGAGGCTCTGGTGGACGTGCATGCCGGAGCCGTTCTCGCCGTAGAGGGGCTTGGGCATGAAGGTCGCGTGGTAGCCGTACTTCATCGCGTACTCCTTGACCACGATGCGGTACGTCATGCAGTCGTCGGCCATCTCGAGCGCGTTCTTGTAGCGCATGTCGACCTCGTGCTGGGACGGGCCGACCTCGTGGTGGGTGTACTCGACGTGGATGCCCAGCTTCTCCAGGGCGAGGACGGTCTCGCGACGCAGGTCGGAGCCCGCGTCCAGGGTCGTCAGGTCGAAGTAGCCGCCCTCGTCGAGCCCCTCCGGGACGCCCGACTCCGGCTTCGCCGAGCGGAAGTAGAAGTACTCGAGCTCGGGGCCGATGTTGTAGGCGTCGAAGCCCAGCTCCTCGGCGCGCTTCAGCGCCCGCCGCATGATCCAGCGCGGATCCCCCTCGTACGGCCCGCCGCCCGGAACGCGGATGTCGCAGAACATGCGGGCGACCGCATCCTTCTCTTCGGGGCGCCAGGGCAGCAGGTCGAAGGTGGCGGGGTCGGGCACCGCGAGCATGTCGGACTCCTCGATCGGGTTGAAGCCGGTGATCGAGGACCCGTCGAACCCCATCCCGCCCGCGAAGGCGTCGTCGAGCTCCGAGGCGTTCACGGAGAAGCTCTTCAGCTGCCCGAGGACGTCCGTGAACCAGAGCCGGACGAAGCGGACGTCGTGCTCCTTGACGAGCTGGATGACATCCTCGGCGGTCTGCGGTCGGTCTGCCATTCGTGAACTTGCCTCCTTGGCTCTGGGCGCGGTAGGCGGGCAACGATAGGCGAATGAACCGACAAGGTGCAGATCTGCGTATTCCGGGTACGCGAAGAGCGGTTCAGGCGAGTTGAAGTCGCTCCGAAATCTCGGTATAACTTACGACACGTAAGTAAGCGGCTCAAAGTAAAGTAAAGGCCACGTAAAGGCTCTGTAAAGCGAGATCCGCGCAAATCATGAGCCAGAGACGAGAAGCAAGTTGACGGTAAAAACGGCAGTAAGCAGATTCCAGATCCACGATGAGCTCACGGCGCCCGACGAGAGCGCCCCGCTGATCAAGTCCATCCAGGCGGCCGGTGGCGCGGTCACCAAGTTCGTCGGCGTGCTCGCCGGCTCCCCGGCCGTCCTCCGCGCGTACACCCGCATGCGCTCCGAGCTGCGCGGCGGCGTCCTCCCCCAGGCGACCCGCGAGCGGATCGCCCTGGCCGTCGCCGAGCATCGCGAGGACAGCTACAGCATCGCCCAGCACGCCAAATCGGCCCGTCGCGCCGGGCTCGGCCTCGACGAGGTCTCCCGGGCGCGCTCCTTCTCCTCCTCCGACCCGAAAGAGGCGGCGCTCCTGCTGTACCTGAAGGAGGCGCTCGAGGCCGACGGCTCGCCGCCGCTTCACCTGCACGAGGAGGCGCGTGAAATCGGCTGGAGCGACGAGGAGATCCTCGAGGCGGTCGCCCACCTGGCGCTCAACGAGTTCCAGAGCCTGATCGCGGGCGCCGCGGCGCTCCCGCAAGACCAGGCGACCCCGCGGGTCCTCCCCTCCGCCGCATAGGCGAATCCCCCGGGACGAACGCAGGACCGGCGGGCCCCGGCGCGCCGGTCCTGCGTTCGTCCCGGTGCCTGCGGGCGGGGCCCTGCGCGCTCGACACCGGTGGCGGGACCGCCGGCGCGAGGAGCGTGGGGTCAGCGGCGTTGGACGAGCGTCGCCGTGTAGAGGAGGCGCGCGGCGCGGTAGCGGCAGCCGTAGGTGGCACGCCGGCCGACCGTTTCCTGCGGCTTGCCCTGGCGGATGTCGGTCGCGTTGGTGCAGGCGCCCGGCACACGGCTCGCCCGCCAGACGTTCCGGGCAGCCAGGTCCTGCGAGAAGACCGGTGCCCAGGTCGGCACGGTGATGCCGATGATGTCGCCCTTTTCGACCTTCAGCGAGGCTCCGAACCGGACCGTCTGGCCGAGGTAGGGGCTCAGGACCTTCACCGCGCCCTGCCGTCGCAGGTTGAAGCGCGGCGGGTTGGTGCCGGGGATGCGGCGGAGGACCGCCAGCCGCGCCTCGGGGGGCGTGCCGAAGAACCCGTTGAAGAAGCTGCGCTGCTTGTTCGTCGGCTGGGCGAGGGTCAGCGTCCAGGACTTGATCCTGCCGTCGGTGGTGACCAGGAACGGGTTGCGGACCTGGCCGTTGGAGACCTGGAAGCCGGTGACGCTGCCGACCGCCTGGCAGGGGCGGTCGGGGCAGGACGGATCGGGGGTCGTCGCGGTGGCGCCGTAGGTCACGGTCGTCCTTTCCACCTGCGCGCCCGCCGCGACGGCGGCCGAGGCGACCAGGGCGAGCGCGGCAAGACCGAAGGCGAGGGCCGCCCGGCGCGCCCCGTGCGACGCGGATCGCGACGCGGACGATGCTCGATGGGAAGTCCTCGACATGGGCACGGCTCCTCTCTGGAAACAGCTGCTGAGCAGGAAACCTTAACCGGCGACATCCGCCGGCGAGCCGGGGCCGGCACACCGCCTGGGGGCCGGGCGCTCGGGTGCGCCGCGGGCCGAGCGGCGGCCGGCGCCCCGCTCAGCCGTGCCGCGAGATGCGGCTGTGCTGCTTGGCGGCGTACCTGAGTTCGGCGGCGTACCTGACCGCGACCGCGTAGCGGATCCTCCCGACCCCTTCGAAGCCGAGCGCTTCGGCGGCGGCGGAGGTGAGGTCCCAAGCACGGCCACGGACATAGGGGCCGCGATCGATCACCGGGGCGACGATCGAGCGCCCGCGCCAGATGAACTTGACCGGGGTGCCGCAGGGCAGCCGCTTGTTGGCGACGCCGACCGTGGACGGGCGCAGGACCTGCCCGCAGGCGGTGTGGCGGCCCCACATGGACCTGCCGCCATACCAGCTGGCGCCCGCGAAGCGAAATGGGGTGAACGAGAGTTCGGCTTCTTCGAAGGGCATCGAGGCGGTGGTCGTCGTCCCTTCTCCGGCTTCCGCGGCGACCGGGATCGCCGTCGCGCCGCCGGTGGCGGCCCCGGCGCCGGGGGCGATCGCAAGGGCAAGCACGACGAGCACGCCGGCCAGGAGAGCCGCGCGCATCGATAGGCTCGTGCGCATCCAGTGGCTTTTCCGCTCGTGGCGGTGGGGGGAGTCGTTCATGTCTCTTTCCGGCGCCTACGGGGTTAGCTGACGGGCTCGCGCTGAAAGAGCTGCGCTACGCGGCCGAGACCGCGACTCGCCCCAACAAATTGGGCCCCCCGCTCTTTGCGTTATGTGGCAAAGATTCAGCGGAAGTTCGCGGCAGGTTAGCAAACGCTAAGACAGAAATCTTGCACCCACCTCTCGGCACGCCCGCAAGCTGCGGCATTCATCGGCCGTCGACGCCGGCGCTCCGATTCCTGCAACCCGCCCTGCGCCCCTCCACGGCCCGTCCGCCGGCCGGCCGCGCCCGCCGTCGAGCAAGGTGCCCGGCCGCGACGCGGGCATGGGAAGGCCCCGCCGAGGCGGGGCCTTCCGACAGCGAGCCTGTAAGCCGGATCCTGTCGCGAGCGGACATCTATCTCGTCGGGATCGCGATCCCGACGGGGCGCCGAGGCGCCCTGCGACCTACCTGGACCTCGCCGGGCCGGGTCGACGGTCCTGCTTGGCCTTGCACCGGGCGGGGTTTGCCTGGCCGCCGTGTCGCCACGACGCCGGTGCGCTCTTACCGCACCTTTTCACCTTTGCCTGTACGCGGCTCACGTGTGGCCGCGCCATCGGCCGTGTGTTTCTGTGGCACTTTCCCGCGGCTTTCGCCGGGTGGGCGTTACCCACCGCCCTGCCCTGTGGTGTCCGGACTTTCCTCGAGGGGTTGTCTCTCCCCCCGCGTCCGCTCGGCTCGCAACAGAGAGATTAGGCGTCCCGGTGCCGAAAGCCAAGCCTGCCCAGGACAGCGGCAGACGCCGGCTTGCTGGCGTCGCGCTACACCTTGCGGAAGACGCCGACGACCTTGCCCAGGACCCGGGCCTCGGTGGTGATGATCGGCTCCATTTCCTCGTTCTCGGGCTGCAGGCGGATGTGGTCCGGCTCGCGGAAGAAGCGCTTCACGGTGGCCTCCTCGCCGATCAGGGCGACGACGATTTCGCCGTCGGCGGCGTCGTCGGCGGGGCGCACGACCACGTAGTCAGCTTCGAGGATCCCCGCGTCCTTCATTGATTCGCCGCGGATCTGCAGGATGTAGTCGCCGTCCTCGCCGCCGATCACGTCCGGCACTTCGAGGTACTCCTCGATGTTCTCTTCGGCGAGGATCGGCGCGCCGGCCGCCACCGAGCCGACCAGCGGGATGCCGTTGCCGGGCTTCACGACGCTGACCGCCTTGTCGAACAGCAGCTCGATGGCCCGCGGCTTCGACGGGTCCCGTCTCAGCAGCCCGATCTTCTCCAGATTGGCAAGGTGCGCGTGCACCGTGGAGGAGGAGTGCAGCCCCACCGCCTTGCCGATCTCCCGCACCGTCGGCGGGTAGCCGGTCTTCGCCGCGTACTTGCGGATGAAGTCGAAGATCTCCTTCTGCCGCTTGGTCAGATCAAGGTCAACCATGGTGGGCTCCGATTTCCTCCAATTGCCGGGCACTGACAGAGACGAACACCTGTTCGCAGGGTACCCCCTCCGGCGGACGCCCGCAAGCCAGGAGGGCTCCCCGGCGCCGAACCCCTAGAATCCCGGTCCCACGAGCGGCTGTGGCGGAACTGGTAGACGCGCAAGGTTGAGGGCCTTGTGGGTGGAAACACCCGTGATGGTTCGACTCCATTCAGCCGCATGAAAGAAGCCCCGCGATCCGCGGGGCTTCTTGCCGGCAGGGCGTTCCATGCCGCAGGGCAGAGCCTGAGAGCATTCACATAATTTGTGGGTTCTGCTAGAGAGAACTGGGTATTTTGGCTGTCATGTCCGTTCTCACGATCATCCTCATGAACATCGTCCTGGCCGTCATCCTGAGTGGGATCCTCGCGCTGGTGATGCTCTCCCCGCGGCGCCTGGATTCCACTGCCCCCGGCGCTCGGCCCCACCGGAAGATCGCCGTCGACGCATCCACGCAGAGCAACGCGCAGCCGCGCCGCAGCCCGCGGACCGACTCAGGCCGGCGTCCCCTCCGCCCCGTCGTCGACCGATAGAAGGCCGCTCCCCCAACCCAGTCAACCCGGCCTCGCCTCGCCGCCACGCGAGCCTCGCGTGGCGGCGAGGCGACCGGCCCCTACCCGATCTGCCCACGATTGGCGGATACCCCTTCCCGACATGCCTCTCCTCGCCATCCGCATCCTGAACGGCGGCCTCGCCATCGTGCTCGACGCGATCCTCGCCGTCGTGATGCTCGCTCCGCGACACCTCGAGCCGGACCTCGAGGGGGCCGACGACGTCCGCCGCTCGCGGTCGCGGGCAGCGCGGATCCTTCCTGCGATCCGCCGGCGGGGGCTGGGCGCGGCGGGCTGCGACCGCATCCGGAGCGCGCTCGGCAGGCCCCGCGTCCGGTTCGACGTCGCCAGAAGGCGGCCACCGCGTCGCATCTGACCGCCGTACCCGCCAAAGTGGCGGTGTGAGGAGGTCCGGGTTACCGCTGGTCGTGCCGTTGCTGCTCGCCGTTCTGGCGATCTCCGGCTGCGGGAGCACCGGCAAGGTGGGCGGCGGGCCCGGCGGCCACCGCGGCCGGGTGGCGCTCTCCGCCGCGAAGATCCCCGGGATCGGCAACGTCCTGGTCAGCGAAGGCGAGACCCTCTACGTCTTCGCCCCCGACCGGGCGCGGGCCGTCACCTGTGCCGGGTCCTGCGCCCAGGCCTGGCCGCCGCTTACGCTTCCGCCGGGACAGCGGGCGGCGGAGGCGAGCGGGGCCGTCCAAGGCTCGCTGATCGGCACCCTGCCGGACCCCGAAGGCGGCCGGGTGGTCACCTACGCGGGTTGGCCCCTCTACCGATTCGTCTCCGACACCGAACCAGGCGAAGCCAACGGCCAGAACGTGGACCTGAACGGGGGCTACTGGTGGGTGATCTCGCCGTCGGGCAAGATCATCAAGTAGACGGTGCCGCGACCGCCGGCCGCCCCAGGCGCAACGGGATCGAGGAAGCCGCCCCCTCGACGGTGACCAGCAGGCTGACCGGCCCCTTGCCGATCACCCTGATCCCCCCCGACCAGACCGTGTGGGACCGGTGCCGACACGGCTGCAGCTCGGTTTCCGCGTAGCCTGGCGCGCGGAAGAGCGAGGTCGGCGCCCTGCCCCGGTTGTCGAGGACCTGGCCGAAGTAGAGGAAGACCCGCTTGCGGAGTTCGAGCGGCACGCTGACCACGACGAACCGGTGACCGCTGACGAAGGCCTGCATCCGGGCGTAGAGCTGCCCGTCGGCGGCTTCGCGCATCGACCGTAGGGGAGCGGCGTCCACCGTGACCGGTCCCGCCGTCACCGCGCCGCTCCAGTCGGCGGCGCCCGCCGCGAGCGCGACCGCCTGGTCGCACGGCGCCAGGTTCGCTTCCGGCGGTTCCAGCGGTTCGGAGGCGCCGCCCACCGCCAGGGCCACGGCGACCGCCCCGGCCGCGACGACGATCAGGGCTCGCCCCAGCACGCCTCCCCCTCAGCCGGCTTCGGACGCCAGCGTCTTCAGGTCGGTGCTGACCCAGACCGGCAGGAACGGGTAGACCATCCCCGCCCGCTCGAAGCCGTCGGCGTCGATCAGGTAGAGGGCGTCGGTGTGTTCGATGTCGCCCTTCGCCTTGCGCACGAAGATCCGGTAGCGCTTCCAGACGCGGGCGAGTTCGACCTTCGTCCCCAGCAGCCAGCGCACCGAGTAGGAAGAGAGGCCGAAGCGCTTGATCGCCTCTCGCGCCGAGGCGGGCGTGTCTTCCCAGGGGTTGACGCTGACCGCGACGACGGTCGGTCGGTCGGCGGCCGGGGTCATCCGGAAGGCGGCGGCCAGCGCCCGTCCCTCGAGCGGGCACTCCTGGTGACAGCGGGAATCCATGAAGGTCAGGATCACCGGGTGACCGCGCAGCGAGCTCAGCCGGAAGCGCTTGCCTTCGGCGTCGCGCAGCGAGATCTCCGGCGCCGCCCGTCGACCGGTCGGCCAGACCGCCTGCCCGCGGACCGCGGCGGCCGCCGAGCCGCCCGAGGAGCCGCGGGTGGCCAGGTGGATCGCATCGCCGATCAGCGCGCCGAGGACGACCGCGGCGACCACCATCACCGTCGCGGTCCTGCGGCGCGTGCGCTTCATCCGCGCCGGCGCCTCAGCATCGCGAAGGTGTACGCGCTGAGGACCACGATCAGCACGGCCAGCGGGAACACGGTCGAGAAGACGCCGGAGAAACTGGTCCAGCCGGCGGCCGCCCACAGCGGGGTGATCAGAGCCATCTCATCCAACTCCTCTCGGCAGGACGCCGCCGCCGACCTCGCGCCCGGGGCGCGAGTCGCGGGGCTCCAGCCAACGGTAGGCGATCGCGACGATCGCGATCAGGTAGGCAATCCCCCCGGGGACCCACATCACGCCGGCCGCCAGCTGCTGGTCGGTCAGCGCGGAGATGTGGCCGGGGCGACTCGCCGCTTCGGCGTAGGGCATATAGAGCGGCGCCGAGGAAACGGCCAGGACGATCGCCAGCACCCAGCCGACGACCAGGGTCGAGCCCAGGTAGGCGAGCTTGCCGAGCTCGCCGAGCGGCGACCGCCACGGCGCCGACGGGACCACCCGGGTCCAGAACAGCAGCACCGTGGCGAAGAAGGTCAGGTGCTCGAGCGCGTGGACGAGTTCCGAGCGCAGCGCGAGATCGTAGAAGAAGGGGACGTGCCAGGCGCAGAACGTCACGTTGAAGAGCAGCCAGGAGACGACCGCGCCGCCCGCGAAGCCCGCCGCCCGCCGCGGCGCCGATCCGCGGGGCCCGACCAGATCGCGGGCGACGGCCCGCCGGAAGCCGACCGGAAAGCCACGCCACATGCGACTCCAGGGCCGGGCCAGGGCGAGCAGGGGCGCCGCGAGCCCGATCAGCAGGATGTGCTGGACCATGTGGACCCAGAACAGCTCGTCGGCGAGCTCGTCGACCGGCGAGTCGAGGGCGACCAGGATCGCCGCCAGGCCGCCGACGAAGGAGGCCGTCCGCAGCCGGTCGCCGGGGCGCCCGACCCTCCCCCGCCCGCCGCGCGCGTAGAGCAGCGCCGCGCCGACCACCCAGAGCAACGCCGGACCGCCGGTCCAATCGAGCGGCGTGGTCAGCGCGCCCATGCTCAGACCAGGTAGAGGACGATCCAGGCGATGACGCCGAGCCCCGCCAGAAGCGCCCAGTAGCCGGCCGCCGGGACGAACCTCTCCGGCATCCTGTCCGCTTCGTCGCGGTGCCGAAGCCCCACCGCGAAGGCGGTCTCCACCCGGTAGAGCGCGATCAGGCAGGCGACCGTGTAGAGGAGGGTCCAGCCGAAGAAGACGCTGGCGTAGCCGCCGCTCTGCGGGCCGAACGAGATGCTGGCGTACTCGACCATCTGCGCCACGCAGGCGAACAGGCCGAGCGCCAGGGCCGCCCCGGCGAAGCCGAGCCAGCCGCCGCGCCGCGCCTTCGCGATCCGGGCCGCGTACCAGAACGACAGCCCGCTGAGCGCCAGGGCGGCGGCGATCACGATGCCGTAGCCGGCGGGCGGCGTCACCCCGGCCGGCCGCCAGAGTTCGTTGCTGTCGAGCGAGCGCAGGTAGAAGTAGGCGAAGATGAAGCCGAGGAAGAACATCACGGTCGCCCCGCCGAGCAGCGAGAAGCCGACGCGGTCGATCCGCTCGTGCAGCTCCGGCGTCTCGGCGTAGAGGTCGCGCTCGGGTGGGATGTCGGTCGCCATCTCGCTCTCCTATCCGGGGGCGGGTGCGTCGGCCGGCCGCTGCGCCGGCGGCGCCCCGTAGTCGTAGGGCTCGGTGTCGAACACCGGCGGCCGTTCGAAGTCGTCGACCGGGATCGGGGTCGGGGTGTGCCACTCGATCGATTTCGAGTTCCAGGGGTTGCTGGGCGCCGGCTCGCGCTTGATCACCAGCGAGTAGACGACGTTGTAGAGGAAGATCAGCATCGAGGCCCCGAGGACGAAGGCCGAGACCGAGACCCAGTCGTTGAGCGCCTGCAGGTGGGTCGGGTAGGTGACCACGCGACGCGGCTGCCCCATCAGCCCGAGCGCGAAGAGCGGGAAGAAGGTCGAGTTGAAGGCCACGAACATCGTCCAGAAGTGGATTTTCCCCAGCCGTTCGTTCAACGCCACTCCGAACATCTTCGGCACCCAGTAGTAGATCGCCCCGAAGAAGACGAACACCAGGCCACCCATGATCGTGTAGTGGAAGTGGGCCATCACGAAGAAGCTGCCGTGGGTCGCGACGTCGCTGGGCACGTCGGAGAGGAAGACGCCCGAGGCACCGCCGATGAAGAAGTTGAAGAACCAGGCGAGGCAGAACAGCATCGGCACCGAGTAACGGATCTTGGCCCGCCACAGCGTGCCCATCCCGGCGAGGAAGATCAGCCCGGTGGGCAGCGAGATCGCCTCGGTGGAGAACATGTAGAACGGTCGCAGCGAGGAGTTGAGCCCGCTGACGAAGAGGTGGTGCTGCCAGACGAAGAAGCTCAGCAGGGCGATGCCGAGCAGGCCCGCGACCGCAATCCGGTAACCCCACAGCCGTTTACGCGCGAAGACCGGGGTCATCTCCAGCAGCAGCCCCATTCCGGGCAGCGCGAGGATGTACACCTCCGGGTGGCCGAAGAACCAGAACAGGTTCTGGAACAGGTACGGGCTACCGCCGGCGCTGGAGAGGAAGAAGGAGGTCTGCAAGCTGCGGTCGAGCGCGACCATCAACAGGACGGCGATCAGCACCGGCGCCGCCAGCACCATCAGGATGCCGGTGCTCAGGGAGCCCCAGCAGAGCATCGGCAGGCGCGACCAGGTCAGCCCGGGCGCCCGCATGGTGATGATCGTGGTGATCATGTTCAGCCCGAACAGGGTCATCGAGATCCCCACCAGGGCGAAGAAGAAGATGTAGGAGTCCATGCCGAAGTTGGCCTGGTCGTTGAGCGGCGCGTAGCCGGTCCAGCCGGTGGGGAACCCGCCGAAGAGCAGGGTCGTCATCAGGATCGTCCCGGCCGCCATCAGCAACCAGAAGGTGAGCGACTCGATCCGTGGGTAGGCCATCCGACGCGAGCCGATCATCAGCGGCAGGAGGTAGTTGGCGAACGGGCCGAGCACGCCCGACGTCATGATCCCCATCATCATCGTGCCGTGCAGGCCGACGAGGGTCAGATAGTTGCCGGCCCCGAAGAGCTGCGGCGAGGGCCGCAGCAGCTCGGCACGGATCAGCATCGCGTTCATGCCGGCGATCGCGAAGAAGAACCCGATCCCCACCAGGTACTGGATCCCGACCACCTTGTGGTCGGTGCAGAGGGTGAAGTAGCGGCCGACCCCGCCCTCCTCCTTCTCGGCCATGCTGACCGGGTTGCCGAGCATCCGCGCGATCGGGTACTTGAGGAAACCGAGCCCGCCGAGGAAGCCGACGACCGCGAACGTGTAGCCCAGCATCAACGCCACGTCGTTCTGGTTCGTGTCGCCGAAGTAGTCGAGGCTGTCGGCATGGATCTGGTGGCCCAGCCACCACCCGAAGTAGAAGCCGACGATCCCGAGGACGACCCCGCCGAGGAGGTTGAACCCGATCAGTCGCCGCCAGAGCGGTTTCGCTGCCGCTGCGGTCATCCGGCCCTCCTCTGCGGTTCAGGGTAGTAGTGGGTCGAGTACTTCGGCAGCACCTTGTCGGCCGCTTCGAAGACCTTCGCCTGGTTGTGGATCCAGGTGTTGAACTTTGCGTCGCTGACCACCTGGCCGGTGTCGAACATGTAGCCGTGCCAGAGTCCGCAGAGCTCGTTGCAGTGGATTTCGAAGTTCATTTCCTGGGTCGGCTTGGTGAAGGCGACGTTGTCGACGCCAGGGTTGGCGTCCGCCTTGACGCCGATCCGCGGAGCCCAGAACGAGTGGATCACGTCGAGCGAGGTGACGTGGAATTCGATCTGCTGGCCGACCGGCAGCTCGAGGTGCGCGGTCTCGATCCCGCCCATGGTCGGGAAGCGGTAGGTGAACTCCCACTGCTGGGCGATGACCTGCACCGGCAGGGCCTTGCCGGAGGGCTTGAACTCCGCTTCGGGACCCTCTCCCCCTCCCGAGCCGGCGTTCGCCAGCTCAACCGTCCCGAAGATCGCGAGGAAGAGCACGATGCAGGACGTGACCACGACCCAGACGGTGTTCACGCGGCCGTCGTCGGCGGTCGCTTCGCCTTCCTCCAGGCCCCCGTCGCGATTGCGGAAGAAGATCATCGCGTAGGCGAAGTAGACGACCAGGGTCGCGGCGATCGGGGTGACCACCCCGAACAGGACCGTGTTGTCGTAGAGCTGGCCGGCGCTGGCGCTGCTGGCTTCCCCCGGCGGCAGGGTCGGCGCGATCACCGCGACCACGATCGGCGTCGCGATCGCGCTGAGGATCAGCGCGCCGATCGCGATCCTGCGGAAGTGATTGGGCTCTTTCATCCTCAGGCCACTTCCAGGAACCCGTCCATATAGCCGATCGTCTGCATCGGGCCGCCGAACCCGGAGATGAAGCCCGCGGCGCACGGGACGAAGCACTGCCAGCGATAGCGGCCCGGCTTGCCGGTGCGGATGGTGAAGGTGATCGTCTCGTGTGCCTGCGACAGCGAGCAGGGGCCTTCTTCACACTGGTTTTCGGCTTCGTCCGGCACCCCTCGAAGCGGCACGATCAGACCCAGCTGGGGAACCGCGAACGTGTGCGAGGCTTCTTCGGGAGGGATCGAGACCATCGACTTCCCGTCCACGGTCATCCGGTTCCCGATCGTGCCGTGGACCTGGGAGAGGAACGGGTTGCGCAGCCCGCTGTCGCCGTCGAACTGGTAGACGGTGACCTTGACCAAGGCGTGCGCGGGGACCTTGTAGACGGTGCTGTGGACCCATTCGCCCTGGTCGTTGCGGATCAGGTAGGAGACCCAGGGCCGATTCGCTCCCTGCGGCCCCACCGCCGCCTCGGTCTTCAGCGTCAGCTCGGCCGTGTGGGGCGTGACTTCCTTGGCCACGACCGTCGGCGGTTCGCCGATCAGGTTGCCGACATAAAGCGCGATCAGGCCCGCGATGACGATCACGCAGGCACAGACGACCGATACCCTCACACCCTTTGAACCCATCGCGACCTCTCAGTGCCACCCAACGGCACATAAGCCAACGCTAATATTTCTGGGGCCGAACCTAGACGGACAGGAAGGCTTAAGCAAGCGCAACGACTGTGAGAGAACTCTCATTGTCAGAATCCGGACGATCGCAAATCTCGCTCTGTGAGCCGGTTTCCGCCAATTGAGTCGCCGTCGTCTCTCACCGCGTGGCCGCCGCCGGTCGGCACCTGAACAGATCCGGCCCCGCTACTCGTCCTCGTTCCCAGGGTTGCAGGAGGGCGCGAGGGTAGAATCGCCCGATTGGGCCGCCCGGCCTCGACGCAGGGAGAAGCAGCGATCCGACCAGACGAGCCCAAGCCGACCAGCCCCTGTCGCCGCAGCCGCTACGCGACGCTGATCGCGGCGTTCGCGCTGCTCGCCTCGCTGCTCGTCGCCACGACCGCGACGGCCGCCCCGGCCCCCCGCGCCGGCGCCGCCACGAGCGCCGTGGCCGGCGGGTCCCACGACCCCAAGGCCACCGCCTCGGTGATCGGCGGGCGCAACGCGACGATCGCCGAATACCCGTCGCTCGCCTTCATCGAAGGCTCGCAGGCGACCGCCGGGTACGCCTGCACCGGCACCGTCGTCGCGCCGCGCGTCGTGCTGACCGCGGGGCACTGCGTGGAGGACATCGAATCGGGCTCGATCGTCGAGCCGAGCCTGATCGCGGTCGCCACCGGGGTCTCCAACCTGCGGCACATCGCCAAGGAGAACATCAGCCAGGTCGAACGGGTCCTCGCCTACCCCGGCTTCAACCCGACCGAACTGCACGGCGACGCCGGGCTGTTGATCCTCAGCGCGCCGGTCGGCGCGCCGCCGATCGCCCTGGCCGGCAGCGGCGACGCGGCGCTCTACGAACCGGGCGACGAGCTGACGATCGCCGGCTGGGGCATCGACAGCCGGGTGACCGGCCACGCGCCCAACCAGCTGCAGGCGGCGACCGTGCCGATCGAGGAAGCCTCGCGCTGCGCCAAGGGCACGCGCCGCTACTACACGTTCTTCGACCCCGAACGCCAGGTCTGCACGCTGGACTCGCCCAGCCTCCACACCACCACCTGCCACGGCGACTCGGGCGGCCCGGCGATCGCCACGCGGGCGGACGGCACCCAGGTCGAGGTCGGGGTCACCAGCCTCGGCGACGGCACCTGCAACCCGGCCACCCCCGCCATCTACACCCGCGTCGATCAGGTCTCCTCCTGGGTGCAGAGCTGGATCGAAGCGGTCGAAGCGGGGGGCCCGACGCCGCGCATCAGGGTGCCCAAGGCCCACATCCCCTGGCTCACCAGGGAACGCGCCGAGGAAGTGAGCGGCTACGCGCTGGAAGAAGTCTTCCGCCACCGCTACGTCCGCGGCCAGGAACACACGGTGCGCTGCCAACGGGTCGCCAAGGCCCAACTCCGCTGCGGCGTCAGCTGGTTCCAGGGGCCAAACGACTACTACGGCCGGGTCACCGTCTTCTACGCGATCCGCCACAACGTCGTCCTGGTCGGCGTCCACTACAAGGTCAGCTGGGTGAACGACCGCTGCTACTTCCACAGCGGCCACCCGCGGGCCTGCCGGGTCCACACCAAGGAACAGTGACCCAGGCGCCGGGCAGGCGACGCGCCGCCGCGACCGCGGACCCCGGCGCCGACCGCCCGATCAGCACCGCGACGTCGAGCCGAGGGCGCGGTCGACGAAGGGGCCGAGCAGCTCGGCGACCGAGGCCGCGGTCGAATCGGGCGTCTCGGCCGGGTTGGTGATGTAGGAGATCGCGAGGCGGACCAGCGCCTCGGCCAGCAGCCTCACGTCGGTCTTCGGCGCCTGCGGCCAGCCTTCTTCGACCACCGCCGAGAGCCGCGCCGTCGCCCAGACGACGACCGGCATCCCCTGCGTGGTGACGAAGGGCAGCATGCCGCCGGAGCCGTCGTCGCTCAACAGGGTGCGGATCAGCGGATCCTCGCCGGCGGTGCGCAGGAAGAGCTCGAGCGCGGCGCGGATCGCGGCGCGCGGGTCGTCGGTGTGGGCGCGGACGGCGTCCTCCACCGCGCCCAGGAACCGCTCGCCCTCGTGGATGGTGAGCGCGACCGCGAATTCGCTTTTGTTGCCGAACTCCTTATAGAGGGTCTGACGGCTGACCCCGGCCGTGGCGGCGATGTCGGACATCGTCACCTCCGACCAAGGCCGCTGTTCGAGGTGGTCGCGGGCGGCGTCGAAGAGCGTCTGGCGGAGCAGCTCGCGGGCTGCCTCCGGGTAGGGGGTGCGGCTTGCCATCCCCCCTATGGTCGCAGCGCCGGCGGTCAGCGGCCCTCCTCGACCGACTCGAAGTCGACCTTGTCGCGGACCCCGCAGTCCGGGCAGGGCCAGTCGTCGGGCACCTCGCTCCACGGCGTCCCCGAGGGGAAGCCCTCGCGCGGGTGCCCGGCCGCCTCGTCGTAGACGTAGCCGCAGGCCGGGCAGCGCCAGGCGCTCACGATCCCGCTCCCACGCTCGCCGCGGCGCCGGTGGCCGCGCCGGGCGGCGCCGCGCCGCCGCGAGGCCCGGCGCCGTAGCGCGCCAGGATCTTGTCCCGCCGGCGCGGGTTGATGTTGGCGCGGGTCACGTCGCCATCGAAGTGGTCGAGCAGCCGCGGGTCCATCACCCGCCGCCAGAGCGGCGGGAACCAGGCGAGCACGATCATCCCCGCGTAGCCGGTCGGCAGTTGCGGCGCCTCGTCGACGTGGCGCAGCGCCTGGTAGCGGCGGGTAGGGTTGGCGTGGTGGTCGGAGTGGCGCTGCAGGTGGTAGAGCAGCACGTTGGAGGCGACGTTGTTGCTGTTCCAGCTGTGCTGCGGCAGGCAGCGCTGGTACCGGCCGTCCTCGCGCTTCTGGCGCAGCAGGCCGTAGTGCTCCAGGTAGTTGACGACCTCCAGCAGGGAGAAGCCGATCACCGCCTGCAGCACCAGGTAGGGCAGGACGATCGGGCCGAAGGCGATGGCGAGCGCCACGAAGAGCACCGCGGTCATCGCCCAGGCGCCGAGGATGTCGTTGCGCAGCGTCCAGTGCGACCTGCCGAGCCGGTCGAGTCGCGCCGTCTCGATCCCCCAGGCCGAGCTGAGGCTGCCGGCCACGGTGCGCGGCAGGAACTCCCAGAAGCTCTCCCCCAGCCGCGAGCTGGCCGGGTCCTCCGGGGTGGCGACGCGGACGTGGTGGCCGCGGTTGTGCTCGATGAAGAAGTGTCCGTAGCCGGTCTGCGCGAGGGCGACGCGGGACAGCCACTTCTCGGCGCTCTCGCGCTTGTGGCCGAGCTCATGCGCGGTGTTGATGCCGATCCCGCCGACCACGCCCATGGTCAGGGCCAGGCCGAGGTTTTCGACGACCGTGAGGCCGCCGCCGCCCCACTTCCAGCAGGCGAAGACGAGCCCGGCGTACTGGATCGGGATGAAGAGGTAGGTGCACCAGCGGTAGTAGCGGTCCTGCTCGAGCCACTTGAGGACCGAGTCGGGCGGATTGGAGGCGTCGAGCCCGATCACCAAGTCGAGCAGCGGGAAGACGACGAAGACGAGCACCGGCCCGAGGAACCAGAAGCCGCCGAAGCCGCTCCATTCCACCGCTCCCCAGGCGATGAACGGCGCCAGCGGCACCAGGATGCCGAGCAGCCAGGCGTAGCGCTTCCCGTCGCTCCAGGCCGCCGGGTTCAGGTCGACGTCGTCGTGGTGATGGTGATGCGCGTGCTCCACGTGCGCCTCCACGTTTCCCCTCCTTGTCAAACGCGTACTTTGAGTCTGCGTGCTTGACAAAGCTACCGCATTTGTCAAGCACGGTTACAGCCGGTCCCAGTCTGACACCCACCCTTTCTCCCTTCCCTCCACCCAAAGGGCGCAACCCCCCTCCTTCCCCGGGCCGCGACCTCCCCGCCCCCCGGGCCGCGACCCGAGGCGGCGCGAGGGCGAGCGTGTCGCTGACCAAGCAGGACGTCGACGACGCGAGGCCCGCGTAGCAGCGCTACGTGGGCCGAGAGAAGGTGGCGTCCTGCGCCGCGTCAGCGGCGCGCTCGCCCCGTGCCGGCGAGGGGAGCGGCCCCCGCTAGATCTTCAGCAGCACGATCGAGTTCACGACGAACAGGACCGCGAAGAAGATGGTGGCGCGGTCGAGGTTGCGCTCGACCATCGAGCCGCCGCCCAGCTGGCCTCCGCCGCCGCCGATCCCGAAGGCGCCCGAGAGCCCCGCGTCTTTGCCCGAGTGCAGGAGCACCAGGAAGACGAGGACCACGGAGATGATGACCTGAAGGACGCCGAGGATCGTGTACACGGGCCTGAGTGTAGAGGGTCGGGCCGGCTGGTGAGGTGAGTCGTCAGCCGCGCCCGGCCGGCTCGGCAGGGTCGTCGTCGCCGTCGGCGTGCGCCGCGCCGTTCCCGTTGCCATTGCCGTTCGCGTGGCCGTCGGCGCCGCCGTTGTGGCTCGCGTGGCCGTCGGCGCCGCCGTTGTGGCTCGCGTGGCCGTCGGCGCCGCCGTTGCCGTTCGCCGCGGCATCGGGCCGGGGCCCGTTGCCCATGACGGCGTCGGCCGGCAGGGTGGCGGCCGCCGTGACGTTTCCGTCGCCGTGCCCGTTGCCGTTCCCGACCACGTAGTCGCTCGGCAGTCCCGCCCGTCCGACGCGGACCTGCTCGCCGCTACCCGCCCCCACCCCGACCGCGTCGAGGATCTCCACCGCTTCCTTGCGCAGCTCGGAGTCGAGGATCGCGTAGTCCTCGTCGGACAGCTTGCCGGAGGCGTGGTCGAGCTCGGCGTCGCGGATTTCGCGGTATTTGGCTTCCTTCAGCGCGTCGGCCTCGGTTCGCACCATCGCCCCCTTGCGGCGGCTGCGGGTCGGCCAGACCGCGATCAGGGCGCCGATCAGCCCGACGATCCCGCCGATCCACATCCACATCACCAGCGGGTTGATGATCACCTTGAACGTCGCCGCCGCTGCGCTGTTCACGTACTGGCGGGCGATCTTTTCGGCCGAGAGCAGCTGCAGGTTTTCGATCTGCCCGAGCGCCTGCGCCTGCAGCGAGGGGTTCGCCGCGGCCGCCCGCATCATCGCCGCCAGCTGCTTGCACTGGGCGGGCGTCCCCGGGCCGGCTTCGACGCATTTCTGGAAGCCTTTTTCGGCCAGCGACAGCTGGTGCTGCACCTGGGTCGTGTTGGGGGCGACCGTGACCCAGATGTCGCGCAGCGGGGTGGTCTTCAACCCGACCTCGGTGGTCGCCTCGCCGGCGAAGTAGGTGGTGATCCCGCCCGCGCCCTGGGCGGCGGCGCCGGTCGGCCGGAAGAAGCGGCGACTGGTCCGCAGCGTCGTCAGATACTTGCCATCTTCTTTGACTTCGACGTCGGCGCCGAAGGTGTACTTCTCGCTGTCGACCTGGACGTAGGGCTTCTTGTAGGTGAATTCGCGCCCGTCGACGACCCGGGTTTCGCCCGGCTTCATCGAGACGTTTTCGTTGGTCTGAAAGCTCGAGGAAGCGGCGATGCCGATCAGCAGAATCGCGATGCCGATGTGGACGATGTAGCCCCCGTAGCGTCGCCGGTTGCGCGCCGTGACCGCGGCCAGGGCGCCCGCCAGGGAGCCGCCCGAGGTCTTCTGCCGCGCGTGGGCGCCGTTGTAGAACTCCTGCCCGATGCCGGTGATCGTGAAGGCGGCGAAGGTGAACAGGGCCAGCGCCCAGGGCCTGTTCGCCGCGTCGGTGAACGCCCAGAGGACGATGAGCGTGAGCAGCGCGACGGCGGCCGGGATGCGGAAGACGCGCTTCGCCGAGGCCCAGGTCACCCGCCGCCAGGCGAGCAGCGGGCCGATGCCGGTGAAGAGGACCAGGAGGATCGCCAGCGGCGTCGTGTACTTGTCGAACCAGGGCGCGGCGAGCGAGCTCTTGCTGCCGGTGAAGAGTTCGGAGATCAGCGGGAAGAACGTCCCCCAGGCGATCACGACGGTCATCCCGACCAGCAGCAGGTTGTTGATCAGGAAGACCGATTCTCGCGAGATCAGCGAGTCGATCCGCTTGTTCGAGCGCAGGTCGTCGAGGCGCGAGATCAGCAGCAGGGTCGAGCCGATCACGACGATCCCGATCACGACCAGCAGGTAGGGGCCGACCGTGTCGTTGCCGAAGGCGTGGATCGACTGCAGCACCCCGGAGCGCACCAGGAAGGTGCCGAGCAGGCACATCGCGAAGGTGGCGACGATCAGCGTCGCGTTCCAGACCTTCAGCATGTTGCGTTTCTCCTGCACCATGATCGAGTGCAGGAACGCGGTGCCGAGCAGCCAGGGCATCAGCGCCGCGTTCTCGACCGGGTCCCAGGCCCAGTAGCCGCCCCAGCCGAGCTCCGAGTAGGACCAGCGGGCGCCGAGCAGCAGGCCGAAGCCGAGGAAGGTCCAGGCGATCAGCGCGAAGCGGCGGGTCGCGCGGAGCCATTCGGAGTCGACCCGGCGGGTGACCAGGGCGCCGATCGCGAAGGCGAAGGGGACCGTCCAGGCGACGTATCCCGAGTAGAGCATCGGCGGGTGGATCATCATGCTCGGGTGCTGGAGCAGCGGGTTCAGCCCGATCCCGTCGTGCGGCGCCGGGTTCAGCACTTTGAACGGGTTGACGTCCGGCGCGAAGAGCATCAGCCCGATGAAGAAGGCGCCGACCGTCATCATCACCGCGGTCGCCCAGGGGACGATCTCGCGCAGCTTGTGGCGGGTCGAGTAGAGCGCCAGCGAGGCGACGATCGAGAGCACGAAGGACCAGAGCAGCAGCGAGCCTTCCTGGCTCGACCACATCGCCGCCAGCTTGTAGAACATCGGCGTCTCGATCGAGGAGTGTTCGGCGACGATGTTGAGCGAGAAGTCGTTGGTCGCGAAGCTGACCTCGATGATCACCACGCAGGCCAAGAGCAGGAAGAAGACGCCGTAGACGCCCCGTCGCGCGAGGGCGACGCGGCCGTCGTCGTGGCGCCAGACGACCGCGGTGACGGCCGAGGCGCCGGCGGCGAAGAAGGCGAGCGCCAGCAGGACGCCGCCGACGCTAGCCATTGGTGCCGGAGTAGATGCCGCTGCCGGTTTCCGCGGTTTCGCTGGCGTTCGTCCTGAACTTCGACGGGCACTTGGTGATCAGCGATTCGGGTTCGCCGACGAAGGTGCCGTTCGAGCCGCGCGCGCCGGTGAGCACGATCTCGCGGCCGCCGCGGAACGGATCCGGGACGACGCCCTGGTAGCTGACCGGCATCACGCCGCCGCCTTCGCGATCCTCGACCTGGAACTTGAGCGTTTCGCCGTCGTGCCGGACCGATTTCGGCACGACCTTGGCGTTCATCTCGAACTTCTGCCCGACCGGGGCGACCTTGATCTGCGACGGTTCGCTGGTCTGGTCGGAGGCGCTGAAGCTGACGTAGGCGAGGGCCACGGCCAGCACGACAGCCGCGGAGAGGGCGGCGACCAGCCGAATCTTGCGCTTGCGCGACGGATCCACGACGCCGAGCATTATCGCAAGCCGCAGCGGCCGGCATCTCAACGCGGGTTAAATATCGGTATGCCTCGAAAAAACCAAGACGCAGAGCCAGATAAACCCGTCCTTCTGATCACCGGAGCCGGCAGCGGCATCGGCGCGGCCACGGCACGGCTGGGGGCCGATCGGTACCGCCTGGTACTCGCCGCCCGGCGCCGCGCGCCGCTCGAGGAGCTGGCGACCGAGCTCGGCGGCCCGACGCGGGCGCTGGCGGTCGAGTGCGACGTGGCGGAGTGGGACCAGGTCGAGGCGCTGGCCGGGCGGGCGCTCGCCGAGTTCGGCCGGATCGACGCGGTGTTCGCCAACGCCGGCTTCGGCGCGACCCGCGGCTTCCTCGCCGAGTCGCCGGAGCACTGGCGCGCGATGGTCCTGACCAACGTCCTGGGTCCGGCGCTGACGATCCGCGCCACCCTCCCCCACCTGCTGGAGCGCGGTACGGGCCACTACGTCATCACCAGCTCGGTGGCCGGGCGCCGGCCGCTGCCCGGCTCGCTCTACTCGGCGACCAAGTTCGCGGCGACCGCGATCGGCGAGGCGCTGCGCCAGGAGCTCCGCCAGGTGGACGACAACGACCGGATCAAGGTGACGCTGGTCGAGCCCGGCATCACCGACACCGGGTTCTTCGACGAGAAGCCTGCCGAGTGGGCGCTGCGGGACGACGACATCGCCCGCGAGGTGCTGCACGCGCTGACCGCGCCGCCCGGGGTCGAGATCAACGAGATCCTCATCCGCCCGACCGCCCAGCGCGGCTGAACCCACCCGGCCACTCCTTGCTGCCCGCCGGCGCCGCCGGGGCGCGTTCGTACTTTTGCGTCCTATGCGAGCAGAAGTACGAACGCAGGGACCCTACTGATATGGCCGCCGATTTGTCAAGTGCCCAGCACCGATCGCGGCCGCTGCCGGCCGGTGTGGTGAGGCTCGGCTCCCGGGTCCGGGCGCGACTTCGACGTCGCTGGTTGTCAGTCTGACGATGCGGGAGTTGGCTATCCCAGGGCGCTGGCTTCGTCGCCGGCGGGCGCAATCTAGAAGCGGGCGTGGCCGGTGAGGGCTGCCCATAGTAGATCCGCGCGTGCCGGCGGCCGTTGGCCCGGACCCGGTGGCCGAGCGCGACCGCTGTGGTGGGCGGTCAGCTCATGGCGCGGTTGCCGCGGCCCAGAGGAAGCCCGCCGGCTCCCTGGCGACCGCGACGGTCGCGACGTTTCCAGGCTTGCCGCGCTCGCGCAGGCGCCCTCCGACCCGATGCAGCCGGTGCTGGGCGCGCCAGGCGATCTGCAGGACGTGGTCGGGCTGGCCGGCCTGGCGGTTGGCGAGGGTGGCGCCGATCCGCGGCTCCCGCGCGTAGTGCCAGGCCGACTCGACCAAGAGGCGGCGGGCGATCGCCGAGCCGGTCTTGGTGATCTGCCCCTGGCTCTCGGACTCCCCGGACTGCTGCAGCGAGGGGGTCAGGCCGAGCCAGGAGGAGAGCTTGCGTGGCGAGGAGAAGCGCCGCCAGTCGCCGCCGAGCTCGAGGTGGAGCATCAGCGCGGTGAGCGTGTCGATGCCGCGGAAGGCACGCAGCCTCGCGACCGTCGGCCACAGCCGCTCGTCGGTGGCGAGCCTGGAGAGCCGCTCGTCGAGCGCCTCGCGGCGGGCGGTGAGCCCGTCGACGGCGGCGAGCAGGTCGACGAAGGCCAGCTCGGTCGGCTCGTGGTCGAAAGACTGCCGCGAGAGCCAACGCCGGTGATCGCGGCCCCAGGTCGTCTTGCCGGGATAGACCAGGCCATGCACGAGCAGGAGCTTGGAGACCCGGTGGCGGGCGCGCATCAGGTCGTGGCGGATCTGCTCGCGGGTACGGGCGAGGTGGCGGATCGCCTCCAGCCACTCGGGCGGGACGGTCACCGGGCGCAGCTGCCCGGCGAGCAGGAGACGCGCAAGGAGCTCGGCGTCCTTGCGGTCGGTCTTCACCCGATCGCCCGGGGCCCGTGGCGTCTTGCTCGGGGCCACCACCTACACCTCGATCCCCGCGGCGTCCGCCCGCATCAGCCCGAACCCGGTCGGCCCCGCCTCATAAGCCGCCCGCACCGGGCCCTCCAGCCCGCCGAGCCACTCCACCACCTCCTCGGTGCCCGCTCCGAAGCGCGCCCTGCGCAGCTCGCCGCTCAGCGAATCGATCGCCGCCGCGTGCGTGGAGCGCGCGTGGACATCCAAACCAACCCATGTCATCGTGCCGTTCATGGCCGGACCCTCCTTGCCTGGGGTCAGCCGGAGCCCGTCTCCGGCCAGACAAACCCCCGACTGAGCAAGAGGGTCCGGCCGCTACCGGACGGTGGGAGGGCCCCGGTGATTAACCGAGGCCATAGCGTCTAGCGGCCGAGCAGGGCGCGGACCGCCCGCCAGTAGCCGCGCAGCAGGGCGCGGGCCGGCGCCGAGCGGGCCGACGCGGGGATGAAGGGCGAGTCGAGGTCGGCGGTGAGACAGGCGGCGAACTGGCCGGCGGAGATCGCGCGGGCGCGACGGATCGCGCGGCGCTCGCCCAGCAGGCGCGGCAGCCAGGTGAGCACTTCGGCGTCGGCCCGCAGCTTCTGGCCCCCCCAGCCGCCGGCCGCCGCGGCGAGCAGCAGGGCCGCCTCGGTCGCCAGCAGGGCCGGCGCCAGGAGGGCGAGGAGCGGGCCGGGATAGAGACGGACCAGGGTGGCGAGCCGGTTGCGCTCCAGCCAGCGCCACTTCTTGCCCGCCGAGGCGGTGAACTCGTAGTCGTGGGCGACGACCGCACGCGACTCGATGCCGACCGTCTCCCCCGCCAGCCGCAGCCGCAGCGAGAGGTCGACGTCCTCGTGGTACATGAAGAAGCGCTCGGCGAAGCCCCCGACCCGCCTCCAGACGGCGAGCGGCACCGCCAGGCAGGCGCCCGAGAGCGCCGTCACCTCCCCCGGCCCCGGCGCGGCGGCCAGCGGCTCGCCGTGACGCCCCGCCCAGACGATCCCGGTGAAATGGACCGGGTTGCCGGCCGAGTTGATCGTCGCCCCGTCGCCCTCGGCGACCAGGCCCTGCCAGGCCGCCCAGCCGCGCCCTTCGAGCCAGGGACGGCGGATCGCCTCCCCCCAGCCGGGCAGGGGCATCGCGTCCGGGTTGAGGATGACCAGCAGGTCGCCGCCCGCGGCGTCCGCGCCGACGTTGGCGCCGCCCGAGAAGCCGCGGTTGCGACCCATGGTCACGATCTTCGCCCGCGGCGCCAGCTCGCGCACGATGGCGGCGGAGTCGTCGGGCGAGTCGTTGTCCACGACGATCAGCTCATCGCCCTCGCGCAGCTCGGTGAGCAGCGGCGGAAGCGTCCGGCGCAGCTGGGCGCTGCTGTTCCAGGCGACGATCAGGACGGAGACGGAAGGACGCACCGGCGCGCAGGCTAGTCAGCCCGCCGCGCCGGTGCCTTCCGCGCGTCCCGGGGCTAGGACGCCTTCTTGTGCTGCTTGTGCGCCTTGCTCTTGCCGCCGCAGGAGGCGATGTTGAGCGGGAACCGGTTGTTCTTCATCACCTTGCCGTTCTGGCCCTTCATGTTGAGGATGGCCAGCTGCCTGGACCTGCAGAGGTTGGTCGAGTTCTGCAGGAGGCTCTTGTCGCCGCCCCGCATGTTCAGGATCAACCACTTCACCGGGACGTCCGGCGTGTTGTTGAACACCGTCTTCAGCCCGCCGTGCTTGGAGCTGATGACGCCGTCGAGGTGGATGTTGACCTGGCCTTTGAGGTCCGCCAGGAGGTCCGGAAGCTTGTGCTTCGAGGACACCATGTAGACCGGGCCCTTCAACTTGCCCTTCAACAGCGGCGACTTCGCTTCGGCGTGCCCGTAGATCGCGTTCTTCGGGCACTTGTTCGCCGCCAGCTGGACCCTCGTGCACACCGTCTTGATGTGGCTCTGGTCGAGGAACAGCGAGTGCGGCAGGTTCAGGGCCGTGCGGGCGATGTTGGCATCGCCGGTGCGGCCCTTGACGACCACCCGGATCTGCGGGTTCTTGGCCCGCGTCGTCGGGCCCGAGATCTTGGCGTAGAACTTCGGCTTGAACGACAGCTTGTTGCAGCCGGTCGCCTGATACGGCGCGGAGACCGAGGCGCTGCTCCAGGCCGACGTGTCGAGCGGGTTGGACCCGCCGCCGTTGACCGTACCCGCGGTGGTGGCCGCTTCGCAGTTGGTCGGCGTGACCATGAACTTGTAGCGGTCGAGATTCACGTCGATCGAGCGGACGTCGAGCTTGACGCCGCCGAAGACGTTCGGGATCGGGTCGGACACCGCGTTGACCTGGGCGGTCAGCGGGTTGATGTGGAGCGCCACCCGGACGACCACGGTGCCGAGGTCGAATGGGCCGGCGACGGCCGGGGTGATCACCGCCATCGAGAGCGGCGCCCCTTTGTACGGGCCGGCGAGATAGGCCGTGCCCGGCAGGCTGAGCGGCGAGCCGCCGGTGCCCGACACCGTCGTCGTCCGCCCGATCGCGCTTTCGGAGGAGCAGTCAGGGTGGGCCTGCTGGTCCTTGCCGCTGCTCACCTTGGCGAGATCCAGTTCGTGCTGGCCGCAGTACGGGATCCCGGCGAGCCGGCCGACCAGGCCCTTGGGCAGCGTCACGTTGACGGCCTTCAGCTCCTGTTGGCCGTCGCCGCGCGCGATGTGGACCTTGAACGGGCTGTAGTCGCTCGCCTTGGTCGAGTTCGAGTCGGTGCCGAAGCCCGGCTCGAACTTGCGGGCGCCGAGGCTGGTCGGGCAGTCGCCGCCGCCCGGCTGGTTGGTGAGCGTGAACTTGCTGCTGATCGGCGTGGTGGTGCCGGGGCGCGCCCACGGTTCCATCTGGCCGGTCGTTTCGGCGGCCGCACAGGTCGATGGGCTGGTCAGCACCGTCTTCGGGCCATCGAAGCTCAGCTTCACGGTTTCGAACGGCACCTGCGGCAGGCCTTCCGGCAGCTTGCCCGCCAGCGGCCCGATCTCCTGTTCGCTGAACACCGCGGTCAGCCGACCGGTGTTCTTGTCGGCGGAGACCTTGCCGACCAGGCGGACGTCGATGCCCTCGGTCTGTTCCTTGGCTTCGACCAGAATCCGGAACTCTTCGCCCGATTCCGGTTCGGAGCTCTTCTGCGCGCCGACGTAGATCGAGCCTTTCAGCGGCCTTTCGAGCGGCGCCGAGGTGATTTCGGCGCTGCCGATCACCGAGTCGGCGGGGCAGCTGTTGGTGTAGGACCGTTCCCCCTTGCCGAACTGGGCGTCGGTACAGGCGACGAGGCCGGCGGCCCCGGACGGGTTGAGGCCCATCCCTTCGGGCAGCGAGATCGTCGCCTTCTTCAGGTTCGACTGGGCGAGGCCGTTCTCGCCTTTCGCCGGGTTTTCGAACGGCATCGTGGTGGTCACGGTCGCCTTCGCCGGCGAGTCGATCGAGTCGGTGCCCGGGTCGACGGTGACCGCCGGGTTGAACGGGACGTTGGCGCAGCCCACCTGCTGGACTCGGTGGGCGATGCCGCTGGTGTTGGTCGCGATCACCTGAGCCTCGACCGGGGTCGAGCCGTTCGGGAAGCTGGGGTTGGGGAGGCCGTAGGACTCGGCCCGGAACCAGGTCGAGTAGAGGTGTTCGTAGGCGCCCTCGTCCGGGTTGTAACAGGTGGTCGGGTTGGTCAGGTAGGTGCCGTTGCCGCTCGGTCCGTAGTTGATCAACCGCGAGATCAGCGTCGAGAGCCCGGGCTCGGACGCGGTGTTCGGAAGGCGAATCGTGAACGACTCGTGGAAGTCGCTCTCCCAGGCGACTTCGGTTTCCAGGAACACCGGCTCTTTGTGCGCGACGACGAAGCCGAACAACGCCGGTTCGCCCGGTTTCGGCGTGAGGTTGTAGACGTCGACTTTCGTCAGCCCTTCGGTGGGCGGCACGACGAAGCCCTTTTCGACCGGGACTTTCAGACCCGGTTTGACTTCGAGCGGTATGCCTTCCCGGTTGGTCACCGCGGTGACTTCCTCGGTCCCGACTTTCGTCTCCGCTTTGCAGGTGGGGGCGAAGATCCCGGCCGCGGGCGAGTTGAGGAATTCGGCCAGCGAGCACTTCGACGGGGTCGCGTTCGGGTTGACGGTCAGGCCCGGGGGCAGGTCCACCCGCAGGGTCTTGATCGTCCGGTTGACTTCCGGTTCCTTGATCGGCGCGACGAGCGTTTCACCGCCGAGGCTGCTCGGTCGGAAGGGGTCGTGCTGGATCGTGTACTGGGTGAAGCCGATCGGCGGGTGGCCGCCGGCCTGGGTGAAGAAGGCCGGCCCGGTCTGCGGACCGCAGTGGAGTTTCGCGATACCGGGAATCGGTTCGTCGGTCAGGCACGTGCCGGCCTGCCAGCCGTCGTAGTTCGAGGGCGGGACGAGCTGCGGTTCGATGATTTCTCCCGTGTCCGCGGATGCCGTGGACAGCGGCACCGCCAGCAGTGCCCCGAGGCACAGGAGCACCAGTGAAACCGAACGCTTGAACATCTTCTCCTCCTCCGTTAACGCAATTCCCCGAAAAGCGATAACGCCGCCCCTGCGTGGCGGTACCTGCATCCCTCTCCCAATCGGAACCCTAGCGTCCCGGGCGGCGGGGTCAAGTCAACCGCTCGACAAGATTGGATCGGGATACTGATCCGCAGGGTCACCGACGCTGCTGCCCGGCCTTCTGGCGGTGGCCGCCCTTCTTGCCCTTGCTGCCGCCCTCGTGCCGCTGCTTGGCGTGCTTTCTGTGCGTCTTGTGACGGCCCGCCCTGCACGGCGTCTTGATCCTCACGTGGCTGTTCGAGCGCCTGCTGTTGTGGGCGGTGAGTCGGATGATCCCCCGCACCGGCTTCGCGCAGAGGTTGGTCGAGGCCTGCAGCAGGCCGTGCTTGCCGCCGGGCAGGAGGAGGACGAACCGACTCACGGGCAGGTCCGGGATGCCCGCGAAGGTGGTGCGGATGCCGCCCTTGAAAGAGTCGATGCGCCCGTCGAGGTCGATGTTCACCTGGCCTCGCAGGTGGGCGACCATGTCCGGCAGCTTGTGGTTGGAGGAGCGCAGGACGACCGGCCCGGCGAGCGGCTTCGAGAGCAGCGGCGACCAGGCGATCGCGCGTCCGTAGATCGACTTCTTCGGGCACTGTTCGGCCGCGAACTCCGGCCGCGTGCAGACCTTGCCGAGGCTCGCCTGGTCGAGGAAGATGGCGTGCGGCAGCGCCACCGAGGCGACTTCGACGTTCGCCTGGCCCTCTTTCGGCAGGAGCACCGCCTTCAGCTTCGGGTGCTGGGCGCGATGGGTCTGGCCGAGCAGGCGCAGGCGAAGCCGCGGCGTGAACTTGAGCCCCCGGCAATGATCTCCGCGGGCCGGCGTCGAGACTTCGAACGAGGACCAGGTCGTCGAGTTGGTGGGGTCGCCTCCCCCGCCCTGCACGGCCCCGGTGACCGCCGACTTCTTGCAGTTGGTCCCGTTGAGGGTGAATTCCTTCGCGTCCAGGTTGACGAGGATCGAGCGGATGTCGAGCTTCACGCCGCCGAAGACGTCGGGGATATCGGCGCCGGTCGAGACCTGGCCGGTTTCCGGATCGACGTTGAGCGGCGCGTGGACGACCACGTTGCCGAGGTCGAAGGGGCCGGCGACCGCCGGGGTGATCACGACGACCGAGAGCGGGGCACCCTGGTACGGGCCCGACAGATAGACCTTGCCGTCGATCTTCAGCGGCGAGGACCCGGTGCCGGCGAGGATCGAGGCGACGCCGATTTCGCTGCGCCCCGGGCAGCTCGAGCTCTGCTGCTCTTCGGTCCCGGAGATCGAGTTGGCGCGTTCGAATTCGCCGGGTTCGCAGTAGGCCACGCCCGCCAGCTTCGCGGTCGCCCCGGGGGGCAGCGTGAGGTTGAAGTGCTTGATCTCCTGTTCGCCTTCGCCGCGGGTGATGTGCAGCTGGTAGGGCGTGTAGGTGGCCACCTTGCTGGTCAGCGGGCGGGCCAAGAACCCGGGCTGGAACGGTCGTTCGCCCATCGACTTGGCGCAGGGCCGGCCGCCCGGCGCGGCGCTCATCTTCAGTTCGGTCGGCGGCGTCTGCGCGGCCACGCCGGTCGACCACGGGACGGCGCTCGAGGTGGCGGTGTTGGTGCAGAGCGGCGGGCTGCTCAGCACCGGCACCGAGTTGTGCGCCTGCACGCCGAAGGTGAGGGTGGCCGAGCTGAAGGCGACCTGCGGCAGATCGCCGAACTCGCCGGTCAGCTGCCCGGTCCGCGGATCGGCCTTCACCTTGCCTTCCTCGCGGACCTGGACCCCGTAGCGGTTCGCTTCGGCGTTGAAGAAGATCCGGTACTCGTTGCCCGACTGCGGGTCGCGGCTCTTCTGTTCGGCCAGGTAGACCGGCCCCTTCAGCGAGCCGGGCGGCAGCTCCGGCGCTTCGATCGCGATCGTGCCGATCTGCGAATCGGCGGGGCAGGAGACCGGCGCTTTGCCGTGCAGCGGGAAGTCGCCGTCGGGGCAGAAGTGCACGCCGGGCGCGGTCGCCGGGTTCAGCCCGGTGCCCGCCGGCAGGGTCACGTTCGCGCTCCTCACCGTGGAGGTGTTGATTTCCGCGGCACCGGGATGCTGCGGCACCTCGAGCGCCACCGCCACCGTGCTCGAGGAGTCGGTCGCCCCCGAGGCGCTCGCGGCGACGCGCGGCCCGAACGGCACGGCGGCGCAACCGACGATCGGCACCGGCGGCGTGGTCGGCAGCGGCCCGGCGGTCGCGCCTTCCTGGCTTTCCAGTTCCAGCAGGCTGGTCGAGGGCCCGTTGCACGGGCTCGGCAGGGTCAGGAACGAGCCGCCGGCCTGGCCGTCGAAGACCAGCCGGTTGCGGGCCAGCGGTGGGAACGCGGCGATGTTGTTGATGTAGAAGGCCTCGTGGTAGTCGCCGCCCCATTCGATCGACGTTTCGAGGAAGACGTACTCGTCGACGAGCGGCACGAGCGGCGTCGTGACGTGGAACCCGAAGAGCGCCGGTTCGCCATTGCTCGGCACCAGGTTGTAGACGTTGAATTTGAGGGGGAACGGCAGGACGCTCGAGGTGACTTCGCTGATCCCGACCTGGCTTGCCGCGCAGCTCGACTCGGCTGCCCGGAACGTCGCCACGGGACACTGCGGCACCGCCTGCGGGTTGACGTTCAGCCCTTCGGGCAGTTCGACTTTCACCCGTTTGGCCTGATCGCCCCCTTCGACTTTGACGGTGAAGTCGGTGACCCCGTCCGGAGGGTGGCCGGCCGCCTGGGCGAAGAATTCGGTCGGCGAGCCCGCGTAGGTGCAGCCCGGCGCCGTGCAGGTCCCGGCTTCCCAATTGGCGATCCCGATCGCCGCCGCCCGGCTCGCGCCGAAGGCGCCGAGCAGCAGCGCCGCCAACGCCATCGCACCGGCCGCCGTTGCCGCCTTGCGTGCAGTCCTCCTCATCGGAGCCACCCCCTACCCATCGATTCGATTCGAAAAACGACCACGTTTACTTGCGACCGTTCTTCCCTTTTCGGTTCTTGCCCGCGTGGTGCTTGCCCGCCTGCCCGTTGCGCCGGTGGCGCCGGTGCCCGCGGTGGCGCTTGTGCCGCGGCTTCCTGATGCCGTGGCAGGCGGGGACGCGGAGCGGCAGTCGCTTCCTCAGCAGGGGCTTGCCGTTCTGGGCGAGAAACTTGAGTCGCGAGAAGTAGCGGTGGGCACAGAGGTTGCGCGAGTTCTGCAGCAGCCCCTTGCGGCCGCCCCGCATCGTGATCGTGAACGTGCTCACGGGGACGTCGGGGATCGGCGAGAAGGTCGTGCGGATGCGCCCGTGCTTCACCGACTTGATCACGCCGTGCAGCCGGATCTCCACCTGGCCCTTCAGGTCGGCGAGCAGATCGGGCAGCACATGGCTCGAGGAGACCAGGTAGACGGGCCCCGACAGTTCGTCTTCGAGCAGCGGCGACGAGGCGCTCGCGTGGCCGTAGATCGAGCCCTGCGGGCATTCCTGGGCGGCCAGCTGGACCCGGGTGCAGATCGTCTTGATGTGTCCCTGGTCGATCAGCTCCGAGCGCGGCAGGGTCAGCGTCGCGCGGGCGATGTTGGCGTCGCCGGCGCGCGCCTTGAGGGTCGCCCGGAGTCGCGGGTGGCCCGCCCGCCGGGTCTGCTTCCTGCCGCCGATGAAGCGCGTCGTCAACCGCGGCCGGAACTTCAGCGCCCCGCATTCCGAGGTCCGGAACGGCGCCGAGACGTCGAGCGAGCTCCAGCTCGACCGCGTCGCCGGGTCGCCGCCGCCGCCGTTCAGCGTCGCCGTCGTGGTCAGGCCTTCGCAGCTGGTCGGGTTGAGCGTGAATTCGCTCCGGTCGAGATCGAGCGCGATCTTGCGGATGCTCAGCTGGGCGCCGCCGAAGACGTCGGGGATCGGGTCGGATACGGCGGTCACCCGCGCCGTCTCCGGGTCGACGAAGAGCGCCACCCGCACCACCACCGTGCCGAGATCGAACGGCCCGGCGGTGGCGGGAGTGACGACCGCCAGGGAGAGAGGAGCCTCGTGGTAGGGACCCGAGAGGAAGACCTTGCCGCCGATCCGCAACGGCGTCGGCCCGGTGCCCGCCTCGACCGTGGCGCTGCCGACCTCGCTCTGCGCCGGACAGCTCGACTGCGCGGCCTGCGCGGCGCCGCTGCTCGCGGCCGCCGCTTCCAGGGCGCTCGGCGGGCAGTAGGGGATGCCGGCGACCTTGGCGATCATCCCCGGCGCCAGGGCAACCGAGGCTGCCTTCAGCTCCTGCTGCCCATCGGGGCGTTCCAGCGTGACGTGCAGCGGGCTGTAGGCCCCGGCCTGGCTCGACTGCGGCGCGGCCGCGAAGGAGGGGGCGAAGGGCCGCGTCGCGAGGGTCGCGCTGCAGGCGCCTCCGCCCGGGGTGGCGTGGAGGGAGAAGCTCGCGACCGGGGTCGCGTCGGCGTTGCCCGACCACGGGCTCATCCGGGCGCCGCCGCGGTTCGGACCACAGGTCGGCGGACTGCTGAGGACGGCGTGCTCGCCGCCGACGAAGTCGAGCCTGAAGCTGCTGAAGGGCACCTGCGGAACTTCGGTGATCGTGGTCGTCAGCTGCCCGGTCACCGGGTCGGCGGCGACGTGGCCGACGAGCCGCACGTCGATCCCGTAGCGGGCCGAGGCCGCGTCGATGAAGATCCGGTACTCGTTGCCGGAGGTCGGGTCGGTGCTCTGCTGCGTGCCGACGTAGACGTTGCCTTCGAGGTTGCCTTCGGGCAGCGCCGCCGCGGCGATCGTCGCGGTGCCGATCCGCGACTCCGCCGGGCAGCCGATCGGCGCGGTCGAGTGGAGCGGGAACTGGCTGTCGTCACAGGCCTTGAGGTTGTTGGTGGCGGCGGCGGCCGACGGGTTGATGCCCATGCCCGGCGGCAGCGTCACCCGCGCTTCCCTGGTCGTCGACTCGTCCTGGCCCGCCGGGTTCTGCAGCTGCGGGACGGCGACCGTCACCGTGGCGCCGGCCGGCGAGTTCGTCTCGTCGGTCCCCGGCGCCACGCCGAGCTGCGGCGTGTAGGGGATCGTGTCGCAGCTTTTCGGCGAGGTGCCCGGCGGGATCGGCGATTCGAGGTATTCTCCGGCCCCGGCCAGGAAGCTCTCCCCCGCTTCGATCTCTTCATAGGAGGCGGCCTTCAGCAGGGTCGAGTATTCGGTCCCCGATTCGAGGTAGGCGCGCCCGTGGCAGGTGCTCGGGGTGGTGAGGAAGGTGCCGTTGCCGCCCGGCACCTGGGAGCGACCGTCGAACACCAGGCGGTTCTTGAGGATCAGGCCGGTGACCAGTTTGTCGAGCGGCGGCGGGACCTGGATCGGCAGGGCGCGCGGCACCTTGATCGTGAAGCCCTCGTGGTAGTCGCCGCCGGAGGCGATGTCGCCTTCGAGGAAGACTTCGTTGCCCAGCAGTTCGAGGCCGAAGCGGGCGGCCTGCCCCTGCTTCGGCACCAGGTTGTAGACCGGGACCGCGGTCAGGCCCGCGAAGGGAGGCAGCGGGACCAGGCCGAGCGCCGAGGCGGTGACGCCGCTTTCCCCCACCTTGGCGCCGTAGCTTTCGCAGCCGGAGGCGCCCGCTTCGAAGACTTCGGCGGGGCAGCGGCCGGTCGCCCCGGGGTCGACGCTGAGCCCGACCGGCAGCTCGACCCGCACGTACTCCAATTCGTTGGTCGGCATTTCGAGCAGCTGGCCGAGCAGGTTGCTTTCGCTGTGGTGGGCGACGATGAACTGGGTGAACCCGTAGTTGGGGTGCGCCGCCGCCGTTTCGAAGAAGAATTCGCCGGGATTGCTCTCGACGTTGCAGAAGTCGGCCGGATTGGGATCGGTGATCGCCGGTTCGCGCTTGCAGGTTCCCGCCTGCCAGCCCGATTCGACGGTCGGCGCGTGCGGGTCGCTGGGCGCGATCACCGAGGCCGTGTCGGCGACGGCGGGCGCCGGCGTCGAGGCGAGCGCGACGGCCGCACCGACCAGGAAGGCGAAAAAGGCAATCCAGGGGCCACCGCCCGACGCATCTCTCCTCCGAACGAGCATCGCGGGGCGAACCATACCCTAAAATGGTGTCGTGAATCAATATTTTTTGGTAATCTCGCACCCGATAGCCAAGCCGGGTACGCGCGGCGGAACGGGGTAGAAGAGACAGATGCACCAGGAGAAGGGAAACGGCAGGAACGGGGTCGCCGGGTCGAAGCGGAACGGGAGCCCGAGCACGAGCTCGAACGGCGCCGGCGAGCGCCACCTCCCGGTCGACTGGGAGCACCTGGCGCGGTCCACGGCCCACCCGCTGCGGGTCTCGATCCTTGAAATCCTCGGCATCGACGGCGGCCGGGTCCTCTCTCCCAACGATCTCAGCCAGGAGCTGCAGATCCCGCTCAGCAACACGAACTACCACGTCACCGAGCTCGCCAAGGCCGGCTTGATCGTGCTGGTCCGCCGGCGCGCGGTGCGCGGCGCGACGGAGCACTTCTACACCCTCCCTCAGGCTCTACCCAAGGTTGAGGCCGAGGGCCTGGCCGCCGCCGCGGCGCCCGAGCCGACCCGGGCCTGAGCACGCCCGCCGGCCCGGGCCTGGCCGCGCCCCCCGGCGCCTGCAAGGGGCAGCGATTCGCGGAAGGCGCGGTCGGCCTGGGCCGCGCTGAGGTGGCCGTTGACCACGAGCTGGTCGAGGACGTGGCGCTGCCGGGCCCGGGCCAGGTGGAGGTGGGCCACCGGGTCGTAGGCGCTCGGCGCCTGCGGCAGACCGGCCAGCATCGCCGCCTCGCCCCAGGTGAGCGCGCGCGGCGAGACGCCGAAGTAGCCGCGCGCCGCGGCGACCGCCCCCCAGTAGCCGTTGCCGTAGTAGATCGCGTTCAGGTACATGGTCAGCACCTGGTCGTGGGAGTAGGCGAGCGAGAGCTTGACGCCGAGCCCGATCTCTTCGAGCGTCGCGCCGAGGCCGCCGCCGTGGGGGTAGAGGAGCTTTGCCAGTTGCTGGGCGATCGTGCTGCCCCCGGGGTCTTCGCTCGTCCCGAGCGCCGCCACGGCGGCGCGACCGGCGCCGGTCGCCACGTTGACGAAGGGGTTCGAGTAGAAGCTCTCGTCCTCGGTCGAGACCACCGCGGCGGCCAGCCGGGGCGGCGGGGGCAAGGTAAGGGCGCGGCCCGCGTGCCGGACGAGGATCGCCTCGACCCGCGCTTCGGCGTCGCCGACGCCCGGCAGGCTCCACAGGTAGAGCGCGCCCGCCGCGACCAGGCCGAGGAGCGCCGCGAGCGCCGCGAGGACGACCCGCCGCAGCAGCCGCCGGCGGCCCGCCGAGCGCGTGAGAAGCTCGATCGGTGCCTCGTGGGACTTGGCTGGGGATGACATCTCGGCTACATCCGTGTCGCGGCGATCGGCGTATCGTTCGGTTCGTGAGATCGCTCCGACCGCTCGATTGGAAGCCGGCGTGGGCGCTCCTTGCCGTCTTCCTCTGCCTCTGCGGCCTCGCCACGGTCGAACCGGAGACGGCGGATGCGGTGAACATGACGATCGGCATCGGCGCGATCGGCTGTGTCCTGTGGGTTATCTGGCAGCTGATGCAGCACGACCAGTGACCGCGGGCGGCGGTCGACCGCCAGCCTAGGCGGACGGCGTTAAGCCGAGATGAGAGGCGCCGGGAGCGGTCCGGCGCCCCGGTTCGGTGAATGAGAGAAGTCTCACGCCGTCTTCAATCGCCCCTTCATCTGCCTGCGCAAGGGTGCCGGGCGATGGCCTCGGTCTCCGTCGAGCCGCCCCGTCCGACCCGACGGCGCCGCCCCCGCCCCCAACCCGTGAAGACGCCGCCTTGGCGGCGGGCACGGCGGATCGCGCTGTCGGCCTGCCTGTTCGCCCTCGCCGCCGCGGCGATCTCCTGGATCCCAGCGGTCACCGACAGCCGCAACCTGAGCGTCACCGTCGCCAGCGTCGAGTGGCTGCGCGGCCACGGCGGCAACCCGATCGCCTCGGAAATCGAGAACTGGTACTACACGCTGAAAGCACCCTCGAAGGGCGGGCCGACCCTGAAGTCGCTGCCCCACGTCGGGGTCGCGACGGCGGGCGGCGAAGAAGAATCCGAAGCCGAAGCGGGCGAAGGCGGCGAAGCCAGGAAGGTCGTCTACCGGCCGTCCAACGTGAAGCCGCTGATCCATCCGAAGCTGCCGGGCGAGGGCGTTTGGCAGAAGGCCGGCGCCAAGGTCGGGCCGCGGCCCCCGGTCCTGCTCACCACCTTCCGCAGCGACCCCGAATACCCGCAGTTCGTCGCCGGCGTCGCCTGGATCGACCACGCCCGCACCGAACTCGCCTACGTGCCGGGGACGGTCGAGCCGCCGGAACCGCTCGAAGACCGCGGCAACGGCGAAGTGCCGCCGGAACTGCGCAAGCGGCTGGTCGCGACCTTCAACGGCGGCTTCCCGCTGGAAACCTCCAACGCCGGGCTGATCTACCGCGGCAAGGTGAAGGAAACGATGGTCAACGGCATCGCCACGGTGGTCGCCTACCGCAACGGCAAGGTGAACATCGTCCGCTGGGGCTACGGGCCCGGCGCGCCGAAGAACGTCTGGTTCGCCAAGCAGAATCTGCCGCCGATCATCTACGAAGGCAAGCTCAACCCGAACCTGACCGACGGCCCCGAATGGGGTGAAACCGTCAACAACGCGACGCGGGTCTGGCGCTCGGGCCTCGGCATCGACGCCCACGGCAATCTTATGTATGCGGCGGCCAACTACCAGACGGTCGAATCGCTGGCCAAGGTCCTGCAGCGGGCGGGTGCGGTGCGGGCGATCGAGCTCGACATCAACGAAGACTGGACCAGCTTCATCAGCTACCGCCACCCGGGGGCGCGCGAACCGAGCAACCTGCTGCCCGAAATGTACCGCTCGCCGGAACGCTATCTGACCCCCGACGAACGGGATTTCTTCGCCATCTACCTGAGGCCGGGGCAGCGCTGGTGAGGATGCCGCGCAACGTCTCCCCCGCCGCCGCGGCGCGCCGCTCGCTGCTGCTCGACGTGCTGATCGGGGCGGCGATCGCGATCTTCGCGATCATCGTCGCCGCCGGGATCGGGGTGGTCGGCTTCTTCGCCCTGCTCTGCGCGCTGGTCCTCGTCCCCTGGTACCTGATCGAAGGAGGGACCCGCAGGGCCCGCAGCGGCCGTCGGCGGCCGTAGGATCGCCTCGATGGAGATCCTTGTCGTCGAGGACGAGGCCGGCATCGCCGACTTCCTCGAGCGCGGCCTGCGTGCCGAGGGCTACGACGTGCGGCTCGCCCGCGACGGCGAGGAGGGCGCCCGCGCCGCGCTCGAGCCGGAAGTCGACCTGGTCGTCCTCGACCGGATGCTGCCCGGCCTGGATGGGCTCGAGGTGCTCGCCCGGGTGCGCCGGGCGCGGCCCGCCCTGCCGGTGATCATGCTGACCGCGAAGGCCGATGTGGCCGACCGGGTCGAGGGCCTCGACAGCGGCGCCACCGACTACGTCACCAAGCCCTTCGCCTTCGAGGAGCTGCTGGCCCGCATCCGGGCCCGGCTGCGCGATGGCGGCGGCTCCTCGGAAACGATCGTCGAGGCGGCCGGGATCCGGCTCGACCTGATTTCCCGCGAGGCGCGGCGCGGCGCGGTGGCGACCCGGCTGGCCGAGCGGGAGGCCGACCTGCTCGCCTACCTGATGCGCCACGAGGGGCGGGTCTGCTCGCGCGAGGAGCTGCTCGCCTCGGTCTGGGGCTACGACCACGACCCGGGCACCAACATCGTCCAGGTCTACGTCGGCTACCTGCGGCGCAAGCTGGCCCTGCCGGGCTCGCCGGTGCCGATCGAGACGGTCCGCGCGGTCGGCTACCGGCTGCGGGAGCGCCGGTGAGGGCGCGCTGGGAGCGACTCGGGCTGCGCGGCCGGCTGGCCCTCTCCTTCGGGGCGATCGTCGTCGTCGCCTTCGGCATCGTGCTGGTCACCGTGCGCGCCCAGATGGCGCACGAGGCGGAAGTGATCCAGCGCGAGGAGCATCGCGAGGCCCGCGAACGACGAACCCCGCCGGCCGAGCGCCACGAGGCCAACTCGCCGATCGAGGACGCCCAGTCCGACGTCGAGCAGACCTTCCTCGTGGTCGGCGCCGCGGCACTGGTGGCGAGCCTGTTGGCGGGCTACCTGCTGGCGGCCCGGACGGCGGCGCCGCTGCGCCGCTTCGCCACCACCGCGGCCGACGTCGACGCGGGCGACCTCAGCCCGCGCATCCCGACCGACCCGGGCTCGGCGGCGGAGCTGCGGGTGCTGGCCGACTCCTTCAACCACATGCTGGACCGGCTCGAGGACGCCTTCGCGCGCCAGCGCAGCTTCGTCTCCGACGCCTCCCACGAGCTGCGCAGCCCGCTCACCGCGATCCGCGGCCAGATCGAAGTGCTGGCCCGGGAACCGAAACCGGACGCCGACGCGGTGCGCCAGGTGGAGACGGCGACCCTGGCCGAGCTGGCCCGGGTCGAACGGCTGGTCGAGGAACTGCTCGCCCTGGCCCGCCTCGACGAGGGCGTCGGCCCGAGCCGTCGCGACCTCGACGCCGCCCCGTTCATCGACGCGGTGGTGGCCGCGGCGCCGGGCGTCGCCGAGCTCGGCGACGTCGCCGAGGGCCGGTTCGACGCCGACGCCGAGATGGTCGCCCGCGTGATCCGCAACCTGATCGAGAACGCGCGCCGCCACGCCGGCCCGGCCGGCACGGTGCGGGTCTCCTCGGCGGCGCTCGACGGCTTCCTGCGCATCGGCGTCGATGACGACGGGCCCGGCATCCCACCGAGCGAGCGGGAGCGCATCTTCGACCGCTTTCACCGCAGCGACTCCGCGCGCGCCCGCAGCTCCGGCGGCGCCGGGCTCGGGCTGGCGATCTCGCGGGCGATCGTCGAGGCGCACGGCGGCTCGATCCGGGCGGAGGAGTCGCCGCTCGGCGGGGCTCGGATCAGCTTCGACCTGCCGGGCTTCCGCGCCGCGGCGCGAACGTGAGAAACATCTCACCGCCCACTTAGGGAGGACCCATGCGAAGGACCCAGCATCTTCGCCTATGTTCGACTCCCATGCAGCCACCCTCGGCGCCGGCCGCAGCCGCGTCGCCCCCCGCACCGGCGGGGTCCCCGGCAACGCCAGGCTGACCGCCGCCATCGCCGTCGCCCTGCTCGTCCTGCTCGCCGCCGAGGGGGTGACGATCCCCTTCATCGGTCAGCTGATCGGCCCGCACATCTTCATCGGACTGATGCTGGTCCCGCCGGTGGCGCTGAAGATGGCCAGCACCGGCTATCGCTTCCTGCGCTACTACACGCACGACGATCCTTACGTGCGCAAGGGGCCGCCGCCGACCATCCTGCGCTTCCTGGCGCCCGGCGTCCTGCTCACCACGGTCGCCCTCTTCGCCACCGGGATCGCGCTGCTCTTCGCGGGCCCGCCCAGCCAGACGCTGATCTTCGCCCACAAGGCGAGCTTCGTCGCCTGGATCGCCCTGATGGCGCTGCACGTGCTCGGCCACCTGCTGGAGCTGCCGGGCCTGGCGGGCGCCGACTGGCGGCGCCACGGCCCACGCGAGGCGCGCCTGGCAGGCGCCGGGATGCGCGCGACCCTGCTGGCCGCGTCGCTGGCGGGCGGCCTGGCGCTCGGCTTCGTCGCGCTCTCGGTCGGGGCCTCCTGGCTCTCTATCTAAGAGAACTCACAGCTTGCGCTTAGAACCCTTTATCAGGACGAAGGCAAGGTAAAGCTATGGATCCGGTCCAAAAACGAGAACTGAAACGACAGGCCTGGCTGCGGCTCGCCGCCCAGAAACGCCGGGCCGGGCTGCTGCGCGGCCGGGTCGTCGCTCTGTCGCTGATCTGCTTCATCGTCCTCTGGGGCGTCGTCTTCGCGCAGATGGCGACCGGCAACGATCCGGTGCTGTCGGCCAAGGAAAAGACGGTCGCCTCGACCGGGGCCGCGAAGGGCAGCCGCCGGAAGCCCCAGGCGACCAACCCGCGCGAACTCGAATCCGGACGGGCGACGGACGCGCTGCCGAACGAAGAACAGGGGGCGGCCGAACCGTCGGAAGTGGAAGCCGAACCGGAATTCGAAGAATTCGCCGAAGCCGAACCGGAATTCGAAGAATTCGCCGAAGCCGAACCGGAATTCGAAGAATTCGAAGAAGCCGAACCGGAATTCGAAGAACCGGTCGCCGAACCGGAATTCGAAGAACCGCTGGTGACGAGCCAGTCATGAGCGGCGAGGCGGTAGAGAGATTCGACTGCTTCGGCGGGCGCTGCGCGGTGCGCGTCGCCGACGCCGACCCGCAGGTCGCCGCGGCGGCGGTGCGGGACGCGCGGCGCACCCTGTTGGGTGCCCACCGCACGCTCTCGCGCTTCGACCCCGACAGCGAGCTCTCGCGGCTGAACCGCGACCCGCGCCGCGAGGTCCCCGCCTCGCCGCTGCTGCGCCGCGTCGTCGCCGCCGCCCGGATCGCCGGGGTGCGCAGCGGCGGCCTGGTCGACGCGACCCTGGTCGACGCGATCGAGGCGGCGGGCTACGCCGAGTCGCGTGACTTCGAGGCGGGCGTCGACCGGCCCGCGGGCCTCCCCTCCCAGCCCGGCGCCGCGAGCCCGCAGGCGGGCTGGGCCCGCTTCGAGGTGGACGAGCTCGCCGGGACCGTCAGCCGACCGGCCGGCCTGCGACTCGACCCCGGCGGCATCGCCAAGGGCCTGCTCGCCGACCTCGTCGGCGAGGAGCTGGCCGACTTCCCCGCCTTCGCGGTCGACTGCTGCGGCGACCTGCGGGTCGGCGGCGTCGATGCCCGGACCCGGAGGATCGTGGTCGACGACCCGGCCGGCGGCGGACCGCTGCACGAGCTGCGGATCGCCGAGGGCGCCGTCGCGACCAGCGGCATCACCCGGCGCAGCTGGGTGGACGGCGAGGGCCGCGCCGCCCACCAGATCATCGACCCCGCCAGCGGCCGCCCGGCCTTCACCGGCGTCCTGCAGGCGACCGCGCTCGCGCCCAATGGCCTGCTCGCCGAGACGCTCGCCAAGTCGGCGCTGCTGGTCGGCCCGGAGCGGGCCGAGTCGCAGCTTCCCTTCGGCGGCGTGGTCGTCGAGGAGGACGGCGCGACGCGCGTCTTCGAGGGCCTGGAACCGCTCGCCCCGTCGGGGCTGGTCGCGTGATCGCGAGGGACGTGGCGTGATCGCCGGAGAACACATCTTCTGGATCACCAGCCGGGCCGCCGGGGGCGCCGCGCTGATCCTCGCCAGCGCCGGCGTCGCGGTCGGCCTGATGGTCAGCGCCAAACGGCAGAACCCCAACAAGCGCGACCTGCGGGCGATCCACGAGGCGCTCTCGCTGACCACCCTCGCGATGGTCGCGCTGCACGGCCTGGCGCTGCTCGGCGACGCCTACCTGAACCCGGGCCTGACCGGGATCGCGATCCCCTTCGTCATGTTCTACCGGCCGATCTGGACCGCGCTCGGGATCATCGCCGGCTACGGCCTCGCGGCGCTCGGCCTCACCTACTACCTCCGCGACCGGATCGGCGCCGCCCGCTGGCGCAAGCTGCACCGCTTCACGGCGCTCTTCTGGGCGCTGGCGATCATCCACACGATCGGCGCGGGAAGCGACGCGCTGCAGCTCTGGTTCCTGCTCGCCTCCGGCCTCGCCGTCGTCCCGGCCGCCCTGCTGCTCGGCCTGCGCTACCTCGACCGCTGGTGGAACGCCCCGGTCGCGCCCCGCGTGCCGGACCGCGCCTGAGAGCGCCCGACCGCCGGCTCAGTCGACGATCGCGGTCACCAGGTGGCCGATCGCGAAGCCGACCGCGGCGCTCAGCGAGCCGATCAGGAGCACCTGGATGCCGGCCCGGAGGCGGTGCTGGCGGGCGACGGTGGCCTTGATCACCCCGAGCGCGAACAGCGCGAGCAGGGTGCAGATGATGCTGACGAGGAGCGCCGGGCCGATCAGCGGCAGGACCGCGTAGGGCCAGAGCGGGATGATCGCGGCGCCGAGGTAGGTGAGGCCGACGACGAAGGCGTCGCCGAGCGCCGCGCCGCCCGCGTCGGCGGAGAGGCCCAGCTCCTTCTCGACCTTGGTGCGCAGGAAGACCTGTGGGTTGGCGGCGAGCCCGGAGGACACGCGTTCGGCGGCGGCGCGGTCGAGCCCTTCGCTCTCCAGGATCAGCGCCAGCTCGGCCTGCTCGCGCTCCGGCTCGGCCGCGACCTCCTCCCCCTCGTCGGCGATCTCGGCCGCGTAGAGCGCCTCCTCGGCCTCGCTGGCGAGGTAGGAGCCGCCGCCCATCGCGATGCAGCCCGCCACCGCCTCGGCGAGCCCGGCGACCAGGATCGCGCCGCGGCCCGGGTTGGCGGCGGCCATCCCGGTGACCACGCCGAGCGGCACCAGGAGGCCGTCCTGGGCGCCGAGCACGAACTCGCGGATCCGCGAGGCGCGACCGATTCGCTCGGCCTCGTCGAAGACGTGCTCCTCGATGTGCCGGGCGGCTACCTCGCGGTCGATCTCGGAGGTCTCGCGGTCGCCGGCCACCTACGGAGCATAGGCGCGGCGTACGTCGATCGACGCAGCCGCGGCGGTCGGGACCATCGCGACGAGCACCAGCCCCAGCGAGGCCCCGACGCTGAGCAGACCGCCCGGGCCATTCGCGGCGGCGGCCAGGTCGGGCGCGCTCTCCAGCAGGGCGACGAGGTAGACGGCGGTCGCGATCGCGATCCCGACCATCGCGCCGGCGACCACGGCCGCGCAGCCCATCGCCAGGCGAAGCAGGGCGGCCGGCACCGGGCTCGCGAAGAGGCCGCGGCGGGCGGCGAGCGCGCAACCTGCCGCGCAGCAGAGTCCCACCGCCGCCCAGGCGACCAGCGCGGCGTCGACCACGCCGCTCCCGACCCGGGGATGGCCGTGGGCGAGCAGCACGACGCCGCCGGTCGCCGCGACGAAGACGAGCAGCCAGCCCGCCGCGAGGAGGGCCGCCCGCCGCACCGCCGGACGGGTCCGCAGGCTGCCCAGGGCGACCGCGAGCAGCGGAAGCGCCCCCAGGAGCAGTGCCGCCCACGCGCCGATCGAGAGCACCTGCATCGCGAGATGGGCGCCGCCGAGCACCGCGTGCGCTTCGACGGCGGCGTGGAAGGGCGCTTCCTCGGTCGTCTTGGCGAGGCCGAAGATCGCGGCGGTGAAGAGGACCCAGCAGAGCAGCACGGCGCTGGCCCCGAGCCGCAGGCGGTCGGCGCGACACACCTCGCCGGCAACCGCCGGCTCGGGCCGCAGGTGCGCGCGTGCCGCGCCGCGCAGGAGGTCGGCGACGGCGCGCGGCGAGGCGCCGGAGTCCTCGACCAGCGCCGCCATCTCCTCGCCGTAGCGGCGCCGGTAGGCGAGCGGGTAGAGCGCCAGCGCCAGGCGCGCGAGTCGGGCGCTCACGAGAGCGCCCCCGCGGCGCGCAGCCGGCCGAGGCCGGCGTCGACGACCCGGTGGAGCACCCGCAGCTGCTCCTCGAGCGCCACCGCCCCGGCGGCGGTGATCTTGTAGGGACGGCGGCGGTCCTCGCTGGGCAGCGCCTCGATCAGGCCCCGCCCCTCGAGGCGCGACAGCGCCCCGTAGAGCGTGCCGGGACCGAGCTTCACCCCCGCCACCGCCTCCACGTCCTGCGTTATCGCGTACCCGTGCTTCGGCCCCTCCGCGAGGCTGGCGAGCACGAGCACGCCCGGATCGGTAGAACGCTCACTGATAGATCGCATTACGTAATAGTAGCGCACCCCTCCGACGCTTGTTCGCGTATCGAGGACAAACGTCAAAGCTCGACGCCCGGACCCCTCGACAAGCGTCGGATCCGTGTGCCAGAGGGGGCGGCCGGGGGCGCTCAGAGGGCGAGGAGGATCGCGTAGACGGCGCCGGCGGCGATGCAGTAGATGCCGAAGGGCGTCAGGCGATTGGTGCGGAACCAGCGCATCAGGAAGCGGACGGCGAGCCAGGTGGCGAAGCCGGCGACGATCGCGCCGACCAGGGCCTGGCCGCGCACCCCATCCCCCGCCGAGCCGAAGAGTTCGGGGAGCTTCAGGACACCCGCCGCGGCGATGATCGGCGTCGCCAGCAGGAAGGCGTAGCGGGCCGCGTCCTCGTTGGAGAGGCCGGCCAGGAGCCCGCCGCCCATCGTCACGCCGGAGCGCGAGATACCCGGGATCAGCGCCGCCGCCTGCGCGGTGCCGATCGCCGCCGCCTGCTTCATGGTGACCCGGCGGGCGATCCGCGGGTCCGCGTCCCCTTCCCAGTCGCCCCGTTCCGGCCGCCGCCGGCGCAGTTGCTCGAAGCCGAGCAGCAGTACCCCGTTGACGATCAGGAAGATCGCCGCCACCTCGGCCGAGGCGAACAGGGTGCGCAGCTTGTGCTCCAGCGCCAGGCCGAGGATCCCGGCCGGGATCGTGCCGACGATCAGCAGCCAGGCGAGCCGCGCGTCGTCGTCCCCGGGCGGGATGCGGCGCTCGCGGATCGAACGGCCGAAGCCGCGGAAGATGCGCACCCAGTCCCGCAGGAAGTAGACGAAGAGGACGATCGCGGTCGCGCAGTGGGTGGCGACCAGGAAGGCGAGGAAGTAGTCGTCGTTCTGGTGGATGTTCCAGCCGAGGACGCCCGGGATGACCACCCCGTGGCCGAGGCTCGAGACCGGGAACGGCTCGCCGATCCCCTGGATCAGGCCGAGGACGATCGCCTGCAGGTAGGAGATCGGATGCATGTGGCGGCGATCATCCGGGCCGGGGATCAACGCCGGATGAGAGCGGGATGACGAGCCAGACGTCGGCGCCCCCGGCGGGCAGGTTGGCGGCGTGGGCGGTGCCGCCGTGCGCCTCGGCGACGGTGGCGACGATCGCCAGACCGAGGCCGCTGCCGGCAACGCGGACGCCGGGCGCGCGGCTGAAGCGCTCGAAGGCGCGCTCGATGAACGCGGGCGGGAAGCCCTCGCCTTCGTCGGTGACGTGGATCTCCACCGCGGCGTCCCGCCGCTGCGCGCTCAGCCTGATCGTGCCGGCGCCGTAGCGCAGCGCGTTGTCGACGACGGTGCCGATCGCCTGGCCAAGCCGCAGCCAGTCGGCGCGCAGCTCGATGTCGCCGCCCTCCCCCACCTCCATCCGTCGCCCGGCCGCCGCGGCGCGCCGCGCGAAACGCCGCTCCACCGTCTCGAAGGAATCGCCGAGGCGCAGCGGCTCGAGGCGCAGCGGCAGCTCGCCCCGCTCGGTCTGGGCGATCGTCAACAGGTCCTCGGAGAGCTGGGTGAGGCGGTCGGTCTCCTCGGCGGCCGAGGAGAGCGCGGCGCGCAGCTCGTCCGGGCTGCGGCCCTCGGCGAGCGCCAGCTCCAGCTCGGTGCGGAGGATCGCCAGCGGCGTGCGCAGCTCGTGGCTGGCGTCGGCGACAAAGGCGCGCTCGTGCTCCAGGGCTTCGCCGATCCGGGAGAGCATCTCGTTCAGCGTCTCGCCGAGCCGCGCCACCTCGTCGCGCGTCGCCGGGACGGGCAGGCGCTCGTCCGGGGCGGCGGTGGAGATCTCCGCGGCCCGCCTGCGCATCGCCTCGACCGGGCGGAGGGCCGCGGTGGCGACGCCGTAGCCGGCCAGCGAGGCGAGGATCAGCGCCGCCGGCAGCCCGATCAGGAGCAGCTGCTTGAGGTCGGTGCTCGACTCGTCGCGGGTCTCGGTCGAGGTGCCGACGACGACGATCCGCCGGCCGGCCGGCGAGTCGACCGGCACGGCCAGCAGGCGCGCGCCGCCGTCGAGGCCGGGCAGGTGACTGCGGCTGACATAGGTCGGGCCGCGGGCGGCGGCGCGCAGCTGCCCGGCGTCGAGCAGGTTGACGTCGCCGATCACCGACGAGGAGTCGATGACCCTGCCCGAGGCGTCGAGCACCTCGGCGAAGCTGTCGGTGCGGCCGACCAGGTGGCGATGGCCGGTCGCGAGCCTCGTGTCCTCCTGGCGGACCACCGCGGCGAGTTCGTCGGCGCGCGAGAGCAGCCCCGCGTCGACCGCGGTTTCGGCCTCGTGCTGGAACTGCAGGTAGACGAAGACACCGGTCCCGGCCAGGACCACCGCGACCACCGCGGTGAAGACGAGGGTGAGGCGGAGTCGGATCGAGAGCCGGCTCAGCGCCCTCCGTCCTTCCGCAGTCTGTAGCCGGCACCGCGCACCGTCTCGATCGACACCCGGTCGAAGGGCACGTCGATCTTGCGGCGCAGGTAGCGGATGTAGACCTCGACGACGTTGGAGCGGTGCTCGAAGTCGTACTCCCAGGCCTGCTCGAGCAGCTGGGTCCGCGACAAGACGTAGCCGGCGTGGCGCATGAAGGTCTCCAGAAGAGTGAACTCCTTGGAGGACAGATCGATCTCGGTGTCGCCGCGCCACACCTGGCGGGTGCCGGGGTCGAGCCGCAGATCGCCCACCTCGATCGCCGCCGGCCGCTCGACGTTGCCGCGGCGCACCAGCGCCCGCAGGCGCGCCAGCAGCTCGGCGAAGGCGAACGGCTTGACCAGGTAGTCGTCGGCGCCGCCGTCGAGCCCGGAGACGCGGTCGTCCAGGGAGCTCCGCGCGGTCAGCATCAGGATCGGCGCCCAGACCCCGCCGCGGCGCAGCCGCCGGCAGGTCTCGAAGCCGTCGATCCCGGGCAGCATCACGTCGAGGACCACCGCGTCGTAGTCGGAGGCCCCGGCCAGCGCGAGGGCCTTCTCCCCCTCTTCGGCAACGTCGACGGCCAGGCCTTCCTCGCTGAGCCCGCGCCGCAGGAGGGCGGCCATCTTCACCTCGTCCTCGACCACCAAGACTCGCATGAGCCGAGCATCCTCCCCATAGGTGAAGGAAATATGAGAATCTGGCGTGCCCCGCGCGACTCTCACAGACCCTTAAGGATGAGTCGCAACGGTTGCCCCCATGTTCCTGCGCGCCTCGGCCACCGACTTCATCCTCAACCCGATCGTCACCGCGATCACCGAATTCATCGGCTCGACCGGGCTGCCGGCGATCTTCGTGCTGATGACGGCCGAGTCCGCCTGCATCCCGATCCCCAGCGAGGCGATCATGCTGTTCGCCGGGTTCGCGGTCTCGAAAGGCGAACTGACCCTGGTCGGCGTCGTCGCCGCCGGGGTGCTCGGCAACCTGGTCGGCTCGTGGATCGGCTACGCGATCGGCTACTACGGCCGGCTCGACCTGCTCGAACGCCACCACGTCTTCCACATCAGCCAGACGCGCCTGCAGCAGACCGAACGGTGGTTCGAGCGCTACGGCTCGGCGACCGTCTTCTTCTCGCGGATGCTGCCCCTGGTCCGCACCTTCGTCTCGGTGCCGGCCGGCGTCGCACGGATGCCGCTCGGCCGCTTCTCCCTGCTGACCGTCCTCGGCGCGATCCCCTGGGTCCTCGCCCTCGCCCTGGTCGGGGAAAGCGTCGGGGAAAACTGGGAAACCTGGCGCCACCGCCTCGGCTACCTCGACTACGCGATCGCCGCCGCGATCGTCGTCGCGATCGTCTGGTGGCTGGTCAAGCGCCGCCGCACCGCGGGCGACGCCAACCCGGCCTAGGCCCCCACGGTCTGGGCGCCCCCCGCGGCGCTACTTCGCCGGCAGGCGGTCGACGAACTCCAGGGCACGCGTGACCCAGGCGTCGAGGGCGACCTCGTCGTCGAGCGCCGCCGCGTCGACGAAGACCCAGCCGGGCATCGGCCGGCCCCGCATCTCCATCGGCTCGACGCCGCGCAGCGCCAGGACCTCGTCGCCGTCGGCCGGATCGGTGCGCACCAACAGACCGCCGCGGCGCGAGGCGGCGACGGCGAGGTTGCCGTCGACCATGAACGCGAGCCCCCCGAACATCGCCTTCTCGACCACCTCGCCCTCGACCGCCGCAAGTCGCTCGCGCAGTTCCTCGGCGAGGCGTTCGTCGTAGGCCATCGTCGCTCCAACGGTACGCTCCCGCCCGGGCGCCGCGAAGATGGGTGCGCCGCAAGACCGCGATGAGGGACACCCGCCGAGACAGCTGATGTCGCGCGCCACCGAGGACCGCAACCGGCGCATGCTGCGCGCCCGCGACACGATCGACCGCTCCTACGCGACGCAGCTCGACGTCGCCGCCCTGGCCCGCGTCGCCCACGTCTCGCCCGCCCACTTCGCCCGGCAGTTCCGCGCCGTCTTCGGCGAGACGCCCCACCGCTACCTGCAGCGGCGTCGGCTGGAGCGGGCGATGGAGCTGCTGCGCGACACCGATCGGTCGGTCACCGAGATCTGCCTCGACGTCGGCTTCGCCGGCCTCGGCACGTTCAGCCGCACCTTCGCCGCCGTGGTCGGCGTGCCGCCGTCCGCCTACCGGAAGCGGGCGCTCGCGGCGCGCGCCGCCGCCTCGCTCCCGCCCGCCGGCCGCGTGCCCGCCTGCTGGGAGAAGACGCTGGGGCGACCGGTCGGCGCCCCGGCAAAGAGCAGTTTCGGAGAAGCGGTCCGCGCCGCCTCGCTCTAGCTTCGCGGCCATGCTCAAACAGATCACCCACACCTTCCTCTACGTCCTCGACCAGGACCAGGCGCTCGACTTCTACGTCGGCAAGCTCGGCATGGTCGTCCACACCGACGCCGACCTCGACGTGATGCGCTGGCTCACCGTCGCCCTGCCCGACGACGACAGGGTCCAGATCGGCCTCCTGCTCCCCGGGCCGCCCCTCCACGACGAGGCGACCGCGACGGAGATCCGCGAGCTGGTCGCCAAGGGCGGCGCGGGCGGCGGCGTGATCTTCGCGACCGACGACTGCGTCGGCACCTACGAGCGGCTCCGGGCCGCCGGGGTCGAGTTCACGCAGGAGCCGACCGAACGCTTCTATGGCACCGACTGCGCGCTCCGGGACCCCTTCGGCAACCCCCTGCGCTTCACCGAGCCTCCCGCCACATGAGCCACACCCGGGGCCCGCGGGGCAGCCGCAGCTCCTCGGTGACGCGGAAGCCGAAGCGCGCGTAGTAGTCGAGGTTGCGCTCCTTCGAGGACTCGAGGTAGGCGCCGACCCCGTCGCGGTCGCAGCCCTCGAGCACCGGCGCGAGGACCGCGGTGCCGAGGCCGCGCCCCTGCGAGGCCGGATCGGTGCCGAGCGTCGCCAGGTACCAGTGCGGCGGCGCCGGCGGATGGCGCCGCTCGATCCCGAGGAGGCCCCAGCCGACCAGCGGCGCCCGCGGCAACAGCCGCGGGTGGAGCATCGCCCGCGAGAAGGCGAGATCGTCGCGCAGGGCGGATCGCCAGCGGTCGGGAGCCGCCCCCGCGCGGCGGACTCCGGCTCGGGCCCCCGCTCCCATCGCCGAGGCCTAGGTGGCCGCGGCCTCCGGGTCGGGCCGCACGACGACCGTGTCGGCGACCGTGATGATCTCGTCGGCAGGCATTTCGGACCGCCGCGCGTGCTCGCGGATCGCCTCCGGGCTGGTGGCCTGGTAGACGCAGACGGTGCCGACCGATCCGCCGTCCTCCTCGAGGACGTAACTGCGGATCCAGCGGACGTCGTCGGACATCTCCTCGTCGCCGACCCGGGACGAGCGGCCGGCCGCCGCTTCCAGCTCGGCGGGCGACTGCCAGGCACCGCGTCGGAGGATCACATACGTGTCCATCGCATTCTCCTTCTGTCGGTTCGCGCCCCCATGACGAGCATAGGGCCGCGGTGACCCGGCTGCTCTGCGTTCAACCAGTCCTCGCCGCCGCCAATCACCCCGCCCGCCGCTCGGCCTCCTCGCGCAGGGCGGGCAGGACGTCGGCGGCGAACTGGTCGAGGAAGCGTCGCTGGTCGTCGCCCGGGGCGTGCAGGACGAGGTCGCGGAAGCCGAGCTCGACGTAGGGCATGATCTGCTCGATCACCTCGTCGGGATCGGCGGAGACGATGAAGCGCTCGTGGGCGCGGTCGGCGTTCTGGTCGGCGAGCCTTTCCATCTCGACCGGGTCCTCGATCCCCGCTTTCTGCTCGTGGGAGAGCCCCAGCGCCGACCAGATCCCGCAGGCCTCGAGGGCGGCGTCGCGGTCGCGGTCGTAGGAGACCTTGACCTCGATCATCCTGCGGATCGCGGCCGGGTCGCGATCGGCCTTCTCGGCCCCCTCGGCGAGATTGGCCATCAGGTCGCGGTAGAGCTGCGGATCTTTGCCGCTGGTCGAGATGAAGCCGTCGCCGCGGCGCCCCGCCAGCCTGGCCGCCAGCGGGCCCGAGGCGGCGATGAAGATCGGCACCGGCTCCTCCGGCTTGTCATAGATCGTCGCCCGCCGTGCCTCGTAGTACTCGCCGTCGAAGTCGACCCGCTCCTCGCGCCACAGCCGCTCGATCAACGTCACCGCCTCGGCGAGCCGGCGGCGGCGCTCCTTGGCCCCCGGGAACTCGCCGCCGGTGGCGGGCGTCTCGTTCAGCGACTCGCCGGTGCCGACCCCGAGGAAGACCCGCCCCGGGGCCATCGCGCCGAGCGTGCCGAAGGCCTGGGCGACGATCGAGGGGTTGTAGCGCAGGGTCGGGGTCAGCACGCTGGTCCCGATCGTCACCCGCTCGGTCGCCTCGGCGAGGGCGCCGAGCCAGACCAGGGCGTTGGGGGCGTGGCCGCCCTTGTGGCGCCAGGGCTGGAAGTGGTCGGAGACCGAGACCACGTCGAGGCCGGTCCTCTCGGCCTCGCGGGCGAAGTCGAGCAGCTCGCGCGGGCCGAACTGCTCCGCCGAGGCCTTGTAGCCGATCCTGATCGCCATGGAGTCCCTTTCCTGGAAGCTTTGCGGTGCCTCGGGCACCGGATCACCGGCAGTAGTCTGCCCCAATCGCGCCGCGCCCCGAAAACCACCGGCTGGGGACCGCCGCCCAGCACGCGGTCGAGAGCCTGCGGCGCACCTTCATCGCCGGCGACCTGAAGCCGGGCGACCGGGTGCGCCAGGAGGAGATCGCCGAGCGGCTCGGGGTCAGCCTCGCGCCGGTCCGCGAGGCGCTCGCGGTGCTCGAGCAGGAGGGGCAGCTCACCTACCTGCCGCGCCGCGGCTACTTCGTCACCGAGCTCTCGCTCGAGGACCTGCGCGAGATCTACGACCTGCGCCGGCTGGTCGAGGGCCGGGCGGCGCGACGGGCGCTGCCGCTGCCCGACGAGGACGCCCACGAGCGGATCCACCTCGCCGCCCGCGACTGCGCCGAGGCGGTCGACCGCGGCGACGTCACCGCCGAGCTGGAGGCCAACCGCCGCTTCCACTTCGCGCTGCTCGAGCCGTCCGGGCAGGTCCACACGATGCGCGTCGTCCGCGTGCTCTGGGACTCGACCGAAACGTACCGGGCGCTTTACTACAACGACCCGGCCGACCGCGAGGCCTCGCTCGCCGCCCACGAGCGGATCATCGCCGCGGTGCGCGCCGCCGACCCCGACCGGCTCGTCGCCGAGCTCGACGCCCACCGCGAGGCGGCGCTGGAGCGCCTCGCGCGGGTCCTCGACGCTTCCCCCTGCCGGCCCCGCTGACCGGCCGGGGAGCCCAGGCCTGGCCCGGGCCCCGGCCCACCGACCCGAAGGTCAGCGGAAGGCGCCGATCCCGGTCAGCGCTTCGCCCAGCACCAGGGCGTGCACGTCGGCGGTCCCCTCGTAGGTGACCACCGACTCGAGGTTGTTCATGTGGCGGATCACCGGATACTCGAGCGTGATCCCGTTGGCGCCGAGCACCTGACGGGCGGTGCGGCAGACCTCGAGCGCCGCGTCGACGTTGGCGAGCTTGCCCATCGAGACGTGCTCGGGGCGCAGGGCCCCCGCGTCCTTCATCCGGCCGAGGTGCAGCGCCAGCAGCGTCCCGCGATTGACCTCGGTCGCCATCTGGGCGAGTTTGCGCTGCTGCAACTGGAAGCCGGCGATCGGGCGGTCGAACTGGGTGCGCTCGAGCCCGTAGGACAGCGCCGCCTCGTAGCAGGCGCGCGCCGCGCCGATCGCGCCCCAGACGATCCCGTAGCGAGCCTCGTTGAGGCAGGAGAGCGGCCCTTTCAGCGAGGCGACCTCCGGCAGCCGCGCCGAGTCGGGCAGCCGCACCTCGTCGAGCAGCAGCTCCGAGGTGACCGAGGCGCGCAGGCTGATCTTCTTGTGGATGTCCTGGGTGGTGAAGCCGGGGGTGCCGGCCGGCACCAGGAAGCCGAGGACCCCCTCCTCGGTCCGCGCCCACACCACGGCGACGTCGGCGATCGAGCCGTTGGTGATCCACATCTTCTGGCCTTGGAGGATCCAGTCGTCGCCGTCGCGGCGCGCCCGGGTGCGCATCGAGCCGGGGTCGGAGCCCGCGTCGGGCTCGGTCAGGCCGAAGCAGCCGATCGCCTCACCCGCCGCCATCCGCGGCAGCCACTCCCGCTTCTGCTCCTCCGAGCCCCAGCGCCAGATCGCGAACATCGCCAGCGAGCCCTGCACGGAGACCAGCGAGCGGATCCCCGAGTCGCCCGCCTCGAGCTCCAGGCAGGCCAGCCCGTAGGCGGTCGCCGAGGCGCCGGCGCAGCCGTAGCCCTCGAGGTGCATGCCCAGCACGCCGAGCTTGCCGAGCTCCAGCGCCAGCTCGCGGGCCGGGACCTCGCCTGCCTCGAACCAGTCGCCGACCTCCGGCACGACGCGGTCGCGGACGAAGGCGCGCACGGTGTCGCGGATGTCGCGCTCCTCGTCGGAGAGCATGCGATCGATCGCGAGGAAGTCCTCGGGGCGGGGCTTCGCGGGGGGTGCGCTTGCGGTCGACATCGGCGTCCTTTCCGATAGATTTTCGAAAATCGAAGAACAGCGATCCTACAAGCAGGGCAAGGATGGCGCGGGCCTCGGAGCATTGAAGATCCTCGATTTCTCCCGGGTCCTCGCGGGGCCCTTCGCGACCATGATGCTCGCCGATTTCGGCGCCGAGGTGACGAAGGTGGAGCGACCGGGCGGCGGCGACGAAACCCGCGCCTGGGGCCCGCCCTACGACGAGCGCGGCGAAGCCACCTACTTCCAGTCGGTCAACCGCAACAAGGCGAGCGTCGTCCTCGACATGACGACCGAGGAAGGACTCGCCGAGCTGCGCCGCCGCGCCCGCGAGGCCGACGTGCTGGTCGAGAACTTCCGCCCCGGTCTGATGGCCGACAAGGGGCTCGGCTACGAGGCGCTGCGCGCCGAGAACCCGCGGCTCGTCTACTGCTCGATCACCGGCTTCGGCAGCGGCGAGCAGGGCGCCGCGCTGCCCGGCTACGACCTGCTGATCCAGGCGCTCGGCGGGCTGATGAGCGTCACCGGAAACCCGGCCGGCGAGCCGATGAAGGTCGGCGTGGCGCTGGTCGACGTCCTCGCCGGACTCTTTGCGACGGTCGGGATCCTCGTCGCCCTGCGCAGCCGCGAGACGAGCGGCGAGGGTCAGCTGGTCGAGGTCGACCTCTACTCGGCGCTGCTGGCGGCGCTGGTCAACCAGGGCTCGGCCTTCACGATCGCGGGCGTCGTCCCGGAGCGGCTCGGCAACCGCCACCCCAGCATCTCGCCCTACGAGGTTTACGCCACCGCCGCGGGCGAGCTGGTCCTCGCGGTCGGCAACGACCGCCAGTTCGCGGCGCTCTGCGAGGTGATCGGCGCCCCCGCGCTCGCCGCCGACCCGCGTTTCGCCACCAACCCGGCGCGGGTCGAGCACCGCGAGGCGCTCGGCGCGGAGCTGGAGCGCCGGCTCACCGCCCGCCCCGCCGCCGAGTGGGCTGCCGAGCTGCTCGCGCGCCGTGTCCCCGCCGGCCAGGTCAACGATCTCGCCGCCGCCTTCGCCTTCGCCGAGCGCATCGGCCTCGAGCCGATCGTCGACGTGCCCCGCGCCGACGGCGGCACCGTCCCTATCACGCGCAACCCGATCCGCCTCTCGGCGACGCCCGCGACCTACCGCAGCGCCCCGCCGCCCCTCCCCGGGCAGGACCGTGGCGCCTAAGTAGCGCTATGCGCGACTTAGGCGCCACGCCGCCGAGGCGGTGGGGCTCAGGCCGCCGCGGGCGCGGCGAGCTGCCCGAGCGCCAGTCGAGCGCGTAGTCGACGACCTCCTCCCAGCCCTCCTGTCCCACGGTGAAGTGGGAGCGGCCCGGGAACTCGTTGCAGTCGGTGACGGCCGACGCCCTGCCCTCCTTCTTCGCCATCTGCCTGTCGACCGACGCCGGCACGACGTGGTCGGCGCCGCCCGCGATCAGCAGCAGCGGCGGCCGGCCGGGATCGTGCCCCTATCCGTCAGCTGCGCTTGAGCCTGCCTGGGAGCAGAGTCCACCATCGGGTCGGGATCCACAAGTGAACGACCGGTTACGCAGCGGCCGCCGGTAGCCGGACCCGCGCGGGGCTCAGGACGGTGCGACCCAGTCGAAGGTGCGCGGGATGACCCGCTCGAGCGGCAGTTCGAAGAAGGTATTGAAGGCGAGCACCGAGGTTCCGCTCATCCCCGCTTCGGTCAGCCGCTCCCCGGCGTCGCGCTTGATCCTGTACAGCTGGCGCAGGGTGCTCTCGTAGAGGTCGCGCAGTTCCGTCCATCCATCCTCGTCGACCTGCAGCGCCATGCGGGCGATGTGATGGTCGTGGCGGTCGCCGAAGCTGCCGGCGCTGAAGGCGCAGCTGGCGTCGGCCGCCGCGAAGCAGAAGATGTCGCGCGAGCGCTGGTTGCGCTGCTCGGCGGTGAGGACCGCGTATTCCTCGTCGCTGTGCTCGTCCGGGGCGACGGCGCGGTATCGGTGTTCGATCGAGCCACGCCGCGGCGTCTCTTCGGTGAGTTCGATCAGCCCTTCCTCGAGCAGCAGCCTGACGTGGTAGGCGACGTGGCTCGCTTCCATCCCGAGCTCGCGGCCGATCTCCACCGGGCTCGCTTCGCGATCGACGAGGATCGTCAGCGCGCGACAGCGGACCGGATGCGACACGACCCTGGTGAACATGAACTTGTCGGTGATCTTCCCCGCCATCCGCTTCCTCCCGTCTGATTGAGCGAACGAAATTAAGCATACAATTCGTTTCCCCCTACAAGCGGGTTGATTGGAGATACGGCTTTTCTCGGTCGAATCCTTTTGTCTGCGCCGCGGTTCGCCAACTGGGCAAGCGCCGAGCCCAGGAAGGGAGGTGGGGGAATGTCGTTCAGGCAGACGGAGATGACCTTTCCGACGACTTCGATCGCCAAGGGAGGCTGAGAGCGACCGGCACCCGGACCAGGCTTCTGGTCCGGGTGCCCGGCCTCGAGCCTCCCGTCCCCGCGACCCGCGCGCCTACGGATTCAGCGCCGGGAGGTCGACTTCGGGAGGCGGCGGCGCCGCGGGCTCCCCCGCGGCGGTCTGCATCTCGTCGAAACGGCGGGTCGGCAGGCGCCGGGTGGCGAAGAAGGCGGCCAGCACGAGCAGCGCCGCGCAGAGGAACGCGGTCTTCAGCGCCGCGATCTGGGCGTCTTCGTACTCGGAGACCAGCGCGGTGACGGTCTGCGACGGCACCCCGGCTTCCTGCGCGGAGGCTTCGACCTGCGCGGCCGGCACGAAGCCCGCCCCGGCCGCCGCGTTGACTTCGACCTGTTCGCGGACCGGGGCCGAGATCCGCGGGTTGGACTCGACGTTGTTGGTGAAGGCGAGCAGCAGGCCGCTGATCACGATCGCGCCGAGCAGCGCGGTGCCGAGCGAGGAGCCGAGCTGCATCGCGGTGTTCTGCAGGCCGCCCGCCTCGCTGCGGTCCTCGTCCCCCACCGCCGACTGCACCACGTTGCCGAGCTGGGAGACGACCAGGCCCATCCCGACCCCGAGCACCCCCATCGCGATCAGGAAGGCGGCGTTGTCGAGTTCCGGTTCGACCGTGTCGAGCAGCAGCAGGGCGGCGACGAAGACGATCGCCAGGCCGACCCGCACCAACGGCCGCGCCGGGAACCGCTTGGCGAGCGCCGAGCCGAGCAGGGCGCTGACGAAGAGGCCGACCGAGGCGGGCAGCATCCGCACGCCGGTTTCCAGCGCGTCGAGCCCCTGGACGATCTGCAGGAAGAGCGGCACGGTGAAGAAGATCCCCATCAGGGTCAGGTTCTGGGCGAGCAGCGTCGCCACGCCGGCGCGCAGACGCGGCAGCCCGAGCAGGCGCAGGTGGACGAGCGGGTCCTCCCCGCGCTCCTCGCGCCGCCGCTCCCACCGCGCGAAGGCGACCACGAGCAGGCCGCCGGCGGCGATCACGAATGGGGTCAGAGAGAAGCCGAACGGCTCCAGCGGCGAGCTGCGCGGCCGCAGCCAGCCCCAGTTGCTCGCCTCCAGCACGGCGAGCACCAGCGTCCCCAGGGCCGCCGCGGAGAGCACCGACCCGACCCAGTCGAGCTGCGGCGCGCGGGCCGGGCGGGGCGGCTCCTCGACCACCCGGATGCCGATCAGGATCGCGCTCGCGACGACCACCTCGCCGGCGAAGACGACCCGCCAGCTGAGCTCGGTGGTCGCCCAGCCGCCGAGGATCGGGCCGACGGCGATCCCGGCCCCGGCGACCCCGCCGAGCACCCCATAGGCGAGGGCGCGCTCCTGGCCGCGGAAGTTCCCCGCCACCAGCGCCACCATCGCGGGCAGGACGAGGGCCGCGCCGATCCCCTCGAGCACCGACCAGCCGAGCGCCAGCGACGGGACGCTCCAGGAGGCGGCGGTCAGCGCCGAGCCGCCGCCGTAGATGCAGAGGCCGATCGCGAAGGCGCGGCGGCGGCCGATCAGATCGCCGAGCTTGCCGCCGGTCAGCATCAGCCCCGCCATCACCAGCGCGTACAGCGCGATCACCGCCTGGATCGCGGTGACCGTGGTGTCGAAGTCGGCGACCAGCTGGGAGATCGAGACGTTCATCACCGCCTGGTCGAGGACCATCAGGAACTGGGCTCCGGCGAGCACGGCGAGCACCGACCAGCGCTTCATCTGCCGACCGTATCCCGCGACGGGACGCCCGGGCTAGGGGGATCGCCGCAGAGTTTGATGTGGCGGCCGCCGTCGGCGCCGGGCGTACCATCGGGCCGTGGACGCGACCTACCCGGCCCACCTCGAGGCGGACGCCGTCCTCCACGACGGCTCCACGGTCCGCCTGCGGCCGGTCCGGGCCGCCGACGAGCCGGCGCTGCTCGACCTCCTCGAGCGGCTCGACGAGGACTCGCGTGTCTTCCGCTTCTTCTCCGGGGCGCCGGACCTGGGGCGCGCGGCCCGGGAGATGGCCGACGTCGACTACGCCGGCCGCTACGGCCTGGTCGCCACCCGCGGCGGGGACGATCGCCTCGTCGGCCACGGCAGCTACATCGAGAGCTCCCCCGGCCGCGCCGAGGTCGCCTTCGAGGTGGCCGACGAGATGCAGGGCCGCGGGCTGGGGACGCTCCTGCTCGCCCACCTCGCCGAGGTCGCCGAGGCCAACGACATCTCCGTCTTCGTCGCCGAGGTCATGCCGCAGAACCACCGCATGGTCGACGTCTTCCGCGAGAGCGGTTTCCCGGTGGAGATCTCCTCGATCCCCGGCGCGATCCAGATCCAGCTGCCGACCTCGCTCTCGGCGCCGGCCGTGGCGCGCTTCGAGGAACGCGACCGGCTCGCCGCCCGCGCCGCGGTGCACCACTTCCTGGCGCCGAACGCGGTCGCGGTGGTCGGCGCCTCGCGGCGGCGCGGCTCGGTCGGCGGCGCCGTCTTCCACAACCTGCTGCGGTCCGACTTCGGCGGCGTCGTCTACCCGGTGAACGCGGGTACCGACGTGGTGCAGTCCGTGCGCGCCTACCGCTCGGTCGCGGAGATCCCGGGCGAGGTGGACCTGGCGGTGATCGCCGTCCCCGCCGTGGCGGTCGCCGCCGCGGCCCGCGAATGCGCCGCGCACGGGGTGCCCGCCCTCGTCGTCCTCTCGGCCGGCTTCGGCGAGGTCGACGCCGACGGCAAGGCGCGCGAACACGAGCTGGTGGAGGTCTGCCGCGGGGCCGGCATGCGCCTGGTCGGGCCCAACTGCCTCGGCGTCCTCACCGCGGAACCCGACGGCATCGCCCTCAACGCCACCTTCGCGCCCGGCACCCCGCCGCCCGGCAGGGTCGGCTTCGTCACCCAGAGCGGCGCCCTCGGCCTCGCGCTGATCGACCTCGCCGGGGACCGCGGCCTCGGCGTCTCCTCGTTCGCCTCGATCGGCAATCGCGCCGACATCACCGCGAACGACCTCCTCGACTACTGGGAGAGCGACCCGGCCACCGACGTCGCGCTGCTCTACATCGAGTCCTTCAGCGATCCGCGGCGCTTCTCCCGGCTCGCCCGCCGGATGGGCCGCCGCAAGCCGATCGTCGTCGTCAAGAGCGGCCGCTCGGTCTCCGGCGGACGGGCCACCGAGTCCCACACCGGCGCGATGCTCTCCGCCTCCGACCTCACCGTCGACGCGCTCTTCGAGCAGGCGGGGGTGATCCGCACCGAGACGCTGTCGGAGCTGCTCGACGTCTCCGCGCTGCTCGCCGGGCAGCCGCTGCCCGCGGGCGGGCGGGTCGGCATCCTGACCAACGCCGGTGGCCCCGGGATCATGTGCGCGGACGCCTGCGAGGCGGCCGGCCTCGAGGTGCCCGAGCTGCCCGCCGCGGCGAAGGAGGCGCTCGCCGGCTTCCTGGCGCCCGAGGCCTCGCTCGGCAACCCGGTCGACATGATCGCCACCGCGACCGCCGATCAGTACCGACGGGCGATCGAGGTCCTCGCCGGCCGGGAGGAGATCGACGCGCTGATCGTGATCTTCATCCGGCCGCTGCTCACCCGCGCCGAGGACGTGGCGGAGGCGGTCCGCGGCGCGCTGGCCGAGCTGCCGCGTCCGATCCCCGTCCTGCCGGTCTTCATGTCGAGCCGTGACCGCGCCGCGATGGCCGCCGCCGAGGTGACCCCGGTCTACCTCTACCCGGAGGACGCGGCGCGGGCGCTGGGGCGGGTGATGCGCCACGTCGAGTGGCGCGGGCGCCCGGAGGAGAAGCCGCCCGAGATGGCGGGCACCCGCCCCGACGAGGCCGCCGGGCTGATCGCCCGCGCGCTGGCGAGCGAGCCGCGCTGGCTGGCGGCCGAGGAGGTCGCCCGGCTGCTCGACTGCTACGGGATCGCAGTGCCGGCCTGGCGGCTGGCCGAGGCGCCCGAGGAGGCGGGACGCGCCGCCGCCGAGCTGGGCGGCCCGGTGGCGCTCAAGGCGCAGGGCGAGGCGATCGTCCACAAGACCGACCTGGGCGCCGTCGAGGTGGGCCTGGAGGGTGCCGCACTGGTGACGGCCGAGGCGCGCGCGATGGACGATCGGCTGGCCGCCGCGGGCGCCTCCCGGCGCTCCTTCCTCGTCCAGGAGATGGCCGGCAGCGGAACCGAGCTGCTGGTCGGCGTGGTGAGCGACCCGATGTTCGGCCCGGTGCTCGCCTGCGGGGCGGGCGGCACCCAGGCCGAGCTGCTCGGCGACGTCGCCGTGCGGATCTGCCCGATCACCCGCGGGGAGGCGGCGGAGGCGATCCGCTCGCTCGCCACCTTCCCGCTGCTCGCCGGCTTCCGCGGCAGGCCGGGCGCCGATCTCGGGGCGCTGGAGGACCTGCTGCTGCGGGTCAGCGCCATGGTCCAGTCCCACAAGGAGATCGCCGAGCTCGACCTCAACCCGGTGATCGCGGGCCCGGACGGGGCTGTCGCGGTGGACGCCCGCATCCGGGTGAGCGCCGTGGCGCCGACCGCGCCGTGGCCGCGGACCTGGCACTGAGGCGGGTGACCGCGGGGGCGCGCGGGTCAGGCGGAGGATCCGGCCGCTTCGTCGGCGATCGGATGCATCTGGAGGCGACCGTAGAAAGCGTTGGCGACGCGAAGCGCGTGGACCTTGGCGGCGGCGGCGACGGGACCGTCGAAGAGCTCGTCCACCGTCTGGCACCAGAGCACGAGCCAGCGCTCGAAGTGCTCGTGGCGCAGGCCGCCCGCCTTGCGGTGCAGTTCGGCGTGGACGCCGAAGGCACCGCCCCGGTAGGACTTCGCGCCGAGCAGGTTGGTCGCCCAGAACGCGGTGATCACCGGGACGTGCGCCTCGAGGTCGAGCTGCGCGACGTCGGTGAAGATCCATCCGATCTCCTCGTCGGCCATCGCCTTGCCATAGAAGGCGCGGACCAGCCGCTCGCAGTCGGCGGTGCTCTCGATGTCGGGGCGAGGGTCGGCGGCGATTCCCCAATGATGACGACCCCGGCTCGGCGGCGCCGGGCGTGCTCCGGGGGTCACCGCCCGCCCGCCCTGCTCAGGACGCGGCTCGGCGCCACCCCGCGCGCGTCGCCGCCGGGCGCAGCTTCGGCCATCTATAGGTCGGCCACCAGCTGGAGGAGCCGTTGGCCGAGCGGTGCCAGGCGGTACATGTCCTCGGCGGATCCCGGCTGCCCGCGGGTCTCCGCGACCGCCAGGCAATCGGCCTCCGCCAGGGCGGCGAAGTGGTACCTGACGGTCGCGAGCGGCATCTCCGAGTGCTCGGAGTACGTCGCCGGCGAGGCCTGTCGCGCGTGGCCGACGAAATCGAGGATGCGCAACCGGCTCGGGTGGCATAGGACGGCGCCCATCGAGGCGGCCGCGTCGATCTGGCGTTGTCTCAGCAAGATTGCATCCAGAAGTCCCGTTCGCTCAACAGAGGAGGCGGCAATATAGCCGCATCGGTACGGTCGAGTAGTCGTCTGGCAGGGGCCAAGGCGTCTGCCCGTCGAGTCGGACCACGAAACGCATGCACGGGCGGGTTCGCATGTGCCCGCCCGTGCGGTTCGACCGCGGGGGCGGGATGACGGGTCCACCGGAAGCGACCCGACCGCATGATCGCCCGGCCGAGACGATCCACCGGCGAGGGTTTGGGCCCGAAGCGGACGACGGGCCTCGAACCCGCGACCTCAAGCTTGGGAAGTCGCCCCAGCGCTGTGCGCTCAGCGGCGCTGAGCGGAAATCTGGCTCACTGAGGCGGAATCAGCGTCGGTTGCCTGTGCCGCATCCGGCCCCTTGGTGCCCTCGTTTGTTTCCGTGTCCGTTTCCACGTCGGTCAGCGCATTCCCGAACATGCCCTCGATCCGCCTACGCCGCTCGTCACTCCGCGCCGCCGCTTCCCACTCGCCCGCGTAGACGCTCGCGGTCACGGCCGGCGAGGCATGGCCGAGAAACCGGCTCAGCTCGACAACATCGCCACCGCTCGCGATCCAGCTTGCCGCGAATCCATGCCGAAGCCCATGCCAACTCGGGAGCGTCGAGCTATCGACTTTGACCGGTCTCCCGTTCGCATCCTTGGCACTGAGCTGCGGCCAGCATTTCGAGCCGTCCTCGAAAGTCGCCCGCTTCATGGTCGCTCGCAAGACCCGGCCGCCGATGTTCCGATGATCGTGCGCTTTGTGGCTGTGGCGAGTGATGAACACATAGTCGTCGGGGCCGGTGGGAGCCTCGCTGGCGAGCTTTGCCTTGCGGAGCGCTGAGAGGACCGGAGCCGGAAGCTCGATCGTCCGGCGCGAGCGCTTGGTCTTCGGCTCGCTGTACTCGCCGTCGCGGTCGAGCTGTCCGTTGACAGTGAGGGTCCCGGCGTCGAAGTCGAGATCGCCCCAGCGCAATCCCAAAAGCTCGCCCAACCTCAAGCCCGTCGAGGCGGCGGCCATAAACAGGGGCCGGTAGTGGGAGTCGGCTGCTCGAATCAGGGCGGCAAGCTCGGCCTGCGAGAAGGTCAGCCGCTCCCGCTGATCGGAGCGCGGTCGCTCGGATCGGTCAAGTTGGCGGATCGGGTTTTGGCCGGCCCAGCCGAGCCGGCGGGAAGCGAAGTCGAAGATTCTGCCGGCGGTCACCAGGCAGCCGCGCACAGTCCAAGCCTTGCGGGTCTCCCCCATCGTCTCTGCGAATCGCGCCGCGTCGTCAACCGTCAGCGAGTCGAGCCGACGTTTGTGCCACGCCGGGAGCAGGTGATTCTTGAGCCGGGATTCGTAGAGCTTCACCGTGCCGGGTCGCAGCGTCGAGCGAGCAGACTGCATGTAGGCGTCGGCTGCGTCGCCAAAGCTCAAGTTGCGAAGCGGCGCGACCCGTTCGCCTCGGCCCATCCGGGCGAGTTTGTCTGCGCGAGCCGCGTCCGCTGCTCGAACGCCGCCCTGAACCCGCTCCCAGCGCTGCCGGCCGTCACTGTCGCGGTAGGTGAATTCGTGGCGGACCTTCCCGCGAGCGTCGGTGCTCCGGTAAACGCCGGGGTGGCCCTTGACGGCTTCGCGGCGCTTGGCGTTGGCTTTCGGCATCAGGTGGTCCTCCAGGGGGGTCGAAATGTGGCTCCCCTGAGGATAGTGACCTCAAACTCTGATAGCAAGAGGTAGTGGCTGATTTGGCTTTATGGAGACGTTTCACAATCCGTGGAAACATCGTGGAAACGGTCCGAAATCAAAGACGGCCGCCTTTCAGATGCCGTTCCCGATAGTCATCCAGCCACTCACGGCGAAAGAAACAGGGGCCACCCGCCGCTACCTGGCTGAACTCGATCTGCCGAGCGGCTGTGACCTTTCTTAGGGCGTCGCGCGTGGTGCCGAGATAATTCGCCGCCTTCCCCATGTCCAACCACACCTGTTCGGGCTCCGGCCGAGGAAGCCGATCGGCAACACGAGCAGCCACGGCGTCGGCAAGGCGCTCGATCGCCTCGTCGTCAAGGGCTACCTTGAAAAGGGAGTAGTCAATTGACCCTCGCTGTCCGTCCCCGTGCCCGTTGGAGGCACGAGGACGGGTCGCCATCAGGTTCGCTCGCTCCCGCGACGAGGCCGACCGAGGCGATGGTCCTCCCTCTCGTCTGCGCAGACGCACCGCGTCGTCGCATCCCTGGCCATCTGCCTGTACTCGGTGGTGCGGACCATTTCGCCAAGCTCGATTCCGAGGGCACCTGCCGCCGCGGTGGTCCTCGCCTCGACCTGGGGATCTGGGGCATGCTTGTAGCTGGGAGTAGTCAATTGCACGATTCCTCTTGAGCGGTGCCATGAATAGTAGCGAAGTCATCCATGCACGGCAGGGGAAGCTGGGGCCGAGCGCTCATGCCGAGAGCCTCTCCGGAACGTGCGATCGAGGCAGGGGCAGCACCTTGGCGAAGCCAAACCTTGGGCTCTCGATCTCGGACCGGGCGGTGCGCCCACTTCTGATCGGGGTCGCCGGGGACCACTTGGCCGGACCGCGCTTGCGCTTCTTCTTCTGCCGGTCTCGTCCCGATCCCCGCCTTGAGGTGACCGTCCTGGCGTCAGGTCGATGTCCACGGCACCGACGGAGACGCCCCTTGGTTCTGGCCCGACTTAGGATGCGAAGCTCTCTGCGCCGCCCATGAAAGCGCCTGCTTTCGGCTTTGTGCCGACGTTTACGACGCTCCCAGATCCGCGCGGTGCCGAGCGCCTCGGCCGCCTGCCTCAGCTTGTCCTCGACGTTGGCGAGATCGACTTCCCATCGACCGGGAGCGGTTTTGACCACCAGCCCGAAGCGTTCGTAGAGACCGAGGTGAAGACGGGCGGTCCGAGAGGTCCTATCGATGAGGTTCGCCAGTTCGTCGGCCGAAATGGTCCTCGCGGCCGCTGCGAGGACGGAAAGGCTGCGGAGCGGCAGGGCACCGTGGGCAAATGCAGCAGGATTCTGGCTCTGGAAAGCCATTTCCTGCGTTGAAACCAGGTAGCTGGCAAGGACATAGTTATTTGTCTCTGTAGAGGGTGCAGTAGAGGTTGTTAGGAGATGCGGTGTAGCTGTCGTGCAAGCTCTTTCCTGCTCCCCGGTTGAACTGGCTGGAAGACAAAGCTTGTATCTATCTGCTCTTCCTTCCTTGGACTTCCGAGTTCTCTTGACCCACCCTTCGTCTTTCAGCTGATCGAGGGCGACTTCCACGGTCCTGGTGCAGGTTCCCGCCTCGTCGGCGATCTGGATGCGAGATCGAGTGAACGACAACCGCTGGAACCGTCGTCCGAGGCGGAACAGGACGTTGCGGACCTTCTGCACCGACTCACCCAACGGCACCCTCTCCGCCGCGTCTTCGATCTGGATCAGCTCGGGGAACGGCGTGCGCCTAACTCCATTTCGCCACCGTGAGCGGATCGATGCCCGACACTCGCTCTCGGTGTAGACGTGATCCCGGGGGAAGCGAGCGTTGATCTCGACGACCAGGCGAGGCATCAGGTCGAGCGCCCGGTCGTCGCCGAGCCCACCGACCCACAACATCGCCGTCCAGATCTTCCAGACGGCACCGTTCCGGTGCTCCTGGCCGGACGCGATCGCCGCGAAGGTCGCAGCTTCTGCCCTCTCGATGACGCTCGCCTCGTCGTCTGTCGGAACGGGAGGCAGGACCGTTGCCACGGGACGTGGCGGCTCGGGCAAAACGTCGAAGTCCTCGATTCTGTGAACCAGATCGATGTCGCAGAACTCCAACTCGACCGGCCTAGGATCGCGCTTGTGGTTGAAGGTGCCGACGACCCTCATCAGGCCGCTTGGCTTGGGGAATTTCGTGTCGCCATCGAGGGCGTGAGCGAGTCGCCGCATCATCGAGAGTCCCCTGTCGCGCTCGACCTGATCGATCAGCCAGACATACTGCGCGTTCGAGACACCCTCGCTGATCGAGCCGGTGAGGATCTTCGCGCTTGGAACAAGCCGGGTCTTCGCCACGAATTCCTGCACCTTTTGGTGCGCAGCCGGCGTATCTGCGTCGAGCACGAGGGACCGCAGGACTTCCACGTCCTCGGCCCAGCCACCTTCGCGAACCCGTGGGGCATAGGAGATCCACACGTCGCCCTCATCGCAGACATCGCGAGCGGTCCCCAGAACCTCCGCGACGGTGCCGAACCGCCTGAACTCCCAGTTCCTGCCTAGCGCGGGACCTCTGATCTCGGCCAAGCCATCGGCACCGTGAATCGCCTCGTAGAGGTCGTTAACCTTCATGTCGTCCTCTTGAGTTCATTGGCGTGACTCCTGGGGCTTGGCTACCGCGACAGCCCGCCGTCCCCTGGCGGGTTTTCGCGTCTTAGGCGGCTTTCTGATCTACCTCGGACAGATGCCGCTGGATGATTCGTCGGACGTATCCGCTACGAGTCCGGCATTCGTCCTTCGCCAGCCGGTCGAGCTTGCGTCGCTCGGGAATCGGGAGGCTGACACTGAATTGCGTTCGTTGCTTCGCCATCGACTAAGTACCTGCTCTCATGATTGCGGGAGAATCCATGTCCGAACATGTAAGCAGCTCAAGAGGTAGTCGGGCGGAAGTACATTAAGATCCCAACGCGCTTCCCCGCCTGTCGTTCAGAATGCTTCTGGGTGTCAGGAGTTACTCACATCCTTCACCATTGACTACGCACAGTGGAAACGGTAGTCAAAGGCCTAAATCGCCCACCTTTTTCCGGCTGACTACATTGGAGAGGTGTTCGGCCCCGACAGGAAGCCGTCTCCATCCGAGGGTCATAACGTCGGCACTTGACCTCCCGGGACCGGTATATCCCGCGTCACCGAGCAGGCGTTTGGGATTCGTAGACGACTCTCGGTCGCCGACCCGCTGTTGCTTCCGGGGGCACGGCAGCCGAAAACAGGGCGGACCTGAGGTGCCCCTCGCCTCCAGAGCGGCGCCTTGGCGGCCTCAGCGGCGTCCTACGCCTCTTCCTCCGTGGCAGGAGGTTGATCGGCCAGAGCGGCTGCGAGACGCTGCCGGACGATTGGATTCGAGAGCGCACGGGCAAGATGACTCACGATCGCTTCCCGGTCCTCACCGTGGGCCGGCTCGTCGCGCCTGCCTTGGCGCTCCTCCTCACGGCGTCGCTCCTCCTCTGCCCCCTCGATCCGGATCGCCAGACGCGCGGCCTGCATCTTCTCGGCCTTGGTGGCGTTCGGGTCATTCAAGACATCGGGAATGACACCAGCCATCAGGTCCGCCTTTTCCCGAAGCCCTTCGGCTACGGTGGTGAGGGCGCGTTTATTCTCGTTCCCAGAAACACTCTTACGCGGACGGCCGGCTCCACTCCTTTTTCCGCCGATCTTGCCCTCGGCCACCAATTCACCGGCGCGGGTTTTCGGGTCGCTGGAGTAGCGCTTGCCCGATTTGGGCGGCTTCGCGGAGGGCTTGTTCGGCCGCTTTGAGGGCATAGCGGCATTGTACGGCGGATGCCTCAGGCGTGAGAAGCTTCATGTAGAGCCAAATCACAGTGATTTCTGGCCTTCTCGGCAGAGATTTGACAGAGGTTTCCTCTCTAGCTTCCGTTAACGTTTTTGCTCCTTAGACTGTGTGACGTGAACCCGAACGGTCCAGCGGCGATCCGCCACAAGCTTGAGCGTCACTTTCAGCGCGAACTCGCGTCCGGTTCACCGCTCGCCATCGCCCTTCACCGCCTCCTTTCCAGTGACATCTCGCGATTCGTCTACTTCGACGCAGCGTCGATGTCAGCGAGCACCGAGCTGGAGCGCCACCGGGTCGATGGCGAAGATGAGCGGCTTGTCGTGCAGGCGGCGCAGGGCGACGGGCGGCTCGTGCCCGTCTTCGGCTACGCCGCCACCGATCGGCGCGGACCGGCCGAGGCAGCCTGTCTCCTCGACGGTGACGGTCGGGTGCTCGATCCTCAGCGACACCGCCGTACCCTGCTGGGGCTCCTGGGCATCCCCCTACGGGCTACCGAGGCGGCGAACTGGCTCCCGGGCGCCCACCAGCGTCACGCGGTAGCCGAGCGGCGCGTGCACAGCTACCGGAGCGCCGCCTGAATATGGACGCGGTCGAGCAAGCCCTGCGGGCACATGCACGCGCGGCCAAGGGTTCCGAGGGGCTTCACTACCGTTTCCTGTCGGGCGATGAGCGCTACTGGCCCGACGCGGCCTCCGTCAGCATGGTTCGTTCGCTCGACCAGGCGGGCGAGTGCCAGCGCGTGGCCGTGGAGGCCGCCGACCGGTTCAAACTCGGGATCGTCGTCGGGTGGTGCTTCGACTTCGACGGTCGCCCCTGTTGGCATTGCTGCAACATCCGCCTGGGTCAGCTCGTTGATGCGGGCCGCGATCGTCGGCAGCCGGGACTCCTCGGCAAGGTCCTCAGCGAGCGGGAGGCGGCGCTGCTCGCACGAGCCGCGAGGGAACCGACGGCATCCGAGCTTCGCGATCGGTGTGGCGCTCTGCTGGCCGCGTTGTTGGGCTGAGCCCTAGCTAGGCAGGGGAATCGTCCTCACCCAGGACCGCCGAGACGTATTCGGGGTGGGCCTTCACCAGGGCACCGGGAACGTAGAAATGCCTGAGACTGCCGCGCCCGTCTTCGACGTGGTCGAGCTGGACGCCATCGGCCTGCTCAAGTACGCGGACGTGGTAGGCGACGGTCGGAAGATCGACGCCGACCAGCTTGCTCAGATCGGCAGGGCAGTAGGGAGGCGCGTCCTCGGCCAGCATGAGTCGCAGGATTGCCCGCCGCGTGGCGTTTCCTAGTAGCTGGGCCAAGGCCGGCGGCGGCGAACTCATGCGGGCCGCAATTCGCCTTCGTAGCCGACCGCCATGTAGCTGATCAGCAAGCCGTCCTCCCCGCTCGCATCAAGGCGGGTCTCCGATTCGCTGCCTACCTTCATCAATCGCTGCACCGCGTCGGAGAGGATCGCCAGCGCCTCTGTCGCGCCGCGCTCGTCCACCAGCATCGTGTCTTGCGCGAGGACCGTGTCGTCGCGCGTTTCGAAGGTGCCGGCGTCGATTGCCGCGCCCAACGCTTCGACGGCGAGCCGCTCGGTCAGGGCTAGCATGTGCTGCTTGAAGACCGGCGGCATCTGCGCCCATTCGCGCTCCCATGCAAGGGCGGTCGGCTTCGCCGCGTGGACGTGTTCGACGGCCCCCCGTCGTTTGTTTTCCTCCACGACTTCCAGCAGTTCGTAGGCCACCAGCTCCCGGAAGTGGTAGGCGACGTTGCTCACGTCCTCGCCCCATAGTTCCGCGAGCTGGATGGGCGAGTAACGCCGCTTCGGGGAGTTCATCGCCGTGAGAATCCGAACGCGCATCGGGTGCGAGTAGGCGGCGGCCAGCGCGAGGATGCCCTTCGGGCGAGGCATCGCACTGCGCTTTGGTCGCTTCCCCGTCCCGGGACGTTTTGCCGCCACTGCCGCCTCCATTAGGTGGTCACTTTCGTTTGATCTGACGTAGTCAATTCACTCCAAGCATTTCAACTTTCCGCCGGACGTTGCGTCGAACGGCTCCCAGCGCTGGAACATGTTTCGGTAGTCATTGCCTCCAACCCGAATCAGGGAGGGGGTGATGAATTTGCTGATCGACAAGACGGCCGCGCCGGCACCGCCGGTGTGGATGATCACCAAGCCCACCTAGGGATCAGAGGAGGGTGCCTCGATCGGACCGGCCGGGGTCGAGGCTTCCGCACTTCGGTATCAGCTCGGAGCCAAGAATCGATACGAAGCGCGGCTCCCGGCTGTGCTTCACAGGTCCGAGAGCCGCGCCTTGTCAAAGGAGCGGAGGATCATCGCCGCCCTTGGAACCCCGCAGGGCAGGAACGGCTACCCCCACAACATGCAAATGCGTCAGACGCGGGGAAGCCGACCTCGGTTCTGGAGGACATGCCAACCCCCCGCGAAGCGCGAGCCTAGACCGCCTGCGCGAGCCCGAGCAAGCGAACATGTCCCAGCGATGAGAGGTCGATTCCTTCTCCGCTCAGCAGTGCCCATATGGACGTTCGCACTTCACGTTGGTCAGCCGGGCGATGCCGCCCTTGCGATAGACCGTGACGATCGCTCCGCCGGACGCGCGTTCGTGGAGGTCGTTCCTGGCCCTCCAGAGGCACTTGAACTTGGTCCGTGAGAGCTTCTTGCAGCTCACCGAGATGTGGGCCTTGTCGACGTTCAGATAGGCGGGCGGACCGACCTCGAACTGGATGTAGCGTTCCGCGACGGCTTCCTTGACCGCCACGACCGCCTTGGACCTGTTTGACCTCTTCGCGCCGGCGGTACCGGCCAGCGCGGCGAGACACAACGACGCGATCACCAGGATCGCGAGCAACTTCCTCATTTGACTACCTCCTAGCCTCATCGGGATTCCTCAGCACAGGTCTTCGGCCAATTCGGTTTCGATCTCCTCGCGGGAGCCATGCGCCTGCTGGATTTCGCGCAGGTGTTCCATCGCTTCATCGGGCGGCGTGTCGGGGCATGCCTTCGCCAGTTCCGCCCGAGCGCCTGCGAGCCTGCCTTCACTGAGATCGAGAAGAGCGGTAGATCCGGCCGCCGCCTCCATCACTTCGGGGTAGCTTTCCGCCATTTCATCCAGCTGCTTCTGCTTCGCGCTGGTCGAGCTGCCGGAGCCCCCGCAGGCCACCACGGCGAGGGCGGCGAAGATGACGAGCAGGACGACTGGGAACCGCCTCATTGACCGCCTGCCCCCGTCGTTTCACCCTCGCCAGATTCGATCGACTGGCGCAGCTTCTTTTCTTCGGCGCGACACTTCGCAAGGGTCGTCTTCCAGGTCGGGTCCGAGGGGTTGGCCTGGGCTTCTTCGCTCGCATAGGCGCAGCCTTCTTCGGTGTGTTCCAGACGTTCGGACGCCGGCACGACACCGGACGCGGAGTTGTTGGACGTCGAGCCTCCCCCGCCTCCGCATCCGAGGACTCCGAGCCCGGCGACAATCACCGCTGCCGCGAGAACGATTCGCTGCATTGACTACCTCCCTTTCGCCAGTCGTCAAGCTGAGGGTGGCGAGGGCGTCTCGGTTCGTGGCATCCCCCGCCACCTCTCGGCAGTAGCGCTATTCCAGCGTCACAGGTTCCGATTGGGACGCCAGATATCCGGAGCCAGGCGCGGGGACGTATTCCGCGACAAGGATCTCTCGCGGGTTCGCCTTTTCGCAGCCATAGGACGGCTGTTCCACCCTGTTGATCGTGCTGTTGAGCGTGCATTCCGTCGAGAACGCCGAGGTGGACGCCACCCAGCCGATCCCGACTGAAGCGCCCGAAGGGATCAGCACCTTCCGTTCTTCCGACGACGGCGGTACGTGTTCCTTGATGACGATTTCGCCTGACGGCACCGGCTGCCCGGTGCTGGTCACCGTCTGGTAGGCGACGGTGTAGCCGCAGATGCTGATCTTGTTTTTCGGGCCTTCGACCGGCGCACAGCTCGATCCCGGTTCCAGGGTCGCGGTCAGAGTGGTCGTCGTCGATTCAGCTCCCGGCGTCGGTGATGAAGGCGCCTTCTTCGGAGCTACGTAACGGCAGACGACCTGCTTGCGCTTGTGCCCGTGCTTCCTGATCGTCCTGGTCTTCTTGACGTAGTTTTTCTTGCAGTGTTCGCGTCCCGGATGCTTGAGGACGTACGGCCTGTGCTTCGCAGCTACGTAACGGCAGACGACCTGCTTGCGCTTGTGCCCGTGCTTCCTGATCGTCCTGGTCTTCTTGACGTAGTCTTTCTTGCAGTGTTCGCGTCCCGGATGCTTGAGGACGTATTGCCCGTGCTTGGTCGGCTTGTGCTTGGTCGCGAGCGCAGATCCACCCAACGCAGCGAAAAGCGCGACGACCGATGCACCGACAAGGGCAACCACAAACGACTTCCTCATTGACTACCTCCCAGACGTGCCGCCCCCTGCGTTCGCGCCCGGCCGGTGGGGTGGCGGGCCGACCGAGCGGCGCGTAAGGCTAGCCGACTCGGCTCTATACGACAAGTCTCTGGATTGATCGTCTCTGCCGTGGAGTGATGCCGATGCATGGCACGATCAGGCAAAGGCGGCGGGAAATCGGCAAGAACCAAGGACCCCGAGCTGGTCGCGTTCGGGCGGCGGGTCTTGGATCTGCGCGAAGAGGCCGGGATGACCCAAGAAGGCCTAGCTCACGCGGCCGGACTGCACTGGACGTACATCGGCCAGATCGAGCGAGGCGAGCGGAATCTCAGCTACAAAAACGTGCTCAAGCTGGCGAGGGGGCTGGACATCGACGCCGCCGGGTTGCTGCGGGGCATCAGGTAGTCATCGCCGCTCCAGCGGGCAGACGGAGAAGACTGGGACGCGAGCTTGCTCCAAGGGCGGCATCGTGGACTTGATGTATCCAGCCATATCGAGTCTCGCGAGCCGTTCGGAATCGTTCTCCTTCATAGCCGCAGCAACTTGTCGCTGCTCAAGCGTTTCGCGCTCATCTCCTTTCCAGAGTTCGTGGATCACGTCAAGGTCACGTCCATAGCGTGGTGTAGGACCGCGCCGGACGGAACTTCGTCATCGACGTGGTTCCGTCCGCTGCGCTCCTACACCACGTCTTGGGACTTGACTCGGCGCCCGCCTCGGGGGTTGACCACCTTCCGCTAAACCGATCTAAGATGTTCGCGATATATGGGTCTGTTCAAGCGAAAGCGCAAGGAAGAAATCGACCTCGGGGACTACGTCGCTATCTCGGGGAAGCGACTCGACGAGATGACCGCTGGTGCGGTCGATCTCATTCTTGAGCGTACGGCCGACCCAGACACGATCACCATGGGGGCCGTCAAATCCATCGGCCTTGCGACGGCCAAGCGATGGCCCGGTGCTCCTAAGCCGCACCTGGAGCTTCTGCTGGACGTAGCCAATCTCGGCTATCGGTCCCGGCAGTTTGAGGATGTGATGGATTCGTCGCAGACCTCCACGCCTTGGCTCTGGAATGAGTTCCAGCGTCGGTATGACGCTGGCGAGGACGACACGGCGGAAGAAGCCTTCGCGGAAATAGCGGTCGCCCTCTGCGACACGACCCGCGACGATCCAAGCTCGCCACGAGGGATCGATGCGATCGACCCCGACCTATCGCCCCTTCGTGATGAGGTTATGGCGAAGCTCATCTATGCGGCCGGCAACGTCGCCGCGCAGCGCGAGTTGACGAAAGAGGACGGAACGCTTCCGCCGGGGATCGAAGCAAGCGATCTCATCGCCGCGTGGAGGATCGGTTTCGTCGTCCGAGCATGCGAACAAAGCATTCCCGAGCACTGGCAGGCCGAAGATGTCACCTTCATCGCCGTTGATGCCTACGCAGCCCGGGACGCCGCCTATGAATGGATTGAGGAGCACCCGGAGGACGCCGAGAAATTGGACGGCACCGATGGGCTGATGGAACGGTTTCTCCTGGACGAAAGATTCCGGGTGGAGCTTGACGACGAGAGGGTTGGCAGCGTCGAGGGTTTCGTCGGCTTTGAACTGGACGAAAACGGCCGGATCGTAACTCGCGATCAAGGCGAGTAGTCAATTTATTGACTCGACGGATCGGATGGGATCTCAATTTCGTAGGCCCGCCCCCTGCGCCGGGACAGGACATTACGAAGGCGGGCACGGGCGCGGACCTACGCGCAGTGTTTCACGGGGGTCGGCTTTCGCCTATTTCGCAATCTCATCCGAGCCCTGGGGCGACGGCCGGAAGAAGCGCAAACCGTGCCAGCCCGCCTCCTAGCATCGTCCCAGTCCGGCGGAGCGGTCAATCGACTCCCTTCGTTGAGTGAGACCGAGGGTCAAACGCTCCTTTGCCACGGAGTCCGCTACCAGCCAAATTCACGTTGAAAGCCGTCCACAACCGGTGACGGTATGAGGATGAATCCGACTTCAGTCGGCGGTTCCCCGTCCACGAGTCTTGGCGGAAACTCGCGGCAGATGTCCATGCCCTCCGATCCTCGGGCGATAGCCCAACCGAACTGACCGGCGCCGCCCAGATCCTCGTCGCCGGTCATGCGCTGCATGTAGGCGACCTGGTAGATCCCGGGGAGATTGCGAAGTGGTCTTTCCGACGCTCCCTCGCCGCACCAGCCAGCAGCGAGCTGCTTGGCCTCGTCAAGGGTGTCTGCGCCCTGTAGCCACTTGGCACAACAGGTCGGATCAGCTTCCACGAAGATCCCGATTCGATCATCCTCGTTGAACGCAAAGCCGATCATGTTGTAGGCGACGGATTGGACGTTGCGGGGCAGTAGCTCGGGATCAAGGTGGAGGACGACAGCCGCCCGCACGTCGAGCTGGTCTGGGTCCGACGTGAAGCAGGCGACCGTCTGCTTGGCGATCGTGCCGACCGACCATTCGGTGACGTGCTTCCGACGCTTAAACATGGCGGAAACCTACCCTTCCTAATTTGGAGTGGTCAATTCAACCGCGCCTTTCAAGATGGCGATCCTGGCCACGAGGCCCCGCGTTCCGCTTCAGTGCTTCCCTAGTCGTCGCCTCGCCGGCAGCCAGAGAGGACCACCAGGATGTCTGCACCTGGGCGACATTCCAAAACGTCGGCGTGCGGCTCGCCTCCTCAGTGACATGGGCCACCAACCGGCGAGCTGCCGCGTCGTGCTGGCGGTGGGCGCCTGGCGAGCGCCAGCATTTGGCCGAAGGGCTCGGTCCAGCTCGATCGGCTGCGAGACGTTGCGGGCCGGCCTCAGCGCGACTCGGGACTACCCTCGGCTATCGCGCGGTCGATGATTCGGAGTAGATGATCGCGTGGCCATACGGCGTCCTCGGCACAAGCGAAAAGGACGTAGTCATTGGCGAGTGAGCCTTTGCACCCAATCCACAAGGTCTTCAGCCACTCCCAGTGACCGCCGGGCACTAGCCTCAGACACTTTCGCGCCCTTGTGCACGATGTTGTTTCGCCGGTCCAGGTGGTCCCGGTAGTCGCGCCACCACTCCTCTTGCGTCGGCGTCTTACCGAGGGTCGCAGCGAAGATCTTCCGAGCCCGCGTGTCCCTGAGTGACCAACTCCGCGCCCCGTCGATCGCCATCTGAGCAAGCGAGCCCTCCGGAGCATCGACTGCCGATTCGATCGCCTCCCCGATCACCACCTCGCAGGCGGTCTGCGCGGCAATCACCGCCAGCTCGTAGCGGCGTTGTTCGATCATGTCAGCCGCTTCATCGAAGTGCTGCAACCAAGGCGGATCGGCACCGGCATTTATGTAGACACCGACGAATCGGGGCTCAGGCTGAGGGGGTAGGCCTCCCTCCTTCCGCATCGCCGCATATAGCCTTTCCGCCTGCATGCGAGCATCATCGGGATCGGTGGCATCGACGTAAAGCTCGACCTTCGGCTCGCCCCCGGGAATCGGCTCCCAGTCCGAGTTGACTGGAGCGGAGTAGAGGATGAAATTCAAGGGGCCGACTATACGCGGCCCCGCGTAGTCGAACGCTGGGATCTCATCGTCGGAGATAACGAATTCGACGCCTGCTCGGACCTCGTGCGGGCCTTCTCTCTCCTCGCTCATTGCCAGATGGTCGAACCTGCGCCGGATGGCAAGCGAGTTGTCATTTCGAGCATCGATATAGACGGCCGTACATCTGATCGGCGCCGCTCAGATAGGCCCCGGGAGAGGAATCAACAGGGGGTAGTCGGGCTTTGCGCTGACACAGCGCTGACATCCAGCCCGCTTTGACTACCCCTCCCCAGCCCCGAACACAGAAAAACCGCCCATTTACAGGCGGTTTCTCCAAGCCCGGAACGAGACTCGAACTCGTGACCCCTTCCTTACCATGTCCGTGGCGGCCACTTCCCCCTACTTCGCCGCGCTTCGCCAGCTCTCCAAATCGACCACCTGGGCGGGTTTGCGGTTCCGCCAGCTTCGTTCCGCTTCGTCTTGCGAGCAGACACGGCGCTAACGTCGGAGCCGAGCGCTGACAGGGCGCTGACTCGGCGGCGCTACGCCGCCAAAAGCGGCTCGGGCACGTGAATCCGCGCATCGAATCGATGCTGGAGGTTCGCGACGAGGCGAGCAAGCGTATTGCCGCAGGTATGCGGGCCGAGCATCAGCCGAATCCATTCCGGGCTGATTTCCATCCGCAGCGGGTGGCCGACATGAAGGTCAACGGCGTTCGCCTCCCACTGGCGGTCGGAGACCCGCCGAGGCGCGGCCCACAAACGGAACGGCTCCCGGCTCGTGAAGAGATTCGCGACCAGCTCATCCAGGTCATCGACGGTCCGTGGTAGCGCGATCATCGCAACGTCGCCAGAGATATCGAGACCCATTTGCTCGGTGGCATGGGTGCCAAGCTGGAAGGCGCTCTCCAATCCCTTTACGTACTGCTCGTAGCGGTCGAGCGCTCGCCAGAGCATTCCGGCAACCAAATGGAAGGAACCACCGGAGGAGATGAAGCTGCCTTTGTAGTTGGCGACGACCCGCGCGGAGCCAAAGCCTTCCTCTCGAAGCACCGTTCCGATCGCAGTCAGAACTGCCCCGGCCTCGTAAGCCGAATTGCTTCCGAGAAGGTCCAAGAAATCGTCAGCGCTCTCAATCTCCACCTGCGCCTTGAGCCGACGAGGGACCTCAGCCGAATCCTCGTCCGGCTCCAGCAAGTCCGAGCTAAAAGACGACTTCACCCAGCGGTGAGCGCCCTCGACCTCGCGAAGCTGCTCGCTGCCGAGCCATGCGCTGTCGATCTTTGGATCAGGAAGAAAGTGGCGGCGAAGCAGTTGCTCGATGTCCTCTCGGCGAGCGGTTGAGTGGAGCAGCCAAAACCGCGGGTTGAGGGCATCGACAAAGAACAGATCTTCCGAGCCGACAAGCGCCCAAAGGTCGGCGTCAAGGCTCTCGACCTCCAGATCCGAGTCAGCGGCAAGGCGGCTGAGCATATGCCGGGTCCCATCCGCCGACACCTCGGGTGGATGGGCCTCTAGGAGCCTGGACTTCACCTGCCCCCCCCGGAGCTTCCGGAGGGAGCCGCCGTCCTCAGGCTGACCCTGCATCGCGGCCGAGAGTGCGTCAAGTAGCTCCTGGCGATCCATAAGACAAGCCAGTCTAGGTTCTCTCACTCATCGGCAAGCCCTCCCTCTTGGGCAAGGTCATCCAGGGACGTTTGGCCGGGGATCGGCACTTTCCGGCTCTTTCTGCGCAGCACTCTCTCGGCGCGGTTTTGCTGCGCCTGAAAGGCCTGGGTTCGACCTCGCGGGTCGCGTTTCGCCGGACTTTCGAGGATCACCACCCTGGCAGGCAGATGCGGCTGCCTACCCGAACGCGGCTCGTACCTGAATTGCCCCTTCATCTCGCCCGCCACCAGCCCCTTGACGAGTTGCGTCACGCGTCCCGTGAATTCCGCTCGCGCCCTGGCTCCAAGGACCGGCCACTCCGGAAGGACGGCCTGGCAAAGCGATTCAACCTCCACGATGTCCTCCAGGCTCGCCTGCGCGGCGACGATCGCGGGAATCAGAAGCTCCAAGATCTCGTCGTCATCGCTCTGATGATCCACCGGAATGCGGGCCGGTGGCAACCCCCCGTTGTGCCGTTCGATGAAATCAGCAAGTCCCGGCGTCCGACCAACTCCTGAAAGCTGGACGCGATCAGCACCGATCGTCAGCAGCGGCACCGACCCTAGCTCCTGCAACCCCTGTTCGAGGTCTGGACGATGGTCCTCGGTCCCGACGTAAAGGGTCTGGACCGCGATTGGTTGCGACTGGCGAAGCTGAGGCGGAATCGCCCCGATGCGCTGAAGCCACTCGACGTTGACCGAACGGTACCTTCCGGCCTGCTTCGCCTCAATGTTCTTCCCGCTCTTGCACTCGCAGAGCAGGATCAGATCCGGCGATAGTCGATAGATCAGGGCATCCACCCGGACCTCCCCTTTGGGCGTCGAGAGAGGCATCTCCAACTGGTAGCGCTGAAACCCGGCATCGCCAAGCGTCCGAGGCCAGCCCCCGTCGCCCCGAAGCAACGCGATCAGGCCGTTGATTGGGATCAGTCGCTGGTCCATCGCAGGCGAATCATCGTCTCCGGTCCAGACGATCCAGGCAACCCGCGCCGGTCAGAAAGTCGAACTACACGCTATCGGGGCCGCAAATCGACGACGTTGGCTCGCGTCGATGCTCTCAGCGAGCGATGAGGTAGTCAATTCAGCCATCGATATAGACGGCCGTACATGCGTTGCAGTTCCCCGAAAGACCCCCCGGAGGAGGAATCAATAGGGGGTGGTCAGGCCGATTCGCATGGCCATCTGTTTCCAAATTGTTTCCCAATTGACTACGTGGCTGGGAAACGCACCGCCGCCAATACCTGCATCTGGCTTTCTGCTGCGAAGCGGACGACGGGCCTCGAACCCGCGACCTCAAGCTTGGGAAGCTTGCGCTCTACCAACTGAGCTACGTCCGCGCTGCGGCCGATTCTAGTTGGGAGCGGCGGCTCGCCGCCACCGGGTCACTGGGGCCAGACGAAGTGGCCGAGGAAGAACGCGACGACGAAGACGACGAGCAGGACCTGCGAGAGCAGGAAGAGGACGACGCCGATCCAGAAGCCGAGGCCGATTTTCTGTTCGAGGTTCACGTCGAGGGGAATTTATCGCAAAGCGCCGGCGGGAATCGGGGCGTGCGGCGCCGCGACCCCTGTTGAACCGGCGCTTAGGCCGTTTACGTAGTCTCTGACGTTCCGTGCGCGTCCGCTCGATCATCGCCCTCCTGGTCGCCGTGGCGATCGTCGCCCTGCTCGTCTATGGGCTAGCCAGCAAAGGCAACTCGCGTCTCGCGGTGGGCGAAACCGCTCCCTCGCCGACCTTACCCAAGCTCCAGCGGCCCGGCAGCGGCTCGCTGAAGGACTACCGTGGCAGGTGGGTGCTGGTGAATTTCTGGGCCTCCTGGTGCGTGCCCTGCCGGGAGGAGGCGCCGGCCCTCGAGAAGTTCCAGCGCGAACACGCCGGCAAGGGCTTCACGGTGGTCGGGATCGACACCCAGGACCTCAGCGACGACGGCTCCAAGTTCGCCCGCGAAAACCACCTCACCTATCCGCAGCTGCACGACGGCAACGGCAACACCGGTCACGAATTCGGCACGACCGGCGTGCCGGAGAACTTCCTCCTGGAACCGAACGGCAAGCTCGCCTGGGACACCGCGGGTCCGGTCGATGCGAAGATCCTCAAGGAACACGTGGCACCCCTCCTCCCCCCCAGCGCAAAGGAATCGTGAGCCCGCGGACGCGACGCCGGCTGCTGACGGCGCTCGCCCTGGCGGCGGCGCTCGCGGGCCTTGCCCTGCCGACCTGGGCGGCGGCGAACGGACTGCGTTCGGAGTTGAACGAAATCGAGGGGGAAGTGATGTGCCCGGTCTGCGGCACGCTGCTCGAGCTGGCCGAATCCCCGCAGGCGACCCGCGAGAAGGCGTACATCGAAAAGCTCATCAAGCAGGGCCAGGACAAGGAGGAAGTCAAGGAAGCGCTGGTCGCCCAGTACGGCGACGCGGTACTCGCCGAGCCGAAGGGCAGCGGCTTCAACCTGTCCGCCTACGTCGTGCCGATCGTCGCCTTCGCGGTCGCGATCGTGCTGCTCGCCTTCGCCGTCTGGCGCTGGCGCCGCGCCGCCGGCTCACTCGAGCAGCGCCGGCCGGACGTCGAGGGGCCGAGCGAGGAGGAGCGTGCCCGCCTCGACGCCGACCTCGCCCGCTACGACCTCTGACCGCCGCCCCTCCGGCGAGCGCCCCGGGCCGGCGTCGGGCCCCCTCCTACGAGGTGACGACGACGGCGCCCAGCGGCGGGGTCCCGAGCCAGGCGAGCGCCTCGTGGGTCGACTTCGCCTCGCGCCGCGAGGGCGTGCCGGTGAGCGCCGCGAGGGCGCCATCGGCCTCCGCGGCGACGCTGCCGAGCGCCCCGCCCGCGCCTTCCAGCGGCGGGCCGAGCAGGACGACCATCTCGTAGGCGCCGCGCAGTTTCGCCGTCATGTGACGGAAGCTGCCGAGCCCGAGCAGGGTGCGGGGGTCGGCGCTCGGTCGGCCGGCGCAGACGCACACGAGCGGCACCGCCTCCCGGTCGCTCGCCGGGCCCGCCGGGGCCAGCGGCTGCAGGACATCGACCGGCGCCGCCTCCCAGCGCAGGTACTCGTGCAGGCCCGGGGTCGGGGCCAGGCCGAGCGCCGCGGCCAGCCGCGGTCGCTCGACGTCGCACTCGATCAGCGCGGTGACGGTGCCGGTCGAGGCCGCCGCCCCCGCCAGCCCGACCGCCACGGTCGGCGTCGCGGCCTCGTCGCCGCTGACCAGCAGGACTCGCCGGCCGTCGAGCTTCTCCCGCAGCCCGCGCAGCTGCTCGTAGTCGCCGCGCCGCAGCCCCCAGGCGCCGGCGTCCGAGGAGGCCGGCGCGCCGATCTCCGCCAGGATGGGGAGCTTGCGGCTCACATCCGCTCGGGCGCGGAGATGCCGAGCAGCCCCAGGGCGCCCGAGATCGTCCGCATCGCGACCAGACACAGGGCGAGGCGCGAGGCCTCGACCCCCTCCCCCTCGGCGCCGACGACCTGGCAGTCCCGGTAGAAGGCGTGGAAGTCGGCGGCGACCGCCGTCGAGTAGGCGCAGATCCGGTGCGGCGCCCGCCGCGCAGCCGCCTCGCGCACCTCGTGCGGGAATTCGAGCAGCCGCTTGATCAGCGCCTTCTCGCCCGCGGCGAGCGGCTCGGAGCGCGCCGCGGGGTCGAGCGCCGCCGGCGCCTCCTCGCCCGCCGCGCCCGCCTTGCGCAGGATGCTGGCGATCCGGGCGTGGGCGTACTGCACGTAGTAGACGGGGTTGTCGGAGGCCTGCCTGCGGGCCAGGGCGAGGTCGATGTCGACGGTCGTCTCGTGGCTGCGCCAGAGCATGAACCAGCGCGCCGCGTCGACGCCGATGTCGTCGACCAGGTCGTCGAGCGTCACGAACTCGCCGCTGCGCTTCGACATCTGCGAACGCCGGCCGTCCTCGACGATGTGGACCAGCGACATGATCAGCGCCTCGAAGCTGTCGGGGTCGGCGCCGAGCGCCTCGATCGAGGCGCGCAGCCGGGCCACGTAGCCGTGGTGGTCGGCGCCCAGCACGTCGATCAGCCGGCCGAAGCCGCGCTCCAGCTTGTCCCAGTGGTAGGCGACGTCGGGGGTCAGGTAGGTCGGCTCGCCGTCGGAGCGGATCAGCACCCGGTCCTTGTCGTCGCCGAAGTCGGTGGTGCGCAGCCAGAGCGCCTCCTCGGAGCGGTAGGTGTGGCCGCCCGCGTCGAGCTTGGCCAGGGCGCTCTCCACCTCGCCGCGCTCGTAGAGGCTGCGCTCCGAGAACCAGGTGTCCATCTCCACCCCGAAGCGCGCCAGGGTGGCGCGGACGGTGTCGATCATCAGCTCGATGCCGCGCGCGCCGACCGCCTCGAAGTCGGTGGGATCGACGCCCTCGGCGGCGATCCGTCGCGCCAGCTCGACCACGTAGTCGCCTCTGTAGCCGTTCTCGGGCACCTCCTCGCCGCGCATGCGGGCGGCGATCGAGTGGGCGAAGTTGGTCACCTGGGTGCCCGCGTCGTTGATGTAGTACTCGCGCTCGGCGGCGTGGCCGACCGCCCGCAGCAGCCGCACCACCGCGTCGCCGTAGGCGGCGCCGCGGCCGCCGCCGACGTGCAGCGGCCCGGTCGGGTTGGCGGAGACGAACTCGACCAGGATCCGCTCCGGCGCCGCGATCGGGGCGGGGCCGAGATCCGTGCCCGCGGCGAGGAGGCCGGCGAGCGCCCGCCGGTACCAGGCATCGGAGAGGAAGAGGTTGACGAAGCCGGGGCCGGCGACCTCGATCCGGTCGAGGCTGCCCGGCTCGCCGCCGAGGCTGCCTTCGAGCTCGCCGCGCAGCCGCTCGGCCACGGCGCGCGGGTTGTCGCCCAGCGGCCCGGCGAGCAGCATCGCCGCGTTGGAGCTGTAATCGCCGAGGTCCGGCTTGGGGGGACGGTCGAGGGTCGGGGCCGGCTCGGTGGGCTCGCCGTCGCGCAGCGCCCGCGCGGCGGCCTCCACGGCGCCCTCCAGCTCGGCGATCGAATCGATGGGTGGCATGCGGCCAATCGTAAGTGTCTGCCCGGGTCGACGCACCGGCCCGGGTAGTCTGGACCGCTTGCGCGTCGGGGTGATCTCAGACATCCATTCGAACCTGCCCGCCCTGGAGGCGGTTCTCGAGTCGATCGACGCCGTCGGGCCGGAGGAGATCTGGTGCCTCGGCGACGTGGTCGGCTACGGCGCCCAGCCGGACGAGTGCACCGCCTTGGTGCGGGAGCGCTGCGCGTTCTCGCTGAACGGCAACCACGACCTGGCGGTGACCGGGGCGATCGACGCGGCGACCTTCTCGGAAACGGCGCGGGCGGCGGTCGACTGGACGCGCGGGCAGGCCACGGCCGAGACGCTCGAGTTCCTCGCCGGGCTGACGCCGGAGGGGGCGCGACAGGGCTTCGGCCTCTTCCATGCCTCGCCCCGCGACCCGATCTGGGAGTACGTGCTCTCGATCGACCAGGCCGAAGCGGGGCTCGACGCGCAGACCGAACGGATCTGCCTGATCGGCCACTCCCACGTCTCCCTCTTCTTCACCCGGCCGCCCTCGACCGGGCGCAAGAGCTTCGCCACCGGCGCCCAGGCCGGCGACGGCGACCTGCTCGACCTCGACGAAGGCGAGTGGCTGCTCAACCCGGGCAGCGTCGGACAGCCCCGCGATGGCGATCCGCGCGCCGCCTGGCTGGAGATCGACACCGACGACTGGACGGCGCGCTACCACCGGGTTCCCTACGACGCGGCGGCGGCCGGCGCGGCGATTCTCGAGGCGGGCCTGCCCACGGCCCTCGCCGAGCGGCTCCAAATCGGCCGCTGACGCTGAAACCAGGCAACAAATGCAGGGTAAATATCGACTCAGAAGTGTTCTCTAGACTCGGAACATGGGTCGCGTCCGCGCCGTCTCGCTCCTCCTTGTCGCGCTGGCGGCGGGCCTCGTGCTGACTTCCTGCGGGGGCGGCGGCAACGCCGAACTGCTTCCCGGACAGACCGCCGACCAGATCACCTCCTATCTCGACCAGGTGAACCAGAGCGTCGAAGAAGGCAACTGCGAAGTGGCCGAAGAAGCGGTCGCGGCGGTGAGCACCAAGGTCGACGGACTGCGGCAGGTCGATCCCCGCCTCAAAAAAGCCCTGCGGCAGGGCGCGGCAAAGCTCTCCGAAGTGGTTTCTACCTGTGGAGCCGGCGAAGAGGCGGCCGAAGAACGGGCCGCCGAAAAGGCCGAAGCGGAAGAACTGGAACAGTTGGAAGCCGGACAGCAGGCCGAAGAAGAAGAACAGCAAGCGTTCGAAAAGGAACAGAAAGCCGAAGAACGCGAAGAACAGGCCAAGGAAAAAGCCGAAGAACGGGCCGAACAGCCCGGTCCGCCGGAAGAAGGCGAAGAATCCAACGGCAAAGCCAAAGGCCACGAAAAACAGGAAGAATCGGTCGAACCCCCAAGTGGAGAAGAAGAATTGACGCCGGAAGGCAGCGGTGGGCCCGCGGGCGGGATCGGCCCGGGCGCCGCGGCCGAAGGGAGCGGGGGTTGATGGAGGCCGGGACCCTGTCGGGGCGCTATGAGACCGGCGAGCGGCTCGGCTCGGGCGGGATGTCGAACGTCTACAAGGCGACCGACCGCATCCTCGAGCGCACCGTCGCGGTGAAGATCCTCGCCGAGCACCTCTCCGATGACGAGCGCTTCGTCGCCCGTTTCCGCCGCGAGGCGCTGGCGGTGGCGCGCCTGATCCACCCCAACATCGTCCAGGTCTACGACTCCGGGGTCGACGACGGCCGCCACTACATCGTCATGGAGTACGTCGCCGGGCGCTCCGGGGCGCAGCTGCTGCAGCGGCACGGCCCGCTCGACCCCGAGACGGCGGCGGAGATCGGCATCCAGGCCTGCGCCGGGCTCGACTACGCGCACCGGCGCGGGATCATCCACCGCGACGTCAAGCCTGGCAACCTGATGATCACCGGCGGACCGGTCGGGCCGGGCGACCTGGTGGTCAAACTGACCGACTTCGGGATCGCGCGGGCGATCGAGCAGACGCGGATCACCCAGGTCGGCTCGGTGGTCGGCACCGCCGCCTACCTCTCGCCCGAGCAGGTGCGCGGCGAGGAGGCGACTCCCGGCACCGACGTCTACGCGCTCGGCGTCGTCCTCTACCAGTTCCTGACCGGGCGGCTGCCCTACGAGGGGTCCTCGCTGGCCGAGCTGGCGGTCCGCCAGCAGAACGAGACGCCGCTGCCGCCGAGCACCTACAACCCCGCGGTGCCCGAGCCGCTCGGGGCGGCCGTGCTGCGGGCGCTGGAGGGCGACACCAGCCGCCGCTACGCGAGCGCCGACGAGTTCGCCGCCGGGCTGCAGATGGGGCTCGAAGGCGAGGACGTGACGGCGCTCGCCCCGAGCGGCGAAGGGAACACGCCGACCCGGGTGCTGGGCGGCGAGACGGCGGCGACCCGCCACCTCGACCGCACCACCGCGCAGACCGAGTACCGCCCCTCCCCCTCGCCCACGCGGCGGCCCGAGCCGCGAGGTCTGGAGCCGTACACGGCGGCGCCGATCCCGCCGGCCCGGGCGGGCCAGCCGGCCAAGCGCTCCGCGTTCTCGCGCTTCGTCCGCTCGATCCTCGCCCTGGTCGCCCTGGTGCTGGTGGCGGGTGCCGTGGCGACGGGCGTGATCCTGGTCACCGACCAGGCCGCCGGCGTCCACATCTCCAAGGTCGCCGGCGACACGGTCAACAGGGTGGTCGAAGAATTCAAGGAACTGGTCTCCAAGAACAAGGAATAGGGACGGGCTTGAGGGAGCGGGTCCCTGACCCCCTCCTCTCTCAAACTCGGGCAGGATCGCGGTGTGGACGGGCGAGTTGGCGGGTGGGCCCTCGTTACAAGCCGTTCGGAGGGGGTCAGGGACCCGCTCACGCGAGGCTCGCGACGGTTCCTCGTTCTCTTCGCTCAAAGCTGTCGAATGGCATGCGATAGCCCGTGGCGCCGACCGGGGTGCGTTCGCAGTTGGCAACGCATGTTGTGGCTAAGTGCGAACGCGGTCGGCGGCGCTCCAGGGGGTGGCGCCGGCGAGGACGGCGGCGCGGTAGGCGTCGAAGCGGCCCGCCTGGATGGCGCGGCGGGCGTGGGTGGTCAGCTCGCGCATATAGGTGAGGTTGTGGAGGACGATGAGGCGGACGGCGGTCAGTTCCTCGGCGCGCGAGAGGTAGGAGATGTAGTTGCGGTCGTGGCGGGTGCAGGCCGGGCACGGGCAGCCCTCGACCAGCGGGCGGCGGTCGCCTACCCAGCGGGCCTTGCGCAGGTCGAGCCGCCAGCGGGTCTCCGGGCTCGGCGCCAGGGCGACGCCGTGGCGGGCGAGCCGGGTCGGCACCGCGCAGTCGAAGACGTCGAGGCCGAGCGCGATGCCGCCAAGCAGGTCGTCGATCTCGCCGATCCCCAGCAGGTGCTTGGCGGCACCTTCGGGGAGCAGCGGCGCGGTCAGTGCCAGGACCTCGGCCATCTCCTCCTTGTCGCGGCCCAGCGTGCCGCCGATCGCCAGCCCGTCGACCCCTGCCGCCGCGGTGACCTCGGCCGATTCGCGCCGCAGGTCCTCGTGGGTGCCGCCCTGGACGATCCCGAACAGCGCCTGGCGCTCCGGCCCGTTCTCCGCGTGCCAGGCGACGCAGCGGTCTAGCCACCGGTGGGTGCGCTCGGTGGAGCGCGCGGTGTAGTCGCGATCGGCGTGGAACGGCGTGCACTCGTCGAAGGCGAGCGCGATGTCGGCGCCGAGCGCCGCCTGCACCTCCATCGAGACCTCCGGCGAGAGGAACAGCTCGCGGCCGTCGCGCGGCGAGCGGAAGCGGGCGCCCTCCTCGGCGATCTCGACCTCGGAGCCGTGGTCGCCGGAGCGGCCGCTCCCCTTCACCTCGTTGGCGACGCCGCCGTGGGCCAGCGAGAAGACCTGAAAGCCGCCGGAGTCGGTGATCAGCGCCCGCTCCCACGCCATGAAGCCGTGCAGGCCGCCCGCCGCGGCGATCCGCTCGGGTCCCGGCGAGACGAACAGGTGGTAGGTGTTGCCGAGGATCAGCTGGTAGCCCAGGGCCGCCACCTCGTCGACGTCCAGCCCGCGCACCGACCCCTTGGTCGCCAGCGGGATGAAGGTCGGCGTCTCGATCGGACCGTGGGCGGTCGCGATGACGCCCGCGCGGGCGGACCCGTCGCGGGCGTCGATCGTGAAGCTGAGGCGCTGCGGGTCGTCGCGCACGCCCGCAGCGTATGTGGGAGCGCCTAGGCGGCGGCTCCCGCCGGCTCGGCCTGGGCCTCGCCCTGCGCCCCGGCGGCCTCGACCTGGCCCGCCTCCACCTGACCTGCCTCCGTCGGCTCGACCTGGGCCGGACGGCCCTCGCCGACCTCGATCCGGGTCGCGCCCGGCTCGGCCGGCCTCGGCACGGTCACCTCGAGCACGCCGCGGTCGAAGGTCGCGCTCACCGCGCTCGCGTCGACCCCCCGCGGGAGCCGCAGCGAGCGGGAGAAGCGGCCGAAGGAGCGCTCGATGCGGTGGTAGCCCTCATGCCGGTCCTCGTGCTCGTACCTGCGCTCGCCGGAGACGGTGAGCACTCCGTCCTTGACCTCGACCTCGATGTCCTCGCGGTCCATGCCGGGCAGGTCGGCGCGCAACACGAGCTTGCCGTCGCCCTCGGTCAGATCCATCGCCGGGACCCAGCGCCGCGGCCCGGTCCCGGTCGCCGCCGACCAACGAACAATTGCTGCCATCTGAATCGTTCCTCCTTCTCGTCCCTCAATCCGAGGGCACAGCTAAGTTCTCGTTTCAGCAGTATGAAATCTAAGTGTGATTCTGTCAAGTCTCCTGGGGGATTATCCCTTTAACGCAGGGTGCCGCCGCAGCGGAGCCTAGACTCCCGCCGTGGTCCGAGGATTCGGAACCAGTGCTGTGGGGGCGGGCGTGACGCTGGTCAGCACGTTTGCGGGGTCGCTTGGCCTCAGCGTCCACCAGCAGCGAATCGGCTTCGTGGTGGGCGTTGTGCTTCTAGCAGTGGGCGTCGGTCTCGTCGTTAGCGACCATTTCCACCGCCGCCGCGTGGATGCTGGCGGCGCAGACGGCTCACAGGGCGGCGGAGGAGCGGTCGCCCCTCAGCAAGCATCGCCGCCCGACTCAACCGCGTCCGACTCAACCGAGCAAGGTGATCGCGATTGGATGGCTGGACGCATCGAAGCAAAGCTAGCTCGCTTCATCTATGAGTGGAACAGGATTCGTGCGTCGGAATTTCAGGAAACGGCGATCCCGGCGTACGAAGCCCTCCTGGCGAAGCAAGGGGACTTCATCGAGACTGTCCTCGGCGTCGCAGAGCGACAGAGATTCGAGAGTGACGGCGATGCCCAGCCTTTGAGCTACAACCAGCGGGCCGACCTACGGATTGCTGCTCTTGAGCGCCTGCGCGATTCGCCCGATCGCTGGCGAATCCAGGTTGACAAGGCATGGTTTGACCCGGATGGCGGCGCACCCGACGGGAACACGACCGCAGAGCAGCCAACTCCGAGGCGGGAAACAAACAATGCGGCCGACGACTCCAGCGACCTAAGGTCGGCGCTCGAAGTCGAACGGCGCGAGGGTTACAAGATGCTGAACGCCCTGAGGGGCGGCCCGATCACCACCTGGAGATATGGCCGTATTCCAAGGGGCGCCGACATCGACGGCTGGCAGGGCAACATCGAGCACCTGCTGCGGGACGATCCGAAATCGCTGCATCTCTTCACCTGGCAACCGCTTGGCTCGGGTCCAAGGCTCTCCGCGATTGGGGCTGCGGCGGTGAGTCCGAATGGTCCGAAGATTCAGAGGATGGAGCGCCTATTGGGCCAGTTGGAGAAAGTCATCGAAAGGGTCTAGTCATGCACGAGGTCGTCATACGGCAGAGTCTCGCCCTCAAGCATCCGCAGCAACGTGTCGCGGAACAGGAAATCGTTGTCGCGATTGTTGAAACGGAACGCGATCTCGTCCAGATAGGCTGGAAGGTGCTTGGCCGAAAGCTGGTGGTAGGTGCCGATCACCGAGCGCTTGAGCAGGCTCCAGACGCCCTCCACGGTGTTCGTGTGGACTTTGGCCCCGACCCATTCCTCGGCTGCGTGGTTGACCTTCTGGTGTTCGGTGTCCTCGTCGGAGAGATCGCCCCAGGCTTTGGCCGAGTCGGTGTAGATCGCGACGGCGTTGTCGGCCACGGTGTTGGCGACGAACGCCTGATAGCTCTCTCGCTTCTTTCTGGCCGGCCCTTCGCGCAGGCTGAACCGGACCTCGCCGCCGCGTTCGACGGCGCCAAGCACCATCTCCTTGTTCGCGTGGGGACCTTGCAGCCGATGGCCGGGCCGTTCCTTGAACTTGCCCCCGATGAACGTCTCGTCGATCTCCACGATGCCGTGCAGCGGGATGGGCGAGTCCTCCTCCATCGCGGAGCGGATGCGGTGCCCGAGATACCACGCGGTCTTGTAGCTGACGCCGAGGGTCCGCTGAAGCTGTTTGGCGCTGATCCCCTTGCGGCTCTCGCCGACCATGTAGATGGCGAGGAACCATTTCCAGAGCGGCAGGTGAGAGTCGTGGAAGACCGTCCCTGCCGTCACCGAGAACTGGTAGCGGCATGAAGCCTCGTTGCACTCCCACTGGTGGCGCTTCTCGATTTTCGAGACCGAGACGTTGCCGCAGCGCGGGCAGAAGACCCCATGCGGCCAGCGCAGGTCTTCGAGGAACTCCCGGCACTTGTCCTCCGAGCGGAACTGATCGATCAGTTCGGGAAGGTTCATAGCGATGCCCCGACGCAAGAAGAAGGCCCGCGAGCTGACCGACGAGGAGGCTTTGCGGAAATTGTTCCCGAAACCGGCTCGGGAGAAAGCCAAGAAAACCGCTCTGGAAGGCCGAAAACGTCCATCTGCTCAGTACCCTAATGACTGAGCTACCCTGTGTCAAGGGGATAATCCCCAGTCTCCTGCCTGACTCGCAAGCAGCATGGCGTCGCCACACGGAACGCGGTCGTCCTTTCACCCGGTCGCGAGATCGCGGTCGTCCTAACCGCCGCCATGGGTGACCTAGGACGACCGCGCCAGGCGGACCGGGAGAAAGGTCGACCGCGCTAGGAGGCGATCAGGGTGCGGCCGGTCATCGGCTCGGGCTGGGCGATGCCGAGCAGCTCGAGCGCGGTCGGGGCGACGTCGGCGAGGATGCCGCCGGAGCGGAGGTCGAGGCCCTCCTGGGTGACGATCAGCGGCACCGGGTTGAGCGAGTGTGCCGTGTTGGGGGAGCCGTCGGGCTCCAGCATGTGGTCGCAGTTGCCGTGGTCGGCGGTGATCAGGCAGACGCCGCCCTTGGCGGCCACCGCCTCGACCACCCGGCCAAGCTGCGCGTCGACCGTCTCCAGCGCCTTCACGGCGGCCGGGATCACCCCGGTGTGGCCGACCATGTCGGGGTTGGCGAAGTTGATCACGCCGAAGCGGAAGTCCTCCGCCCCCCACTGCCGGACGAAGGCGTCGGCGGCCGCCGCGGCGCTCATCTCCGGCTTGAAGTCGTAGGTCGGCACGTCGCGCGGCGATTCGACCAGGGTCTGCTCTTCGCCCTCCTGCTCGCCCTCGCGGCCGCCGTTGAAGAAGTAGGTGACGTGCGCGTACTTCTCGGTCTCGGCGACGTGCAGCTGCCGGCCGCCCGCCGCGGCGATCGTCTCGGCCAGCGTCGTCTGCGGCCGCTGCTCGGGGAACGCCGCCGGATACGGCCAGCCCTTGCGGTACTCGGTCATCGTCGTCATGTCGAGCGTCGGCCCGCCCGCCCGGCTGAACTCGTCGAAGCCGGGCTCGGCGAGCGCCCGGGTCATCTCCCGCGCCCGGTCGGGACGGAAGTTGACGAAGATCGCGACGTCCCCCGCCGCCGCCCCGTCGTAGTCGCCGACCACGGTGGGTTTGACGAACTCGTCGGTCACCCCGTCGGCGTAGGAGGCGGCGATCGCCTCGGCCGAGCTCGCCGCCCTCTGCCCCTGGGCGTGGACGATCGCGTCGTAGGCGAGCTTGATCCGCTCCCAGCGGGTGTCGCGGTCCATCGCGTAGTAGCGGCCGCTCACCGTCCCGACCCGGCCGGCCGCGCGCAGCCAGGACTCCAGCTCGGCGAGGTACTCGCGCCCTCCTTCGGGTGCCGTGTCGCGGCCATCGGTGAAGGCGTGGAAGACGACGTCGGGCACCCCTTCCTGGGAGGCCAGCTCGATCATCGCCTCGAGGTGCTCCCAGCCCGAGTGGACGCCGCCGTCGGAGACCAGCCCGAGCAGGTGCAGCCGCCCCCGCGGGCTTTCCCGCGCCCGCCGGCAGGCCGCCGCCAGCGCCTCGTTGTCGTAGAAGCTGCCGTCGGCGATCGCGCCGTCGATCCGCGCCAGGTCCTGCTTGACGATCGCACCGGCGCCGAGGTTCAGGTGGCCGACCTCGGAGTTGCCCATCTGGCCGGCCGGCAGGCCGACGTCGGGACCCTGGGCGGAGAGCTCGGTGTGCGGGTAGCGCGCCCAGAGGCGATCGAAGACCGGCGTCTCGGCGAGCGAGACGGCGTTGCCCGGGCCGGGCGGCGCCAGCCCCCAGCCGTCGAGGATGACCAGCGCCGCCGAGGACACGACGCGAGTCATGACGCGGCCCAGGCGGCGCCAGGCAAGGACGCAGGGAGGGGCGACGAGGGGAGCGCACCCGTCGGTGCGTGACCCGAGGAGGCCGACCGAGGACGCAGCATGGCGCCGCCTGGGACCGTCATGCGGCCTCGACGATCGCGGCGAAGTCCTCGGGGTCGAGCGCGGCGCCGCCGACCAACGCCCCGTCGACGTCGTCCTGGGAGAGCAGCTCGGCAGCGTTGCCCGGCTTCACCGAGCCACCGTAGAGGATCCGTACCGCGTCGGCCGCGGCGCCGCGCGCCCGCAGCACGTCGCGGATGAAACGCGCACGCCTCCTGGGCCTGCTCGGGGGTGGCGACGCGGCCGGTGCCGATCGCCCAGATCGGCTCGTAGGCGATCACGACCCTGGCGACGTCCTCGGCGGCGATCTCGGCCAGGTCGGCCCCCAGCTGGCGCTCCAGCACGGCCTCGGTCTGGCCGCCGTCGCGCGCCTCCTCGGTCTCGCCGACGCAGAGGATCGGCTCGAGGTCGTGGGCCAGCGCCGCCGGGACCTTCCTGGCCAGCGCCGCGTCGGTCTCGCCGAAGTACTGGCGCCGCTCGGAGTGGCCGAGCACCACCGCCTCGACGTCGAGCTCGACCAGCATCGGCGCCGACACCTCGCCGGTGAAGGCGCCCGACTCGGCCTCGTGCATGTTCTGGGCGGCGACCCGGACCGCGGTCCCGCGCCGCCGCTCGACCACCTCGTGCAGGGCGGTGAAGGGGGGGCAGACGACGACGTCGCTCTGGGTCGCGGCGATCCGCGGCAGCAGCGCGTCGACGAACTCGGCCGCCTCGGCGACCGTCTTGTTCATCTTCCAGTTGGCGGCGATGTAAGGGGTGCGGGGCATCGGTCTCCTGGTGTCCTGTTTCCTCGGTTGCGGTCCTCAGCCGGGGGCGGGCGCGTCGTCCTCCGGGGAGGCGTCGATCAGCGCCTCGACCCCGGGCAGCTCCTTGCCCTCCAGCAGCTCCAGCGAGGCGCCACCGCCGGTCGAGAGCCAGTCGACCTCGTCGGCGAGGCCGAACTCGACCATCGCCGCGACCGAGTCGCCGCCGCCCACCACGGTCTTGCCGGAGGTGCCCGCGACCGCCTCGGCGACCGCCCGCGTCCCGGCCGCGAACGGCTCCATCTCGAAGGCGCCCATCGGGCCGTTCCAGAGCACCGTGCCGGCGCCTGCCACCGCATCGGCGTAGAGCGCGGCGCTGCGCGGGCCGATGTCGAGGCCCATCCAGCCGGCGGGCACGTCGATCCCGTCGAGCTCGCGGCGCTCGGTGTCGGCGCTGAACTGGCGCCCCAGGACCAGGTCGACCGGCAGGGTCAGCTCGCAGGCGGCCTCCGCCGCCTTGGCGAGCGCCTCGCGCGCCGCCTCGACGCTCTCGTCGTCGTAGAGGGAATCGCCGATCTCCCGGTCCTGCGCCCTGAAGAAGCTGAAGCACATCGCGCCGCCGATCAGGATCTGGTCGGCGACCTCGAGGAAGCGGTCGATCACGCCCACCTTGTCGGAGGCCTTGGCGCCGCCGAGCACGACGACCAGCGGCCGGGCCGGGTCCTCGACCACCTTGCTCAGTTCGGTCACCTCGCGCTCCAGCAGCAGGCCGGCGTAGCCGGGCAGGTGGCGCGCCACGCCCTCGGTCGAGGCGTGGGCGCGGTGTGCCGCGCCGAAGGCGTCGTTGACGTAGACCTGCGCCAGCGCCGCCAGCGATCCCGCCAGCATCGGGTCGTTCTTGGTCTCCCCCGGCTCGAAGCGGGTGTTCTCGAGCAGCAGCACGTCGCCCGGGCCGAGGCAGCCCGCCGCCGTCTCGACTTCGGCACCGATCACCTTCGGCGCCTGGGTGACCTCGACGCCCAGCAGCTCACCGAGCCGCCGACCGACCGGGCCCAGCGAGAGCGCCGGGTCGGGCTTGCCGCCCGGCCGTCCCAGGTGGGAGGCGAGCACCAGCGCCGCCCCCCGCTCACGCAGCAGCTCGAGAGTCGGCAGCGCCGCCCGGATCCGCGTGTCGTCGGCCACCTCGCCGTCCTTCAACGGCACGTTGAAGTCGACCCGGACGAGGACCCGCCGGCCCTTCACCTCGGCGTCGCGGACGCTTGCCTTCGCGAAAGCCATGCCCGCCGGTACCCGGTTGGACGGCGCTAGAGGACCTTGCCGGCCAGCTCGACGCAGCGGTTCGAGTAGCCCCACTCGTTGTCGTACCAGCTGATCACCTTGGCCATGCGGCCGTCGCCGATCACCATCGTCGACTTGGCGTCGACGATCGAGGAGTGCGGGTCGCCGACGATGTCGGTGGAGACGATCGGGTCCTCGGTGTAGGCGAGGATGCCCTTCAGCGGCCCCTCGGCGGCCGCCTTCAGCGCCGCGTTGATCTGGTCCGGGTCGAGCGGGTTCGGCGTCGTGAAGACGAGGTCGACGGCGGAGCCGGTGGGAACCGGGGCGCGCATCGAGAACCCGTTCAGCTTGCCGTTCAGCTCCGGCAGCACCAACCCGACCGCCTTCGCGGCGCCGGTCGTGGTCGGGATCAGGTTGAGGGCGGCGGCCCGCGAGCGGCGCGGGTCCTTGTGCGGCATGTCCTGCAGGCGCTGGTCGGCGGTGTAGGCGTGGATCGTCGTCATCAGCCCCTGCTCGATCCCGAACGACTCGTGCAGCACCTTGGCCAGCGGCGCCAGGCAGTTGGTCGTGCAGGAGGCGTTGGAGATCACGTCGTGGCCGGCCTTGTCGTAGGCCTCCTCGAAGTTGACGCCGAGCGCGACGGTGACGTCGGGGTCGGTGGCCGGCGCGGAGATGATCACCTTCTTGGCGCCCGCCGCGAGGTGCTTGGCGGCATCCTCGCGCTTGGTGAAGAAGCCGGTCGACTCGATCACCACGTCGACCCCGAGCTCGCCCCAGGGCAGGGCGGCCGGATCGCGCTCGGAGAGCGCCTTCAGCTCCTGGCCGTCGATCGTCAGGGCGCCCTCGCCGACCTCGATCTCCCCGGGGAAGCGGCCGAGGATCGAGTCATACTTGAGCAGGTGACCCATCGTCTCGGTGTCGACGAGGTCGTTGACAGCGACGAACTCGAGGTCGGCGCCCGCCGCCTGCGCCGCGCGGAAGACGTTGCGCCCGATCCGTCCGAAACCGTTGATCCCGACCTTCACTGCCATGAAGCCACCGCCTCCTGAATTCGTATGGACGAGCCGATCTTAGGAAACCGGCGCTCTAGTCGGACCCGACGGTGATCTCGATTTCGTACCCGTCGGGGTCCCTGAGGAATGCCGAGTACGAGCCCGAGCCGTAGGAGCGGCGCTCGCCGGGTTCCGCCACGTTCGTGCCGCCGGCTTTGATCCCGTTTTCGTAGGCCGCCTTGACCGCGACGATGCCGAGCCCGGAGACGCTGAACAGCCCGTAGCCCGGCTGGGGGTCGTGGTGGGCGGAGATGAAGAAGACCGGTTTGGCGATGCCCCAGCCGATCGTTTCGTCCTCCTCGAAGTGTCGCCGCCAACCGAGTGGGGCGAGCATCGTGTCGTAGAACGAGGCACTTCGTTCGAGGTCTGCAACCTCAAGGAGGACGTGGTGCAGCATCTTGCCTACCGGAGGCTATACGCGCCGGCCCGCGGGAGGCGTTGCGGCTCAGCCCGACCGGGGGGTCCAGCGGAAGTAGCGGACCGCGAGGAGGAGGCCGCCGAGGCCCCAGATCCCGACCACGAGCAGGTGCCCCCAGTCGACCACGTTGGCGCCGCCGGGGACGTAGGCGTCGAAGAAGGCGAGGAAGAAGTGGCGGACCGGGAAGACGTCGGCGAAGTGGATGATCCCGCTCGGCAGCTGGTCGTCCGGGATGAAGACGCCGGAGAGGAAGTAGAGCGGCAGGAGCAGGAAGTTGACGATCGGGGCGGCCGCGTCCTGGGTCGGGATCGCGGCGGTGAGGGCGATGCCCAGGCAGGAGAAGGCGGCGGCGCCGATCGCCAGCACCAGGAGGATCGCCGGGATCCTGTCCCAGGGGAAGCTGACGCCGTAGACGACGCCGCCGATCAGCGCCAGCAGGGCCAGCATGATCACCGCGGTGACGATCGAGTTGCCGACCCGGCCCGCGATGAACACCCAGGCGGGCATCGGGGTGCCGCGGCCGCGCTTCAGCCGGCCGTCCTCGCGGGCGATCACCAGCGACATCGCGAGGCTCTGCATGGTCGAGGAGATGACCGAGAGGCTGATGATCGCCGGCACGTAGTAGGTGTCGGTGTTGATTTCCCCGCCCGCCGTTTCGACCTTCGAGCTGCCGAAGATCGAGGCGAAGATGACCAGCAGCAGCACCGGGAACATGACCGTGAAGAAGACCGACGCCGGGTTGCGCCAGAAGGCCTTCTGGTCGTAGCGCAGCTGGTGGCCGACGAGGGCGAGCGAACTCATTTTCCGGCCGCCTCGCCGGTCAGCTCGAGGTAGACGTCCTCCAGCGAGGGGCGCGTCACTTCGAGGCCCTCGAGCTCTTCGCCGCGCTCGATCGCCGCGCCGGTGAGCCGGTGCAGCTCCTCGACCGGGTCGAAGGTTTCGATCGAGACCTCCTGGCCGGCGGCGTCGCGGTAGCGGATCGTGGTGGCGGATTTCTCGCGTTCGCCGAGGTCCTCGGGGGTGCCCTCGGCGACGATCCGGCCGCCGGAGATGATCGTCACCCGGTCGGCGAGGCGCTGGGCCTCGTCCATGTAGTGGGTGGTGAGGAAGATCGTCTTGCCGAGGTCGCGAAGCCCGGCGATCACGTCCCAGGCCTGGCGCCGGGCGGAGGGGTCGAAGCCGGTGGTCGGCTCGTCGAGGAAGAGCAGCTCGGGGTCGCCGACCAGCGCCATGCCGACGTCGAGGCGGCGCTGTTGCCCGCCGGACAGTTTGCGGGCCCGGGCGTCGGCCTTGCCCTCCAGGCCGACCAGGGCGATCGTCTCCTCGACCGAGCGCGGGTGGGTGAAGTACCCGGCGTAAAGTTCGAGCGACTCCCGCACGGTCAGGTACGGATCGAGGCTGTTGCTCTGCAGGACGATCCCGATCCGGTCGCGCCAGCCGCGCCCGGCGTGCTCGGGGTCCTCGCCCAGCACCTTCACCTCTCCCCCGGTCCGCTTCCGGTAGCCCTCGAGGATCTCGACCGTGGTCGTCTTGCCGGCGCCGTTCGGCCCCAGGAAGGCGAAGATCTCGCCGCTCGCCACCTCGAGGTCGATGCCGCGCACGGCTTCGGTCTCGCCGTAGCTCATGCGCAGTCCTTGGATGGAGATGGCTGGTTCTCGCACAGCGAAGCGATTCTAGGAACGTGGGGGCCTCGGCGTCCGTCCGGCATCGGACAGGCGTCTTCAGCAGTTCTTTACCCGCGGCTGCCCTTCGCCGGCCTAGACGTCCAGGTCGCGGTGCTTGACGCGGATGACGACGTCGTCGCGGCCCGCGAGGCCGCGGCGGATGCGGTCGGCGACGGTGACCGAGCGGTGGCGGCCGCCGGTGCAGCCGATCGCGATCGTCAGGTGGCTCTTGCCCTCGGTGACATAGGCGGGGACGAGGAACTCCAGCAGCGGCATCAGCCGGCCGTAGAACTCGCCCGCCTGGGTCCCGGACTCGACGTAGCTGCGGACCTCCTCGTCCTCGCCGGTCAGCGGGCGCAGCTCGCGGTCGTAGTGCGGGTTGGGCAGGAAGCGCACGTCGAGCGTCAGGTCGGCGTCGCGGGGCGGGCCGTTCTTGAAGCCGAAGGTGAGCAGGGTGAGGGCGAGCTTGCCGCCCGGCTCGGTGCCCAGCAGCTCCTCGGCGATCCGCCGGCGCAGCTCGGCGCCGGTCAGTTCGGTCGTGTCGATGACGATGTCGGCGCGCTCGCGCAGCGGCGCCAACTGGGCGCGCTCGGCGCGGATGCCGTCGACGATCCGGCCCTCCGGCGCCAGCGGGTGGCGGCGGCGGGTCTCCTTGTAGCGGTCGAGCAGGGTCTGCTCGTCGGCCTCGAGGAAGAGCAGCTTCGGCTCCGGCCCGTCGCGTTCGAGGTCGTCGAGCACCTGCAGCAGGTCCTCGAAGTACTCGCCGCCGCGGGCGTCGGAGACGATCGCGGCGCGCTCCACCCCGGCCCCCTCGTGGATGAACAGCTCGCCGAGCCCGGCGATCATCCGCGGCGGCAGGTTGTCGACGCAGAAGTAGCCGCCGTCCTCGAAGGCGGCGATCGCTTCCGACTTGCCCGCCCCGGAGTGCCCGGTGATGATCACCAGGGTCATCTCGCGGCGCGCCTTCGCCTCGCGGGGGGTATCGGTCTCGCTAGCCAATTCGGTGGAGCTGCTCGTGGATCTCGCGCCCGAGTTTGCCAGGCAGGCCGGGCACCGACTCGAGCTCCTCGCGGGAGGCGGCGAGGAAGCGCTCCGGCGAGCCGAAGTGCTTGAGCAGGGCGCGCTTGCGGGCCGGGCCGACGCCCTTCAGGTCGTCGAGCACCGAGCCGGTCATCGCCCGGTCGCGCCGGCCGCGGTGGTGTTCGATCGCGAAGCGGTGGGCCTCGTCGCGGACCCGCTGCAGGAGCTGGTTGCCCTCGCCGGCGCGAGCCAGCTCGATCGGCTCGGCGCGGCCCGGGACGAAGACCTCCTCCTCGCGCTTGGCGAGGCTGACGATCGTCACGCCGAGGTCGGCGAACGGGCGCAGGGCGCGCATCCCGGCGGCGAGCTGGCCCTTGCCGCCGTCGATCATGATCAGCGAGGGAAGCGAGGCGAAGCTCTCGTCGCGCTTGCCGTCGTGCGGGGAGAGGTCGTTCTGTTCGGAGTAGCGGTTGATGCGGCGGGTCAGCACCTCCTCCATCGAGGCGAAGTCGTCGGGGCCGCGGTGGGCCTCCTCGCGCAGGTCGCCGCGCACCTTGAAGCGACGGTAGTCGGACTTCTTCGGCGCGCCGCCCTCGAAGACGACCATCGAGGCGACGGTGTGCTCGCCGCCGATCGTCGAGATGTCGAAGCCCTCGATGCGGACCGGCAGCTCCTCCATGCCGAGCGCCTCGCCGAGCGAGCTGAGGCTCTCGACCCGGCGGGCGCGGCGGTGCTCGCGGCGCAGGCGGTCCTGGTCGAGGGCGAGCTGGGCGTTGCGCTCGGCGAGCTCGCGGAGCCGGCGTTTGTCGCCGCGCTCGGCGGCGTGGACGTCGACCGCGGTGCCGCGCCGCTCGCTCAGCGCCTCGGCGATCAGCGGCGCCCGGTCGCGCAGGTAGGGGCCGACGATGATCGTCCGCGGCATCGACGGCGAGGCCGAGTAGTACTGGCCGATGAACTCCTCGGCGACCTCGGCGACGTCGCGTTCGGCTTCGTTCTCGAGGTAGAAGCTCTGGCGCTCGGCGAGGATGCCGTCGCGGACCTGGAAGACCTGGGCGTTGGCGTCGGGCCCCTCGGCCGCGACGCCGATCAGGTCGGCGGTGCCGACCGTGCCGCCGGCGACCCGCTGGCGCTCGAACAGCGAGCGGATCGCCTTGAGGCGGTCGCGGTAGATCGCGGCGCGCTCGAATTCCTCGGCCGCGGCGGCCGCCGCCATCTTCTCCTCCTGCTCCCGTTCCACCTGGCGGTAGCGGCCGGAGAGGAAGTCGACGATCGCGTCGATGTTGCGGCGGTACTCCTCCTGGCTGACGTGGCCGACGCAAGGCGCCCCGCAGCGCTTGATGTAGTAGTCGAGGCAGGGGCTGCCGGAGCGGCGGCCCGGCTCGGCGCCCTCACAGGTGCGGAACTGGAAGAGCTTGCCGAGCAGGTCGAGCGTCTCGCGCAGGCGCTTGGCGCTCGAGAAGGGGCCGAAGTAGGCGCGGTGGGCGCGGTGCTTCTCGCGGGTGAAGTAGACGCGCGGGTAATCCTCGTCGAGGCTGACCGCGACGTAGGGGTAGGACTTGTCGTCGCGGAGGCGGATGTTGAAGCGCGGCCGGTGGCGCTTGATGAAGCTCTGCTCGGCGAGCAGGGCCTCGGCCTCGGTGGAGGTGACCAGGGTGTCGATGCGGTCGATGCGGCTGGTCAGGCGGGGCTCGCCGCCGCTGAAGTGGGAGGCGATCCGTTTCTTGATCGAGCGCGCCTTGCCGACGTAGAGCAGCTCGCCGTCTTCGGAGTAGAAGAGGTAGACGCCGGGCTGGTCGGGAAGCCGGCGGCGCTGCTCGGCGACCCGCTCGGCGCGACCGAGCGCCCCGTTTCCGTTCTCTTGGGCCATCTCCCTAAAGGGTAGGCTGCCGCCATGACCACCCCACCGGAGCTGAACACGCTGAAGATCGAGATCGCCGACGAGCTCGCGACGCTCATCCTCGACCGGCCCGACGCCTTCAACGCGATGAGCCCGGAGATGATCGGCGAGCTGACCGTGGCGATGGCATGGCTGGCGGACCAGGGCGAGTTCCGGGCGCTGATCGTCACCGGCGCCGGAGCCGCCTTCTGCGCCGGCGGCGACGTCAGTTGGTTCCGCAAGGGGATCGAAGACCCGGACCTCGACATCGCCGCCGACGTGCGGCGGGGCGCCGAGGCGCTGCACACCGCGATCATCGACCTGCACCGGATCGAGCAGCCGGTGGTGGCGGCGGTGAACGGCCCGGCGGCCGGGGCGGGCTTCTCGCTGGCGCTCGCCTGCGACCTGCGGATCGCCGCCGACGGCGCCTTCTTCGCCCCGGCCTACGGCCGGATCGGCGCCTCCCCGGACGGTGGCATGACCTACTTCCTGCCCCGCGTCGTCGGGCCGGCGAAGGCGCTCGAGCTGCTGCTCGAGGACCCGAACCTGAAGGCCGAGGCGGCCTTGGAGATGGGGCTCGTCACCGAGGTCGTACCTGGCGAGGAGCTCACCGGGCGCGCCCGCGAGCGGGCCGCCAAGCTGGCCGAGCTGGCGCCCCACTACGTGAAGATGGCGAAGCGCCTGGTCGGCGTCAGCCTCGAGAACAGCCTCCCCGCCCACCTGCAGCTGGAGCGGCACGGGATCGCCGACGGCCTGGCCACCGAGGACGCCCGCGCCGGCGTCACCGCCTTCTTCTCCGGCGAGAAGCCCCGGTTCACCGGCCGCTGAGCGGCGCCCCCCACCGCGGTCGACCTTCGGCCCGGGCGCCGCGGCGCGGTCGACCTATGGCCCGGTATCCGGGCCATAGGTCGACCGCATGTCCTGAGACAGGCCAAAGGACGACCGCATGGGGAGGCACGGAGGCACCCATTTGCTTCCGGCAGGCGGGACGGAGGGAGACGACCCCCGCCCGCCCGCGCCGTCGCTCAGGCGGGCGGGGCCATCAGGCGGGTGACCGACTCGCCGACGAAGCTCGGCTTCTCGGCGCCCTCGACGGTGATCGTGAACTTGGTGATCGCCTGCCACCAGCCCCCCTCGAGCTCGTCGAAGGAGGCAAGTTCGGCGGTCGCCACGAGGCGGCTGTCGACCGGGACCGGCGCCGGGAAGCGGACCTTGTTCCAGCCGTAGTTGACTCCGAGGGCGAAGCCGCTCGGCGCCAGCAGCTCCTTGCGGAAGCCGTCGGCCAGCGACAGGGTCAGGTTGCCGTGGGCGATCGTCGTGCCGTAGGGGCTCTCCCGCTTCGCCCGCTCGGGGTCGACGTGGATCCACTGGTGGTCGCCGGAGACCCCGGCGAAGGCGTCGATCAGCTCCTGCGTGATCGCGCGCGGCTCGCTCGGTCCGATCGTCTCGCCGACGATCGCCTTCATGCCCTCGACGCCCTGCGCCTCGACGCCGGCCATCAGTCGACCCACCAGTTCGGCAGCAGCTCGCCGTCGTTCTCGTGGTGGGCGCCGACCGGGAGCAGCGAAAGCCCCTCGGGGCCGGCCTCGAAGCCGCGGGCCACCTCGGGGGAGACCCGGATCGCGTCGAGCCCGGTCACCTCGATCACCTCGTCGTCCAGCTTCATCCGGCCGGAGCCGGCGATCACCACGTAGACCTCCTCGGCCTCCTCGTGCTTGTGGCCGAAGGGCATCCGCTTGCCCGGCTTCAGGTTGAAGTAGGCGAGCCCGGTGCGCTCCGCCTCGAGGTCCTCCCTGGCGAAGCGTGCCTCCTGGATCTCCTCGACCCCAAAGCCCGGCGCCGAGTCCTTCACCTCACCGAGGTTCTTGTGGGTGTACGCGGCCATCGCTCTCCTCTCTCGCGGTCCGATCGGTATTGACCCGATGCGTAGCCTACGGGCCGGCCCAGCCTGACCGCCCGCAGCGCGCCGACGGCCACGTAGCGCCTTTACCAAGTTTTTGCCCTCCCTTCGCGGGCGCATTGCCGCGCTCTCGGCAACCTCCGGGGCGAGGCTCAGGCCGCTCCCAGGTCGACTCAGGAGCCTCGACCCAGACCCGCTCGTCCCCCAAGAAGGAGGCTCACTCAAATGTCGATCGCGACCCTCATGATCATCAACATCGCCGCCGCCGGCGCTCTCTCGGCGATCCTCGCCGCGGTCATGCTGGCGCCCGTCCGTAATCTCGCCCCGTCCCACGGGCGGACCGTCGCGCGCCGCAGCCAGGCAGGGCAGCGCCGCCAGGTGCCGGCCCTGCGTCCGGTCAGGAACGCGTCCTGAGCGGACTCACGGGTAGCCGACCAGCGACGCGACCCCGCCCAGGTGCCGCGCCGCCACCAGGTGGCGCAGCGCCGCGAGCTCATGCTTGAGGTAGGCGTCGAAGAACGCGATGGTGACCCGCTCGACGACGCCCAGCTGCGGCTGCTCGTCTTCGTACGGCGGGAGATGTTCGGCCCCGAGCAGCCGCAGCAGGTACTTCGGCCGGCGCGCGGCCCGGAAGAACAGTTCGGTTTCGGCGGGCGTGTTGATCGTGTCGGCGGTGCCCTGGGTCGCCAGCAGCGGTGGGCTGCCGGGCGGGAATGAGTATCCGCCCATGCCCGGGATCTCGGCCCCGGACAGGACGGCCACCGCCTTGATCCGGCCATCGCGGTCGTATTCGTCATAGGCGGCGGTCAGGGCCGTGTCCCCACCGTCGGACTGCCCGCTGACCGCGATGGCCTTCGGGTTCACGAGCCCCGCCAGCGGACCGGAATGAGCGCCGCTCATCGCCAGCATTCTGGAGATGACGAATCGCATGTCGGCCGGCTGATTGGGGAGGTCCGACTCGTCCGGCCCACCCGGCGCATTCGGGTTTGCCAGCGGGAAGACGGGGGCGGCGACGACATAGCCGGCGCGCACCCAGGCCCGCAGCAGACGGGCATAGAGGGCCGGGGTGACGGAGAAGCCGTGCCCGAAGACGACCAGCGGGAACGGCCCGTCGGCCCGCGCGGCCCGCGCATCGCGCAGATCCGTGCCGCCGCGAGGACCGACCGCCGGGTAGCGGACGATGGTACGAAGGGTTCGCGGCGCGACCGACCCGTCGGAAAGGGTGATCGTGCGGCCCTTGTCGACCAGGCGGAATTCCCGCAGCCCCACCGCAAACGCGGTGGCGACCCGGGGTGGCGCATCCGTGGCCGTGGGCATACGGATGCGTTCCGTGGGTTCGCCTGCCGGGGCCGCGCGGGCCACGGTCCCGGGCGCCGGGTGAGACCCACCACCGGCGGAGCTTTCGCCGCGGTCGTTTGAGATCACCAGCACTGCCGCGCCCAGACAGGCCGCGATCACTGCCACCGCGATGATGGTCCTCGCCTTTTGCACGTACGGGTCCGGATGGAATCGGCGCCGCCCGGCGACGGAGATCGGTCAGGCGGCCCGCGCAGACCGTCCCATCCTAGGCGCCGGCCACCGGAGCGAGCGGAGGACATCCCGCCGGCGAGCGTGGCCGATCCCACGGCAGGCCACGGTCGCTCCGAGGAGCCCTTCAGCCTCGCCGCGGCCGTCGAGACCGTTCGCGACACGATCAAGGAGGCCGGCGGCGACGCGCACCTCGTCGGCATCTTGCCGAACCTCTTCAGCCAGACGCCGTCCGGGTTCCTCGACCAAAGAGCGCGAAGCGGGAGCCCCCGCGGACCTCGCGACGGGCTGCCTGCAGAGGAGCCGCGCGGCTCGTCGCTCTCCTCGCCGCTCGCAGGCACCCAGGTGGCCACCTCCGGACGACGAGGGCGCCCTCTAGTGTCTGTAGGTGTCTGTGCCGCACGGATCACCGCGCACGTTCGCCTCGCCCGGCGAGGGCGTTCGAGACCTTTTCGACGTCCTCCGGCGAGCCCGTCCCCTGGCCGGCGCCTACGGCCGCGGAGGCCTCGATCCTGCCACGCGGGAGCGGGTCATGGTTGCCGTCAGCCACGTCAATTCCTGTCGCGGCTGCACCTTCGTGCACGAGCGCTGGGCCGGCCGCGCGGGCGTCACCGCCGACGATCTGCGGGCGATCGGCCTGAACGACCTCGGCGACCTGGGCGAGCGTGACCGGGTCGCCGTCGCCTACGCGGTGGCGCTGGCCGAAGCACGGTTTCGCGGGCCGATCGCCACCGAGCTTGCCGCCGCCGCGGGCGATCGCCTGACCTCCGAAGAGCTGGCCGCCGTCGATGCGGTCGCACGTGCGATGGCCCTCGCCAACCTTTCCGTGAACACGACCGAGGCGTTGTTCGGCAGGCTGCGCTCTCTGCTGCCCGAGAGGCGACCGCTATAGATGACCCAAGGGTGAGCGGCCGAGCAAGTCCCCCGCCGGCCCGGCGCTACCCGTGCCGCCTGCCGACGAAGAAGCGCAGCACCCTGACCGGCGAGAGGTCGCGCGGTCGACCGAGCGCACGCGGAAGACGTGGCGCCCGCGCCGCAGGTGCCGGTAGACCTCGGGCGAGGAGCAGCGCTGCCACCTGCGATGGTCGAGGCGGCAGCGGACGCTGACCGCGGCGCCGTGACCCGAGAAGACGAAGGTGCAGCGGGGCCCCTTCGGGGTTCGGGTGGCGGTTGGTATTGGGGCTGTGGTGGAGGCGGGGCGCCGGCAGGCGGCCGACTCGCAGCGTCAGCGGCGCCGAGGTGGGGCGCCGGTGGCGACGAGGCCGAAGCGGTCGGTCACCCGCAGGGTCACCGCGAAGGAGCCGGCGGCGCCCGGCGTGCCGCTGATCTGCCCGCTTTCGGGATCGATCGAGAGCCCGGCGGGCAGCCGGTGGGCGAGGCGCCCCCGACCCTCGCCACCACCCGCTCGCCGGCCGCCATCGTGTCGATGGTCTGCCCCGTCCCCGGACACCTTCGAACCGCGGCTCTGGCGTTCGGGACGATGCACGACGACGCGGCTCGCGCTCCTCGCGCTCAGGAGCAGCGAGCTGAATCCAGCCTTGGACTGTCGCTCATCGCTTCGGCACCAGGATCTGCGCGAGGGCTCCGCTCGAGAAGCGCTCCTCTTCGACGACATCCAGCTTCAGGTGCTCTTCCAGCTCGGCGAACGGGCTGCGGCCCGCGCCGATCGCAATCGGGACCGTCGTCAGCTGGTACTCGTCGACGAGACGCAGGCGGGTCAGCGACTTGGCGAAGTCGGGGCCTCCGTGGACCAGGATCGTCCCTTCGTCGTCCCGGGCCCTGAGGTCCGCGATCGCCGCGCCCAGGTCCCCGCCGAAGATCTCGGCCGGTCCCCAGTCCGCCTTCTCCAGGGTGCGTGAGAAGACGGCCTTCGGCTTCTCGTTCATCGCGGTTGCGATCGGCCCCTCGGACACGGCCCAGTGTGGCCCCATGATCTCGTAGCTTCGGCGCCCCATCGCGTGGACGCCCGCGTCCTCGAGCGCGCGGAGGGTCCACTCCCTCCCGTCGTCGCTGAACCACTCGAACATCCATTCGTGGGTCCCGTCGAGGCTGGTGACGAAGCCGTCGAGGGACATGATCATCTTGAGAACCACTTTTCTGTCGCTCATGTCGGTAGAGACCTACCTACGCGGTTGAATTCATCGTCCGGCGCCAGGATTCGAAGTCTGCAGACCTTCGGGTCGGTCGCTCAAAAGACGATCGCTCTCCGCGCGAAGCGGAAGCAGCGATTCGCCGCCCCTCCATCCCTGCCGCCGCAACTGCACCTGCGTAAGGGAGGAACATCAACCAGTACCGCCGCCGAGCGGGCTGGGCTCGGGGCGAATTTGATCGTCCGCGCCGAGCAGCATCAGCATCCGTGGTCCGTCCATACCGAATTGAGCGGTTACTTCGGAAAAGTCCGTCGCCTGAGGATCGAGCTCGCCGGATTCGATCGCCGCAGAAATGCGGGCCAGTACCAGTCGGTTGTCGGTGCCAAAATGCCAGTCCGTCGCGACGAGCGGCACGATCGGCCCAGCAATAGGGTTCGGGACGTGCTCGTCATCTGCGACTCGCCAGTAGACGCCGAACCAGCCTACGAGCATGCCTGCCTCGGGGTTCTCGATTGGCTCCGGCCTCGGCGCGGGAACGCCGCCAAGACCGGTGTGGTGTAGGAATGACCCGTATTCTCCGGGTTCCTCCTCCAGCAGACGCATCGCTCTCCAGCACTCGGCCACGCTCATGTCGATAAGGAGGGCGAGTCCAAGACAGGGCGGATACGAGCCACCGTCGAGAAACTCGATCAGGCGACGATCTAGCCGGACCTCACGGTTTTCGGCGACATTCGCAAGTCGGCAGCAGATGTGCTTGACGAAGTACCGCGCCAGATCCGGGCTTTTCGCCGCCCATTCGTCTCCGAATACCTCGCGAAGATCTACGTGGGTCGACCTGAGCACGGCGGCTTCGTTGTCGAAGAGGTAGTCCATGAATTGGTCGTACGCGGTATCGAAGGGCTGGCTTCGCACGCCATTGCAGCTCGCGCAGATCATCGGCTCGAACTTGAAGACCTTGCTCTTCGAGCCGGTCATCTCACTTGGGTGTTGGTCGTAGCCCTGTTTGATCAGGGTCCGGCCGTGTCGATACGGGCCGCGACCGAACGCTCGCTCGATATCCGTCCGCTTGAACTTGTGCTCACGGCTGTCGGCAGCACTGCCACACCACCAACAAGTACCGATTCGCGCTCTGACCGCATCAGGCATATCAAAGCGAGCATAGGCCTGCGTCAGGTGGTGCGGGAGCTATCCCAACGGCAATCATTGGCTGGCGACCATGAACCCACCGCCCCGGCGATGCTGCTCTCGCGTGGTTGCGAGCGCGTCCCCCTGATAGCGCTCACGTGCCCGCTTCGGACGAGAAGCGAGAGTGCGGCACCGGCTTCGTTAGAGTTGCCGCTTCGCGCGACTTCCGAGCGCTTCGACGACGAGCCGTAGACGCTCGCTACGGACGAGGAGCTGTCACCCCGTAGCCCCCGCCACCGGCAGGCCGAGCTCGATTGCGGCTTCAGCGAGGTTGCCGTCCCAGGTGACGAGGGCAACTCCATCCTCGCCCAGCGAGAGCGCGGTGGCGAGGTGCACGGCGTCATAGCCGCGCAGGCCGAGTTCTTCGGCGAGGGCGCCGGCACGCCGGGCTAGAGGCAATACCGTTAACTTACGCGGCAAGCGGCGCTTTCACGACGACCGCGTCCTCCGGGCGACGCGTCGGCTGCGGCCAGGCGCGGTGGTGGGAGCGCTTCGCCCCGAAACCCGACATCTTGCGCTTGACCACGCGGGGGTTGGACCGCAGGCGACGCGCGGGCAGCGGCTCGAAGAGGATCTCCTCTGCCGCCGCACGGCGTGCCGCCTCAAGCGCTGTGGGGGGAAAAGCCCGGGCCGGCCCGGGCGCTGCGGCGCACGACGCGCAGGGCGCGCGTGAACGACAATCGATCGGGATCGCGGCCGCAGCCGGCCGCCACCTCGTGCATCAGGGCGCGGATCGCGTAGTGGACGAGCAGGTGCCCGTAGACCTCCTGGTAGACGCCCTCGGGCGACTTGGAGCGCAACACCAGCCGCGGCCCGCGCTGGTGGGTCTTCAACTCATCGAGGGCGGTCTCGAACTCCCAGCGCTCGGGGTAGGCGGCGGCGAGCTGCTCGGCCGGGGCGGCCTCGGGGTCCAGCAGGGTCGTGGCGAGCCGGTAGCGCTCACCGCCGAGCGCCGGGTCGTCGAGCTCGTACTCGATGACCCGCACCGCGATCGGATGGGCGCGCTTGCGGTCGGTGGACGCATAGACCCGCGAGCGGTAGGAGCCGTCGCCCAGCACCTCCTCGACCGCCAAGACGAGGCTCTTGCGGACCCGCCAGAGGAGCTCTGCGCCGCTTGCCCGCGCCGCTTTGAAGGCCTTGAAGTCCCAGAAGCCGCGATCGGCGAGCAGCAGCATGCCGGGCCCAAGCGAGCGCCATAGCTCCGCGGCGAGGCTGCCCTCGCCGCGGGAGATCGGCCCCAGCGCGACGTCGGTGATCGCGTGGGTGCCGCACTCCGCGAGTCCGACCGCGCGCAGCTGCGGGTAGGCGCCGCGGCCCTCTCCGCGCCCCGAGCCCGGACGGCCGAAGGCCGCCTCGTTGGCGGGCGTGTCGGCGAGGTCGAGGGTGGTGCCGTCGATCGCCATCAGCCGCAGGGCGCCGCAGAAGGCGCCCGCGCTCTTCGGCGTGGCGAGGGGACGCACCGCCTGCTCGTAGAGCAGGCGCAGAGGCTCGGCCCCCAGCCGCGAGCGCGCTTTGGCGATCGCCACCTTGCTCGGCACCTGCCAGGGCCGCTGCCAGCCGCTCTGCCAGTCGATCCCCTCGACGAGGTTGCGCATCACCTCCTCATAGGAGCCCTCGGCAAACAGCGCCAGCGCCATCGCGTAGTAGACCATCGTCTGCGCCGGCAGCAGTCGCGTGCGCTGCTCCAGGCGGCCGCTCTGGGCCAGCGCCTGGTCGACCAGCTCCGGCGGGTAGGTCCGCGTGAGGACGCCGATCGAGATGTGATCGGAGAGGCGCTGATCGGTCCGTGGCTTTACCCAGCCGGCTCGGGGCACGGAGGGACCGTACCCAAAGCGGCGGACGTTAAGTTAACGGTATTGGGGCTAGAGGCTCATCCACTCCGACAAGGGCGAGGTCGGGCAGGAGATCCTCGAAGTCGGCGAGGGCGCCGGCGTGCTGTCGCTCGGTCAACCTCCCGCCTCGTCGCGCCGCTGCCAGGGCGGCGCGTCCCTCGGGGTAGGCGAGGATGCCGGTGAGCGCCGCGTGAATCGTCTCCCAGAGCTCGGAGGCCAGCTCGGAGCCCTCCTCGGCGATCACCAGCTTGATCAGAGCCGAGGTGTCGAAGTACAGGGTCAGCGGCGTTGCTCGGCGATCAGGTCGGATACGGGCCCGCTCGCCTCGACCCGCGCTCGGCGTGCAGAGCGCGGCCTCTGCGGCAGGCGCACCAAGCCGCGATCGGCAAGCTCCGCGAGCGGGTCGCGCCGCCCGACGGCGCTCAAGCGCGCGACGGGGCGCCCACGCCGGGTGACGAGCACCTCCTGGCCCTCCTCGACGCGCTGGAGGTACTCGCTGAGACGATCGTGCAACTCACGCACGCCGACCTCGCCGCTGTTCGCATGTAGCGTCATGATGCGACTCTAGCAGCTACATCGCCTCCTCAGCCACTCGTCTACCCGCGTTCGCGTGGTTGCGACAGTCGGTCGCTTCGACCGCAGTCAAGTCGCGAGTTATGCGGTCCTGGGGTGCGGGTGGCCAGGGCGAGCTCCGATCAGGTCGGACCCCAGGTGGGCCTGGGCGGCGATCGCCGCGACCGGGTCGGGGGGTCGGCGAGGCCGGGGGAGGCGGCGGTGCCGGGCATGAACCGGGCGGTGGGGCCGGGGGCGTGGCCACGCAGGGTCGCCGCGGCGGCGGCGCGCGCCCGGACGAGCGAACGATCACTCGAGATCGAACGCGGCCCCGATCGCCTCACTGAGAGCCGGCTCCTGGTCGGCGAGCAGGACGCCGATCTGCTCCCCGACGGCAGCGGCGGGAATCGTGGTGATGCTGTCGCAGCTGATCACCGAGGCCTCCGCGAGGCCGTTCGCGGTGTCTACACCCACCTCGCTGGAGAGCCCGCGGATGGTCGTCGTGATCGGCGCGACGGTCACCGTCTTCATACGCGGCCGCACGGGCTCCCGCGTGAGAACCAGGACGGGTCGCGCCTTGTCGAGCCGCGCGACGTGGATCGGGCGCATCAGGTCAGATCACGCGGCAGGCCGGCGACGTGCTCGGCGAGCCCCGCGAGCTCCGGATCCGGTCCCTCGGCGGCAAGGATGCGGGCGTCGCGCTCCGCGAGCCGGCGCCGGCGCTCGCGCGCGAGCGCCCGGGTCACGACGGCCGCCCGGCTGCGCTCGGTGCCGGAGTCGACGATCTCGTCGACGAAGTCGACGAGATCGTCTGGCAGTCGGACCGCGATCTGCTTGCTCATCCCAAAAAGGTACCAAATCGGGAGCAACCTTCTGCGCGAACGGGTGGCGGTTCTGCCGCTGAGCCAGGGGAAGCTCACGCGATAAGCCGCACTTCGAAGCTCGGCACGGCGAGGGCGCCGGCGCCGCCGAGCAAGGCCATGATGCGGGCGACGTAGGCGCTGGTCTCAGGGATGGCGGGGACGCAGTGGCAGGCTTCGACCGGGGCCGGGCCGGCGTTGTAGGCGGCGAGGGCGAGCTCCGGCGATCCGAACCGGCCGATCAGGTCCGACATCAGGTGGGCCTCGGCGTCCATTGCCGCGACCGGGTCGAAGGGGTCGGAGAGCCCGTATGAGGCGGCGGTACCGGGCATGAACTGGGCGATCCCCTCGGCGCCTGCCGGAGACACCGCGAATGGGTTGAAGTTGCTCTCCGCCATCAGCTGCGCGGCGAGGAGCGCCGCGGAGACGTTCCACTTCGCGGCGGCGTCGACCAGCGGCTCGCGGAACCGCCCGGGCACGAAGCTAGGCAGCGTGGCGCCGCCCGGGGGCGCGGCGTCGCGGCCCGGACCGCGCACCGCCTCGCCCGCCGCCGAGCAGGGCGCCGGGCCGGCGGTGAAGCCGAAGTGCCAGGCCTCCCACGAGTAGCGCTGGAGAAAGCCGAAGCGGCCGGCGTTCGCGGCGAGCCAGCCGTACGCGGATTCGGGGCCGAGGTCGAGCTCGGTGGCGCAACGGTGGAGCGAGGTGCCGGGCGGCGCCACCCATTTCGGGTCGGGATGGGCGGCGAACAGTTCGGCCTGTTCGGCGTCGGAGCGAAAGCCGGAGACGACGATCAGCGAGATGCCGTCGGCCGCCGCGGCGGCGGACATGCGGTCGAAGGCGGCGGCGACGTCGGGCCGCATCCCCTCGCCGTTGCGGTAGACGAGCGGGCCGCCGTAGCCGCCACCGCTCGCGATCGCCGGACCTTCGCCGCCGGCAGCCGCCGCCGGCGCCGCGGCTTCGGCTTCGGCGCTCGCCTCGACCTCCCGCGGCCCTCCCGACCCGAGGTCCACCTCCCCGATGACGGTCGCCTTCGCCCGCACCGGCGCGAAGGAGGCCCGGTCCGGGAAGGCGATCCGCAGGCGGCCCGGGTCGACCCCGTTTTGGCGCCCGGCCGCGGCGGCGGCTTCGCGCGCCCGGTCCAGATAGGCCGCCTTCCCCAGGTGGTCCGGGTTCGCCGCCCCGTCGGGCAGACGCGGCGGCGAAAGCAGCCGCGGCAGGTCGTCGCGCATCGAGCGGACAGCCGAGATCGCGCTGAGGTCGGCGGCGCTCTGGGCCCGGCCCTTGCCGGTCACCGCACCGGCGATCGCCACCAGGGCCAGCGCCGCGGCGATCAACAGAAAGCAGCCGCCTAGGGCAAGCACCAGTGCCTGGCCCGCATCTCGATCACCGGCGCCCGCCATCTCCCACCCCCTTCCGTGCGCCGCCGAGCAGCCGCCGCAGGATCGACTCCGGCAGGCCGCCCGAGTCGCCGCCGAGGGCGCCGAACGCGGCGCGGCGCTCGGCGACCCAGCCGAGCCGGTGCTTCAAGACCACGACTCGCAGACCCCGGCCAAGCAAATCGGCGACCGCCAGCGCAACCAGCGCGCGGTCGGCGGCGAGCTCGGCGCGCAGCAGAGTCGCGTCGGGTCGCGGCGCCGCGGACGCCCCGAGCAGGGCCTGCAGCATGCCCGCCGGCAGGTGGACGACCGCGAGGCCACCGCGGGCCGCCGTGACCGCGGTCGCGGCGGCGGCCAGGCCGTCCTCGTCGGCGGCCACCGCGAGATGGCAGACCGCGCCGCGCGCCGCGGGCCGCAGACCGGGAAGCCGGGCCGCGAGGCGCTCCTCGAGGCGATGAGCCGCGGCGGAGGCGATCAGCGTCGGCCGCGGCACCCGGCCGCCGACGTCGATCAGCAGCGCCGCCGTACCGACGCCCGAGCCGGCGCAGGAGAGCGCCGCGGCGGCGGCGCGCGCGCCTTCGGCGGCGCCAACCGCGGCGACCGCGACGACGTTGCCGTGACGCGGCGCGGCGAAGCTCTCCCCGGCGACGCCGTAGACGCCTTCCTCTCCCAGCGTGACGCCGCTTCCGAGCACCGCCGGAGTGGAGCTCCTCGGCCCGCGGCTCATTCGGCCGACCTCGCGCTCGCCGAGCTGGTCACCGCGAGGTGGTCGGCGATGGTGGCGAGCGGGGACGGCGGCCGCAGGCGGACCGAGACCTCTTCGCCGCGCACCGCCACCGAGACGTCGCCCGCCGCCCACCCGGGCAGCGCGCTCCGCGCCGCCTTCGTCGGCGAGCCGCCCTCCGCGAGCGCCAACGCCCCCGCCTCGGCGGCGCCGTCGGCCAGCGTCATCGCGTAGCCGGCGGCCAGGAGCTGCAGAGCGATCAGCGCGGCGAGCAGCAGCGCGGGCAGGGCCGCCACCAGTTCGACCGTCGCCTGTCCCGCCTCGGCGCACGCCCGCGGCGCCCCCGTCCCGGCACGGATGTGCGCCGCGACCTTCCCGACCACCTCAGCCACCCCCGCCCCCCAGCCCGCTGCGCGCGCCGACCTTCACCTCGGGCAGCCGCGGCAGCACGGTCGGCACCGGCACCGTCACCGCGACGCCGCCCGCGCCATCGGCTTCCTCGGAGACCTCGGCGCCGGCCCGCATCGCGTCCGGCAGCGCCCGCCGCGCCGCCGCCTTCGCATCGCCGCCGACCAACGCCGCCCGCGCCCCCGCCCGCGCGGCCACGCTCGCCGACCAGAGGGCCTGGCCGGCGAGCGCGATCTGGGCCGCGACGGCGAGCGCCAACAGCAGGAAGGGAATCGCCGCGACCAGCTCGACCGAGGCGGTCCCCTTCTCCCCGTGATCCGCGTTGTCGGCGCTCTTGGGTGGCACGCCGACCACCCTGCCGCCGAAATGCGCGCGCGTGGCGCGCACAAAGGATCAGTTCAGGATCAACTCTGTGACAAGAACTGCGCGGCCGCCCGGGCCGACCGGCTCAGTAGCTGTTCGCTTCGGTCCAGATCCGCCAGATGGCGACGACCGAGGCGGCCAGCAGCAGGATCCAGAGCAGCGTGCCGCCGCCGCTGGAGAAGAGCTTGTCCTGGCCCGCGATCAGCAGCGCCAGCATCCCGAACGCCCCGTAGAAGATCGCCCGCCTGCCATCGCTCAACGTCGCCAGGGTCAGCTGGTTCTGGCGCGACACCGTGTAGAGCATCCACGAGATCCCGGCCAGGAAGGCCATCACGATCGCCGTCATCACGGTTTCGACCGCATTGCCCCCACCCGGTAGAAATGCGACCCCGAGCGCCAGAAGCATGATGATCGCGACGTTCCGCGCGGCCTTCACCACACAGATCGTACTCCGCCTCGGGCGTCCGCAGATCAGGAGTTTTTGATGACGATTCCCTCGAGGATCTGCGCGGCCTTCTCGGTCGCGTCGATTGCCTCCTCGAGGACCTCGAAGATGTCCTTCCAGCGGATCACCACCATCGGATCGATCGCGTTGGTGAAGAGCGAGGCCAGGCCGTTGCGGAAGATCCGGTCGCCTTCGTTCTCCAGCCGGTGCACCTCGATCCAGTGGCGATCGAGGTCCTCGAAGGAGGCCAGCTCCTCCAGCCCCGAGGCCAGGTGCTCGCACGCTCCGACCAGGACCTTGGTCAGCGCCGCGGCCTGTTCCATCGGCGCCTCGATCTGGTAGAGGGCGAGGAAGTCGGCCGCCTCCTCGGTGAAGTCGACGATGTCGTCGAGGGCGGTCGCCAACCCGTAGACGTCCTCGCGGTCGATCGGGCTCACCTCGGTCGTGTTCAGCCGCTGGACGATCGAGTGGGTGATCCTGTCGCCGCGGTGCTCCGCCTCGACGATCTGCTCGCCCAGCGTCCCCGCGTCGGGCCACACGGTCATCATCTCGTCGAGCAGGGACGCGGCTTGAACGCCGTTCTTCCCCGCCTCGATGAACAGATCGAAGAAGGTCCGATCGTGCGGGAGCGGGGGTCGTCGCGGCACCGTGGCCATCCTAATGACGGAGCGCGCCTCCGGCATCTCAGCTCGCCGCCGCCAGCTGCTCGGCGGCCCGCGTCGCCGCCCGCTCACGCATCTCCGACTGCACGTCGCGGCGCGGCTCCCCCTCGGCCCGGGCGATCCGCGTCCACTCGCCATCGGGCCCGAGGTCCCAGGAGTTCGAGTTGTCGGCCAGGCAGCGCTCCAGCATGTCCATCATCTCCGCCCGCAGCGCCGGGTCTTCGACCGGCGCCACGAGCTCCACCCGGCTGTCGAGATTGCGCGGCATCATGTCGGCGGAGCCCATCAGCACGGTGGTGTCCCCGCCGCGCCGAAAGGTGTAGACGCGCGAATGCTCGAGGAAGCGGCCGACGATCGACACCACGCGGATGTTGTCGGAGACGCCCGGCACCCCCGGCTTCAGGCAGCAGATGCCGCGCACGTTCAGCTCCACCGGCACGCCGGCCTGCGAGGCCCGATAGAGCGCCTTGATGCACCCCGCGTCGACCAGCGAGTTCATCTTCAGCGCGATCCTCGCCTCTTCGCCGGCCCGGTGGGCGGCGATCGTCGCGTCGATCTCCTCGACGAAGCGGTCGCGCATCGTGGTCGGCGAGACCAGCATCTTGCGGTAGACGGCGGGCCGTCCGTAGCCGGTGAGGAAGTTGAACATCTCGGCGACGTCCGCGCCGATGTCGGGGTCGGCGGTGAACAGGCCGAAGTCGGTGTAGAGACGGGCCGTCTTCGGGTGGTAGTTGCCGGTCCCGATGTGGACGTACTCGCGCACCTGCTTGCCCTCCCGGCGGGCCACCAGGATCGCCTTGACGTGCGTCTTCAGGCCCGGGATCCCGTAGACGACGTGGACCCCCGCCTCCTCCAGCGCCTGCGCCCAGTGGATGTTCGCCTCCTCGTCGAAGCGCGCTTTCAGCTCCACCATGCAGACCGCCTGCTTGCCCCGTTCGGAGGCGCGGATCAGCGACGGCACCAGCGGCGAGTCGTCGCTGGTCCGGTACACCGTCTGCTTGATCGCCAGCACGTCGGGGTCTTCGACCGCCTGCTCGACGAAGCGTTCGACCGAGGTCGCGAAGGAGTCGTAGGGGTGGTGGACGAGCAGGTCGCCGTTGGCGATCTCGCGGAACATCTCGACCGCGCCGCCGTCCTCGCCCTGCAGACGCGGCTGGGTGACCGGCGTCCAGGGCGGATAGCGCAGCTCGGCGTGGGCGGGGACGTCGGCGACCTCGGAGAGGTCGGCGAGGTCGAGCAGCCCTTCGATGTCGTAGACCTCGCGGTCTTCGAGCCGCAGCGCGCCGACCAGCTCGCGCCGCAGCCGCTCGTTCATGCCCGCGGCTACCTCCAGCCGCACCACCTCGCCGAAGCGGCGCCGGCGGAGCTCGTCCTGGACCGCCTGCAGCAGATCGTCGGCCTCGTCGGAGACCGTGAAGTCGGCGTCGCGGGTGACCCGGAAGAAGCCGTGGTCGACCACTTCGGTGCCCGGGAAGAGAGCGTCGAGATTGGCCGCGATCACCTGCTCCAGCGGCACGAACGTTCCATCCGCGCCGACCGGCAGGAAACGGCCGAGCAGCTCCTTCGGGACCTTCACCCGAGCGACGATCTCGACCTCGCTCTCCGGGTCGCGCAGCAGCACCGCGAGGCTCAGCGAGAGGTTCGAGATGTAGGGGAAGGGCCGGCCGAGACCGATGACCAGCGGGGTCAGCGCCGGGAAGACCTGCTCGTGGAAATGGCGGTGGATCTGGCGGCGCTCCTCCTCGTTGGCGTCCTGCAGCGAGACGATCCTGATTTCCTCCTCTTCCAGGGCCGGCAGCAGCTCGCCGGAGAAACAGCGCTGCAACCGTCGGTCGAGCTCCAGCACGCGACGCTGGATGCGGTCGATCTGCTCGCCGGGGGGCAGCCCGTCGGGCCCGCGCGCGTCGATCCCCGCGTCCAGCTGGTCGAACAGCCCGGCCACCCGCACCATGTAGAACTCGTCGAGGTTGGAGGCGTAGATCGCGCAGAAGCGCAGCCGCTCCAGCAGCGGCGCCACGGGATCCTCGGCCAGCTCCAGCACCCGCCGGTTGAACTCCAGCCAGGACAGCTCGCGGTTGAAGTACAGACCGGGATCGTCGAGGTTGGCCACCGACTCGGACAAGGGGACATCGTACTGCTGCATCAAGCGTCCCCCCTCCGCTCAGGCCGCCCGGCGGAGAGGTTGCGCGGCGGGCCGCGGCGCCGACGCCGGCGCCCCCGCCGCGGCGCCGTCGAGCGCCAGCCGGTAACCGGCGGCAAGCTGGCTCATCGAGCGCTCCCAGGAGCGGGCGCGGGCGGCGCGGACCGCGGCCGAGCCGAGCCTCGCGCGCAGCTCCGGCGAGGCGGCCAGCTGCAGCGCGGCGCCCGCGACGTGGTCGGCGTCGGGACGGCAGAGCAGCCCGGTGTGGCGGTTCTCGACCAGGGCCGCCGGGCCGCCCTCGGCGATCGCGATCACCGGCAGGCCGCTGGCGCCCGCCTCGAGGATCACCTGGCCGTAGGTGTCCGTCACGCTGCAGAAAAGGAAGGCGTCGGCGCTCGCGTAGGCGACCGCGAGGTCCTCCCCGCCGAGCCAGCCGAGGAAGGTGGCGGCGTCGCCGAGGCGCGAGCGCAGCTCGGCCTCCTCGGGGCCGCCGCCGGCCAGCAGCAGGTGCAGGCGCGGGTCGGCGGCGTGGGCGCGCAGGAAGGCGTCGGCGAGCAGGTCGACCCCCTTCTCGCGCGAGAGCCGGCCCGCGTAGAGGAGCTTGACCTCCCCCGGGTAGGCGTCGCGGTCGGCCTTCGCCGGGTCGAAGCGCTCGACGTCGACGCCGCGCTCCCAGCGGCCCACCTTCGCGAGGTCGATCCCCAGCGCCGCGAGCGAGGCGTCGGCGGCCGGGCTCGGCGAGAGGACCCGCGCCGGGGCGTCGTAGAAGCCGCCGAGGCCGGCCCGGGCGACCGCCTCCAGCATCCCGTCGACGCGCAGGCCCGCGTAGGCGGCGAGCTCGGTGTGGTGGCTGGCGAGCAGCGGCACGCCGGTGATCCGCCCGAGCAGCGTCGCGGCGATCCCGGCCGGGCCGGGCGCGGTGACGTGGACGAGGTCGTAGTCGCCCTCGGCCAGCACCTCGACCAGGTCCGGGGCGGCGGGGACCCCCAGCCGCATCCCGGCGTAGAAGGGCAGCTCCAGCTCCGCCGCGGCGGGCAGGCGCCGGTCGACGCCGGGGTCGGTGCCGATCACCTCGACGTGGAAGCCGGGCACGCCGCGCTCGCGGATCTGCTCGATCGTGTGGGTGACGCCGTGCATCGAGCCGATCCCGTCGGCGATCAGGGCGACCCGCCGGCGATCGCCGTCGCCGCCCCGCAGCTTGGCTTTCTCGGCGCCGAGGAAGGCGGTCGAGGGCGCGTACGGGAAGGCCGGCACCAGCGCCTCGAACAGCCCGTTGGCGGCGCCGGCGAGGTCGCCCGCGGAAAAGGCCGTGAGGCCCTCGTCGACGGCGGTGCGAAGGCGCCGCTCGTGGCGGCGGCGGGCGCGCCTGTAGAGATCGGCGTGGGAGAAGCCGTCCGCCTGCAGCATCTCCAGCAGCTCGCGGCCGCGCACCTCGATCCCGACTCCCGCGAGCCAGGCCTCGAGCAGGCAGCGGGCGTCCTCCGGGCCGATGTCGACGGCGACCTTGCCCTTGCGATCGGACCCCTCGCGGATCACCCGTTCGGCCATCTTGAGGACGGCGGTCGGCGCGGGCGCGGTGCCCGGCGCGGCGACCTCGGCGGCCCCCAGCGCCCGCGTCGCGAGCGCCATCGCGGCGTGGGTCCACTTGGCGGCCGAGCCCTGTTCGCCGCGCGCCTCGGCCTCGCCCCCACGCAGGCGGGCGAGAAACTCTTCCGGCGTGGCGGCGGCCGGCACCTCGGTCCAGGTGCGGCCGACGTCGACGCCGGCGTGGTCGTCGGAGCCGCCGATCCCGGTGCCGCCGCGCGTGTCGACGTAGACGGCGGCCGGCATGTTCAGCTCCGCGGCGCGCGACCCGTTGCGAACCTCCCAGATCGGGAAGAGCTCGGCGAGCCGCCGCCGATGGCGCCGTGTGAGCGGCGCCGCGACGTAGAAGAAGGGGTGCGCGAGCGCGCAGGCGATCCCGTTCTCGTGCAGATACGCGGCGCAGGCCTCGACGTCGCCGGCGTGGGCCTGCAGCCACTCGTGGTCTCCGGGAGTGATCCCGTAGCAGAGGACGTGAACCGCCTGGGGCTCGCCGGCGAAGCGGGCGGTCAGCTCCTCGGAGACGAAGGTGTCGGGCAGGCCCTCGAGCTCGAGGGCGCCCTCGATCGTGTCGTGATCGGTGATCGTCACGAAGTCCATCCCCCGTCGCTTGGCCAGCTCATAGACCTCCGGCGGCGGGGTCGCGCACTCGGGCAGGCCGAGGCTGCGCTGGACGCCGAGGCGGGAAAGCTGCGAGGCGGTGGAGTGGCAGTGGAGATCAGCACGGGAAGTCATCGGTGTCTTCCTTTCCGGTTCACGTCGGTACGCCTGCAGATTGCGCCATTTGCAGGGGATTAATGTGAACCAGGTGCAAACCTGGCGTGAACTTCGTGTGACCCGGCCGGCAGGGGGCGGCGCGGCTACGCGGCGAGGCGAGCCGGGCCGGCGCCGTTGGAGCTGGCGCCGGGCGTGCTCAGGAGGTCCAGGATGATGCCCTCGCGCAGGCCGCCCTTGCCGATCTGCAGCGGCTGACCGAGCAGCTCGGAGATCTTCTCCAGGAGCAGCACGCCGGTGGTGAGGATGCGAACGCGGCGCGGATCGAGCTCGAAGCGGCGGGCGACGTCGTTCGCCGGGTCGGCGGAGAGGACGCGGATCGCCCGCTCCAAGGTCTCGTACTCGAGCACCGCGCCGACCAGCCGGCGCAGGCTGGTCGCCGAGCCGCCGACCGCGACCGCCTGGGCGGGGTGCTCGATCTCCACCCCCGCGAAGAAGTCCTCGATGTGGTCGCGGACGCGGCGGATCTCCGCCGCGGAGGGCGGGTCGCCGGAGACCAGCTCATCGGCGAGGTCGCCGGAGCCGATGTGCCACGAGCGCACCGCCTCGACCCCGTCGGGCACGGTGCCGAGGATCACCTCGGTCGAGCCGCCGCCGACGTCGACCACGCCGATCGAGCCCTCGACCGGGTGGCCGAGCGCCTTGGTCGCGCCGATGAAGGAGAGCCGTCCCTCCTCCTCGCCGCTGAGGATCTCGACCTCGACCCCGGCCGCCGCGGAGATCGCCGCCGCCACCGCGGGGCCGTTGGCGGCCTCGCGCACCGCCGCCGTCGCGACCGCGCGGATCTCGACCGCGCCGAGCTCACGCGCCAGCCGCACCTGGGTGGCGACCAGCTCGCCCACCTCCTCGACCTTGGACGGCAGGATCGCCCGCTGCTCGTCGACCGCCTTGGAGATCCGCGTGTAGGCGCGCTGCTCCATGACCTTCTTCAACTGGCCATCGATCGGCTCGGCCACGAGGACGCGGGTCGTGTTGGAGCCGATATCGATGGCAGCGCAAAGCATCTGGCCGTTCTCCCCATGTTCCCAGTTCGGGCGGACCTCAAGCCTGGGTGCCGGGATGCGAAGCATCCTCGAACTCCCGGAACAGGCCGGTCACCACGAACGCGACCTGCTCGCCGATGTCGACCGCGTTGTCGGCGATCCGCTCGATCGCCCGCGCCGTCAGCAACATCGTCATCGCCCACTCGCGCTTGTCGGCGTCGTCGCCGATCGCCAGCGCCAGCCGGAAGCAGTCGCGGTTCAGCTCGTCGACCACGTCGTCGCGGTCGACCAGGTCGCGGGCCATCTCGACGTTGCGCGCTTCGAAGGCGTGCTTGGCCTGGCCGATCAGCGATTTCGCGTGGGCGCCCATGGTCAGGATCAGCTTCACCATCTCCTGGTCGGCGGGCGGCTCGTGCCCGGAGATCGGGATCACCTTGCAGATGTTCACGCACTGGTCGCCCATCCGCTCGATGTTCTTCAGCACGTGCAGGAGCGCCGAGATCAGCCGCAGGTCGGTCGCCACCGGCGACTGCGTGGCAAGCAGCGTGATCAGCGACTGGTGCACCTCCAGGTAGCGCCCGTCGATCCGGTCGTCGTCGGCGACCACGATCTGGGCCAGCTCGATGTCCTGGTGCTCGACCGCCTCCAGGGTGCGCCCGAGCGCCGCGGTCACGAGGTCGAGCCCGCCCAGCGCGCTCTGTTCGAGCGCGGTCAGTTCCTCCTGGTATTCGGCACGAATTTCCGGCATCGCCCTGCCCCCTCGCCCCGGGCCTAGCCGAAGCGACCGGAGACGTAGTCCTCGGTCTCTTTCTGCTGCGGTTTGGTGAAGATGTCGTTGGTCGGACCGACCTCGACCAGGTGGCCCGGCTTCCCCGATTCGTCGAGGTTGAAGAAGGCGGTGTTGTCGGACGCGCGCGCCGCCTGCTGCATGTTGTGGGTGACGATCGCGATCGTGTATTCCTTTTTCAGCTCGTTGATCAGATCCTCGATCGCCAGCGTCGCCACCGGATCGAGCGCCGAGCAGGGCTCGTCCATCAGCAGGACCTCGGGGCTGACGGCGATCGCGCGGGCGATGCAGAGGCGCTGCTGCTGGCCGCCCGACAGCCCCGACCCCGGCCGGTCGAGCCGGTCCTTGACCTCGTCCCAGAGGTGGGCGCCGCGAAGGCTGCGCTCGACGATCTCGTCCTTCTCCGCCTTGCGAACCCGGCGCGCGTTGAAGGTGAGCCCCGCGGCGACGTTGTCGTAGATCGACATCGTCGGGAACGGGTTCGGCTGCTGGAAGACCATGCCGATCAGCCGGCGCACCGCGACCGGGTCCACCCCGCGCGCGTAGATGTCCTCCCCGTCGAGCTCGATGCGGCCTTTCACCGCCGCCCCCGGGGTGAGCTCGTGCATCCGGTTCAGGGAGCGCAGGAAGGTCGTCTTGCCGCAGCCCGAGGAGCCGATCAGCGCCGTGACCTTGTTGGGTTCGATCGTCATCGAGACCTTCTCGACGGCGTGGAAGTCGCCGTAGTAGAGGTCGACTTCCTTGGCCTCGATCGTCTTCGCCCTGCGCGCCGGCCCGGCGGGCTGGGCTTGGCTCGAGGTCTCGGTCACTGCTCCGGCTTGGGACATGGCGTTGCGGCCCTCCTCGGCCTCTTTGGTTTTGGGCGAGGACCCGAACATGCCTCTCAGCTTCCTTCCCTCCACTAGCGGATCTCCGTTTTGTAGCGACGGTAAACCAGACGGGCGATCACGTTGAGGATCATGACGATCAAGATAAGGGTCAGGGCCGCCGCCCAGGCCTTGTCGTAGGACGCCTGTTTCATCACGCCGGGCGACCGGTACTCGTTGTAGGCGTAGACCGCGAGGTTCTGCATACGGCCCTGAAGCGGGTTGGTGTTGAGGGAATCGACCACCCCGGTGGTGACCAGCAGCGGCGCCGTCTCGCCGACGATCCGCGCGACCGCGATCATCACGCCGGTGACCAGGCCGGCGAAGGCGGTCGGCAGAACGACCTTGACGATCGTCTTCCACTTCGGCGTGCCGAGCGCGTAGGCGGCCTCGCGAAGGTGGGTGGGGACGATCTTCAGCACCTCCTCCGCGGAGCGGATGACGATCGGGATCATCAGCACCGAGAGGGCGATCGAGCCCATCACGCCCATTCGGATGCCGGGCCCGAAGAAGAGCTCGAAGAGCGCGTAGGCGAAGAGGCCGGCGACGATCGAGGGGATGCCGGTCATCACGTCGACGAAGAAGGTCAGGGCGCGGCGCAGCGTCCCTTCGCCGTACTCGTTCATGTAGATCGCGGCCATGATGCCGATCGGCACCGAGATGGCCGTGGCGACGGCGGTGATGATCACCGTGCCGACGATCGCGTGCTCGGCGCCGCCGCCGTGGACCACGCCGCGGCCGGTGGTGGTCAGGAATTCCCAGGTGAGCCCGCGGGCGCCGCGGCTGATGACTTCCCAGAGCAGCGAGATCAGCGGCGCCATCGAAACCGCGAAGGCGGCGGCGATCGCCATCGTGACCGCCCGGTCGACGGCCCGGCGATGCCCCTCGACGACCCGCGACCAGGCGTAGAGCGCGGCGATCGCGACCAGCGCCCCGAAGACCAGCATCAAGGCGATCGTGAACCAGCCGAGCGCCGCCTCCACCACGCCGCAGAAGACCAGCGAGCCGACGAAGGCGGCCCACGGCGCCCAACCGGGCAGCGTCCCGCCGCGACGGCCTTCGCCGGCCAGCACCGCGCGGGCCGAGACCGTGGAGGCGTTGTCGGGCGGCGGCGTCAAGGGGCGTCCGCGCGGGCGATGATCAGTCGCGCGAGGAAGTTGGTGGCCAGGGTGATCGCGAAGAGGACGAGGCCGGTGGCGATCAGCAGGTTGACCGCCAGGCCGGAGGACTCGGGGAAGTTGAGGGCGATGTTGGCGGCGATCGTCGAGGGGTTCGACTGGCTGATCAGGTTGAAGGTGACGCCGCCGGAGACGGAGAGGACGATCGCCACCGCCATCGTCTCGCCGAGCGCCCGGCCGAGGCCGAGCATCGCGCCGGAGATCACCGAGGAGCGGCCGAACGGCAGCACCGTGGTGCGGATCATCTCCCAGCGGGTCGCGCCGAGCGCCTGGGCGCCCTCCTGCAGTTTGCGCGGGGTCTGCGAGAAGACCTCGCGGGCGACCGCGGAGATGATCGGCAGGATCATCACCGCGAGGACGAGGCCGACCACCAGCATGGTGCGGCCGGTGACCGAGGCGGACCCTTCGAAGATCGGCAGGAAGCCGAGCTCTTCTTCCAGCCATTTCATCACCGGCACCGCCGCCGGGCCGAGCACGAAGATGCCCCAGAGGCCGTAGATGATGCTCGGGATCGCGGCCAGCAGGTCGACGAAGAAGCCGAGCGTCAGCGCCAGGCGCGGCGGCGCGATATGGGTGATGAAGAGCGCCACGGCGACCGCCAGCGGCACCGCGATCACCGTCGCCAGGGCGCCCGCCAGGACGGTGCCGAAGGCGAGCGGCGCGACGTAGTCGATGAAGCCTTTGTGGTCCGGCAGGTCCGCGGCCGACGCGGTCAGTGCCGGGAACCCCTCGGTGACCAGGAAGACGGCGACCCCGACGAGCAGCGCCAGGATCGTCACCGCGGCGATCACCGCGACGTTGCTGAAGATCCGGTCACCGCGGCGGCGGCGCCCTCCGGACGCCGCCGCCAGCAGTTGGCCGGCATTGGTCGTGGTGTCGACCGATGACACGGATCAGGACCTATTCGATGGACGCGATCGCGGCTTCGACTTTTTTCGTCAGGGCCGGAGAGAGCGGCGCCGAGCCGGCGGCTTCGGCGGCCACTTCCTGCCCCTCCGGGCTGATCGCGTATTCGAAGTACGCCTTGACCAGTTCCCCTTCGGGGGCCGACTTGTATTTCGTGCAGCCCATCAGCGAGGAGACCAGGATGATCGGGTAGGTGCCCGATTCTTCCGTCTTGCGGTCGATTTCGAACGCGATCACGTTTTTCTGGCCCTTCTCCAGTTCCGGATCCTCTTTCGAGAAGTCGAGGATCTTGGCCGCGGCTTCCGCCGACGGTTCGGCCCAGTCGCTGCCGACCCCGATCTTGGCGATGCTGAGTTCGCCCGCCTGCGAGGCGTCGGCGTAGCCGATCGCGCCTTCGCCGTTGGCGACGGCTTCGACCACGCCGGAGGTCCCGGAGGCCGCTTCGCCGCCCTTCACCGGCCAGTCACCGCTCACTTCGTGCGTCCAGACGCTGGGCGCCGCTTTGGAGAGGTAGTCGGTGAAGTTTTCGGTCGTGCCCGACTCGTCGGAGCGGTTGACCGGGACGATTCGGGTTTCGGGCAGTTCGACGCCGGAATTGTCTTTTTGGATCGCCGGGTCGTTCCACTCGGTGATTTCCTGGTTGAAGATCTTCGCCAGGGTGTCCGGGGAGAGTTTCAGTTCTTCCACGCCCGGCAGGTTGTAGACGAGAGCGATCGGCGAGATGTAGTCGGGAACCTCGACCAGTTCGCCCGGCCCGCAGTGCTTGATCGCCGCGGCGAGCTCGCCTTCGGATTCGTTCAACGGCGTGTCGCTGCCCCCGAAGGCGGTGCCCCCGGAGATGAACTGTTCACGGCCGCCGCCGGATCCGATTCCGTCGTACGAAATCGTGGCGCCGCTGTTGGCACCCTCGAATTCGGCGATCCACGCTTCCTGGGCGGCCTGCTGAGCCGTCGAGCCGGCGCCGGCGATTTCGCCGGACACTTCGCTCGATGGGGCGCCCCCGCTTTCGCTTTCGCTGCTGCCTTCGCTGCTCGAGCTGCTGCTCGACCCTCCGCCCCCGCAGGCGGCCAAGCCGAGCACGAGCACACAGGCGGCGGCGAACACCGCAAGCCATCTAGAGCTGGACATCAGTCTCCTCATTCAGGTTGTTGTCGATTTCGACCGCGGATCTGCCGCGGTCGGGGACGAGCGTTTCAGCGCCACAGGGGAACCTTGTTATCCGGGTGTGGCGACGGTGTAAAAAGAATGTAAAACGCGTTCCGGCGGCCCACCGTCCTCGACCGTCGGCCTCCCGGCGGGACGGCGGCGATCAGCCGTCGGGCGAGAAGCGGTAGCCGATGCCGTTGTGCGTGTAGATCAGCTTCTGGTCGGGGAGGGCGGCGCCGAGCTTGGCGCGCAGCCGGCTCACGTAGACGTCGACGGAGCGGTCCTCGCGCCGCGGCACGGTCCCCCAGACCGAGGTGTGAAGCTCCTCGCGGGTGAGGATCCGCTGCGGGTTCGACCACAACGTGATCAGCAGCTGCAGCTCGCGGACGGTGAGGCTCAGCGGCCGGCCGTCGACGAGTGCCGCGTGCTCCTCCGGGCGCACCTCCAGCCTCCCCGCCTTATCCGAAGCGCTGCGTACCGCCATCGCGGCGGAGGATGTCGGCGCGCGTGCCTGAAGCGGTTACGCCGCGGTGAAGCTTTTGTGAACGACCTGTGAACCTCGGTCGTCGTCGTTCGCCGGCGGCTCGACCGGCGGCGTGTCCGGGACGGCGGCCGCGGCGGGCTCCGGGTCGAAGCGGTAGCCGACCCCGAAGTGGGTGTGGATGTAGGCCCGGCTCGGCGAGCGCTTCTCCAGCTTCTGGCGCAGCTTGCGGATGAAGACGTCGACCGAGCGGTCGCCGTGGGCCATCGCGTAGCCCCAGACCCGCTGGTAGATGGTCTCGCGCTCGAGCACCTGGCCCTGGGTGCCGGCGAGCAGGTGCAGCAGCTCGAACTCGCGCCGGGTCAGGTCGAGGCTCTCGCCGGCCACGAACGCCTGGAAGCGGTCGGGGCGGATCTCCAGCTCGCCGGCGAGGACGGGGGCGGACTCCGTCTCGTGGCGGTCGCGGCGGTGGCGGCGGGTGACCGCTTCGATCCGCGCCATCGCCTCCTCCGGGTGGCAGGGCTTGGTGATCCAGTCGTCCACCCCGAGGCGCAGGCCGCGGACCCGCTGGGCGACGGTCGAGCGCCCGGTGCAGACGACGACGCCGAGTTCCGGGAGCAGGCTGCAGACGCGGTCGAGGTAGCGCCACGCCTCGTCGCCGAGGACCGTCGGATCGACCAGCAGCGCGTTCAGCTTCATCGCGACCAGCTGGTCGGGAGGCACGGCACCGCCCGAGGTGCGCAACAGCCAACCCGCCGCCTCGGCGCGTTTGGACAGGACGGTGACGAAGCCGGAATCGGTATCGATCACCGCGAGACGAGTGGTCGGGTCGGAGGCCAACTCGCCGTGGATTCTAAGCAAGTCGGGCCGCCGTTTACCCCCGTTTACCGGTTTTTCACAAGTCCGGCGAGCCCAAATTGCGGGTCAACGGCCTCAGAACGTGGCGGGGCGCAGGCCGGTGGCGATCACGATCAGGACCGCGACCCCCGCCGCGTACCGGTAGACGACGAACGGCCGGTAGGAGGTCGTCCGCACCAGGCGGAGCAGGAAGGCGATCGCCAGGTAGCCGGAGACGGCGGCGGCGATGGTCCCCACGACCATCGGCCCGGCGACCCCGGTCGGCAGGCCTTCGCCCACCGCGCCCACCCCTTTGAAGAGGGTGGCGCCGGCGACGATCGGGATCAGCAGCAGGAAGGAGAAGCGGGCGGCGGCGTCGCGGTCGAGGCCGAGGAAGCGGCCCGCGGTGATCGTGATCCCCGAGCGCGAGGTGCCGGGCGCGAGCGCCAGCACCTGGGCGAGCCCGACCCAGGCGCCGTCGCGGAGGCCGGCGCGCCGCAGCGGGCGGCGCTGCGGCCGGCGGTCGGCCCAGTCGAGCAGGGCGGCGAAGAAGATCAGCTGCACGGCGATCATCCACGGCTCGCCGAGCCGTTCGTCGATGAAGTCGGAGGCGAGGCCGCCGGCGATCACGGCGGGCACCGTGCCGATCGCGATCGCCACGGCCAGGCGCTCCTCGCCGGTCGCGATCCGGCGGGTGCGCAGGACCGCCAGGAAGCCGACGAGGAGGCGCCGGACCTCCGCCCGGAAGAAGGCGAGCGCGGCGATCAGCGTGCCGGCGTGGAGGGCGACGTCGAAGGTCTTGTTGAACGATTCGTTTTCGGCGAGGAACGTGTAGTCCTGGAGCCATGGGACGAGGATCAGATGGCCGGAGGAGGAGATCGGCAGGAACTCGGTCAGGCCCTGGACCACCCCCAGCAGGAGGGCCTCGAGGTTGGACATCGGGCGATCCTACGCCGCCCGGTTCGATAGATTGCCCGACGTGAAGCGCGCCGCCACCCTCTTCCTGTTGGCCCTGACGACGATGCTCGTCGCCGCGCCGCTGGCGTTCGCCGAAAACGGCGAAGGGCTGGCCGGCAAAGCCGACGACAAAACCGTCACCTTCTTCTGCTTCGGCGTGATGGGCTTCTTCGTCGTCCTGGTGATCGGCCTGTCGCTGATCCAGGGCGCCCTCGAGCGGCGCAAGGAGCGGCGCCGCTACGACATCGAGCGCTTGGGCTGAGGGGCCGTGGGGGCGCCTCGCGGCGTCCTCCTGAGGGGCCGTGGGGGCGCCTCGCGGCGTCCTCGGTCGTTCGCTTCGGGTCACGCACTTGAGTGCGCTCCCCTCAGCTCACTTCCCTGCGTCCTGGCGAGGCTGGCCCACGGCCCCTCAGGGGCAGCTGCCGCTATTAGCTGAGGCGATAGCCGCTGAGTAGGCGCTTCTCGGTCTCGCCGTCGATCTCGGCGACGACTTCGACCTTGCCCTCCAGCGGCGTGCCGCGGATCTTCGTCGCCAGCAGGTCGTCGACCTGGAAGATTCCCGCCGAGTTGTTGAGCTCGATCTCGATCCGCACCGGGCGCTCCCGGCCGGCGCTGATCCGCACCTCGTCGATGGCGGCGGCGGAGATCGAGTGGATGCCTTCGTGACCCGCCTCGATCGGGATCCGGGTGCGCCCCTGGGCCATGTCGAGCGCGTCGGCGACGCGGACCACGCCCGCCTCGACGGTGTAGGGGTCGCCGCGGCGGCGGTGGCCGATGATCGCGTGCAGGATCTCGGCGGCGACCACGGTCCGCTCGGGCTGCCGGTAGGCGTCGGCGAGGAGGCGGTCGAGCGCGCCCTGGGCAAGGAACAGGGAGTACTCCTCGTGGTCGGCGCGGTGGATCGACATGCCGACGTCGTGCAGCAGGGCGCCGCCGGCGACGACCACCTCGGCGTCGCGGGCGCGCATCCCGTGGTCGGCCACCATCGCGGGCTCGACTCCGGCTTTGACCAGCAGGCGCAGCAGGCGCAGGGAGATGTTGAGGACGATCTGCATGTGGACCCAGCTGTGGTCCGACATGCCGAGCCGCTCGGCGTTGACCTGCGCCATGTACCACCAGCCGCGCACCTGGTCGTCGACGTTGACCGCGTCGATGAAGCTCTCGAGCCGGCGGTTGCCCCGGGTCGGCGCCCGGACGTGGGCCTCCGCGATCGCCTCGCGCGGCGGCTTGCGGGCCGGACCGGCGGCCGCGGGCGCCGGAACCCCGCCGTCCCCCTCCCCCGCCGCCTCGGCGGCGTCGGCGGTCTTGGCGTCCGGCGCGGCGTTGGCCGCCTCGGGGGCCTTGGCGTCAGGCGCAGCCTCGGCGGCGGCGTCAGGCGCGGAGCCGGCGGCGTTGGCGTCAGGCGCGGCGGCGGAATCGGCGGCGTTGGCGTCCTCGGGCGTCATGCCCGGATCGTAGCCCCGCCCCGCGGTCGTCCTTTGGCCCGGCATCCGGGCCTTGGGTCGACCGCCCTTCCCGGGCCGGGCCTTAGGTCGACCGCGGTGGGGGAGGAACTGGAGGGGGCGGGGTCAGCCGCAGACCGGCCAGGGACTGGAGCCGGACCGCGAGTAGAGGAGCGCGGCGCGGTAGTCCTGTTCGGCTTCCGGCGCCTGGGCGGGATCGCCGTGGCCGCCGACCGATTCCCAGGTCCCCTGGTCGAACTGGTATTTGCCGCGGTAGGTGCCGCCGGGCGACACCGCTTCGGGGTTGCCGCCGGACTCGCAGGCGGCGATTGCTTCGAGCGTCGCCATCGAGACGCCGCCCGGCAGCGCGGCGAAGCGTTCTTCTTCTTCCCGCGCTTCCCGCGCCTTGCGGCGCCTGCGGGCGTCGGCCTCGCGCCGGTACTCGGTACGTTCGGTGGCGGCGGCGATCACCCGGCTGAAGTGGTCGACCGGATCGAGTAGCGGTCCGCCGACCGCCATCGCCCCGCCGATCCCGAAACCGCCCGCCGAGGCCTTGACGGCCTTCGCCGAGTCGGCGGCGCCGGTCGCCGCGCCGGTCGACTCCGCCCGCAGGCGAACCCTCGGCGGCGGCGGCCGGTGGTCCTGGGCGGCCGAGGCGGCGGCGGGGAAGGCGAGCGTCGCGGCGGCCGCGAGCAGGGCAATATGTTTGCGTTCTGTGAGCAGACGGTGAACCGTTATGGGCAACACCGCATCTGTGTGTGCGCATCGTCACTCAAGAAATCTGCGGGTTGCGGAGGTTTCGCTCCACAGCGCGGAATTCGCGCGGAATAGGCATGATCCCCTGATCGCTCCGGAGGTCGAAACCACCCGTCTGCTGCTCGCCTGCCCGGACCGGCCGGGGCTGATCGCCACGGTCAGCGGCTTCCTGGCCGAGGCCGGGCTGAACATCGTCGACGTCGACCAGCACTCGACGGCGGCCGGGCGCTTCTTCATGAGGATGGTCTTCGACTCGCCGCCCGCGCGGGAGCGCGGCGGGCTCGAGGAGCGGTTTCGTCGCGAGATCGCGGCGCCGCTCGAAATGGAGCACCGCTTCAGCGAGTCGGCGCGGCGCAAGCGGGTCGCGGTGATGGTGTCCCGCGAGGACCACTGCCTGTCCGACCTCCTGTGGCGCTGGCGCAACGACCACCTCGGCGGCGAACTGGTCACCGTCGTCTCCAACCACGAGGACCTGCGCGGCGAGGTCGAGGCGGTCGGCCTGCCGTTCCACCACGTGCCGATCGCCCGCGACACGAAGGCCGCGGCGGAGCGCCGCGCGCTGGAGATGATCGGCGCGGTCGACCTGCTGGTGCTGGCCCGCTACATGCAGATCCTCTCCCCCGCCTTCCTCGCCGCCCTGGGGGCGCCGGCGATCAACATCCACCACAGCTTCCTGCCCGCCTTCGTCGGCGCCGACCCCTACGCCCGCGCCCACGAGCGCGGCGTCAAGCTGATCGGCGCGACCGCCCACTACGTCACCGCCGAGCTCGACGCCGGACCAATCATCGACCAGGACGTGGTCCGGGTCGGCCACGCCGACGAGGTGCCGGACCTGGTGCGGATCGGCCGCGACGTCGAGCGCCTGGTCCTCGCCCGCGCGGTGACCGCGCACCTCGAGGACCGGGTCCTGCTCGACGGCGAGCGAACCGTCGTCTTCTAGCCGCTCCGACGCGGCACCTCGCACGCTTGTCCTGCATACGAGGACAGGCGTGGCGGGGGTTCCGCCGGGACTCAGGTAGCGGCGGCCTCGGCGGCGCCCTGCGCCGCCTCCCACTCCGCCAGCAGCTCCTCGACCGTCGCCTTCGCCGCCTCGTGCCTGGCGGTCGCCCGCTCGGTGCGACTCGGGCTGGCCCAGGCGTCGGGGTCCGACAGCTCCTCCTCGACCGCCCGCAGCTCGGCTTCGGCGCGTTCGATCCGCTGCTCAAGCCGCGCCGCCTTGCGCTCCGCCCGTTCGGCGGCCTTGCCGTCGCGGCGCCGCGTCGCCGTCGCGCCCGCGGCCTTCTCCTTCTTCGCCGCCTTGCCGGCCGCCGCGTCGCCCTCGGCCTCACGTTCGTCGCGCCGCCGCTGGTACTCGGCCCAGCCGCTCGGGTAACTGGTCAGCCTGCCGTCCTCGACCACGATCGTGCGACTGCCGACCGCCTCGAGCAGCGCCCGGTCGTGGGAGATCAAGACGACCGAGCCCTCGAACTCGGTGAGCGCGTCCTCGAGCGCCTCGCGGCTCTCGATGTCGAGGTGGTTCGTGGGCTCGTCGAGGACCAGGACGTTGGCGCCGGAGGAGACGAGGATGGCCAGCGACAGCCGCCGCTGCTCACCACCGGAGATGTCGGAGAGCTTCTTTTCGACGTCGCCGCCGGAGAAGAGGAAGCCGCCGAGCAGCGCCCGCGCCTTCGGCCCGGTCAGGCCGGTCTCCCGCTGCACCGCGTCGAGCACCGTGCCGGTGCCGGCGGCGGTGTCGGCGTGCTGGGAGAGGTAGCCGAGGTTGACGTTGTGGCCGGTGCGGACGATGCCCGCGGCGGGCTCGCGGCGGCCCGCCAAGGTCTCGATCATCGTCGTCTTGCCGCTGCCGTTGGCGCCGACCAGGACGACGTGCTCGCCGCGCTCCACCTCGAGGTCGGCGCCCTCGAGCAGGGTCCGCCCCGGCACCTCGATCTTCGCGTCGACCATCTTCAGGACGACCCGGCCGGGACGCTCGGGCGGCTTGAAGGAGAAGCGCAGGTGGCGGTTGTCGCGCTTTTCGGCGGGCGGGCCGTCCTTCTTCTTCTTGTCGATCTGTTTGAGCCGCGACTGCGCCTGGCGCGCCTTCGTCGCCTTGTAGCGGAAGCGCTCGACGAAGCGCTCCATCCGCGCGATCTCCGCTTCCTGGCGGTCGATCGCCTTGCCGAGCGCGATCTGGCGCGCCGCCTGCTCCTGGCGCCAGGCGTGCCAGGGGCCGGCGAAGAAGCGGGCGCGCTGCGCCTCCAGCTCGAGCACCGAGGTGCCGACCGCCTCCAGGAACCAGCGGTCGTGAGCGACGAGGACGACGGCGGCATCGAGGCCGACGAGGTAGCGCTCGAGCCACTCGAGCGAGGGGATGTCGAGATGGTTCGTGGGCTCGTCGAGGAGCAGCAGGTCGGGCCGGGCGGCCAGGGCGCGGGCCAGCGAGGCGCGGGTCAGCTCGCCGCCGGAGAAGGTGGAGAGCGGGCGGTCGGCGTGCTCCGGACCGAAGCCGAGGCCCCGCAACACCGCCAGCACCTCGTCGCGCCAGCGATAGCCGCCGCCGGCTTCGAGTCGCGCCTGGGCGGCCGCGTAGGCCTCCATCGTCTCCTCGGAGGCTCCGTCGGCCATCTCGCCCTCGAGCCGGGCGAGCTCGGCCTCGGCCTCCAGCATGTCGCCGCGGCCGGAGAAGACGTATTCGCCGAGCTTCGCCTCGGAGTCGCGCGGCGGGCGCTGGTCGTGGAGGGCGATGCGGGCGCCGCGCTGGATGGAGACCGAGCCCTCCTCCGGGGTCAGCTCGCCGGCCAGCACACGGAGCAGCGTCGACTTGCCCGCCCCGTTGCGCCCGGACAGCGTCATCCGGTCGCCCGGCTCCAGCTTGAACGAGACGTCCCCGAACAGCAGCCTGCCGGCGACGTAGACGTCGAGTGAGGTCGCGGTCGCGATCGCCATCAGAGCCAAGTTAGATGACGCCGCTCCTCGGCGGCGCCCGCTTCGCTCGTGATGGGTCGGCGCTCAGCGGCAGTACTTGACGGCGATCTGGGCGATCGTGCCCGCGGTGCGCATCGTGCCCCGGCCGAGGGCGGCGTCGAGGGCCCTCAGGTCCACCTCGGCCTCCGAGAGGCCGACGCTCGGCAGCCAGTGCAGCTCGCGCCCCTCGACGACCATCAGGTCCTCCCCGCCGGCCAGGGTCAGCGCCGCCTCGACCGCCGCGGCGCCCGGCTCGCCCGCCGGCAGCCGGACCTGCGGCTTGCCCCTGGAGCGCTCGATCGCGGCGGCCGGGAACGGCTCCCGGGCGGCGATCGCGGCCACCTCCGCGGCGCCCCGCAGGAACGCCGCGACGTCGTAGCCGAGCCGCGCCTCGAGCTCCGCTTCGATCCGTCCCCGCAGGCTCGCCTCATCCTCCCCCGCCGGAACGGCGAAGACGACGTTGCCGCTCGCCCGGAAGGTCGCCACGTCCTCCAGCCCGATCGCCTCGAAGTGCGCCACCAGCTCCGGGCTCTTGACCCGCCGCTTGCCGAGGTTGATCCCGCGCAGGAAGGCGATCCAGCGCTCCATCCACCGAGCCTACCCGCGCACGGCGCCCGTCCGGCCGCCGGGCCGGACGGGGTGCTGATGGAGGCGCCGAGATTCGAACTCGGATCCGCGGACGCTGGGCGAGGGTGTCTACAGGCTTAGCCGGCGCTTGATTCTCGTCTCCCGGGGTCCGCGCCGGCGGGCACTGCGGGAGACAGAGCCCCTTGAATTTCCCCGGCCGGACGAGGCAGGCCGTCCGGGTGAGCCCGCTTCTGAAGCCGGTGCCCCTCCCCGCGGGCTTGGGAGGACCGACTCTCACGGCTTAGCTACTAACTAAGCGGCGAGGGCGAACTCATGGTCCGCACGTATTGGTTTGTGCCGGGGTTTAACGAGGCCTCCGGCAACCTCGACCTGCAACCTCTCACACGAATCGACCACGTCGAAGCCTGTCGCCCCCGTGCGAGGTGCACCTCTGATTGTACGCCACCCCATCCGGCCGCACAGGGAGGATGGATCCACGCGTATTGCCCGGCCAGGCCGGGTACCGCATTGCGATGAGCGACAAGACCTACGACGCGATCGTCCTCGGCGCCGGCCCGGCCGGCGAGGTCCTCGCGGGCAAGCTCGCCGCCGCGGGCCGCGAGGTCGCGATCGTCGAGCGCGACCTGGTCGGCGGCGAATGCTCCTTCTACGCCTGCATGCCGTCGAAGGCGCTGCTGCGGCCGGCCGACGTGCTGGGCGAGGCGCGGCGGATCCCCGGCGTGCCGGTCGGCGAGGGGGCTGATCTCGACCCGGCGGCGATCCTCGCCCGCCGCGACGAGGTGGTCCACGGGCTCGACGACTCCGTCCAGCTCCCCTGGCTCGAAGAACGGGGAATCGACCTGTTCCGGGGCGAGGGGCGCTTCCTCGGCGACGGCCGCGTCGCGGTGGGCGACGACGTGCTGCGCGCCTCCCGCGCGGTGATCGTCGCCACCGGCTCCGGCGCGGCGATGCCGCCGATCGACGGCCTCGACACGGTCCGCGCCTGGAACAACCGCGACGCGACCACGGCCGCCCGGGTGCCGGCGAGCATGATCGTCCTCGGCGGCGGCCCGGTGGGCAGCGAGCTGGCCCAGGCCTGGGCCTCGCTGGGCACCGAGGTGACGCTGATCGACGCGGCGGACCACCTGCTCGGCCGCGAGGAAGCCTTCGCCGGCGAAGAAGTGGAGGCGGCGCTGCGCGGCCGCTTCGGCGTCGACGTGAGGCTCGGGGTCGAGGTCGAGGCGGTGCGGGCGGACGGCGCCGGCGTGGTCGCGCGCCTGCCGGGCGGCGATCGGGTCGAGGGCGGGGAGATCCTCGTCGCGGTCGGCCGCAAGCCGCACACCGACCGGCTCGGGCTGGAGGCGATCGGGGTCGAGACCGACGAGCGCGGCTTCCTCGAGGTCGACGACAGGATGCGGGTCGGCGGCCGGGACGACCTGCTCGCGATCGGCGACGTCAACGGACGCGCCCTCTTTACCCACATCGGCAAGTACCAGGCCTGGGTCGCCGCCGAGAACCTGCTCGGGCGCGAGGTCGAGGCGATCGCCGAAGCGGCGGTCGGCCCGCCGCGCGTCACCTTCACCGACCCCCAGGTGGCGGCGGTCGGCAAGACGCTGGCCCAGGCCGAGGCGGCCGGGATCGACGCCCGGGTGGTCGAGGCGCCGACCGACGGCTCGCCCGGCGCCAGCTTCCAGGGCAGGGGGACGGGCGGCAGGGCGAGGCTGATCGTCGACCGCGCCACCGAGACGATCGTCGGCGCCACCTTCACCGGCTTCGAGACCGCGGACCTCCTGCAGGCGGCGACGGTGGCGATCGTCGCCGCGGTGCCGCGGGCGCGCCTGCGGCATGCCGTCGCCCCCTACCCGAGCCGCAGCGAGGTCTGGCTGGGCCTGCTGGAGAAGTGGGAGGCCTGACGGCGCGTCAGGTCGTCGCGCGGGACTTCAGGTCGGCCAGCAGGTCGGGTGGGAAGCCCGCGACCTGGTCGAGGTCGTCGACCGAGGCGAAGCCGCCGAGCCGCTCCCGGTGGGCGAGCAGCCGGGTCGCCTGGGTGACCGAGAGGTTCTCGGCGCGGAGCTGCTCGAAGGTGACCGAGTTGAGGTTGATCGTGCCGCCGCCCGCGGCGAAAGGCTGGGACGGCTCCGGCGCCGCCGCGGACTCGGACTGCGGGGCCGCCTCCGGCGCCGCGGAGGGCTCGGGCCGCTGGGACGCCTCCGGCGCCGCCGAGGGCTCGGACTGTGGGGGCCCCTCGGGCGCCCGCGGCATCGACGGCGTCGTCGGAGCGCCGAACCCCGGCGGCATCGACTCCGGCGGGGTCTCGGGGGGAGGCGAGCCGGCGGACTGCGCGCCGCGATCCGGCGCCTCGGGCGGCGGGGGCGGCGGAGCCTGGAAGGCCCAGGTGTCATCGGAGGATGACGGGGGCGCGGGCGGCCGGGCCTCGAAGCCGGGAGGGGCGACCTCGCCGGGCGGCGACGGCGCGAAGGGCGTCGGGGTCGGCGGTGGCGTCCTCTCCTGCGCCGAGGAGTCCGGCGGCGCCGCCGGTGACGGCTCGGACCCGGGTGCGGGGCCAGGCGGCGGCGAGACCGGGGCGGCCAGCGCCCGGATCACCTCTTCTTCGGCCTCGCGCGCCCGCTGCTCGGCCTCCTGGGCGCGCCGCTCGGCCTCCTCGACGCTGTGCCGCATCTCTTCGAGCCGGCGCTGCTGGGCTTCTTCTTCGGCCCGGTAGCCCTCCAGGCGCTTGGCTGCCGCGGCGCGCTCTTCGGCCGCCTTGGTCCGCGCGTCGATCTCCTGCAGACGGTGCTCGATTTCCTCCATCGAGCGCTCCCGCGCTTCGCGGCCCTCGCGCAGGCGCTGCTCGGCGAAGCCGAGGTCGGCCGCCGGCGGCGCGTCGGCGGGCGGTGCGGCGCCCTGCGGCGCGCTTCCCTGCGGCGCGCTTCCCTGCGGCGCGCTTCCCTGCGGCGGAGCGTAGGGTGCTGCGCCGCCCTGCGCCGCGGCGAGCGGAGACGCGGCGGGCGCCGCGTCGAAGACGCTGGTCGGCGCCGCCTCGGCCGCGCCCCGCAAGCGCTCGGCCTCCTCCATCCGCCGGTCGGCCTCGGCCCTGATCCGCTGCTCCTCGAAGCGCACCTCGGCGACTTTGTCGCGAACCCGCTGGGCCGCGGCCGCCGCCTCGGAGTCGGTCGGCACGGATGCGGGCGGCGCGCCCCCGCCCGGCACCGAGGAGCCGGAAGACTCGCCGGACGCGGCCGGCCCGCCGTGCGGCGGCGCCACCGGCGCCTCGGCGAGGCTCGGCGACTCCGGCACGTCGGTAACCCCGAAGGGGGTCGACGGCGCGGGTGCGGCCGGCCCCGGCGGCGTCACCCCGAAGGGGGCCGACGGCGTGGGCGCGGCCGGCGGCGGCGTGGCCGCGGCCGCGGCGCGCGCCGCGGCGACGGCGCGTTCGCTCTCCGCCCGGGCGGCGGCGGCGCGCTGCTCGGCGGCCTGCCGTTCGCGGGCCCGCTTGCCGCCCCCGAGCTTGATCCCGAACAGCGACAGGTCGAAGAAGCCCTTCTTCTCGGGCGCCTTGCCCGGGGCCGCGGCGGCGCCGGCGGCGGCCGCATCGGCCGCGGGCTCTGCCGAGCGGCCGGGCGGCGGCGGCGGGCCGGGCGGCGCGGCGCCCTGCTGCGCGGCGCGTTTGGCGGCGCGCTCCTGCTTGCGGCGCTCGACGGCCTGGCGGCGCTCCTCGCGCATCTGATCGCGGGCTTCCTTCTGCTCCTTGCGCAGGCGGTCGCGGCGCTCCTTGCGGGTCTCTTCGGCGGGCGGCGCGGACGGGGAGCCGGACCCGGCGACCGGCGGCGCTCCGGGCGGCGCTCCGGGAGCCGCAGCCGGCGGCGCGCCGGGGATCACGGTCGGAGGCGTGCCCGCCGGCGCCCCCGGGGCCGGGCCCGTGCCCGGCGGCGGGACCGGCGGCACGCCCCCGCCCCCGGCGGCCTTCGCCCGCTCTTCGGCTTCCTGGTTGCGGCGGTTGCTCACCAGCACCACCAGGAGGAGCAGCAGGATCGCGGCGACCAACGCGGCGACGAACCAGCCGGTGTGGTTGGAGATGTAGTCGCTGACGTTGGCCAGAAGCACCGGCTCATCCTTACAAAGGATGCCGCGGCGTCAACCGTTCGGCCAAAGTCCTGGTTTGTGGCTTTCACGCTCACCGCATCCGCCCCTTGAACTCGCGTTCGACTTCGCGGCGCACGTCGCGGTCGGCGATCTCGCGGCGCCGGTCGCGCCCCTCCTTGCCCCGCGCCAGCGCCAGCTCCACCTTCGCCCGCGGCCCTTTGAAGTAGATCCTCACCGGCACCAGGGTGAGACCTTTCTCGGCGGTTTTGCCGACCAGCCTCTCGATCTCCTCCCGGTGCAGCAGCAGCTTGCGCGGCCGCTCCGGCTGGTGGGCGTCGACCGCCGCGTACTCGTAGGGCGGGATGTGCAGCTTGCGCAGCCAGACCTCGCCATCGTCGACCACCGCGTAGGCGTCGGTCATCTGCGCCTTGCCGCCGCGCAGCGACTTGACCTCCGAGCCGGTGAGGACGATCCCCGCCTCCATCGTCTCGACGAACTGGAATTTATGGCGGGCGCGCCGGTTGGTGACCACGTCGCCGGAGGCCGGCCCGCGTTTCTTGCCCTGCTTTGCCATCAGCGCCCGCTCCGCCCGCGCGCGCCGGCCGCCGCCCGGCGCCCGCCCGCCCTGCCGCCGCCTTGGCCGGCGGCCCGGGTCGGCTTGCCTCCGCCCCCGGTCAGCTCCAGGTCGACCCGGCCCCGGCCGGCGTCGACGCCGGTCACCCGCACCCGCACCGGGTCGCCCAGCCGCAGCGCCGTCGCCCCCGCGCCGCTGCCGAGGAGCGACACCTCGGCCCGGTCGAGCTCGTAGCGCCCGCCCGGCAGCGTGCGCGCCGGCAGCATCCCCTCGTAGACGTCGCCGAGCTCCCCGGCGAAGGCGATGAACGCGCCCGCCCGGATCACCCCGGACACCTCGCCGTCGAATTCGGCGTCGAGCCCGCGCTCGCCGAGCTCCCGTTCCAAGAGGTGTGCGGCGCAGACGTCATCGGCATCGCGCTCGATCTTCGCCGAATCGCGCTCCTGGGCGGAGCTGTGGGCGGCGACCTCGCGCGCCTCGCCCAGGGTCGGGGCCTCCTCCCCCTCGCCCAGCGCCGCCAGCAGCGCCCGGTGCACGAGCAGGTCGGGGTAGCGCCGGATCGGTGAGGTGAAGTGGGTGTAGGCGTCGCTGGCCAGCCCGGCGTGGCCGGAGTTGGTCTCGCTGTAGGCCGCCTGTTTGAGGGAGCGCAGCACAAGGGAGGTATATGCGTCGCGGCCGTGCCCGCGCCGCGCGGCCTCGCGGCGCGCCAGGCGGCTCGCCGCGGCGGCCATCTCCCCCGCCGAGCGCGGCGAGAGCCCCTGGCCGAGCGGCGGGGTCGGCACGTCGAGCGCCGCCAGCTGCTCGAGCAGGCGTTCGATCCGCGGCGGGTCGGGCTGGGCGTGGACGCGGTAGACGGCGGGGACGCGGCGGTCGACGAGGAACTCGGCGACCCGCTCGTTGGTGAGGATCATCAGGCGCTCGATCAGCCGGTGGGCCTCGGTCTGCGGCACGCGGTGCGCGGCCACCACGTCGCCCTCGGCGTCGAACTCGAAATCCGGCTCGGCCGACTCGACGTCGAGGCTGGTCGTGCCGCGGTGCTCGCCGAGGGCGGCGGCGGCGTCGCGCGCCGCGGCAAGCGGTTCGGCGACCGCCGCGGGCGGCTCCTCGCGGCCGTCGAAGACGCGGTCGAGCTGGTCGTAGTCGAGCCGCGCGTCGGAGCGGATGCGGCTGCGGTAGAAGCGGGTGCGGGTCGGGTGCGCGCCCGGGCCGAGCTCGATCTCGGCGGTCACGGCGAGCCGCTCGACGCCGGGCGAGAGGCTGCAGGCGCCGCTGGAGAGCGCGTGCGGGAGCATCGGCTCGACCGCCCCCGGCACGTAGGTGCTGTTGGCCCGGTGCAGCGCCTCCATGTCGAGTGGCGAGCCGGGCCGCACGTGGGCGGCGACATCGGCGATGTGGATCCAGACCCGCCAGCCGTCGCCCTCGCGCTGCGCGGAGACCGCGTCGTCGAAGTCCCGCGCCGTGGCCGGGTCGACCGTGAAGGTGGCGAGCGCGGTCAGGTCGCGCCGCGGCCGGCCGCTCGCCTCCGCCTCCGTCGCGGCCCGCTCCGCCGCCGCCTCGGCCAGCGGGGTGAAGCCACGCAGCCCGAGCCGCTCGGCGAGCAGGTCGGCGACCGCGTCGCGGGCGCCCGGGGGCTTCGCCTCGCGTCGCTCTCGCCGGCGGGAGCCTCGCCGCGGGGTCACCCCTTGACCTGCGAGGCGACCGTTTCCAGGGCCTTCTGCCGCGCCTCGTCGACGGCGGTGCGCGGGTTGTCGACGGCCTTCACCTCGGGGTGGATGCCGCCGGTGCGGTGGAGGTTTTCGCCGTTCGGGGTGAAGTATTCGCCCACCGTCAGCTTCAGGGCGCCGCCGTTGGCGAGGTCGTGCTCCTCCTGGAAGACCCCCTTGCCGTAGGAGCGGGTGCCGACGATCGTCGCGTGGGCGTCGTCCTGGAGGGCCGCGGTGAGGATCTCGGCGGCGCTCGCCGTGTTGCGATCGATCAGCACGTCGAAGGGCATGTCGACGATCTTCCCCGAGCCGCTCTTCTTGGTCGAGTCTCCCTGGGTGCGCGATTTCGTCGACACCACGACTTCGCCCGGCGGCAGGAAGAGAGAGGCGCTCGACACCGCCTCGTCGAGCAGGCCGCCCGGGTTCTCGCGCAGATCGAGGACCATCGCCTCCGCCCCTTCCCCCTTCACCTTTTCGATCCCGTGGGCGAGCTGCCTGCTCGCCTCCGAGCTGAAGGAGAACAGCCGCACGTAGCCGATCGTCTTGCCATCCACCTTGAATACCCGGCTCGAGACGTTGGGCAGCTCCACCTGCGCCCGGGTCAGGGTCTTACGCACCTTCTTGTGGGTCTTCGGCTTTTCGATCTCGATCGTGACCCGGCTGCCTTCCGGGCCCTTGATCCTGTCGGTCGCCTCCTTCGAGGAGAGCCCGGCGATCGATTCCCCTTCCACCGAGACGATCGTGTCGCCGACTTCGACTCCCCCTTCGGCGGACGGCGAGCCGTGGAACACCCGCACCACGTGCAGCCCTCTCTTGACCGGCACCACACTCAGCCCGATCCCCGAGAAGTGCCCTTCGATCTGCTGGTTGAAGCCCGCCAGGCTTTCCGGCGAGAAGTAATCGCTGAAGCGGTCCTTGTGGCGCTTGCGCAGCTCGCGGACCATCCCCTGCAGCGAGGCGTTGCCGAGCTCGGTGCTCCCCACCTTGCGGAAGTAGTTGTCATTGATGATTTCCGCCGCTTCGCCGACCAGGCCGGTCGGTTCTTCGGTCAGCGTTTCGCGGGCGAAGCCGGGCAGCTTCGAGGGGTGGCCGCCGAGGTAGATCCCGGCGATCAGGAAAGCGATCAGGGCGACGCCGAAGGCGACCGCGCCACGCGCTCTCACGCGGCCCTCAGACCCGCAGGAAGCGGCGCAGCGTGACCCCCGAGCCGAGCGTCGAGACGACGATCGCGGCCCCGAACAGGATCGCGCTCAGCACCGGGAAGGCGAGGGTGCTGTTGTGCTGGGCGAGGGCGAAGGAGTCGCCGTTGTTGCTCAACGGGTCGACGATCGTGATCTTGCCGATCCACAGGATCAGTATGGCGATCAGCCCTCCCGCAAAGCCCACCACGACGCCCTCGATCATGAACGGCCAGCGGATGAACCAGCGCGTCGCGCCGACCAGCCGCATCACCTCGACCTCGCGGCGACGGGTGAAGATCGAGAGCCGGATCGTGTTGCCGATCAGCATCAGCGAGGCGACCACGAGCAGCGCCATGATCACCGTGAGCACGATTTTCAGCGCGCTCGTCACCTTGGCGATCTGCTGGGTGGACTGCTGGCGGCTGAAGGGGTTGGAGATCGCCGGGCTGATCGGATCGGCCTTGCCGCCGGAGCTCCGCCCCATCACTTCGCGTTCGATCTGCGGCAGGTAGGAGGCGTCCGTGGCCTGCACCTGCAGGCTGGCGGGCAGCGGGTTGGTGTGCAGCTCTTCGACGATCGATTTGTCTTTGAGTTCGCTTTTCAGCGTCCTCAGCGCTTCGTGCTTGGAGACGAAGGTGACCGATTCGACGTGGGGAAGCGCTTTGATCTCTTCTTTGGCGGCGGAGATTTCGGCGGCGGTCGCGTCGTCGTAGAGGGCGAACTGGACGTTCAGTTCGCCGCGCACTTCGTCGGACTTCGCCTGCGCGGTCTGGAAGACCGGGATCAGCACCCCGAGCAGGACCACCGTGACGACGGTGGTGATCACGGCCGCGAGGGTCGGCGCCCCGTTGCGGCGGAGGGCCCGGAAAGCCTCCGAGAAGAAGAAGAAGATGCGCGACATCAGTGGGTGAGCGAGTTCCCGTGGCCGTTGGTCTGGCGCGAGCCTTCGGCGTCGATCCCCATCTCGGCGCGCATCCGCATGCCGAATTCGGTCGTCGACTCCTCGGTGTAGCCGCCGGAGACCTCGTCGCGGACGACGCGGCCCTCGTAGAGCTCCACCACGCGGCGGCGCATGTTGTCGACCATCTCGCGGTCGTGGGTGACGACGAGGACGGTCGTGCCGGTCTTGTTGATCCGGTAGAGCAGCTGCATGATCCCGATCGAGGTGACCGGGTCGAGGTTCCCCGAGGGCTCGTCGGCCAGCATGAGCGGCGGGTGGTTGACGAAGGCGCGGGCGACCGCGACCCGCTGCTGCTCACCGCCGGAGAGCTGGTCGGGGTAGCTGTGCAGCTTGGTCGAGAGGCCGACCAGGCGCAGGGTCGCCGGCACCTGCTCGCGGATTTCGTGGCGGCTGGCGCCGATCACCTGCAGCGCGTAGGCGACGTTGTCGTAGACGTTCCGGTTGGGCAGCAGCTTGAAGTCCTGGAAGACCGTGCCGATGTTGCGCCGCAGCTGCGGGATCTTCTTCTCGGGCAGCCTGCCGATGTCGCGGCCGGCGATCCGCACGCTGCCGTCGGTCACGTCCAACTCGCGGATCAGCGTCTTGATCAGCGTCGACTTGCCGCAGCCGGTCGGGCCGACCAGGAAGACGAACTCGCCGCGGCCGATCGAGAGCGAGACCCGGTCGAGCGCCATGTGGCCGCCGGGATAGACCTTGACCACGTCTTCCAGCTCGACGATCGGGGCACGTCCCCCGCGCGAGCGGACAGGCTCGGGGGCACGGTTCTTCTTGCGTCGGAGGCTCGCCATGGGTGAGGGGGGACTTCTGCGAGAACAAGATGACTCCTCCGCAGTCTCGGTCGCGAAATTTCGCGCCCAGAAAACGGCCGTTTGGCTCTGCGATTGACCCGCTCACCGCCACTTTTTAGGTTCGCGGGGGGTCCGAGAAGGGAGAGTCGGCCGGAGACGGACGGCCGGCGTCAGACGGCGACCAGGTCGCGGCGGGCGGCGAGGGTCGCCTCCGGCTCGACCAGGACGACGACATCGTCGATCTCCCGCGCGTGCAGCACGTCCCCGGCGGCGGCGGCGAAGTCGGCGTCGCCGACGATCGTCTCGACCACCTCGAGCCCGGCCTCGCGCAGCGCCACCGCGCTCCGCCCGGCGCGCTCCATGGCGTCCAGCCAGTCGCCGACGTCCGCTTCGGACCCCCGCCCCGCCTCGACCCCCACCGGTCGTCCTCCGTGCCGAGACGCCGGAGCGGCCGGACCGGACGAGGGGACGGGAGTCGCCGGGACCAGCAGGGTGAAGGCGGTGCCGGCGGCGCGCGGCCGCAGGGCGTCGACCACGATCGGCGGGTCCGCCTCGCGGCCGAGGATCACCAACACGTTGCGCTTGTTCGTCACGGTCTGCATCTCCAGCCTCCTATTCGTCATCTGGTGCGGCCAGCCTGCACCCTGGGCGTAAACGCCCAGCCAAGGCAACCTGAGGGCCGGCTAAGGACGGCTCTTGGGGCTCGATGAGGGATCGACCGGGGGGTCGAGCGCCGAGCGCGAGCCCAGCGAGGGTCGGCTGCCGCGGGGGGAAGAGCCACGCAAGCCAAGTCCCCCCGATGCGGTCCTCCTAACCGGCGCCGGCGCCTGGCGCGGCCCTCCCGATGCGCTCGAGCGCTCGAGCGCTCAGCCGATCGCGACCATGCGCTCGATCGGCAGCTTCGCCCGCGTGGCGATCTCCGGGGCGACGCCGACCTCGAACCGCATCTCGGCGAGCGAGTCGCGCAGCTTCGGCAGCGTGATCATCTTCATGTATTTGCAGAAGGCCATCCGGTTGGCCTCGATCAGGTTGGCCTGGGGCGCGGCCTGCCGCAGCGGGTAGAGCATCCCGTTCTCGGTGGCGACGATGAACTCGCCGTCGGGGTGCGATTCGACGTAGTTCTGCATCCCCGACGTCGAGAGCATGTGCACCCCGGTCGCCTCGATGTCGCCCGCCGCGACGTACTCCATCGCCTGGGTCGAGCAGCCGCACTCGGGGTGGATCAGGAACTCGGCGTCGGGGTGTTCGGCGCGGGTGCGGGCGATGTCCTCGGGGCGGATGCCGGCGTGGACGTGGCACTCGCCGTCCCAGATGTGGAAGCGGGCGCGACGCTCGGGCTCCTCCAGCAGGCCGGTCTCGCGCTCGACGAAGGCGCCCAGCCACATGTCGGGGCCGAAGAGGATCTCGGTGTCGTCGCCGTGCTCGCGCCAGATGTGCTCGACCACGGAGATCGCGTTGGAGGAGGTCACGCAGTAGTCGGTCTCCGCCTTCACCGCGGCCGAGGTGTTGACGTACATGACGACGACGGCGCCGGGATGCTCCGCCTTCCAGGCGCGCAGCTGGTCGGCGTCGATCGAGTCGGCGAGGCTGCAGCCGGCCTTCAGGTCGGGGATCAGGACGGTCTTGTCGGGCGAGAGGATCGAGGCCGTCTCGGCCATGAAGTGGACGCCGCAGAAGACGATCGCCTCGGCGTCGGTGGCGGCGGCGGCGCGCGAGAGACCGAGGCTGTCCCCGAGATGGTCGGCCACGTCCTGGATCTCCGGCAGCTGGTAGTTGTGGGCGAGGATCACGGCATTGCGCCGCGCCGCGAGCTCGCGGATCTCCTCGCTGAGCGCGCCGATCTCCTCCGGGGCGAGGTCCGGTGAGGAGTTGGGTTGGATCGTCGGGAGCTCCTGCATGAGCCCTTCCTTTCCTCTGTTCGCCTGCAGACCTTCGTGGTCGAACCAGGTCGAATGACTTGACCGAAGTCTACCGGCTGGGCGCCATCGCCCGGGCCGGCGGCGGCGAGCCGCCATCCTTCGGGACGTGCCCGAGCTGCCCGAGGTCGAGATCACCGCGCGCCGCATCGACGCCGCCGTGCGCGGCGCGACGGTCGAGTCGGTCCTGGCCCCGGGGATGAACGCGATGAAGACCTTCGACCCGCCGCTGGAGTCGCTGGTCGGGCGGCAGATCACCGGCGTGCGGCGGATCGCGAAGATGCCGGTGGTCGACTTCTCCCCCGTCCCCTCCGCCCCGGCCGGCGATCTGTCGCTGCTGATCCATCTGATGTCCGCGGGGCGACTGCGCGTCTCCGACCGGCGCGCCTCGCTCAAAGACCGCTCCGCGCGGGTGCTGATCCGGCTCGAGGACGGCCGTGAGCTGCGCCTGCGCGAGCTCGGCACCAAGCAGCGCGCCTGGGCGAAGCTGCTGCCGGCGGGTGAGGTCGCCGCCGACGAGATGGTGGCGACGCTGGGGCCGGAAGCCTGGCCGGCGCCGCCCCTCGAGGAGCTCGCCGCGGCGATCGACCAGCCGCGCCACCTGCACCCGCTGCTGCGCCACCAGAGAGACATCAGCGGGATCGGCCGCTCCTGGGTCGACGAGATCCTCTGGGAGGCGCGCCTCTCGCCGTTCAGGAAAGGCAGCGAGCTGGACGAGGAGGAGGTCGGGCGCCTGCACGCGGCGCTCCATCTGTTGGGCGACGCGATCGACCGCTACGAGGAGACGATCGGCCCCGAGCTGCCCGACAAGATCGCCGTTCCGCTGCGCATCCACAAGCACGAGGGCGAGCCCTGCCCGCGCTGCGGCACGACGATCGAGGCCGTCTTCTTCTCCGAGCACCAGATGAACTACTGCCCGCAGGAGCAGACCGGCGGTCGGGTGCTGAAGGACCGCCGCCTCTCGAAACTCCTCAAGTAGCCCGCCGCCCCCGGTGAGCGGAGGAGACGGCGCCCAGCCGTCCCCGGACGCGGGAGCGGGGGTGCGAGATCGCCGGTCATGATGAGCGCGCCCCCGCGTGAGCGGAGGAGACGCGCCCTACGCCAGCAGCAGCGAGAAGTCGAGGACCGGGGCCGAGTGGGTCAGGGCGCCGACCGAGATGAAGTCGACGCCGGTCTCGGCGATCGTCCGGACCGTCTCCAGGTTGACGCCGCCGGAGGCCTCGAGGGTGGGCTTGCCGCCGCGCGAGTGGGCGTCGCGAAGCTCGACCGCGGCGCGCAGCGTCGGCGGGTCCATGTTGTCGAGCAGCAGCAGGTCGGCGCCCGTGCCGAGCGCGTAGGCCGTCTCGTCGAGGTTTCGCACCTCGACCTCGACCGGCAGCTCGGGGTGCGCCCGGCGGGCCGCGTAGACCGCCTTCGCGATGCTTCCGGCGGCGGCGACGTGGTTCTCCTTGATCAGGAAGGCGTCGAAGAGGCCCATCCGGTGGTTGGTGCCGCCGCCCGCCGCCACCGCGGCCTTCTCCAGCCGGCGCAGGCCGGGGATCGTCTTGCGGGTGTCGAGGATCCGCGCCTTCGTCCCGGCGACCGCCTCGACGTAGCGGGCGGTCAGCGTCGCCACCCCGGACAGGTGGCCGAGGAAGTTGAGCGCGGTGCGCTCGGCGGCGAGGATCGCGCGGGCGCGGCCGCGGGCGACGAGCACCGAGGCGGGGACGTCCTGGCGCCACTCGCCCTCCGGGGCCGGCGCCTCGACGTCGTCCACCCCGGCCTGGGCCAGCGTCTCGCGCACCAGCTCGAGGCCGAAGACGACGCCCGGGGCTTTCTGGACGATCCGGGCGCTCGCGGTCGCGTCGGCCGGGACCGTCGCCTCGCCGGTGACGTCGCCGTCGCCGAGGTCCTCGGCGAGCGCCCGGGCCACCAGCTCGCGCATCTCCTCGGCGGTGAGCGGCTGACTCGCGGGCACCCCGCCACCCTACCCAGCGGCGCGTTCGCACTTTCCCGTACCGGCTACGGCAAAGTGCGAACTCATCGGGGTCAGCTGCCGTGCGGGGGGACGAATCTCACGTCGGCGAGACTTGGGACGTTGGAGAAAGCGATGGCCGATCTGCCCCCGTTCCAGACCCTGATCGACGAGCACGCCCGCGAGGTGATGGCGGTGCTGCGCGGGGCGGTCGGGCGCGAGGGGGCCGAGGACGCCTTCCAGGAGACCTTCCTCGCCGCCCTGCGCGCCTACCCGAGGCTGCGCGACGCGAGCAACCTCCGGGGGTGGGTGATGACGATCGCCCACCGCAAGGCGATCGACCACCACCGGGCCAACGGGCGCGCCCCGCTGCCGGTCGCCGCGCTGCGCGAGGAGGCCGTCTTCGACCCCGACCCCGCCGACCGCGAGGTCTGGGCCGCCGTCGCCGCGCTGCCGCCCAAGCAGCGGGCGGCGGTGACGCTGCGCTTCGCGAGCGACCTGCCGCACGAGGAGATCGCCGCGGCGCTCGGCTGCTCGCCCGCCGCGGCGCGGCGCAGCCTGCACGAGGGACTGAAACGACTGCGAAGGGAGATCGCGTGACCTCGACCATCGACAGCGCGCTGCGGCGACTGCGCGAGCGGGCGGCCGACGAGGGCCTGCTCGACGTCGCCTACGCGACCGCCGACTCGCCCTTCGGCCCGCTGCTGCTGGCGCGGACGCCGCGGGGGCTGGTCCGGGTCGCGCTGCCGGGCGAGGACGTCGAGGCGACGCTGGCCGATCTCGCCGCGCGGATCTCCCCCCGCGTTCTGGAGGCGCCGGCGCGGCTCGACGAGGAGCGGCGCGAGCTCGAGGCGTACTTCGCCGGCCGGCGGCGGCGCTTCGAGCTGCCGATCGACTGGCAGCTCAGCCACGGCTTCCTGCTCCGCGCCCGGCGGGGCATCGCCGCGATTCCCTACGGCGAGACCCGCTCCTACGCCGACCTCGCCCGCGGCGCCGGCAACGAGCGCGCCGTCCGCGCCGCCGGGGCGGCCTGCTCGCGCAACCCGATCCCGCTCGTCGTCCCCTGCCACCGGGTGCTGCGCAGCGACGGCAGCCTCGGCGGCTACGCGGGCGGCACCGCGATGAAGGAGCGCCTGCTGGAGCTGGAGCGAGACGACTAGATCAAGCGTTTGGTCCGGTCAAGAAGCCACTTGGCAGAGCCGATCCTGGTGCCATGAGACGCCGCCTGCCGCTGCTCCTCGCGCTCGCCCTGCTCGCCGCGCCGGCCGCGGCGCAGGCCTCCTCCGCGGTGCCCTCCTCCGCGGCCGCCTTCCCGTCGCCGAGCGCGGCCCTCCTCGCCCCGCGCGAAGCCGCGGAACCCGAAGAAGGGGAAGAAGACCTCGAAATCTCCGAAGAAGCCGAAGAACTCGAAGGCGAAGACTGCGAAGGCGAAGCGTTCGAGTTCGAAGCCGAACTCGGAGAAGAACTCGGATTCGAAGAAGCCGAAGAATACGGCGAAGAAGAAGGGACGACCGCCGGGCCGGGCGCGAAGGACGGCGCCACCGGCGCCCAGGGCGGCGACTCGGGCGCCATGACCGCCCCCGCCGCCTGCCTCGTGCGGCGCGCCGAGGCAACGGTGACGGCGCTGCCCGCCCGCGCCCGCCTCCGGCTCACCCCCCGCTACAAGGCCTACGCGCCACGCGTCTACCGCGGCTGACGCCCCGAGACCCCTCCCCGCCCCCACGGTAAGCTCCGGCTCTCGTTGCGGGGCGACCCGGGGATTCGCCGAGGGACCGGGGCGCCGTCGAGTGAACGCGGAGGGGAGGGACCTTGGCGAGCCAGCCAGAGGTGGGATCCGCCGCGGCCGATCCCGTGAGGTTCGTGCTCCTGACGACGCAGCGAACCGGGTCCACCTGGGTCCGGACCTCGCTCAACAGCCACCCGGCCATCGCCTCCTACGGAGAGCTGTTCCTGGAGTGGGGACGCGGCTTTCCCTCGGGAGCCCAATTCGCCCCGCTGGACGTCGAGTACTTCGAGAGCCGGCTCCGGCGCGACGCCGATTCGGTCGGTCCCGTGTCGAGGGCGCGCTGCTGCCGGGCCTATCTGGACGAGCTCTACCGCTCCCCTCGACCCGAGCGCGCCGTCGGCTTCAAGCTCATGTACTCGCAGGTCAGGCGCAACCCCGCCCTGGTCGCCTACCTCCTGGCAAGTCGAGTCCGGGTCATCCACCTGAGCCGCGACAACCTCCTCGACGTGGTGATCTCGGGCGCCGCCGCCGCGGCGCGCGGCCAGGCGCACGCCGCGGCCGAGGACTCCGTCCGCGCGGTCACGGTCCGCCTCGACCCCGAAGCGACCCGGCGGCGGCTGGCAGGCCTCGAGCGCCGCGTCGCCGTGGTGAGGGTCGCCCTGCGGGCGAGCCGGCTGCCCACGCAAGAGATGCTCTACGAGCGGCTGCGGGCGGACCCGTCCGGCCTCTCGCGGGCGTTGGACTTCCTCGGTGTCGACCCGCGGCACGGCGCCGGGCTGACGTCGGGCCTGCGGAAGCTGAACGAGCGGCCGAGGTCGGAGCTCGTCGCCAACTGGGACGAGCTGGAGCGGAGCCTGCGCGGCACCCGCTTCGCCGCCTACCTCGACGAGCCGGCGGCCTGACGTCGACGCACGCGGGCGGGCGCCCCGGCCCGCGGCGTCCGCCGGCGCTAGCCCGCCGTGGAAGCGGCGGTCTTCTCGAGATAGTCGCGGACGAAGCCGTCTAGGTCGCCGTCGAGCACCCGCTGGACGTCGCCGACCTCGTGCTCGGTGCGGTGGTCCTTGACCATCGTGTAGGGGTGCAGCACGTAGGAGCGGATCTGCGATCCCCAGGCGACGTCTTTGACCTCGCCGCGCTCCTTGGCCAGCTCCTCGGCCCGTCTGCGCTCTTCCAGCTCGATCAGCTTGGAGCGCAGGAACTGCATCGCGACGGCCTTGTTCTGGGTCTGGGAGCGCTCGTTCTGGCACTGGACGACGACGCCGGTCGGGATGTGGGTGATCCGCACCGCCGAGTCGGTCTTGTTCACGTGCTGGCCGCCGGCGCCCGAGGCGCGGTAGGTGTCGACCCGCAGGTCGGCCTCGTCGATGTCGACGTTGACGCCCTCCTCGACCAGCGGCCCGACTTCCACCTGGGCGAAGCTGGTGTGGCGGCGGGCGGAGGAGTCGAAGGGGCTGATCCGGACCAGCCGGTGGACGCCGCGCTCGGCGGCGAAGAGGCCGTAGGCGTTCTCGCCGCGGGCGATGAAGGTGGCCGACTTGAGGCCCGCCTCCTCCCCCGGCGAGGCCTCGGCCATCTCCACCGCGAAGCCCCGCCGTTCGGCCCAGCGAAGGTACATCCGCAGGAGGATCTCGGCCCAGTCCTGGGAGTCGGTGCCGCCCGCCCCGGCGTGCACGGTGACCACCGCGTCGCCGGCGTCGTACTCGCCGCTGAACAGGCGCGCCTCTTCGAGCTCGGCGAGCCGCGACTCGATCTCGCTCAGCTGGCCGTCGAGCTCGGCCTCGATCTCCTCGTCCTCCGCGGCCAGCTCGGCGAGGTCGTCGAGCTCGGCGACGTCCGCCTCCAGGCCGCGGAACATCTCGAGCCGGCGCTGGGCGCGGGCGTGGGTGGCGGAGACGCGCGCCGCGGCCTCCTGGTCGTCCCAGAAGCCCGGCTTGCCCATCTCCTCCTCGAGCTCGGCGGTCTGCCTCTCCAGCCCGGCCGGGTCAAAGGTAGTCCGAGAGCAGGGACAGCTGCTCGCGGACAGCGGCGATGCGGGGCGCTGCGGGGTCTTTCTGCGCGGCATCGGCCATGGGCCAAAGACTACCGGCGACGGACGTCGGCCCGCGGGCGCCCGGCGACTCGCCGGCGCCCGGCCGCATCGCCCGCCGCGAACCGCGGGCTCACCGGGCGAAGCCCAGGGCGCGGAGCGCCTCCCGGCGGTCCTCGTAGGGCCGCCAGGAGCGGATCCGGTGGTCGCGCAGCTCGAAGGCCCAGGCCATCTCCTCCTCCCCCGCGAAGTCACCGGTTTCGTCCCAGTGCCAGCGCCGCACGATCAGCGCCACCGCGTGGCCGCCGCCCCCCTCGGTGCCGCCCTCGTACAGCTGGTCCAACACGATCGTCTGCTGCACCCCGCCCGGCGGCCGCGTCGCCCAGAGCCGCGCCGCCTCGACCCCCTTGCGCAGCCCCTTCATCGAGTGCAGCTCCACCCGCGGGTCGAGCACCGCCACGAACCCGTCCAGGTCCCGCTCGTTAAACGCCCGGATGAACTCCCGGACCGGATCGTGGCGAATCTCAGTTGGCGACACGGTTGCGGATCAGGCGCTCGGCCTACGCACCGTGACACTTCTTGTACTTCTTCCCGCTACCACACCAACACGGGTCGTTGCGGCCGAGTTTGTCGTGCTCGTCTTTGACCACGGTCTCGACCACGCCGCCGCCGTTGCCGTTCGGGCCGACCGCCTCGGAGGCGGCCATGTCGACGGCGCCGCCCGCGGTGGCGCTCCCCGCGGCCGCGGCGACCTGTTCGAGCGCCGAGGGCTGCGCCTCGAGCGTCCCGCCCGAGTAGTCGAGCGCCGCGCGATCGGTGCCGGCTTCGAAGCCGCCGCCCCCGAAGCCCTCGTCGGGCCCTTCGGTGAATTCGATCTCGACGTGGAAGACGAGTTTGGAGAACTCCTCCCAGATCGAGTGCATCAGCTCTTCGAACATCGTGAAGCCCTCGTTTTTGTAGGCCACGAGGGGGTCGATCTGGGCGAAGCCGCGGAGGTGGATGCCCTCCCGCAGGTAGTCCATGTCGAAGAGGTGTTCGCGCCAGCGGTTGTCGATCACCTGGAGCAGGACGGAGCGCTCGAGGTGGCGCATCAGCTCCTCGCCGAGTTTGTCTTCACGCTCGTCGTAGGCGGCCATCGCGTCCTCGTCGAGGTCGTCTTTGAGCCGCTCGCGGTCCACGGACTCCGGCGCCAGCGTCCCCACGTCGATTCCGACCGGCCAGATCTGGCGCAGCTGCGTCTCCAGCTCCGCGAGGTCCCAGTCGTCGAGGATGTCGCTGGCGGTGAACTCGTCGACCAGCCGCTCGACCACTCCTTCGAGCTCCTCGCGGCCGGTCTCGGAGATGTCGCGCCCTTCGAGGATCTCGCGCCGGTATTTGTAGACCACGCGGCGCTGCTCGTTCATCACGTCGTCGTACTCGAGGACGCGTTTGCGGATCAGGAAGTTCTGTTCCTCGACCTTCTTCTGCGCGTTCTCGACCGTCTTGGTGAGCATTTTCGCCTCGAGCGGCACTTCGGTCCCCTCGTCGTCCACGGGGCCGAGCCGATCGAGGATTTTGTAGATCCGGTCGCCGGCAAACAGGCGGATCACGTCGTCTTCGGCGGAGAGGAAGAAGCGCGACTCGCCGGGGTCGCCCTGGCGACCGGAGCGGCCGCGCAGCTGGTTGTCGATGCGGCGCGACTCGTGGCGCTCGGTGCCGCAGATGAAGAGACCGCCTAGCTCGCGAACTTCGTCGGCCTCCGCCTGGCACTGCGGCTTGAGCTCCGCCGTCTTCTCGGCCAGCGCCGCCTCGTAGCCCTCGTCGCCCGGGGTGATGCCCTGCTTTTTCAACTCGTTGACAGCCAGCTGCTCGGCGTCGCCGCCGAGCTTGATGTCGACGCCGCGGCCGGCCATGTTGGTGGCGATCATCACGGCACCCCTACGGCCCGCCAAGGCGATCAGCTCGCCCTCTCGTTCGGCGTGCTCGGGTTTGGCGTTCAGCACGGCGTGTTTGATGCCATCGCGCTTCAACGCCTCGGAGATCATCTCCGAGACCTCGACCGAGACGGTCCCGACCAGCACCGGCTGGCCCTTTTCATGGCGGCCGACGATTTCGTCGATCACCGCTTTCCACTTGCCGTCTTTGGTCTTGAAGATCTGGTCGTTCTTGTCCATCCGGGCCAGCGGCCGGTTGGTCGGGATCTCCACGACGGGCATCTCATAGATTTTCATGAACTCGGTCGCCTCGGTGAGGGCGGTGCCGGTCATGCCGGAGAGCTTGTCGTAGAGCCGGAAGTAGTTCTGCAGGGTGATCGTGGCGAGCGTCTGGTTCTCCTCGCGGATCGCCACGCCTTCCTTCGCCTCGACCGCCTGGTGGAGGCCTTCCGACCAGCGCCGGCCCTCGAGGATGCGGCCGGTGAACTCGTCGATGATCATCACCTCGCCATCGATCACCGCGTAGTCGTCGTCCTTCTTGTAGAGCGACTCGGCCTTCAGCGCCTGCACGAGGTGGTTGACGAGGTTGCCGTGTTCGGCCAGGTAGAGGTTCTCGACGTCGAGGAATTCCTCCGCCTTCCTGACCCCGCGCTCGGTCGGCGCGACGGTCTTGTGCTTCTCGTCGTACTCGTAGTCGTAGTCGACCTCGGTGGTGTCCTTCGATTCACCGAGGCTTTTCAGCTTTTCTTTGTGCGGGACGCCGACCATCTGCTTGGCGAGACGGGCGAACGTGTAGTAGGTCTGCGCCGCTTCTTCGGGGCGGCCGGAGATGATCAGCGGCGTCCGCGCCTCGTCGATCAGGATGTTGTCGACCTCGTCCACGATCGCGAAGTGGTGGCCGCGCTGGACGCATTCCTCCAGCGACTGCGACATGTTGTCGCGCAGGTAGTCGAAGCCGAACTCGGAGTTGGTGCCGTAGACGATGTCGCAGGCGTATTTGGCCTGCCGGGCGGCGTGGTCGTCGGAATCCTGGACGGCGGCGACCGTGCATCCCAGCGCCTCGTAGATCGGCGCCATCCATTCGGAGTCGCGGCGGGCGAGGTAGTCGTTGACGGTGACCAGGTGGACGCTGTCGCCCTTCAGCGTGTTGAGGAAGACGGCGAGGGTCGCGGTGAGCGTCTTCCCCTCGCCGGTTTTCATCTCGGCGATCGCCCCGTCGTGGATGACCATGCCGCCGACCAGCTGGACGTCGTAGTGGCGCTGGCCGATCGTGCGGCGCGCCGCCTCGCGGCAGAGCGCGAACGCCTCCGGCAGCAGGTCGTCGAGCGACTCGCCGTCGCGGGCGCGGCGGCGCAGCTCGTCGGCGTCGGCGCGGATTTCCTCGTCGGAGAGCGCTTCCATCTCCGGCTCGTATCGATTGATCGCCTCCGCGCGCTTTTGGTACGCCTTGAACTTGCGCCCCTCCCCCGCGCGCAGAGCCTTCGTGACAAGGTCCATGGCGGGCATCGCTCAAGAGTAGCGGGCGCCCCCTTGTGGCCGACGGTTGGGCGGCGTACGATCGGTCCAAGAACCCACAAGGAGGTCACTCATGCGGATTGAGATTCGGGGACGCAACGTCGAGCTGACGGACGACCTGCGTGAGTTGGTGAGCAGACGGTTCAACCGCCTGGGGAGGCAGGTGTCGGGGTTGGCGACGCTCGATGTGGTGCTCTACGAAGAGCGCAACCCCTCGATTCCCGATCGCCAGGTGGCCGAGGCGACCGTGCGGCTGAAGGGCGCGACCCTGCACGCCCACGAGGCCTCGCCGGACATGAGCCAGAGCATCCACAAGCTGGCCGAGGACGTGCGGCGCCAGGTCAAGAAACACCGCGAAATGCTGCGCAAGCGCAAGGTGACCCGCCGGGTGATGGGCGAGATGCGGGGACGGCCCGCCATCTGATCCCCCGGGGGGGCGCGGGCCACCCGGCCCCACCCGTCCGGGCCATCGTCCTGCTCGGCGCCGAGGCCCGGCTCGATTCGACCAGCGTTCACTTGACCACACCGGCGTGTGGTCAAGTGAACGAGCGCCGAGCGCCGTCGCGCTCAGAGGCGGCGGGTGAAGGTGAGCGCGACGACACGCCGCGCGCCCGCCGCCCGCAGGGCGGCGGCGCAGGCCGAGAGCGTGGCGCCCGTGGTGAGGACGTCGTCGACCAGGAGGACGCCGCGGGGCGCGGCGCCGACGGCCTCGATCCGCGGCGGCCGGCCGATCCGCTCGGCGCGGGTGCGTCCCACCTGATGGGCGGAGCCGCGGCGGGCCAGGCAGCGCACCGGCTCCATCCCGAGTCGGGCCGCCAGCGCGCCGGCCAGCTCGCCGGCCGGATCGAAGCCGCGCCTGCGCAGACGCGGCGGCGCGGGCGGCACCGGTACCACCGTCCCGCCGAGCAGATGTCCCGGCGCCAGCCAGTGCATGCGATCGGCCATCAGGTCGGCGACCGGCAGCAGGCGCCGGAACTTCAGCGCCGCGACCAGCGAGCGGGCGACGCCGTCGTGCGGCGCCGAGGACCAGGCGCGGTCGACGCCCTGCGGACCGCCCGCCAGGATCGGCCGCGCCGCGGCCAGCGACCGCGAGCAGCGCGTGCAGAGCACAGCCTCGGCCCGGCAGCCGCGCCCGCAGGCCGCGCAGAGCGGCGGCGCGAGGAGCGAGGTGGCGAGGCCGAGCAGGTCCATTCCCCGACCCTGCCGTCAAACCACGCGCGCATGGCGCGCGCAACGTCAATTCTCCGCGTCCTCCCCGTCACCGATCCCGGGCCGACTCCTACGGCCCGGGTCGGACCGGCATCCGCGACCCGGGCGCGCCCCGGCCGCCGCCGGCAGGAGGGATGAACTAGCCCCGGGCGCCGAGGATGCCGCCGACCACCACCGACCGGGCCGGGACCTCGGCTCCGGGCAGGACGATCGCGTCGCGCAGCCGGCTGCCGGCGCCGACCCGGGCGCCGTCGCCGATCGCCGCGGGGCCGTCGATCCGCACGTCCTCGCCGATCTCGCAGCCGGGGCCGAGCAGCACCGGCCCTTTCAGCTCGCCCTCGTCGCCGACCGGGTCGCCGCTGCGGAAGCCGTCGACGACCTCCCCCACCTGCTCGACCTCGACGGCGCCGCTCAACGCGTCGAAGTTGCCCTCGCGCAGCTCGACCAGGTTGCCGATGTCGTTCCAGTAGGCGTCGAACTCGTGCGAGTAGAACGGCACGTCGCTCTCCAGCAGCCGCGGGAAGACGTCCATCGCCCAGTCGGCGAAGGCGTCGGGGTCGCCGGGCCCCGCGGCCTTGCTGGTCCCGGGCGGCGGGAAGAAGTCGAAGATCTCGCGGCGCAGCATGTAGATGCCGCAGTTGGCGAGGTCGGAGAGCGCTTCGCTCGGCTGCGGCTTCTCCTGGAAGCCGCCGATCCGCCCCTCGGAGTCGGTGATCGCGACGCCGAACTGGGTCGTGTCCTCGACCCGCTTGGTCGCCAGCGTGGCGATCCCGTCGTGGCTCTCGTGGAACTCCCGCATCGCGGTCAGGTCGATGTCGGTGAGCGCGTCGCCGGAGATCACCAGGAAGCTGTCGCCGAGGAAGTCGGCGGCGTTGCGCACCCCGCCCGAGGTGCCGAGCAGCGCCTCCTCGCGGCTGTAGGAAAGCTCCACCCCGCAGCCCGAGCCATCGCCGAAATGCTCGGTGATCACCTCCGGGAACCAGTGCAGGTTGGCGATCGTCTCGGTGAAGCCGTGGCGGGCGAGCAGCCGCAGGATGTGCTCCATCACCGGCCGGTTGAGGACCGGCACCATCGGCTTCGGCATGTCGAAGGTAATCGGCCGCAGCCGGGTCCCGAGCCCGGCGGCGAGCACCATCGCTCTCATCCCATCTCCTCCTTGAACCGGTCGATCCCCTCGACCGAGTCGGGGTCAACGCCACGTTGGCGGGCCAGCTCCAGCGAGAACAGGTCGCCCAGCATCACCGTCCAGAGAAGCCGCTCGAGCCGCGTCTCCCCGGCCGTCTCGACCCGCGCCACGGCGCCGGCGCCGGCCTGCACCGTCGCCGCGGTCAGCTCGAAGCGCCGCGCGACCCGCGGGTGCTGGTCGCGGTCCTCGAGGAAGATCGCCGCGGGCCGCTCGTCGCCGGCCGTCCCCGACCAGCCGAGCAGCTCGTTGTGGTCGGCCTCGGGCAGCTCGCTCCACCAGGCGTGGAACTTGGCGTTCTCGTTTACCTGCGTCTTCCAGCGCCGCGCCACCGGGACGGTGAGGTCGGCGCCGTAGAGAACCGGCACGGCGCCGGCGACGAGGGCGGCGAGCTCGCGCGCCTGTTGCTGCAGCGTCTCGGCCTGCTCGGCGAGGAAGGCGGCGGCGGCGTCGACCTCGGTGTGGATGCGGGGCGCGATCCCGGCGAGCCAGGCGGCCTCGGCGGCGGCGGCGACCATGTAGGCGACCGCGGCGCGCGGCTGGAAGATGCCCGGCAGGCCGATCACCGGCACCTCCGTCCCGCGAGCGCGCTCGACCAGCCGGCCGCCGGTGCTCGCCACGAGGCGCGCCGCGCCGAGCGTCTCGGCCGCCTCCAGGCAGGCAAGCGTCTCCTCGGTCGCGCCGGAGTAGCTGGCGCAGAGGACGGTCCACTCGGGCGTCGCCCAGCTCGGGAGCGCGTAGCCGCGGACCGTCACCAGCGGGCCGGTCAGCCGGTCGCCGAGCGCCGCGGCGGCCAGGTCGCCGCCGATCGCCGAGCCGCCCATCCCGCAGACGAAGAGACCGCTGGAGGGCGTCGCCTCGAGGCGCGCCGATTCGATCCGCCAGAGCGCGTCGCGCAGCTGGTCGGGGATGCCAAGGACGTCATCGATCATCACTCGGCGGCAACTCTCTCATGCTCGGCGACGACCTGCTCCTCGACCGTCGCCCCGGGCTCGACCACGGCCCCCGCGGCGAGGATCGAGCCCCTCACCCGCGCCCCCGCGCCGACCGTGCAGCCGCCCAGCAGCACCGAGCCGGAGACCTCGGCCCCCGCCGCGACCGAGCTGCCCGCCGAGACGACCGCCCGCGGACCCAGCCGCGCCCCGTCGGCGACCGCGCAGCCGGCGCCGACGAAGAGCCCCGGCGCGGTCGCGCGCACCTCGGTCCGCACCCTGCCCTCGAGGATGTCCCAGGTCGCCTGCAGGTATCGCTCCGGGGTGCCGATGTCCATCCAGTACCCGTCCAGGGTCAGCGCGCACAGCCCCGCGCCGACCAGCCGCGGAAAGACCTCGCGCTCGATCGAGACCTCGCGGCCGGCCGGGATCAGGTCGAGCACCGGGCGCTCCAGGACATAGGCGCCGGCGCTGATGTCGCCGGGGACCGCCGCGCCGGTCTTCTCGCTGAAGGCGCGGACCGCCCCACTCGCGTCGCGGTCGACGAGCCCGTAGGCGGAGGAGTCGTCCACCGGGTAGAGGCCCAGCGTCGCGGTCGCCCCCCACCTCTCGTGGGCGCGCAGCAGCGCGCTCAGGTCCAAATCGGTGAGCACGTCTCCGTTCAGGGCCAGGAAGCGATCGTCGAGCCGCTCGCCGAGCGCTTCGGCGGCGAAGCGGATCGCCCCCGCCGTGCCGCGCCGGTCGGGCTCGACCACGTAGGTCAGCCTAACCCCCTCGTGCTCGCCGTCGCCGAGCGCCTCGCGGAGCCGGTCGGGGAGGAAGCCGCAGGCGAGGACCGCCTCGGTCACCCCGTGGGCGCCGAGCCACTCGATCATGTAGGCGAGGAAGGGCCGGTCGACCAGCGTCAGCGCCGGCTTCGGGACGCTCTCGGTGAGCGGCCGCAGGCGGGTGCCCTCGCCCCCGACTAGAACGATGGCCTGCATGGGGCTCCCGGGTCGTCGAGGACCAAGCAGTTCAAGGACGCAGGGAGTGTGGCGTGCTCTGCACGCGAGCGACCGAGGACGCAGGAATGCGCCGGTCATCCACGGCCCGGCGGCCGATGCCCTCGTACTCGAAGCCGGCCAAGGTCATCGCCTCGGGGTCGAGGAAGTTGCGGCCGTCGACCAGCAGCGGCCGTGCCATCGTCGCCGCGGCGGTGGCCCAGTCGAGGTCGCGGAACTCGCCCCACTCGGTGACCAGGACGGCGGCGTCGGCGCCCTCGAGCGCCGCGGTCGCCGAGTCGGCCATCTCGACCGCGGTCAGCATCTCGCTCGCCCGCCCGGCTGCGACCGGGTCATAGGCGACGACCTCGGCACCCTCGCCCTGCAGGCGCGCCGCGAGCACCAGGCTCGACGCTTCGCGCATGTCGTCGGTGTCGGGCTTGAAGGCGAGGCCGAGCAGCGCCACCCGCTTGCCGATCAGCGAGCCGAGGTGCTTTTCCAGCTTGCCGACCACGCGCCGCTTCTGCAGCTCGTTGACCTCGATCACCGAGGTCAGCAGCTGGAAGTGGTAGCCGGTGTTGCCGGCCAGCATCTTCAGCGCCGAGACGTCCTTCGGGAAGCAGGAGCCGCCGTAGCCGATCCCGGCGCGCAGGAAAGCAGGGCCGATACGCTGGTCGAGCCCCATCCCCTTGGCGACCTCGCCGACGTCGGCACCGACCTCCTCGCAGACGTTGGCGATCTCGTTGATGAAGGAGATCTTGGTCGCCAGGAAGGCGTTCGAGGCGAGCTTGATCATCTCGGCGCTGGCCACGTCGGTGCGCAGGATCTCCCCCTCGGCGCCGAGTGGCGCGTAGAGGGCGGCGACCGCCTCGGCCGCCTCGTCGTCGCCCGGGTCGGCGCCGATCACAACCCGGTCGGGGTGCATGAAGTCCTTGACCGCGGTCCCCTCCTTGAGGAACTCCGGGCAGGAGACGTAGGAGAGGTCCGGCAGGTCGCGGCGGATCGACTCGCCGGTCCCGCCCGGCACCGTGCTCTTCATCACCAGCACGTGGTCGGAGTCCTCGTCCAGCTCGGCGACCACCGCGCGCACCCGCGAGAGGTCCGCGTCACCGGAGTAGGTCGGCGGGGTGTCGACGCAGGTGAAGAGCAGGCGGGCGCCCTCGAGCAGCTGGTCCATGCTGGTCGTGAAGGTGATCCGCTCGGCGTTGCGGCGCAGCATCTCGGTCAGGCCCGGCTCGTGGATGGCGACGTCACCGCGCGAGAGCGCCTCCACCTTCTCGGGGAGGATGTCGCGGGCGATCACCTTGTGGCCGAGCTCGGCGAAGCAGGCGGCGGTCACCAGCCCGACCCAGCCGACCCCGATCACTCCGACAGCTTCGCCTCTCTCGCTCATTCTCTGTTGCTTCCCTTCTTGAGGTTTTTCTTCTTCGGGAGGATGACGTGGCAGGACTCGGCGATCCCCATCATCTGCTCGTTGGTCAGCGACTGCTGCAGGCTGTTGGCGATCCAGTAGGTGCTGGGACCGCGGTGCCAGGCGACCAGCTTGATCTGGCCGCTGTCGGTGTAGATGGAGTATTCACGCCCGTGCACGGTCCTGGTTTCGGTCGGGTTGTCGAGGATCGGCGGGTCTTCCCAGCCCTGGATCCCCTGCACCCCGAAGTAGTTGACTTCGTATTCGGGCTGGTAGACGGCGACCATCCGGTAGGCGCCGTGGCGGACCTTTTCCTTGTCGCGCAGGTGGTAGACGCGCGGGTCGACGACGTGTTCGTAGGGATTCGATTCCTGGAAGGCGGCGCCGGCGGGCAGCCGGGTCGGGTAGAAGACCGGGAAGCCGCCGCCGACGTGGCGGGCGACGATCGCCGCCTCGGCTTCGCCCACTTCGGCTGCCGGCACCAGTTCGTCGCCGCCCGGCGGGACGTGCTTGGCCTTCCGCTTCTTGTGCTTCTTCTTGCTCTTGGCCTTCTTCTTTTCGGCCTTCTTCTGCTTGGCCGATGGCTTTTCTTCGGCGAACTTGTGCGCCTCGTAGCCCGCTTCGCCGAGGAACTGCTTCACCGCGTGGTGGATTTCGCGCTCGTTGGAGTAGACGAAGCTGGGGCCCAGTTCGGCCGGGAAGTGGACCTGGTTGACTTCGGCGCCGCGCAGTTCGTAGAGCAGGTCGAGCAGGGTGATCAGTTCGGTGCCTTCGTGGATGTCGGAGGTCGTGTATTCGGCGAGGATGTCGACCAGGTTGTGGTTGTCGGTGATCAGGTCGGTCGGCGCCACCTGGTGGCGAACCTGGCTGAGGAAGGACTGCTGGCGGGCGGAGCGGACGATGTCGGTGTCGGTGTGCCGGTAGCGCACGAACTGGAGCGCTTTCTTGCCGCAGAGCTTCTGGTAGCCGGGCTGGATGTTGATTTCCGCATACTGTTCGGAGGGCGGCACGCCGACGTTGGAGTGGTAGTAGCGGCGGTCGATGTCGGTGTAGACGCAGCCGATCGCGTCGACGGCACGGACGAAGCCGAGGAAGTCGACGTTGACGATGTGGTTGATCTTCAGGCCGGTCAATTCCTTGACCACCCGGGCGGCCAGCTTCGGGCCGCCGGCGGAGTAGGCGGCGTTGAACTTGTCGGTGCCGACGCCGGGGATTTCGGTCTTCAGGTCGCGCGGGATCGACATCACCGAGATCAGGTTCTGCTGGGCGTCGAGCCGCAGCAGGATCGTCGTGTCGGAGCGGCCGAATTCTTCCCCGTATTCGGGCCGTATGTCGGAGCCGAAGATCAGCAAGGTCTCGGGGTCGCCGCCGTGGACGTGCTGGAGCACGTTTTCGACTTCGTGATAGGTCTTCGCGTTTTCCTTGGTCCCGATCGCTTCCGCGATCGAGTTGATGTAGAGGAGGATCGCCGAGGAGGTCGCGGCGGCGGTGACGGCGATGATGATCACGCTCGCCAGGCTGAACCGCCACCAGTAGCGCTTCTTCTTCGGCGGCTCGGTGCCGTCGCCCTCGGGGGGCGGCTTGCGCATCGTGTAGGGATCCTGGCCCGCGGGCGGGGGGCTACTCATCGAGCCGCTCCGGGATCGCGCGCAGGAAGGACTCGAGCGCCTGCCGGTAGCCCTCCAGCGAGGCCGCCGAGACCCACTCCGCCGGGCCGTGGTGCCCGGCGCCGACCGGGCCGAACTCGACCGCCGGCACCCCGGCGCGCAGGAAGGAGACCGCGTCGGAGGCGCCGTCGCGCCCGACGCTCATCGTCTCGCCGTTCGCATAGGTCGCGGCCGCCTCGCGCAGGCCGAGCACGAAGGGCGACTCGTGGTCGACCGTGGCTGGCGGACGGATCAGCAGCGGCATCACCGCGACTCCCGGCATCGCCTTGATCTCGGCCAGCAGAGCGGCCGGATCCTGGCCGGGCAGGTAGCGGATATCGACGTCGATCACGCATCGGTCGGGCACCTTGTTCAGAGCGTCGCCGCCCCAGATCCGCCCGAGATTTATCGACGGACGGTCGAACAACTCCGAACTCTGTCTCGCAAACGGTAGCGACTCGATACTCCGGAAAACGTCGATCGCGCCGAGGACGGCGTTGTCGCCCAGCCACGGGGTCGCGCCGTGGGCCGCGGTCCCCTCCACCTCGAGGCGCAGCGCCAGCACGCCCTTCGCCTCGACGCCGATGTGCAGGTCGGTCGGCTCGCCGGTGATCGCGAAGTCGCCGATGAAGCCGCTGTCGACCAGCCGGTCGCAGCCGCGGTCCTCCCCCTCCTCGGACTCCTCGTCGCCGACGATGCCCAACCGCACCCGCACCCGGTCCTGATCGCGCAGCGCCGCGGTGACGACCATCATCGCGGCGATCGCCCCCTTCATGTCGTAGGCGCCGCGCCCGTATAGCCGGTCGCCCTCCAGTCGCGGCTCGAACTGCTCGGCGTGCGCCGGGACGACGTCGATGTGCCCCTCGAGCACCACCGTCGGCACGGCTTCGGGCCCCACCTCGGCCTTCACCACCGGCAGGCCGCGAACGGTTTCCCGCGTCGCCTCGATGTCGCGCGCCTCGAGCCACGCTTCCACAAACCCCGCGCACTCGACGATGCTGCGCTGCTCGCAGGTTTCGTAGGCGATCAGGCGCTTGGCGAGTGGGAGGAGCTCGGCGGTCATGGGGGTCAGGGAGGGGGCGAGAGCGTTACCGACGAGGGGAGCCGGTCGTCTCGTTGCGGAATTTACGGGGGTGCCCTGTGGGCACCGCCCGTCGATTTTGCTGCGCGCCTATGGCGCGCAGGGATCGGATTGCATTTTCGCCGCTTCGCGACATTCCTCCACGAGACGACCGGCTCCCCTCCACGCAACGCGCTCCGCCGCTCCGCTTGCCACTGTGGTCGTCCCTACGCACCCATAGCGCCGGAAAGGACGACCGTGCAGCGGGGGTTCGGCTCATCGGCGGGAAGCCTCGCACCGCTTCGTAAAGCTTTCCCGACCGGATCCCGCAGGTTCCGAGAAGCTCCGACACCGGCGCGCCGCCCTCGGTCAACCGCCGCGCAGACGACTCCCCGGCGTCCCCCACCACGAATACGAGCGCGGCGGGACTGCCGGACTCGACTCGCCGGAATGTGGCCGAAGGCGCGATATGCAATCTGATCCCTGCGCCCCATAGGGGCGCAGCAACACCCACAGGCCGCGCCCGCAGGGCGCGCCTGTCAATTCCGCCGAGGCGAGTCCGGCAGTCCCGCGCACGCACAGCTTCGAGGCGGGATCGGCAGTCCCGCCGACGCCCAGCTTCGAGGCGAATCCCGCGGCCCCGCCCACCCGACGACGCGAGCCGCGGCGGCGGGGCCCAGCTCATCCCTCGGCGATGCTGAGAAACGCCTCGACCCGCTGTTTGTCTTTCAGCGCCCGCGCCCGCTCGGCGGAGCCGTCCTCGCTCTCGGCGAAACGGCGCTCGGCGTCGGAGAGCTCTTCTTTCAGCGCCCCGGCGTCGAGGTCCTCGGGCGGCACCGCTTCCTCGACCAGGACCCGCGCCGTGTTGGCGAAGACCTGCAGCCAGCCGTGTGACTGGGCGTAGGTCCGCGTCTCCGAGTCGGAGATGCGCAGGCGCAGGCTGGTCGGCTGCAGCGCGCCGAGCACCGGGGCGTGGTTGGCGAGGATGCCGATTTCGCCGACCTCGGTGCGGGTCGAGAGCTGGCGGACCTCGCCGTTGAAGACCTCCCCCTCCGGGGTGAGGACTTCGACGTCCAGCATGTGCTCCTCGGCCACCGTCCCCTCCTAGGCGGCCGCGGAGGCGTTCTCGGTGACCTGGTCGATCGAGCCCTGCATGTAGAAGGCGCCCTCCGACAGGTCGTCGTGTTGGCCGTCGAGGATCTCGCGGAAGCCGCGCACCGTCTCCGACACCGGCACGTACTCGCCGGTGCGGCCCGTGAACTGTTCGGCGACGAAGAACGGCTGCGAGAGGAACCGCTCGATCTTCCGTGCCCGCGCCACCGTCAGCCGGTCCTCGTCGGAGAGCTCGTCGATGCCGAGGATCGCGATGATGTCCTGGAGCTCTTTGTAGCGCTGCAGGACCTCCTGGACCTCGGTCGCGGTGCGGTAGTGCTCTTCGCCGACCACGTCGGGCTTGAGGATCGTCGAGGTCGAGTCGAGCGGGTCGACCGCCGGGTAGATGCCTTTCTCGGAGATCGCCCGGGACAGCGCGGTGGTCGCGTTGAGGTGGGCGAACACCGAGGCCGGAGCCGGGTCGGTGTAGTCGTCGGCAGGGACGTAGACCGCCTGGATCGAGGTGACCGAGCCGCGATCGGTCGAGGTGATCCGCTCCTGCAGGCCGCCCATCTCGGTCTCCAGGGTCGGCTGGTAGCCGACCGCCGAGGGCATCCGCCCGAGCAGCGCCGAGACCTCGGAGCCCGCCTGGACGAAGCGGAAGATGTTGTCGATGAACAGCAGCACGTCCTGGCCGCCCTGCTCGCGGTAGTACTCGGCCATCGTCAGGCCGGACAGGGCGACGCGCAGGCGGGCGCCGGGCGGCTCGTTCATCTGGCCGAAGACGAGCATCGTTTTGTCGATGACGCCGCTTTCTTTCATCTCGAGCCAGAGGTCGTTGCCCTCGCGCGAGCGCTCGCCGACGCCGACGAAGGCCGACAGGCCCTCGTGCTCCTCGGCGATGTTGCGGATCAGCTCCTGGATCAGCACGGTCTTGCCGACCCCGGCGCCGCCGAACAGCCCGACCTTGCCGCCTTTGGCGTAGGGCGCGAGCAGGTCGATGACCTTGATCCCGGTCTCGAGGACCTCCTGCGTCGGGCTGAGGTCGGACGCCTTCGGCGCGGCGCGATGGATCGGCCAGCGCTCGACGTCGTCGGGCAGATCCTCGCCGTTGTCGATCGGATCGCCGAGCAGGTTGAAGATGCGGCCCAGCGTCACGTCGCCGACCGGCACGGTGATCGGGTTGCCGGTGTCGACCACCTTGTCGCCGCGCTGCACGCCGTCGGTGGCGTCCATGGCGACCGCGCGGACGCGGTCGTCGCCGAGGTGCTGCTGGACCTCGCACACCAGTTCGGTGTTGTCGCCCTCGTCGTTGCCGCGGCTCTCGATCACGATCGCCGAGTAGATCCCCGGCAGCCCATCCGGGAAGAGCGCGTCGATCACGACTCCGGTGACCTGCTCGACGCGACCGATGTTCTGCCCTGCTCCGTTGCCGTTGCTGTCAGCCAATTTGATCTGAGTCCTTTTCCTGGTCTTCGAAATTTCTTGCGTGTCGGGGTGGGCTAGCCGAGCGCCTCGGCGCCCGCGACGACCTCGAGGATCTCCTGGGTGATGTCCGCCTGGCGGACCCGATTCATCTCCAGGGTCAGTTCGTCGTTGATTTTTTCGGCGTTCTCGGCGGCGTTGCGCATCGCCGTCATCCGCGCCCCGAGCTCCGAGGCGGCGGACTCGAGCAGCGCCCGGTAGACCGAGATCGTCACGTACTCGGGAATCAGGCGGGCGAGCAGCTCCTCGGGGTCGGGCTCGTAGAACCACTCCGAGCGCACCTGCAGCCCCTCGGATTCCGCCCCGACATCCTCCTCGGGCTCCTCCTCGGCCCCCTCGCCGACCACCTCGGCCTGCTGCAGGGGCAGCAGCGTCTGCCGCCAGACGTGCTGGGTGAGCGGCGAGACGAAGCGGTTATAGATCATCTCTACCCGATCGACGTCCTCGTCGATGTAGCGCGCGGTCAGCTCCTCGCCGATCTCGCGGGCGTCGGAGAACGCCGGACGGTCCGTGAAGCCGGTGTATTCGCCGCGCATCTCCTGTTTGCGGAAGGTGAGCGCCGAGACGCCCTTTTTGCCGACCACCGAGAAGATCGGCTCGGCGCCTTCGCCGCGGACCCGCTCGGCGGTCCGCATGCCCTCGCGGATGATGTTCGAGTTGAACGCGCCGGCCAGGCCGCGGTCGCCGGTGATCAGCACGACGCCGACCCTGCGCACCTCCTCGTGCTGGGCGAGGACCGGGACGCGCGGGATGCCGCCCGCGTGGGCGGCCGCGGTCTTGGTCAGTTTCCGCAGCCCCTCCGAATACGGCCGCAGGTCGGCGATCCGCTGTTCGGAGCGGCGCAGCCGCGCCGCGGCGACCATCTCCATCGCGCGCGTGATCTTGTTGATGTTCTTGATCGACGCAATGCGATTTTTGACTTCCTTCTGGGTGGCCATGACTCTGCTCCGCCGCGGCTAGGAGGCGGCGGCCGCCTCCGCGGTCTCGCCCTCCGGGGCCTCGGTCTGCGGCTGCTCGGCAGATTTCGCGCTCGCCCCGGAAGAGCCGAGCTCGCCGGCCGCGACCGGTTCGCCCTGCTCGTCGAAGTCGGCGCCGAAGTCGTCAACGAATGCACCGATCGCCTTGCCGAGCGCCTCCTCGTCCTCGTCGGAGAGCTTGCCGGTGTCTTCGATCCGGCCCAGCAGCTCCTTCTGCTCGGCATGCAGGCGGGCCCGCAGGTCGCCGAGGAACTCGTGCACCCGCTCGACTTTGATCCGGTCGAGGTAGCCGCCGGTGCCCGCGTAGATCGTGGCGACCTGGTCGGCGACGGCGAGCGGCTCGCGCTCTCTCTGTTTCAGCAGCTCGACCAGCCGTTCGCCTCGGGTCAGCGCTTTCTGCGTCTCCGGGTCGAGCTCGGAGCCGAACTGGGCGAAGGCCTCGAGGTCGCGGTACTGGGATAGGTCGAGGCGCAGTTTTCCGGCGACTTTCTTCATCGCCTTGGTCTGCGCGTTGCCGCCGACCCGGGAGACCGAGATACCGACGTTGATCGCCGGCCGCACGCCGGAGAAGAAGAGGTCGGACTCGAGGAAGATCTGCCCGTCGGTGATCGAGATGACGTTGGTCGGAATGTAGGCCGACACGTCGGAGGCCTGGGTCTCGATGATCGGCAGCGCCGTCAGCGAGCCGCCGCCGAGCTCGTCGTTCAGTTTCACCGCCCGCTCGAGCAGCCGCGAGTGCAGGTAGAAGACGTCGCCCGGGTAGGCCTCGCGACCCGGCGGGCGGCGCAGCAGCAGCGACATCTGGCGGTATGCCGAGGCGTGTTTGGTGAGGTCGTCGTAGACGCAGAGGGCGGCTTTGCCGTTGTAGAGGAAGTGCTCGCCCATCGCACAGCCCGCGTAGGGGGCGATGTACTTGATCGGCGCCGCCTCGTCGGCGGGCGCGGCGACGATGATCGTGTTCTCCATCGCACCGTTTTCCTCCAGCGTCTCTTTCAGCTGGACGACGGTGGACATCCGCTGCCCGATCGCGACGTAGATGCAGATCAGGTCCTTGTCCTTGTTGTTGATGATCGTGTCGATCGCGATCGCCGTCTTACCGGTCTGGCGGTCGCCGATGATCAGCTCTCGCTGGCCGCGGCCGATCGGGATCATCCCGTCGATCGCCATCAGGCCGGTCTGCACCGGTTCCTCGACCGGCTGGCGCTGGACCACGCCGGGGGCTTTGAACTCGGCCGGGCGGGTCTCGCTCGTCGCGACCTCGCCGCGGTTGTCGAGCGGCCGGCCGAGCGGGTCCACCATGCGGCCGAGCAGCTGCTCGCCGACCGGGATCTCGAGCAGGTGGCCGGTCCGTTTGACCGTGTCCCCCTCGACGATCTTGTCCCACTCGCCGAACAGCACGGCGCCGACGTTGTCGGCCTCGAGGTTCAGCGCCAGGCCGGTGACCCCGTGGGGCAGCTCGAGCATCTCGAGCGCCATGCAGTTGTCGAGGCCGTGGACGCGGGCGATGCCATCGGCGACCGAGAGGACGGTGCCGACCTCGGTGAGGTCGGCCGAGTCGGTCTCCAGTCCCTCGATCCGCTCTCGCAGGATGCTTGCGATCTCGTCGGGCTTGATCTCCATCGGAATGCTCTACTCCTTCTTACGCCGCGCTCGCGACGCTTTTTCGCAGTTTCTCCAGGCGGGTGCGGATGCTGGCGTCAAGAACCATGTTGCCGACCCGCAGCACGATGCCGCCGAGGATGTCGCCGTCGACCTCGCTCGAAAGCTCGACCTGCTCGCCGGTCTGGCGTTCGACCTCCTCGCCGATCCGCCCGACGACGCCTGGGTCGAGCTCGATCGCGCTGGTGACGGTGACGTCGAGCCGCCGGTTGGCCTTCTTCCAGAGCTCGTCGAGCTCCCGTCGGATGCGGAAGACCTCCGGCATCCGGCCTTTCTCGCTCAGCAGCTCGAGGAAGTTGTAGAGCTCCGGCTCGGCGCCCGTCACGGCGCGCCGCAGCCCCTCCGCCTTGTCGCTCGAGCTGAGGTAGGGGCTGAACAGGAACACCTGTAGGTCGCGGTCGCGGTCGACCGCGTCGGCGAACTGGCCGAGCTGCCCCTGCAGCCGGTCGAGGTTGCCTTTGGCCTCCCCGGCGGCGAAGAGGGCCTCGGCGTAGACGCGGACGACGTCGGCCATGCGTCCCGGGGCCCCCTAGTTCTCCGAGCCCGAGAGGGCGGAGAAGTCGACCTCGCCGAGCGCCTCCTCGACGAGCCGTTTCTGGTCCGCCTCGGTGAGCGTCTTGCGGGTGACTTTCTCGGTTGCCAGGACGGTGAGGTCGGCGACCTCCTTGCGGATCGAATCCAGCGAGCGCCGCGTCTCGGCCTCGATCTCCCGCTGTGCCTGGGCGACCAGCTCGTCGCGCCTTTCCCGCCCCACGGTGGTCGCCTCGCTCTCCGCCGTCTCGGCGGCTTTGCGGGCGCGGGCCATGATCTCGTCGGCCTGCTCGCGCGCCTCGGCCAGCCGGCCGCGGTACTCCTCGAGCAGTTCGTCGGACTCCTTGCGCTGCCGTTCGGCGGCGTCGATCGACTCCGAGATCGTCCTCGCCCGCTTGTCCAGGGCCTCCTGGATTTTCGGGAAGGCGAACTTGGCCAGCACCCACATCGTGAACAGGAAGACGGCCAGCGTCCAGATCATCAGGCCGACGCCCGGTGAGACCAGGAAGCTCCCTTCGCTGGCGGCGACGGGAACCGCCGCTATTTGACCGACCTGCCCCATCTCTAGGAGAGGAAGAAGGCGATCAGGCCGAAGATGAACGTGTAGAAGGCCACGGCCTCGGTGAGCGCGAAGCCGAGCCAGCGGATCGATTCGAGCTCGCTTTTCATCTCGGGCTGGCGGGCGACCGACTCGATCTCCTTACCGAAGATGAAGCCGATGCCGATGCCGGCGCCGATCGAGCCGAGCCCGGCACCGACGCCGAGGGCGATCGCTTTGCCGGCGCCTTTGACCCCTTCGTCGGTGACGGCAGCGATGGGGGACAGATCCATTGAAACAGTGCTCCTTTTCTTTGTCAGTGGCTGGCGGAGGTGGCTCCGCCAAGGTAGATGGCGCTGAGGATCGTGAAGATAAATGCCTGCAGGGTGACCACAAGGCCGACCTCGAAGACGTAGAAGGCGAACGCCAGCGGGAAGGTCAGCGCGCCGAGCGCGGCGATCCCGAGCAGGACGGCGAGCCCGCCGCCCATGAAGAGCAGCAGCAGGTGGCCGGCCAGCAGGTTGGCGAAAAGTCGTACGGACAGCGAGACCAGGCGGACGATCTGGGAGACCACCTCGATCATGAAGATCGCGGCGCGGCCGATCGGGCTCATGTTCTCCAGGCCGGGCGGCAGCCAGCTCTTCAGGTAGGCGAGGAAGCCGTGGGCGCGGATCCCTTCGACGTGGTAGCTGAGCCAGACGACCAGGGTCAGCACCAGCGGGATCGTGATGTTGGCGGTCGCCGCGTAGATCGCGAACGACGGGATGTGGACGCCGAAGACGTCGAAGGTGTGCTCGGAGTTGACCGGCAGCGGGATGAAGCCGATCAGGTTCGACCACCAGATGAAGAAGAAGAGGGCGCCGAGGAACGGGAACCAGCGGGCCGCCACGTCGCCGCTCATGTTGTTGCCGGCGATCGTGTTCTTGGTCAGGTCGTAGGCCGTCTCGACCGCCGTCTGCACCCGGTTGGGGCGCTGCTGCATGCGGCCCGCGATCCAGACCATCGTGGCGATCGTCAGGCCGCCGGCCAGGACCAGGTAGAGGACGGCCTTGTTGACGCTGAGGTCGAGGCTGCCGATGTGCAGCGAGATCCACGGTTCGAGCTTGAACTCGTTCTGTGGCTTGAACTCTTCGTTCTTGCCGGCGTTGCCGAAGATCAGGAGAAGGGCGATCGCGATCGCCAGGTAGGCACCGGCGCCGATCAGGACTTTGGATTTGGTCTTCATCGCGGCTGGACGCTCTGTCCTTCGGGTTCTAGGAGGTAGGCCATACCGGAGGCGCCCATCGAGATCGTGAACAGCGCCGCCAGGAGGATCGCCGACGAGAGGCCGGCGGTGCGCTGAGCGATGCCGACCAGCAGGACCACGGTCGCCATCAGCCAGACACGGCCGAGGGTCGTGGCGGCGATGATGCCCATCGCGCGCTGCCGATTGCCCGCCTTCAACGCTTCACCGGACCGGCGCCGGGCAAGCCACTGGATGCCGCGCTGGGCGAGCCAGGCGGCGGCGGCGGCGAGATAGCCGAGCAGCGGGAAGTCGCAGAGCGCGAACACAACCGCAGCGGCGGCCAGCACCAGTAGGTCGACATGCTTGGGAGGAGACATAGTTACGCCCGTCCCGGGGGCCGAGCGGACGCGCGCGCGACTATAGCCGAAGCGTCCGACAATCGGCTTTCTGATGCGGGTTAGTGCCCCTTGCCACTACCTGCCGGAGGTTTGGGCGGCAGCAGCTCCTCGGCCGGCGCCAGGGCCTCGAACTCGCCCGTTTCGGGGTTGTAGCGGCCGCGCCGCAGCTTGACGATCTCGAGCACGTAGATGAGGTAGACGCTGTAGGCCAGCGCGGCCGCGATCAGGACCAGGATCACCACCGTCCAGAGGGCGTCGAAGTGCCCGTGGTTGTCGCTGTAGGGGATGAAGCGAAGGGCCAGCGCCAGCCCCGACATGACGATCGTCCAGGCGTACAGGTAGGCGACGGTGCGGCGCTGGCTGAATCCCTTGTTGGCCATCCGGTGGTGGAAGTGCCACGCGTCGGCCTGGTAGATCGGCTGGCGGTATTTGAGCCGTTTGGCGACCACGAAGCCGGTGTCGAGGATCGGCACCGCGAGCACGAACAGGGGGAAGGCGAGGGCGATCACCGCGTTGGTCTTCAGCGCTCCCTGGACCGAGGCGGTGGCGAGCAGGTAGCCGAGCAGGTTGGAGCCGGTGTCCCCCATGAAGCTCGAGGCGGGCGGGAAGCCGTGGCGCAGGAAGCCGAGCGCGGCGCCCGCGGTGAGCGCCGCCAGCACGCCCGCCGAGTTGCGTTCGAGCGAGAGCGCGATCGTCGCCAGGGTGACCGCGGCGATCGCGCAGACCCCGGCGGCGAGGCCGTCGACCCCGTCGAGGAAGTTGATGACGTTGACGACCGCGACGATCCCCAGCACGGTCAGCGGGTAGCCCCAGCCGTGCAGTTCGAAGCCGCCGATGAACGGCAGCGTGAGGCTGTCCACCCGCACCCCGGCCAGCACCGGGATCAGCGTCGCGCCGATCTGCCCGACCAGCTTCGGCAGGGCGGGCAGGTCGTAGATGTCGTCGATCACCCCGACCGCGGCGATCGCCACGGCGCCGGCCAGGATCGAGCGGCTCTCGCCGTCGCCGGGCAGCCAGATCCAGCCGGCCGCCTCGACCGCGATGAGGATCGCCAGGCCGGAGAGGCGCGGCATCGGCCGGTCGTGGAGGCTGCGCTCCTTCGGATAGTCGATCGCGCCGACCCGGAAGGCGAGCCGCTCGGCGTAGGGCACCAGAAGCCAGGCGATCGCCGCTGCGGCGATGAACGCGAGTGCTGCGTCGGTGGTCGCGGCCAATTCTCGGGAGTCCCGCGTCTGTCGAAGTACAGAGGCCGTCCGGGGATCCGGACGCGCCCAGATTAGGGGTAAACGGCGACGGCGCCGAGCACCGAGTCCACCAGGAAGCCCGGATCGCGCGGATTGCGCACCCCGATCGGCGCGTCGCGCTTGCGCAGCGGCAGCGCCTCGGGGTCCTCCAGCACCCGCAGCCGACCTTCGTGGATCAGCACCTCGTCGACGCCGCCCATGCGGCCGCTGAAGGTCGTGTAGACGGGGGTGCCGAGGGCGACCGCCTCGCGGTTCATCGTCCCCCCCGCGCTGACCACCAGGTCGGCGCAGGCGATCAGGCTCTGGGCGTCGATCGCGCGGTCGGGGATCAGCAGGTTGGGGGCCGCCAGGGCCCGCGCCGCCTCGGCCTGCTCGGCGGTGCGCGGGATGATCACCGCCTGGGCCTTGCCGTCGGCCTCGACCAGCCGGCGCAGGGTGCCGGCGTAGACGTCGTTGGGGGCGTGGTACTCGGAGGTCTCCGGCGGCGGCCGCAGGACGACGATCACCCTGCCCCGGTCGAGGCCGAGGTCGTCGACGACCCCCTCGTCGGGGACGAAGTCGGCCAGGTAGTACTCCTCCTTGAGGCCCGGGTAGCGGACCAGCTTCTTCGGCTTGGCGCCGATCTTGCGCAGCCGGTCGACCGGGATCGCCTCCGGCGCCAGCACCCGCCGCGCCGCCCGGAAGGCGACCTGGCGCTGCAGGTTGGCGAACTCGTAGTCCTGCATCTGCACCGAGGGGATGCGCAGCAGCCAGCAGACCAGTGCGAGGTCGACCGACCCGTGGGCGAGGGCCAGTTCCGGCCGTTTGTCCCAGACCACCTTGGCGAGCGCCCGCGAGCGGGACTCGAGCGCCCGCGCCTTGCCCCACCGCGAGGCGCCGCCGTGCTCGCCGACCACCGTGTAGTGCATGCCCAGCCGGTCGAGGATGCCGATCGTCTGGCCGTACTCGCGGGTGGTGATGAAGACCTCCTCGCCGCGCGCCTCGAGCCGCTCGATCAGCGGCCGAAGCACCAGCGGGTGCGCGGCGGCGGTGCAGTCGACCCAGATCTTCACCGGCGCGACCCTGGGGGGGGGGGGGGGGGGGGGGGGGGGGAGGGGGGCGGCGGCGGGGGGGGGGGGGGGCCGGGGGTGATACCGCCAGTTTGTCGGTCCCTCGCCCCTCCCAGGAGCCGAAGAGGGGAGGTCGCGTCGGCGTCCACCTCGACCCCGGGGAGGGGGGGAAGTGCGAGGCCCGGGGTCTGCTCGCGCGCCGCGATCAGGTTGGGAAAGCCCGGCGCTGCGCTCCGCCAGATCGTCGAGGGCGGTCATCGGGGCCTCAGTGCATGCGCGGCGGGGCTCGAGGGCATCAGACCGCGGTCGGCGAGAGCTGCGGGTAGAGCGGGTGGCGATCCATCAGGGCGCCGGTGCGCTCGCCCAGCGCGGCCTTCTCGGACTCGAAGTCGGGGCCGAGGGCGGCGGCGATCACCGCGGCGATCTCCTCCATCTCCTCCTCCTTCATGCCCCGCGTGGTGAGCGCCGGGGTGCCGATCCGCAGGCCGGAGGGGTTCATCGGCGGCCGCTCGTCGAAGGGGATCGCGTTGCGGTTGACGGTGATGCCGACCGCCTCGAGGCGGTCCTCGGCGGTCTGGCCGTCGAGCCCCGTCGGGGTGAGGTCGACGAGCACCAGGTGGACGTCGGTGCCGCCGGTGAGGACCGGGATGCCGTTCGCTTCGAGGCCGATCGCGAGCGCCCGGGCGTTGGCGATCGTCTGGCGCTGGCGGGCGGCGAAGGGCGCCGAGGCGGCGATCTTCATCGCCACCGCCTTGGCGGCGATCGTGTGCATCAGCGGGCCGCCCTGCTGGCCGGGGAAGATCGCTTTGTCGATCGCCTTCGCGTGCTCCTCCTTGCAGAGGATCATGCCGCTGCGCGGGCCGGCCAGCGTCTTGTGGACGGTGGTGGTGACGACGTCGGCGTGGGGCACCGGGCTGGGGTGCTCGTTGGCGGCGACCAGCCCCGCGAAGTGGGCCATGTCGACCATCAGCAGGGCGCCGACCGAGTCGGCGATCTCGCGGAAGGCGGCGAAGTCGAGCCGGCGCGGGTAGGCGGACCAGCCGGCGACGATCATCCGCGGCTTGTGCTCGGCGGCGAGCCGCGCCACCTCGTCCATGTCGACCAGGAAGTCCTCGCGGCGCACGTGGTACGGCACCGGGTGGTAGAGCTTGCCCGAGACGTTGATCTTCATCCCGTGGCTGAGGTGGCCGCCGTGGTCGAGGGCGAGGCCGAGGATCGTGTCTCCCGGGTCCAGCAGGCCGAAGTAGACGGCGTTGTTGGCCTGCGCGCCGGCATGCGGCTGGACGTTGACGTGGTCGGCGCCGAACAGCGCCTTGGCGCGGTCGATCGCCAGCTGCTCGCCGACGTCGACCTCCTCGCAACCGCCGTAGTAGCGACGGCCGGGGTAGCCCTCGGCGTACTTGTTGGTGAGCACCGAGCCGGTGGCGTCGAGGACCGCCTGGGGGACGAAGTTCTCCGAGGCGATCATCTCCAGGGTGCGCTGCTGGCGGTGCAGCTCGCGCTCCAGAACCGCGGCGATCTCGGGATCGACCTCGGCGAGCGGCGCGGTCTGGAAGTTCTCCGGCAGGTCGGTCATCGCTTGTGGCGACGATAGCAATGGCTTCCGACCACGGGCCTACGCTGCGCCCATGAAGTGGTCGCCGGCCGTCCTCGTCTTGATCCTCGGGCTCTCCGTGGCGGTCCCGGCGGCCGGCGCGGCGTCCTGGAAGGTTCCGCGGGAGAACCCGTGCCGGGGCCCTCGGGCAAAGCGGCTGCTCTGCCCGAACCTGCGGATCGGGCCGCCGGGCGAAATGTACGTCTCCAGCTATGAGGGAAAGACGCTTCTGCACGCGACCTCCGACGTGCGCAGCCGCGGACTCGGGCCGATCGAGCTGCGCGGGCGGCGCGACGGGCCAAAGCGGATGAAGGTGACCGAGCGGATATACAAGAAGGGGGGCGGGCACATCGAGGTGCGGACCCACGCGAGCCTGCGCTTCACCGACGTCGGCTCCTACTTCGGCGGCGCCTACTGGAAGGTCCACCAGCTGGCACGGTTCGAGCTTCGCCCCGTGCTGCCGGGCGGCGGGCTCGGGCCCGTGGTGCGGACCAGCCCGAAGCTGAACTACTGCCTGCGGGACCTGGCGCGAACCCGGCCCGGACGCCGCTCCCCGGCGGTCGCCCACTACCCCGGCTGCAGCCAGGACCCTCGCATCGGCCGCGACGTGCTCGGTACCTCGGTCGGGTGGTCGGACATCTACCCCGCCGACTACGACAAGCAGTGGATCGACGTCAGCGGCCTGCGCGGCTGCTTCGCCTTCTCGATGACCGTCGACCCGAAGGAGCTGCTGTTCGAGTCCGACGAGCGCGACAACTCTTCGCACCGCCGGGTGCGGCTCCCGTTCGACGGCTCCGGCTGCTGAGCGTCACGGCGATCCGGGTGTCGTCAGTCGAGGCCGACCGAGGCGAGGGCGCTGGCCAGGTCGCCTTCGGAGATCGCCCCCTGGCGGAGCACCTCCCAGCCGCCGCCCGCGTCGATCGCCGCGATGTCGACGACGGTCGAGGGCAGGCCGCTCAGCTCGCCGCCGTCGATCGCCAGGTCGACCGCGGCGAGGATCGACTCCGGCAGGTCGGCGAAGCGGCCCGGCGCCGGCTTGCCGCTGAGGTTGGCGGAGGTCTGGAAGATCGGGCACATCGCCCCGGCCAGCGGCCCGCCGATCAGGCGCACGCCGAGCCGCTCGACGTCCTCGCGGCAGGCGAGCGGGTAGCGGTGGCCGGGGTTCCTGACGATCAGCGTCACCGGGCCGGGCAGCAGGGCGCTGAGCGCCGCCGCGGCGCGCGGCCCGAGTTCGGAGACCAGCTCCCGCATCGCCAGCGGCGAGAAGTACATGACCGCGGCCGGTTTGCCGTCGTCGCGCCCCTTGATCCGGTGGATGCGGGAGATCGCCGCCGGGTCGAGCGGGTCGCAGGCGAGCCCGTAGACGCCGTCGGAGGGGAAGGCGACGACGCCGCCGGCCGCGATCGTCCGCTCGAGCGCCGACCGCGCCGCCGCCGCGCCGCCGCTTTCCAGCGGCACCACCGGCACGCCCGCGCTCACCGCTCCCCCATCACGACGCGCTCGATCCCGGCCAGGTCCTCGCGCACCTCGACCTTCGGGAACCCCGCGTCCCGCATCAGCTCGGCGACCTCGAGCGCCTGGCCGATGCCGATCTCGACCGCGATCGCGGCGGCGCCCGCGAGCGCGTTCGCACTTTCCCGCAAATGCTCCGGAGAACTGCGAACGCGCTCTGGGGAGAGCGGCGAGCCTGGGGCCGCGGGGGCCAGCAGCTCGCGGTAGGCGTCGAGGCCGTCGGGCCCGGCGAGCAGCGCCTCGCGCGGCTCCCATCCGGTCACCTCCGTCGCCAGGCCCGCCCATTCGCTCTCGGCGACGTAGGGAAGATTGGCGAGGACCAGGTCGAAGCGCTCCCCCTCCGGCACCGTCCCGACCTCGAAGCGGACCCGCGCGGCGAGGCCGAGCCGCGCCGCGTTGGCGCGCGCCACCTCGAGCGCCCCCGGCGAGGTGTCGCTGGCGACCACCTCGGCCTCGGGCAGCTCGTCGGCGAGCGCCAGGGCGATCGCCCCCGAGCCGGTGCCGACGTCGAGGACCCGGGCCGGCCGGCGCTCCAGCGCCACCTCGACCAGGAGCTCGGTCTCCGGCCGCGGCACCAGCACCCGCCGGTCGACCGCCAGCTCGATCCGCCGGAAGCCTTTGGCGCCGACGATGTAGGCGAGCGGCTCGCGCCGCAGCCGCCTCCGCACGAACTCGCCGTAGCGACGAGCTACTGCAGACGGAATCCCCGCGCCGGGGTCGGCGATGAGGCTCGCCCTCCCCCTCCCGCTCGCCGCGGCGAGCAGCAGTTCGGCGTCCAGGCGCGCCTCCGGCACGCCGGCGGCGCGTAGCGCGTCGGTCGCCGCGCCCAGCGCCTCGCCGGTCGCCGCCGCGCCCGGCGTCGTGCCCGCGCTCGCGCTCACGCCAGCGCCGCGGCCTCCAGCCGCTGCCGCTTCTCCTCGGCCGAGAGGGCGTTGGTGAACTCCTCCAGCTCGCCGTTCAGCACCCCGTCGAGGTTGTGCGAGGTGTAGTTGACGCGGCGGTCGGTGACCCTGCCCTGCGGGAAGTTGTAGGTGCGCACCTTCTCGGCCCGGGCGCCGGTTCCCACCTGGGCCTTGCGCTCGGAGGCGATCTGCGCCCGCTGTTCGGCGACCTGCTGCTCGAGCAGCCGCGCCCGCAGCACCCGCATCGCCTTGTCGCGGTTCTGCAGCTGGGACTTCTCGTCCTGCATCGAGACGACGATCCCGGTCGGCTTGTGGGTGATCCGCACCGCCGAGTCGGTCGTGTTGACCGACTGGCCGCCGGGCCCGGAGGAGCGGTAAACGTCGATCTGCAGGTCGTTCGGGTCGACCTGCACGTCGACCTCCTCGGCCTCGGGCAGCACCGCGACCGTCGCGGTCGAGGTGTGGATGCGGCCCTGGCTCTCGGTCTCCGGCACGCGCTGGACGCGATGGGTGCCACCCTCGAACTTGAAGACCGAGTAGGCGCCCTCGCCGCGCACTTCGAAGGTGACCTCCTTGAAGCCGCCCGCCTCCGAGGGGGATTGGGAGAGGACCGCGGTCGCGAAGCCGCGCAGCTCGGCGTAGCGGGTCAGCATCTTGAACAGGTCGCCGGCGAAGAGGGCGGCCTCGTCGCCGCCGGTGCCGGCGCGGATCTCGACGATCACGTTCTTGGCGTCGTTCGGGTCGCGCTCGACCATCGCCAGGCGGATCTCCTCTTCGAGCGTCTCGAGCCGGGCCGGCGCGTCCTCGACGACCTCGCGCAGCTCCTCGTCCTCGCCTTCGCCGAGCAGCTCGCGGGCGCCCTCGAGGTCGTCCTTCAGCGTCGCGTACTCCTCCGCCGGCCGGCGGGCCTCCTGCAGCTGCCGGTATTCGCGGCCGACCTCGGCGTAGCGCTCGCGGTCGGCGATCACGTCGGGGTCCGACATCTGCTGCTCGAGCTCCGCGTGGCGCGCTCGAATCTGTTCGACCAGCTGCTCGATCATGCGACCGAGTTTAGGTGGGTGCAGCTCAGGCGACGATCTCGATCGTCTGCTCGGAGTGGAGGTCCTCGGGGCGCTCGCGGACCAGCACCGCGTTCAGCGAGGCGATCGCGACGGCCAGCTGGTCGAGGTCGGGCTCGCGGGTGGTCAGGTTCTGCAGCATCAGACCGGGCCACATCACCCCCCGCACCCAGGCCTTGCGGCGGTTCTTGCCCGCCCACTTGATCACCTCGTAGGAGAGCCCGGCGATCACCGGGATGCCGACGATCCGCGAGATCACCAGCCAGTACCAGGCGGGCAGGCCGATCGGCGCGAAGATGAAGATCGCCAGCACCATCACGATCAGCAGGAAGCTGGTGCCGCAGCGCGGATGCAGGCGCGAGTAGAGCTTCGCCCGCTCCGGGACCAACTCGTCTTCGGCCTCATAGCAGGAGATCGTCTTGTGCTCGGCGCCGTGGTACTCGAAGGTCCGTCGCAGGTCCGGCATTTTCGAGATCGCCCAGATGTAGCCGATGAAGATCCCGGTCCGCAGCAGCCCCTCGACCAGCCAGAAGAGGAACGGAGAGCCGAGCTGGTCCTTGACCAGGCTGGTCACCCCGACCGGGACGACGAAGAAGAGGCCGATCGCGAGGACCATCGAGAAGGCGATCGTCAGCCCCCACACCCAGCCGCCGATCTCCTCGGGCTCGCCGTCCTCGCCGTCCTCGATCTGCGCGTTGGCGGAGATCGCCAGGGCGCGGAAGCCGATCTTCATCGATTCGGCGAGGGCGACGACGCCGCGGATCAGCGGCACCCGCCAGAGGCGGTGGCGCTTCGCCCACGGGGTGAGCGGCTCGGACTCGATCTCGATCTGGCCCTCGGGTGTGCGGACCGCGACGGCCCAGGACGAGACGCCGCGCATCATCACCCCCTCGAGCACCGCCTGGCCGCCGACCGGCGCGTCGCGCTTGGCGACCAGGGCGCCGTCGGGCATGCGCAGCGGGTCCCCTCCGTTGCTGCCGTTGGAGGGGGGAGTTTGAGACGTCTGCGCCGAGCCCGCGACGGGGCTCATGGTTGCTACCGCCTGCCGGCCCGGTGTTTGGCGGCGCGACGCTGGAAGCGCTCGACGCGACCGCCGGTGTCGACCAGCTTCTGTTTGCCGGTGTAGAACGGGTGGCACTCGGAGCACAGCTCGACGTGCAGGTCGTCTTTGGTCGACCGCGTGTAGAACTGGTTGCCGCACGAGCAGTGCACGTTGGCGGCGCCGTATTCGGGGTGGATTGAAGCTTTCACACCGAGAAGTTTAGAGCAGTGCGCAAGGGGGGTCGGTCGCGGGCGCCCGAGCCACCGATTCCCGGGCAGGGCGTCCGGGGCCCGTCCGGCCCGGCGCGCCCGTTCCATCCTCCACTTCGGCAGTTGGAGGGCGGTCACCCGGGGCCCGTTCGAGAAGGCGCACCCGTCCCGTCCTCCACTTCGGCAGGTAGCAGGGCGGGACGGGCGCGCCTCGGCACGCACCCCCGCCCGGACGCCCGCGACTCCCAGGCGCGGTCGACCTTTCGCCCGCCGCGGCGGGCGCGGTCGTCCTGGCGTCCGGCTACCGGGCCAAGGGACGACCGCGAGATGGGGCCGGGTCAAAGGTCGACCGCACGCCCGACGCCGCCGCGGCGTTCGCACTTTCCCGTACATGCTCCGGAGAACCGCAAACGCGTCGGCCGGCGCCCCGGTGAGTTCGCACCTTCCCGTACATGCTCCGGAGAACCGCGAACGCGGGCCGCGGGGGGTGACGGATGCGTGACGGGGGCACAGTTGGCCGGCACGTCCGCTACCCCGCCCGCGCAGGCGCGCCCTTCCTCCCACCTGTCAGACCGGGGGAAGGGACGGGCGCGCCGGGTCGGGAGGTCAGATGGGGATGCCGTCTCGGACGACCGCACGGAGGGACGGGCGCGCCATCTCGGATGGGCGCCCGGGGATGAAGTCCGGCGCCTAACGGAGAAGTGGCGAGGCGAAGCCGTCGATCATCGCCAGCAGGGCGTTGGTGACCTCGGCCCGACCGGCCGGGTCGGTGGAGCGGACCAGGAGCATCGCCGCCTCGTCGAGGGCGCCGAGCAGCAGGTGGGCGGTCGGCTTGACCGGCAGCGGCCGGATCTCCCCCGCCTCGATCGCCGCGATCAGGCTCGCCTCGATCAGCCCGAGGCCGTTGGAGGCGGAGATCTCCCGCCACCGGTCCCAGCCGAGCACGGCGGGGGCGTCGTGGAGGGCGATCCGCTGGAAGCCCGGCTCCGCGCACTCGTCCAGGAAGGCCGCGACGCCCGCCTTCATCGCGGCCAGCGGGCTGTGCATCTCGGAGTCGAGGACCACGTGGGCGACCCGTTCGGTCGACTCCGCCTCCAGCCGTTCGTAGATCGCCTCCAGCAGGCCCGGCTTGCCGCTCGGGAAGTGGTGGTAGAGGGCGCCGCGGGTGAGTCCGGCGGCCGCGACGACCTCCGCGGTGCCGACGGCGTCAAAGCCGCGGGTCGCGAACAGCTCGCGGCCCGCGGCGATCAACGCCCTGCGGGTCGCCGCGGTCCGCTCTGCCTGCGTCCGCCGCCCCGACTTCTTCCGCCCGATGGCATCGGTTTCTGCCGGGACCTTCTCATTCATACAGTATGTACCTTAGAGCCCGCGGGCCGAGCGGCCGCGCTCCGCCCCTCCGAGGGCTTCCCGGCAACGGACCACCCCAGTGAGTTCGCACTTATCCACGACCATCGTCGATAGCTGTGAACGCACAGGGGGCGCGCACCGGGGCTCCCTGCTGCGCCGCCGGACGGGCGGCGAGCGGCGCGGTGGCACCAGGGCGATCGCCGACTTTGCGTCGTCCCTGTGACGCTCAGTCGAACAACCGTTCGCAAAATCCGCAAAGTGCAACTTTTTCGTCCGACCGGGGGGTGAATCTTCATCAAACCCCTACCCAGGACGGAGAGCCATGTCCAAGCAGATCTTCGACCAGGACCGGCCGCGGAGCACGATGGCCCGGCTGCTCGACGAAGCCTTCGCGGGCTGCGACGAGTGGACCATCGCCCCGCCGGTTCAGAGGCGAAGCACGCTCGACTTCAGGCCCCGCACCGCGAGCTCCTCGAGGATTCTCGGCAGAGCCGATGCGGTGCGCTCCCAAGAGTTTCGCGCGCTGTAGAAATCCGCGTCGTGCAACAGCACGATGTCCCCGGGGCGGACCCCATCGGTTGCCTTGCGGGTGATCGACTCCGCATTCGCCCGCCGCGTCCAGTCCCTCCCCCACTGCGACCAAAGGACCGGCCGCCAGCCCCGCGAGCGGATCGCCCGCAGGCCGGCGCCGCTGAAGATCCCGTAGGGCGGTCGGTAGTCGGCGATCGCCTGGCCGCTCGCCTCCTCGATCGCCGCCCGCCCCCGTTCGGCGTCCTCGAGCAGGGCACGGGGCGTCAGCCGCAGCTGGTTGCGGTGCCGGTGGCAGTGCAGCTCCACGCGGTGCCCGGCGGCGACGATCTCGGCGGCCAGCGCCGGGCGTTTCTCGACCTGCTCGCCGGCCAGGAAGAAGGTCGCGCCGGCGCCCGCCGCGCGGAGGATCTCCAGCACCGCCGGGGTGCCCTGGGGGTGAGGGCCGTCGTCGAACGTCAGGGCGACCCCTTCGCTGCCCTCCTCGCGCAGCACGACGCCCAGCCGGCGTCCCACCGGCGGGACGATCGGCGCCAGCGCCGGTCCCGCGTGAGGAACCGCCGCGGCAAGGGCTAGCGCGCCGACGCCCGCCGCCCGCCGCCCCGCCCGCGTCCCGCTCAATGACCGGTTTCGGTGGCCGCCGTTTCGTTGGCGACTTCGCGCGAGGAGGCGGCCGGGCCGAGCCGCTGCGCCGCCTGGGTGGCGCTCGGGGTCGCCGTGTCGGGGTCGGCGCCGATGTGGATGCGGCTGGTGACCGGGCGCAGCGGCTGCAGCGGACTCTCCCGGTGCACGGCGGAGATCACCAGGATCACGGCGACGACCGCCAGGCAGGCGAACGCGACGGCGCGCGCCGTGCGCAGCCTCCAGACCGGCTCCTGGCGCACCCGCGGCCGCACCGCGAGCGCCCGCGAGGCAATCGACGGCAGCGAGGCGAAGGAGGAGTCCGGCGAGCTGCGTTCGCCCGCGACGTGACGCAGGGTCGTCTCGAGCTCGTGGTCGGAGTGGGCGACCTCGGCGATGCCGAACCGTTCGAAGGCGGCGTTGTTGGCGCGCAGGTGACCCGCCGAGAAGCCGTAGGAGATCACCGGGCAGCCGCGGATGTGGGCCTCCAGCACGGTGAGGCCGGCGGTCGCGTGGATCATCGCGTCGGCGGCCGCCATCCAGTCGCTCATCTGGTCGGTGAAGCCGAGCACCCGAACCCGCTCGTTGTCGGCGAAGCGCGTCTCGAGCCGCTGGCGGGCGGCCTCGTTGCGGCCCGCGATGCAGACGACCTCGGTCTCCCCGTCGGCGAGCGCCAGCTCGATCGCCCGCTCCAGGTCGCCCACCCCCCAGCCTCCGCCGGAGACGAGGACCATGCGCGCGTGCGGGTCCACGCCGAGCGCCTCGCGGGCGTCGCGGCGGGTCCGCGGGGCGAGGAACTCCGGCGAGATCGGCGGCCGCACCCACTCCGCGGTCCCCGGCCCCACCAGCCGCTCGACTTCCTCGATCGACTCGGGATGCGTGACGTAGTGGAGGTCGACGCCCGGGTGGGCCCAATAGCGCAGCCCGGCGAGGTCGGTGATCGCCGACTGCACCGGCAGGTCGAGGCGCCGCTTCTCGCGCAGCATCCCCAGCACCACGGTGACGCCGGGGTAGGTCGAGATGATCACGTCGGGTTCGTACTCGGCAATCTGGCGGAGCAGCCCGCGCGCCCCGACCAGGTACATCAGCTGCATCGCCAGCCAGCGGGTCGGCGCGAACTTGGCGATCAGCCAGTACTGGATGTCGAAGACCCAGGGGGCGCGGCGGAAGGTGAAGCGCGAGCCGCCACGGACCACCGCCGCGGTCGTCCGGCCCATCGCCTCGAGGCCGTTGTCGATCGTCACCTCGACCCCGGGGACCTCCTCCTCGAGGTCGGCGGCGATCATCCGGGCGGGCAGGTCGTGCCCCTCGCCGATGTCGGCGGTGAGGATGAGCACCCGCGGGTGCTGCGCCTCCCCGCGGCCGGCAGCCCCCGCGAGCACCGCCCCGGAGGCGTGCCCGTTGCCGTTCAGCGACGGCTTGGTGCCGGGGACCGGGTCCGGCGGGCGGGTCGTGCCCTTGACCCATTCGACGTACTTGCGGACACCCTCTTTGAAGCTCGTCTCGGCCTTCCAGCCGAGCTCCTCTTCGGCCCGCTTGTTGGAGATCACCTTGCCGGGGAAGTCGCCGGGGCGCGGCGGGGTGTGGGTGATCTCGCAGGTGTCGACGTTTTCCTGCACCCGCTCGGCGATTTCGAGGATCGTGACGATCTCGTCGCCGGAGAGGTTGTAGGTGCGGCCCGCCGCCTGCGGCGCCAGCGCCGCGACGATCCCCTCGGCGAGGTCCTCGACGTAGATGAAGCTGCGCGTCGTGCTGCCGTCGCCGGCGATCGTCAGCGCCTTGCCTTCGAAGGAGAGGTCGGTGAACTTGGCGACCACGCCCGCGGCGCGGGCGCGCGGCCCGTACGGGATGCCGAAGCGCAGCACGGTCGACTCGAGGTCGTAGAGCTCGCCGTACCCGGCGCAGTAGGTCTCGCCCGCGAGCTTGGTCGCGGTGTAGAGGTGACGCGGCGCCGGGATCGCGGTTTCCTCGTCGACTTCCTGCTCGGGGCAGTCGCTGTAGACCCAGGTGGTCGAGCCGTAGACGACCCGCCCCACCTTGGCGCGACAGGCCGCCTCCAGCACCTGCAGGGTGCCGCGCGTGTTGACCTCCTCGGCGAGCACCGGGTCGGCGAGCACGTGGCCGACGTCGGCGACCGCGGCGAGGTGGATCACCGCGTCGCAGTCGCGCATCGCGAGGTCGAGGTTGCCGGGGTCGGTGATCGAGCCGGTGAAGGTCTCCACCTCCAGCGGCGAGTGGTACGGGGAGGCGCTGAGATCGAAGATCCGCGGGGTGATGCCCTTGGCGATCAGCTTGTCGACGACATGGGAGCCGATGAAGCCCCCTCCTCCGGTGACCAGGACCCTCATCCGTTACTCCTCCTCCCCGGCCAGGGCCGCGGCGCGGCTCTCCGGTCGGTAGTAGAGCGGCGCGCACCAATGGTGCTCCGCGACCCAGTCGGTATTGGGGAGCTCGTCGGAGCGTCCCATGATGCGGTGGCACGGCTGGTCGTAGACCTTGCCGGTGCTCTTCTCGATCTCTTCGAAGACGATGTACTTGTAGAGGCCCGAGGTCATGCCGTCGGGCAACGCGAGGCGGTCCGGGTGGACGGGGTCGAGGTGCTCCCGCGCGTAGTCGTTCTTCCAGGCGACGATCTCCTCCATCCGCTCGGCCTGGACCAGCGCCACGGCGGCGGTGAACTCGTTCATCCGGAAGTTGAGGCCGTCGACCTGATGGTCGAACTTGCCGTAGTTGCGGAACTTGCGGGCGTACTCGATCAGATCCTCATCGGCGGAGACCAGCACGCCCCCCTCGCCGCTGGAGACCGTCTTGGTCGCGTACAGCGAGTAGACGCCCGCGTCGCCGAAGCTTCCCGGCCGGCTGCCGTTCCAGTCGGCGCCGTGGGCGTGGGCGCAGTCCTCGAGCAGGAAGATCCCTTCGGCGGCGCAGAACTCGGCGATCCGCTCCGAGTCGAAGGCGAGGTGGCCGCCGACGTGGACGAGGATCGCGGCGCGCGGCTTGTGCCGCGCCGCCTGGCGCTCGAAGTCCGCGAAGGACATGCAGAGGTCGTCGCGCCGGCAGTCGACGAACTCGACCCGGGCGCCGGCGCCGACCGCGGCGAGCGGCGTCGCCATGAACGTGTTGGACGGGCAGAGCACGGTCTCGCCCTTCACCCCGGCGAACTCGAGCGCCGCCAGCGCGCCGCCCGCCCAGCTCGACAGCCCGACGCTCGGCAGCTTGTTCCACTCCGCCCAGCGCTCCTCGAAGGCGGCCAGCTTGGCGCCCTCCGACCACTGCTCGGAGTCGAGGACCTCGGTCCAGAGCTCGAAGAGCCGTGGACGATCGCGGTGGTCGAAACCAATCGCGAACTTCGTCACGTCGGGCAGGGATTTCTCGGCGGCGCCCACGGCTGCTCCTTCTTCGGTGTGCGGGGAAACGGCGCTTCGGCGCAGGATGGAGAAACTGATCGGTCGCCGGAAGGCGGCGCAAGGCTACCAGCGGAGTCGGAGAGAACGTTTAAAAAACTGATGAAATGGGGAGCCGGCCGCGCTCTGAAGCCGCCTCCGGTTCCGGTATCGGCGGCCTCAGCCCTCGGCATGAGCGGGCTCCTCCTCGTGGGCGGACTCGATGACCGCGCCGACCGCGGCCGAGCCGGCCAGGGCGACGACCCCGACGAGCACGAGGAGGATCGCGGCGATCAGGCCGGCGCCGCCGCCCGGGGTGTCCGCCCAGGACTCGCCGAAGATGAGCGGCGCGAGGATCACCGGCACCAGCACCTGGACCGCGAACATCACCGGCGCGACCCGGGTCGCGGGGCGCCGGCCGAGGGCGCTCATCTCGCTGAGCAGGGCGAGTCCCTCCGAGGCGGCGGCGGTGGCGAGCCAGACCAGCGCGACGATCAGCGAGCCGGCCGAGATTTCGTCGGTGAGCAGCTTCGAGGCGACCGCCGTCCAGGCGTAGCCGAAGCCGGCGCCGACGATCGCCAGCGTCCCCGCGGCACCGGAGCGGCCGCGGACCACGTAGGGGGCGAGGATCGGGATCGCGACGAGGGCCAGCGCGATCGTGATCGCCGTCGCGCCGGCGTCGGTGGTGGTGCGTTCCGGCGCCGCCCAGGCGATCCCGGCGACCCCGATGACGATCGCGGCGACCGCCCCGTACTCGCGCCGGCCCGGCGTCTCCCCCAACCTCGTCACGCCGAGGATGAGCAGCAGCACCAGGCCGCAGGCGAGGCAGGGCTGGACGACGGTCAGCGGCGCGAGCAGCAGCGCCGCGATCTCGAGCGGCCAGCCGAGCAGCCCGATCAGGGTCGCCAGCAGCCAGCGCGGGTTGCGGACCAGGCGGCCGAGCAGCGAGGCGCGCAGCGCGTGCTCGGCCGCCTGGTCGCGCGCCTCGAGCGCCTGCAGCGCGATCGAGGTGTTGTAGAGCGCCGAGGCCCCGATCGCGCAGATGATCCCCAGCGCCAACATGGCGCGAGCCTAGCCGGCGCCGCGGTGGGCGGCCGGGAGGGGCGAAGGGGCCGCTCAGGTTTCCTGGTACAGCGGCCCGTCGCCGCCCTCGGGCAGGGTGAGGCGGCCGCCCTTGGCGGTGATCGCCCCGCACTGCACGCAGTTGGAGGCGGTGACGTGGACGTCGACCTCGGCCTCGCCGCTCTCCAGCTGGTCCTCGGGGATCTCGTAGACCTGGGCCGGGCACATCGACACCCAGGTCTGGGCGACCTCGCGCGGCACGTGGGTCTGGATGCGGACGTGGTTCGGCGCGTCGTCGCGGGTCGCGTTGCCCGAGAGGAACACCGAGCCGAGCTTGTCGAAGGTCAGCTCGTTGTCGGGCTTCGGGTACTTGTCGCCCGCCTTGCCGAGCGTCATCGGCACCTCGGAGTCGTGCTCCTGCTTCCAGTGGCCGCCCGGGAAGGCGCCTTTGGTGACGGTCATCGCCGAGGCGATCGCGCCGCCGACGAAGAAGCCTTTGGAGAAGGGCTGGCGCATGTTGCGCGACTCTTTGAGGTCCTTCTCGATCATCGAGTTGTGGACCCGCTCGTCGTAGGCCTCGAAGTTGACCGAGTCGGGGTCGGCCTTCAGCGACTCGACGATCGTCTCCGCCGCGTAGATGCCGGCGTGCATCGCGTAGTGGACGCCCTTCAGGGTCGGGATGTTGACCATGCTCGCCGCGTCGCCCGCGACCATCATGCCCGGCACCGCGAGCCGCTTCGGCATCGCAAAGTAGCCGCCGGAGGGGATCGTCTTGGCGCCCCAGGCGGTCCGTTTGCCGCCCTCGATCAGCTTCTTCACGAACGGGTGCGTCTTCAGCTGCTGCAGCGCGTCGTGGACGCTGAAGGTGGCGTCGGTGTAGTCGAGGCCGCAAACCATGCCGATGCAGATCTTGTCCTCGCCCATCGGGTAGATGAAGCTGCCGCCGAACTCGTTGAAGCGGGCGCCGGTGCGCAGCGGCCAGCCCATCGTGTGGATCACGCGGTCGAGCGGCTTGGGCACCTCCCAGACCTCTTTGACCCCGAGCTCCCAGCGCATCGGGTCGGCGCCGTGCATGTCGAAGTAGTCGTAGGCGGCGTAGGTGAGGTGGCCGACCGTGCCCTCGGCGAGCACCGTCGCCTTGGCGATCACGTCCGAGCCCGGCTCGAAGTTCGCCAGCTCTTCGCCCTCCTTGCCGCGGCCGCGGTCGCCGGAGCGCACGCCCTTGACGACCCGGTCCTCGACGAGCAGCTTGGTCGCGGCGGTCTCGCTCAGGATGTAGACGCCCGCTTCTTCGGCTTTGTCGGCGAGAAAGCGGCCTAGTTTCGACACCGAGGTGACGTAGTTGCCGTGGTTTTTGAACCCGGGCGGGGGCGGCTTCAGGGGAAATGCTTTCTTCGGCGTGAGGACGTAGACGGCGTCCTTCTCGACCTCCTGGTAGACCGGCCACTCCTCCTTCGGCAGGTCCGGGAAGAGCTCTTCCATCGCCGAAGGCTTCATGTTCGCCCCCGACAGGAGGTGGGCCCCGGCCACTTTGCCCTTCTCGATCACGGCGACCGGGACTTCGCCGAGCTGCTCGGTCAGCTCCGGCTCGTCCTCGAGCAGCTGCATGAGCTTGTTGGCGCAGGCGAGGCCGGCGGGGCCGCCGCCGACGATCGCGACGCCGACCTCGATCCGATCCTCGGGCGCGTCGGTCGGCGGACCGATCACCGAGCTCGGGTCGAAGGGCGGCGGGAACTCACTGGGTGGCACTGCCGGCATGGTTTCGGGCTCCTCCTGTCGGGGGCGCTACTGAGGGCTGAGCCGAGGCTCAGCCGCCCTTCTTGGCTTTGATCGCCTCGGTCAGCTTGGGGACGATCTTGTGCAGATCGCCCACCACGCCGAGGTCGGAGAACTCGAAGATCGGGGCGTTCGGGTCCTTGTTGATCGCCAGGATGTTCTCCGAGTTCTGCATACCGACCTTGTGCTGGATCGCGCCGGAGATCCCCGCCGCGAGGTACAGCTTCGGCGCGACCGTCTTGCCGGTCTGGCCGATCTGGGCCGCGTAGGGGTACCAGCCGGCGTCGACCACCGCGCGGGTCGCGGCGACGGCGCCGCCCATCGACTCGGCGAGGTCCTCGGCGAGCTTGAAGCCGTCCGCGGCCCCGAGCCCGCGGCCGCCGCCGACCAGGATCTCGGCGTCCTCGATGTTGACGTCGGCGCCGCGCTGCTCGCCGCGCTGGACCATGGTCGCCTTGGTCGACCAGGGCGACATCTCGATCTCGACGTCCTCGACCGCGGCCGTGCCGCCGCTCTCCTCGGCGTCGAAGGCGTTGAGCCGGCTGATGATGATCCCCGGCTCGGAGACGTAGCCGACGTCGGCGATCTCGGAGTCCTGCAGGATCGGGCGCTCGGCGACCAGCTTGCCGTCCTGGACCTTGACGCTGGTGACCTCCATGGTCACCCCGGCGCCGAGCCGCGCGGTCAGCCCCGCGCCGATCTCGAAGCCGAGCAGGCCGCCGCCGAACAGGGCGTAGCCGATGCCGTTGTCCTGGATGACCTTGGCCATCGCGTCGACGATCGGCTGGGCGAGGCCCTCCGGCACGCCTTTGGCCCGGTAGACCTTGGCGGCGCCCCAGTTGCCGAGCGACGCCGCGGCGTCGTCGGCGACGTCGCCGACCACCAGCGCGGCGGCCTCGCCGCCGATCTGGGCGGCGAGCTTGGCGGCCTCGGAGATGGCGCCGAGCGAGTTCTTGTTGAAGTTGCCCTCGTCGTCGTGGAGGGCGTAAACCAGGATGCCTGCCATCTAGATCAGTTTCCTCTCGTCCAGCCAGGCGACGATCTTTTCGACCGTCTCGTTGGTGTCCTCGTCCTCGATGATTTCGCCGGCCTCCTTGGCGGGGGGCGGGTTCAGGGCCAGGACCTTGGTCTTCGACCCAGCCTCGCCGACCTGACCGGCGTCGATCCCGACGTCACCGCCGGCCTTCGCGTCGAGCGGCTTCTTTTTGGCGCCCATGATCGCTTTCAGCGACGGGTACCGTGGCTCGTTGATCGCGTCGCCGACGCTGATCACGGCGGGCAGCTCGACCTCGACCGTGTCGTAGCCGTACTCGGCCTGCCGCTCGCAGCGGAGCTTGCCGTCGGCCACGTCGATCTTGATCACCTGGGTCAGCGAGGGCATCTGCAGGTGGTCGGCGACGACCGCGCCGATCGTGTAGCACTCGCCGTCGTCGGACTGCTGGCCGAGCAGGACGAGGTCCGGGCTCTCGGACTCGAGCACCTTGGCGAGGGCGTATCCGGTCGCGCAGACGTCGGAGCCCGCCAGGGCCTCGTCGGAGAGGTGGACCGAGCGGTCGGCACCCAGGGCGACGGCCTTGTGCAGGGCACGGACGGCGGAATCGGGACCCATGGTCACCGCGACGACCTCGTCGACCGGGATCGCGCCACCCTCCTTGATCTGCATGGCCGCCTCGAGGGCGTGCGTGTCGAAGGGGTTGAGGTTTTTCTCGCCGCTGCGATCGAGGCGCATCGTGCTCGGATCGATGCGCTTCTGCACCGCGGCGTCCGGTACCTCCTTGACCAGGACGCAGATCTTCAAAGTTCAAGCCTCCTTGGGGAACGGTTCTCGTTAGCGAGGGCCGCGGTCGCGCTTCATAGGCCCCATCGCGGCCGGCCATGTTATCGATTCAGCCGGTTGACTGACTAGTCAATCAGGGACTATACCCGCTTCGCCGGAACCCATGCACAGTTCCGTGTAGGCAAATCGCGCCGCCGCGGTGGCGTGCGCCGCGGCTCAGGCGTCGGCGCCGTGGCGCTCGGCGGCGCGCCGGCGGATGAACTCGACGATGTCGTCGGTCCCCGAGCCGGGCGTGAAGACCTCGGCGACGCCCAGCTTCTTCAGCTCCGGGATGTCGTCGGCCGGGATCGTCCCCCCCACCGTGACCAGCACGTCGTCGACGCCCTGGGCGTGGAGCAGCTCGACCACTTTCGGCACCAGCGTCATGTGGGCGCCCGAGAGGATCGAGAGCCCGACCGCGTCGGCGTCCTCCTGGATCACCGTCTCGGCGATCTGCTCGGGGGTCTGATGGAGGCCGGTGTAGATGACCTCCATCCCCGCGTCGCGCAGGGCGCGGGCGATGATCTTGGCGCCGCGATCGTGGCCGTCGAGGCCGGGCTTGGCGACGACGACGCGGATCTTGCGCGCGGTGGCTGCCGGGGTCACGCCGCGGAGCTTACCCGCGCGGCGTCCAGCGGGCGTCCCGCTCGCGTCGAAAGCCACGACCCGACCAGGATCAGGGCGAGGCCCGCCAGCGCGCCGACGCCCGGCTGCTCGCCGAGGAAGACGACGCCGAGGGCGAGCGCGATGACCGGGTTGATGTAGGTGATGACCGAGGCGCGCGACGGGCCCGCCTCGGCGATCAGGATCGCCATCAGGACCAGCGCCAGCGCCGTGCAGAGGAGCGCCAGGGCCACCACGGAGGTGAAGGCGCCGGCGCTCGGCGCGGCATGCGGCGCCTGGAGCGCCGCGAACGGGGTGAGGACCGCGGCCGCGATCGCCAGGCAGGCGCCCATCGTCGCGATCGGGTCGAGGCCGACCAGCTTGTGCCGGAGGACCAGCGGCCCGATCGAGTAGCCGCAGGCGGCGACCAGCACGGCGCCGATCCCGAGCAGTTCGCCGCCGTCGCCGGAGACGTCGACGCCGACCAGCGCCGCGACGCCCGCGAATCCGACCAGCAGGCCGAGCAGGCGCGGCCCGGTCACCCGCTCGGCGGGCTCGAGCCGCATGCTGAGCAGCGCGATCAGCAACGGCACGGTGGCGATCACGATCGCCGCCGTCGAGGAGGCGACGTGCTCCTCCCCGGCCGCGAGCATCGGGAACGGGATCGCCAGCTCGGCGAGCGCGAAGGCGAGCAGCCAACGCCCGCGGCCCCGCAGCGCGTGAAGCGTCCCGGCTCGCCGCGCCATCGTCAGGAGGATCGCCGCGGCGAGCGCTACCCGCAGCCAGGCGACCAGCAGGGGCGGCATCCCGCCGTCGACGGCGATCTTGATGAAGAGGTAGGGAAGTCCCCAGAGGACCGAGATCGCGAGGAAGGCGCCCCAGGCCGTTCTGCTCATCCGCCGGGCCTGGGCAGCCGGAAGCGGCGCGGGGCCCCCCGGCGCTCGGCGGCGAGCCGCGAGGCGCCGAAGCCCGCGACGGTGGCGAGGATCGTCACCGCGATCGCGGTGAGCCGTCGCCCGAGCCGCTCGAAGCGCAGCGTCTGCCAGCCCTCCTCCTTGGCGATCGCGGCCAGCGGCGGGTCGGGGTTGACGGCGACCGGATTGCCGACCGCGCGCAGCATCGGCAGGTCCGACAGCGAGTCCGAGTACGCGTAGGAGGCGCCCAGGTCGATGTCGTGGCGGGCCGCGAACTCCTCCATCGCGGTCACCTTGCCGGGGCCGTAGACGAACGGTCCGTCGAGCCGGCCGGTGAAACGGCCCTCGGCGTCGATCTCATAGCGGGTGCCGATCCCGCCCTCCATGCCGAGCACCGCCGCCAGCGCCTCCACCACGTCGTGGCCGGCGGCGCTCACGATGAAGGTCGGCCGACCGGCGTCCTGGTGGGCGTGGACCTCGTCGAGCATCTGCGGGTAGACGCGCGGCAGGATCGCCGCCATCGTCTCCGGCCGCATCCGCTCCACCGTCTTCGCCGGCACCCCGGTGATCAGGTCGCGAGCGACCCGCAGCACCTCGCCGGTGCGCTCGTCGTTGGTCCCGCGCAGCCGGTAGCGCAGGTGCTCGACCGCCCAGCGCGCCAGCTGCCGCCGGCTGACGATCCCACCCCGCGCCGCCACCCGCGCCGACTGCATCGCGCTCGACCCGGCCATGAGGGTCTTATCGAGGTCAAAAAACGCCGCGGCCTGGCTCATCGATCGAGCGCCGAGGATGCCGCGAGCGCGGCTTACGCCGCGGCAACCTCGAGGACGATCGCGTCGCCTTGGCCACCGCCAGAGCAGATCGCCGCCACGCCGAGCCCACCGCCGCGGCGGCCGAGCTCGTGGACGAGCGCCCCGACGATGCGGGCCCCGGAGGCGCCGATCGGGTGGCCGAAGGCGATCGCGCCGCCGTTGACGTTGACGTTCTCCTCGCCGATCCCGAGGATCCGCATCGAGCCGATCACCACCGAGGCGAAGGCCTCGTTGATCTCCCAGAGGTCGACGTCGCCCGGCTGCATGCCGATCTTCTCGAGCGCTTTCAGCGCCGCGTTGCCGGGGGTGCGGGCGAGGTAGGCGTACTCGTCGGCGACGGTCGCGTAGGAGAGGACCTTGGCGAGCGGCTTGCGGCCTTCCTTCTCGGCCCACTCCTCGGAGGCGACGACCATCGCGCCGGCGCCGTCGTCGACCCCGGGCGCGTTGCCCGCGGTGTGGGTGGCGCCATCGCCGCCCACCGCCTTCAGCTTGGCGAGGGTCTCCAGCGTCGTTTCCGGGCGCGGCGCCTCGTCGACCCCGACCGTGGTGTCGCCCTTGCGGCCCTTGACCACGACCGGGACGATCTCCTCGGCCATC